>DATJPY010000040.1:0-1369 GCA_035506135.1 Myxococcota bacterium | reverse complement strand
AGCGCCCCGATCTCGCGATCCGCAAGTTCGCCGAGCGCATGCTGCGCGGCGAGCCGGTCCCGGTGTACGGCGACGGCTCGAGCGTCCGCGACTTCACCTACGTCGACGACCTGGTCGACGGACTGGTCCGCGCCCTCGACGGCGACCTCGGCTTCGTGATCCTCAACTTTGGCGCGGGACGCACGGTCTCGGTGCTCGAGGTGATCGAGGAGCTCGAGCGGGCGCTCGACGTGAAGGCGCGCATCGAGTGGCTGCCGCAGCAGGTCGGCGACGTGTCCCGCACGTGGGCGGACATCTCGGCGGCGCGCTCCGCGCTCGGCTACGAGCCCCGAGTGCCGCTCGAGGCGGGCATCGCGCGCTTCGCCGACTGGCTCCGGGGAAGCCCGTGAAGGGCGCGCAGCGCCCGGCGCTGGTGACGGGTGGGGCCGGGTTCATCGGCAGCCACCTGGTCGACGCGCTGCTCGACCAGGGCTTCCGGGTGCGCGTGATCGACGACTTCTCGAGCGGGCGCGAGGAGAATCTCGCGGACGCGCGCGGCCGCTTCGAGCTGCTGCGCGGCGACTTCACCGATCCGGAGGTCGCGGCGCGCGCGGTCGAGGGCGTCGAGCTGGTGTTCCACCAGGGCGCCGTGCCCTCGGTGCCCCGCAGCGTGGCCGAGCCGGTGCGCACGAACCGGGTGAACGTCGACGGCACGCTAGCGGTGCTCGAGGCGGCGCGCCGCGCCGGGGTCCGCCGTCTGGTCTACGCTGCATCCTCGTCCGCCTACGGCGACACCGAGGTGCTGCCCAAGGTCGAGACGCTCCCCGCCGACCCGCGCTCCCCCTACGCGCTGCAGAAGCACGTGGGCGAGGTCTACTGCCGGCTCTATCACGAGCTGTATGGGCTCGAGACGGTGGCGCTCCGCTACTTCAACGTGTTCGGTCCGCGCCAGGATCCGCGCAGCACGTACGCCGCCGTGGTCCCGCGCTTCGCGAGCGCCTGCCTGCGCGGCGAGCCGCCGCGGATCCACGGCGACGGCGAGCAGAGCCGCGACTTCACCTACGTGGCGGACACAGTGCGCGCGAACCTCCTGGCCGCCGACGCACCGGGCGCCGTGGGGCGGGTGATCAACGTCGCGGGCGGCCGGCGCATCGCGATGAACCGCCTGCTGGCGGAGATCCAGGAGATCGTCGGCTCCGAGCTGGAGCCGATCCACGAGCCCGCGCGGCCGGGCGACGTGCGCCACAGCCTGGCCGACCTCTCTCGCGCGCGCGATCTGCTCGGCTTCGAGCCCGCGGTGCCGCTGGCGGAGGGGCTGCGGCGCACCATCGAGAGCCTGAAGGGGTGAGGGGGCGGGCTTGAACATCTGCATCGTCGGGACCGGGTACGT
>DATJPY010000039.1:0-10728 GCA_035506135.1 Myxococcota bacterium | reverse complement strand
GGGAGCTCCTGGGAGCTGGCGGGCATCCTGTTCGGCATCGATAGCTTCGTGAACCAGCCGGCGGGCACGGCGCTCTACGGAAACAAGACCTACGCCGTCGACCTCGCCTTCTATCGCACCGCGATCCTCGGGTTCGCCAGCAAGCCCGCGTGCAGCGATGGGATCGACGACGACGGCGACGGCTTCATCGACTTCCCGGCCGATCCCGGCTGCTACACCGCGACCAGCGGCACCGAGAGCCCCGCCTGCCAGGACGGCATCGACAACGACGGCGACGGCGGGATCGACTACGACGGCGGCGCCTCCGCGAACCACGGCGTCCCGCTCGGGCCGCCCGACCCGCAGTGCGACGTGCCCTACCGGAACAGCGAGACCCCGAGCGCATGCGGCCTCGGCGCCGAGCTCGCCGCAGTCCTCCCGCTGCTCCAGCGGCTGCGGCGCTCTCGTCGCCTCCGAGGCAACGCGCGCGTCTGAAGCATCCCCGCAAGCGCCCGGAGGGCGCGCGCAGCGAGCCGCAGGCGAGCGAAGTCAGCAGAAAGCCCGGAGGGCGCGCGCAGCGAGGCGAAGCCGCGCGAAGTCAACGGACGTGCTGCAGCTCAGCACGCGTCCTAGCCCTCGCGCCCACCCCCGAGCGAGGTGAGCAGCGAGCCGACCACCACCATCGCCGCGCCGCCGAGGCTCGGCGTCGAGAGCGGCTCCGCGGCGAAGCGCTCGGGCGCGACGCGCACCACCAGCGCCGAGAACGCGAGCGTCGCCAGCGGCGTGAGCGCGAGCACCGCCGAGACGCGCGAGGCCTCCCAGTGCGCCAGCGCGGCGGCGAAGGCGCCGTAGGCGACGAGCGTGTTGGCGGCGCAGAAGAGAAGGACGGCGAGCGCGCCCGCCGAGAGCCCGACGAGCGCCGCGGGGTGCGCCCACGGCCAGAAGCAGAGCGTGCAGCCCGCGAAGATGCAGAGCATGACCCCCTGCGACGAGAGCGCGCGCAGGAGCTGCTTCTGCGCGAGGCCGTAGGCGGCCCAAGTCGCCGCGGCGACCGCCAGGAGCGCGGCGCCGGAGAGGTAGCGATCGAGGTCGCGCGCGAGCGCCGCGAGCTGGCTGCGGAAGAAGAGCGCGAGCCCTGCGACGAGCACCGCGAAGCCGAGCCACTGCAGCGCGCCGAAGCGCTCGCCGAACACGGCGATCGCACCGAGCCCGAAGAGCAGCGGCGCCAGCTGGATCAGCACCTGCGCGTTCGCAGGCGTGGTGCGATCGAGCCCGAGCAGGAACGCGATGTAGTTCCCCGCGAGCCCGAGCGTCGCCACCGCGAGCAGCGCCCAGCCGGAGCGCGGAAGTCGGCCGACCGCCGGCAGGCCCCCGCGCGACGCGAGCACGGCGCCGAGCACGAGCGCCGAGACGAGGAAGCGGAACCAGGTGAGCGTCGCGGGATCGAGCCAGGTGAGCGCGAGCTTGAGCGCGAAGGGAAGGACGCCCCAGAGCCCCATCGTGAGCAGGGCCAGCGCGAGGCCGAGCGCGCGTCGGCCGGACGGCCGGTGGAGCTCCGGCAACGGTCACGCCGCGCGCTTCAGCTCGAGGCGCTGGCGGAGGCGAGCGTCGGGAGCGCCGCGCCGCGCGATCAGGCAGAGCTGGTGGTCCGGCGTCATCCCTCGCTCCCGGGCGAGCGGAAGCTAGCGCGAGTGGTGGCGTCGCGCCGTGCGGCGCCGGCTCGACCCGAGCGCGGCGCTACGCCATCCTCGCGCGCGCCGGGTCACCTCCGGAGGACTCGCATGCCTCGCGGCCCTGCGTCGTACGCGCCGCTCTCCGCGACGCGCCGCGAGCTGCTGCGCGCGGCGGCCGTGCTCGGAGCCTCGTGGCTCGTGCCGTCGGCCGCGCGGGCGGCGGTCGCGAGCGCGACAGGGCGCGTGCGCTTCATCGCGCCGCCCTTCGCGCTCGGCGTCGCGTCGGGATATCCGACGCCCGATGGCTTCACGCTCTGGACGCGGCTCGCACCGGCGCCGTTCGAGGAGGACGGGGGCATGGACGCGGCGGCCGTGCCGGTGCGCTGGCAGGTGTCGGAGGACGAGCGGTTCGGCCGCGTCGTCGCCGAGGGAACCGAGGTGACGCACGCGGGGCTCTCGCACAGCCTTCACGTCGACGTGTCGGGCCTGCGCCCGGCTCGCTGGTACTGGTACCGATTCATGGCCGGCGACGAGATCAGCCCCGTCGGCCGGACGCGGACGGCTCCCGCGCCCGACTCGACGCCGCGCTCGCTGGCGCTCGCCTTCGCATCCTGCCAGGACTACGAGCACGGCTACTACGCCGCGTACCGGCACATGCGGGACGAGGACCTCGACCTGGTCGCCTTCCTCGGCGACTACATCTACGAGTCGACCTGGGGCTCGACGCTGGTGCGCCGCCACGCGCCCGCGGGTGAGTCCCGGTCGCTCGCCGAGTACAGGGTCCGCCACGCGCAGTACAAGACCGACCCCGACCTCCAGGCCATCCATGCCGCGACGCCGTGGATCTGCACCTGGGACGACCACGAGGTGAGCAACGACTACGCCGACGACCAGTCGGAGCGGCTCGAGCCCGCCTTCCTCGCGCGGCGAGCTGCTGCCTATCAGGCCTACTTCGAGCACATGCCGCTTCCGGTGCGCATGGCGCCGGTCGGCCCGAGCGCTCGCATCTACACGACGGTCGACTTCGGCACCCTCGCTCGCTTCTACCTGCTCGACGATCGCCAGTACCGGAGCCATCAGGCCTGCCAGCGGCCAGGGCGCGGAGGCTCGAGCGTCGTGGGCCTCGACTGCAAGGAGCTCGAGGATCCCGCCCGCACGCTCCTCGGTGCGGACCAGGAGGCCTGGCTCGCGGCCCGCTTCGCCGAATCGCGCGCGCGCTGGAACGTGATCGCCCAGCAGTCGCTCTTCAGCTTCTTCGACAACCAGCAGGGTCCGGGCGAGACGGTGTGGACCGACGCGTGGTCCGGCTATCCCGCCGCCCGACGGCGGCTCCTCGACGCGCTGCAGCGCGCGGGCACGCGCAACCCCGTCGTGATCGGGGGCGACATCCACGCCAACGTCGTGGCCAACGTGCACCTCGACGCGCGCGATCCCGCCTCGCCCGTGGTGGCGGCGGAGGTCTGCGGCACGTCGATCACCTCCGAGGGGCGCCCGACGGCGAGCTTCTGGGGTCCGCTGCGCGCGGACAATCCGCACGTCCTCTTCGCCGACGGCGACCGCCGCGGCTACGCGACGCTGCGGCTCGACGCGAAGCGGTGCCGCGTGGCCCTGCGCGTCGTCCACGACGTCCACGCGCGCGACACCGGCATCGAGACCGCGGCGGCGTTCGAGGTGGAGGACGGCCGGCCCGGCATCCGCCCCGCCTGAGTCGCCGTCCGCCCTAGGCCTGCCTGGCGAGCTCGGCCTTGCGGCGCTGCTGGAGCGCCGCCTGGATGTCGGCGTGCTCGCGCTCGCCGAGCGAGAAGCGCAGGAAGAGCGCGATGCCGATCGCGTAGCAGATCGCGGGTCCGAGCGCGGCCAGAAGGCGCAGGCCCTCCTTCACCTGCGGCGTCTGCACGGCGTTCGGGACGAAGCCGATCGCGGCGAGCGCGAAGCCGACCAGCATCGAGCTGAAGGCCCCCGCGCCCTTGGCGGCGAAGGCCCAGGCGGCGAAGTACGCGCCCTCCTTCCGCTCACCGGTCCGCAGCTCGTCCCAGTCGATCACGTCGGCCTGGATCGACGGGATCAGCACGTCGGCGCCGGCCGACGCCAGGCCGCCGATGGCCGCCACGGAGAGCAGCAGCCAGACGGCGCCCTCCCGCACGAACCACAGCATCGCGATCGTGCAGCCGACCACGCCCATCGCCCACATCATGCCCGTCTTCTTTCCGCGGCGCGGCGCCAGGCGGATCCACATCGGCACGCCGGCGAGCGCCGACAGGAAGAGCGCGAGGATGAAGTACGAGGTCCACTCCGGGGTCAGCAGCACGTACTCCGAGAGGAACGGCACGATCGTCATCAGCGCCGTCACTCCGAGCTGCTGGATCAGGAAGACGAGCAGCAGGATGCGCGCGTGGGGATTGCGCCAGACGTCTCGGAACGCGTGCACGGGGTTCTCCGCGCCGCGATCGCGGAACTCGGTGCGCTCGCGCGTGCGCGTCACCATCCAGAGGATCGAGGCGCCGACCACGACGCTGCCGGCGATTCCCGCGACGAGGCCGGTGCGGCGCGGGTCGGGAAGCGCGCCGAAGGCCCACAGGGCGCCCACGGCCGCGAGCGTCCCGAACCCGAAGACGGCCCGGCGCAGGCCGAACACGCGGGTGCGGTCGTGATAGTCGTCGGTCAGCTCGGCGCCGAGCGCGGCGTGCGCGGTCTCGAGCATGGCGATCGCGGTGTAGAAGACGAAGAGCGCCCCGCCCGTCCAGAGCACGAGCGAGCGGCCCGCGAGCGAGGCGGGCGGGGCCCAGAGCATCAGGAAGGTCGCCGAGAGCGGCAGCGCGCTCGCCAGGATCCAGGGACGCCGCCGCCCGAAGCGCGAGCGCGTGCGGTCGGTGAGGAACCCGACCACCGGGTCGGAGCCGGCGTCCCACAGGCGCGAGAGCCCGAAGAGGAGGCCCATCGTCGCGGGCGGGATCAAGAGCACGTCGGTCGCGAACTTGATCAGATAGATGTTGACCAGGATGAACATGAAGCCCATCCCGAGCTCCGGCGCGCTGTAGGTCAGGATGGCGCCCGTCGACAGCCGAGCGGGCCGCGGGGAGTCGATGGCGTCTTCCATGCGGGGCGAGTCTATCCGTCTCCGCAGCCGGATGCGTGCCGGCTCGTCGGACTGCTATCCACCCGGATTCGTGAACCCGATGGACGAGCCCCGCCACCCCGACGCCGTGGCGCCCGAGCGCCGCAGCTTCTTCACGTCCGACGGCGTGCGCCTGCGCGTCGACGAGTGGGGCGACCCCGCGGCTCCGCCGGTCGTCCTTCTCCACGGCGCTTTCGACCACGGTCGCGGGTTCGACCTGCTCGCGCCGCATCTGGCGCGGCGCCACCGCGTGCTCGCGCTCACGTCGCGCGGTCACGGCGACTCGGGCTGGGTCGACGGCTACGCCTGGCCGAGCGACGTCTCCGACGCCGTGAACCTGATGCGCTCCCTCGGCCGGCCGGCCCATCTCGTCGGCCACAGCCGCGGCGGCGGGCAGGCCACCGACGCCGCCGTCTGGGCGCCCGAGAGCGTGCGGCAGCTCGTCAACATCGACGGCTTCGGCCCGCCGCCCGAAGGGTTCTCGCCGCCCGGCAGCGTGCCCGACCCGCGCCCGACGCCGGTGCGCTTCGCCGACTACCTCGACAGCCGTCGCGCCGCCGTCGAGCGGAGCTGGCGCCCCTATCCGTCGTTCGACGACCTCGTCGAGCGCCGGCGCGCGCAGAATCCGCGGCTCTCGCGCGAGTGGCTGCGCTACTTCCTGTTCCACGGCGCCCGCTGGACGGAGGGCGGCTGGGTGTGGAAGACCGACCCGGAGTTCGCGCGCGGCTTCGGGCCGTGGCGGCCGGAGTGGATCGCGCCGCGCTGGCGGCGGCTGCGCGCGCCGATGCTCGCCGTGACGGGCACCGAGCCCGACTCGTGGCGGCTCCCGGACGCGGTGGTGGAGGAGCGGCTCGCCCACGTCCCGCAGGTGGAGCGCGCCGAGGTGGCGGACGCCGGGCACTTCGTCCACATGGAGCGGCCGCGCGAGACGGCGGAGCTGCTGCTCGGGTACCTCGATCCGTGACGGCGCTCCGACACGGAAGAGTGTCGATCGCGCTGCACGAGCTGCGGCACGCGCCGGGGACCCCGCTCCTGTGCCTGCACGCCCTCGGCGGCTCTGCGGCCGACTTCCGCGGCGCCGCCGCCCTCTGGCCCGGGCCGGTCTTCGCGCTCGACTTCGCGGGGCACGGCAGCTCCGACCCGCTGCGCGGGGGCGCCTACTACCCGGAGGCGCTGGCCGGCGATGCCGACGCGGCGCTCGCCCACGTCGGCGCCGCGCACCTGGCGGGTGCGGGCGTCGGCGCCTATGTCGCGCTGCTCCTCGCCGGAGGCCGGCCGGAGCTCGTCCCGGGGGCGCTCCTCCTTCCCGGCGCCGGCCTCGACGGCGGCGGTGCGGAGCCCGACTTCGCCACCGAGACGCTCGAGAGCTGGAACGATCTCCCGCCGCTTCCGGGCTGCGATCCCGCGGTGCGGCGGCTCGAGCGCGACATCCGGCCGCCGGAGTACGCGGCGAGCTTCGCGCTCGCGGCGCGCCGGCTGCTGCTCGCCGACGACGGCGCGCCCCGGCCTCCCTGGTGGGCAGCGGCTTCGCAGAGCCCTTCGGCCGCGCCGGCTCCCACGGAGCTCGCGCGCGCGCTCGCGCTTCTCGGAGGGTAAGCCGCGGGCCGCGTCGGGTGTGTACGCGGCCCGCGGCGGCCGCCTGCGGAGCGGCCCAGGAAGAGTCCCTCTCGAAGAACGACGCGCCGATTATCGTTCCGATGGATCCGAGGAATCAAGGGGATTCTTTGGACCTTTGCGTCGCCACCTGCAGGTCGGGCTTTCCTGCCCCGACCCGCCGGACGCCCACGACCCTGCGAGGGCTGTACGCTCCCTGCACCGGAGCCGAGGGGCGGTTCGGAACGAGCCCACCAGACAGACGCGATACGCGTGTCGCGTCCTGGGAAGGCCGATGCCGCGCCTGCCACACGGCTCTCCACTGGGCGTGGCGCGTATGCTCTGGTTCTTCCAGCTTCTTTTCTTCGCATCGGGTGTGTCGGGGCTGTTCTACGAGATCGTATGGTCTCGACAGCTCGCGACGCTGTTCGGAGTCTCTGCCTTCGCGCTGAGTGCGGTCCTGTCCGCGTACTTCATCGGGATGGCGGTGGGCGCGCTCTTCCTCGGCGCCGTTGCGGATCGTCTCCGGCGGCCGCTCGCCGCCTACGGCATGCTCGAGATCGCCACCTCCGTGCTCGCAGTCGCGATCACGCTGGTGCTGCCGCAGCTCGATCACCTGGCCGTGCCGTGGTTCGCCGCGCTCGAGGGTCGCTTCCTTCTGCAGAGCCTGCTGCGCGTCGCGCTCGCCCTGGCCGTGCTGCTGCCTCCGACGCTGCTCCTCGGCGCGACCCTGCCTGTCCTTGCGCGGGGCGTCGCAACCCGCGAAACCGTCCTCGGCGAGACCATCGCGCGGCTCTACGCAGTGAATACGGCAGGAGCGGTTTGCGGCGCGCTCGTCGCGGGCTTCTGGCTGGTGCCGCTCCTCGGCCTCCGCGCGACCGCCTGCGTGGGTGGCGCGATCGGAATCGGGGTCGGTGCATGCGCCCTCTCGTTCGGGGAGCGGCTGGCGCCGTCCCCGCCGCCGCCTTCGGCCGAGCACGCGGTGCGCGGCGATCGCGTCGTGCTCGCCGCGTTCGCGCTCTCCGGCCTCTTCGCGCTCGCCCTCGAGGTCGTCCTCACCCGGATCCTGATCCAGTACATGAACTCGACGACCCGGGTCTTCACGGCGATCCTCGCCGTCTTCCTAGCCGGGATCGCGCTGGGAAGCGCGCTCGCGAGCCGCTTCTCGGACCGGCACGCGAGCTCCGCGCGCTGGTGGCTCGCGGCCACCGAGATCGCGATCGGTCTGGCGGCGGCGTTCGCCTTCCCGGCCTTCCGCTTCGCCATGCCGGCGATCTGCGGACTGCTCGGAAGCGGCACGGCCGCGCCCGGCGCAACGAGCATGACCTGGTTCGCACTGCTCGCCTCGTCGGCGGCGTTCGGCGGCCCCACCCTGCTGCTCGGGGCCACGTTCCCCCTCGCCGTGCGCGCGTACCTCGGCTCGGTGGACGCGGTCGGAGCGCGGCTCGGCAGGCTATACGCCGCAAACACCGCGGGCGGCGTCCTGGGCAGCTTCGCGGCGGGCTTCGCCCTGATCCCATGGCTCGGATCGGACCGCACGCTCCAGCTGCTGGCGCTCGGGTTCGTCGCGACGGGAGCGCTCCTACTGCTGGGCTCGCGCGAGCGGCTGGGGGGACGGCGAGCGCCGCTGTGGGTGAGCGCCGTCCTCTGCGCCGCGCTCCTCCTCGGGCGGGCACCAGATGCCGCGCAGGAGTACGCGCCCGCGCGGATCTCGGCCGAGCGCGTGCTGCACGTCTCCGAAGACTACTACGGCACGATCGCGGTGGTGGAGCGACGAGACGGCTCGAAGCTCTACCGCCAGCTCATGATCAACGGCGACTTCATGTCCGGAACGAGCGATTACGCCCAGCGCTACATGCGCCTCAGCGCCCATCTCCCCGTGATGTTCGCCGAACGCCCGGTCCGGAGCGGCCTCGTGATCTGCTTCGGTGCGGGCATCAGCATCGACGCCCTGGCGCAGCATCCCGAGATCGACGACCTCACCGTCGTCGAGCTCTCGCCGGACGTGCTGGCGAGCGCGACCTGGTTCGCCGACGTGAATCGCGACGTGCTGCACAATCCGCGGGTGAAGGCGGTGCAGGCCGACGGCCGCAACTACCTCCTGACGCACACCGACAAGCGCTTCGATCTGATCACGCTCGAGCCGCCGCCGCCTCCGAGCGCGGGCGCGGCGAACCTCTATTCCCGCGACTTCTACCGACTGGCGCGCGAGAGGCTCTCACCAGGAGGCGTCATGGCGCAATGGATGCCGCTCGCCACCCAGCAGCCCGAGACGACCGTTGCCCTCCTCCGCGCCTTCGCCGAGTCGTTCCCCGAGGTCGCCGTGTTCTGGACGGAGACGCTCGAGGCCCTGGCCATCGGCTCGGACCGCCCTCTGGTGCTGCAGGTGGATCGGGTGCGCGAGGCGCTCTCGAACCCGCAGGTCGGCGCCGACCTGCGCAGCATCGGGATCCAGGACCCCTACGACGTGCTCGCCGACTTCCTCTTCGACCAGCACGCGATGTGGGACCTAGTCTCGTCCCAGCCGCCGGTCACCGACGACCACCCGCTCGTCGAGTACCGATCTGCGGGGGTCATCCAGGAGAACTGGAAGATGGTCCAGCGACTGCTCCAGTACCGGGAGCAGCCGGATCAGATCGCGCGCCGCTTCGGTCTCGCGGAGGGCGACGCAGCGATCCTCACGGCGCGCATGCGCGCGCAGAGGGACGAGCGTTTCGTCGTAGAGAGGAGGACCGGCGCCCAAGCATCCTTCCGATGATGGGGCCGGACCCCGGAGGATCATTTAGACTAGCGTGATGGAGCCCCGCGAGATCGTGCAGAGCCTGGCGCGCGCCGCGGGCCTCGGCGCCGTGCCCGCGGCCGAGAGGCGCCGCCTCGTGGAGCGGAGCCGGATTCGGCACCTCGCGCGCGGGGAGCCGCTGTTCGAGGAGGGCGACGACGGCAAGAGCGCCTTCGTCGTGCTCCGGGGAAGCCTCTCGATCGTCCGCGCGGTCGGAGACGGGCGGACGACGCCCGTCGCTCTTCGCGGCGTCGGCGCGTGGGTGGGCGAGCTCGCGCTCCTCGACGGGGGCGAGCGCTCCGCCGGCGCGGTGGCCGACTCGGAGGCGTGGGTGCTCGAGGTTCCGCGCGCTGCCTTCGAGGATCTCCTGCTCCGCCATCCGCGGCTCGCGATCGAGCTCGCGGCATCGATCGGGCGGCGCCTTCGCGAGAGCGATTCGGCCCTGATCGAGGCGCTCCAGAAGCGCCTCCAAGCGCTCACGAGCGAGAACCAGCGGCTCACGCGCGCCGTCGCGCGATCCGGCGACGGTGTCGAGGGCGTCGCCAGCGCGGCGCTCTTCCCCGGTGTCTCGGCGGCCGCCGAGCGCGTGCGCCGCGCCGTTGCCGCCGCGGCGCGGAGCGAGCTCCCGGTGCTGCTCCTGGGCGAGCCGGGGACCGGCAAGGAGGCGCTCGCGCGCGCCATCCACGCCGGCAGCGCGCGTGCAGCGCGGCCCTTCGTCGCGCTCGACTGCGCGCTCTTCGGAGACCGCGCGCTCGAGGCCGAGCTCTTCGGCGCGGTTCCGGGCGGGCTCCCGGCCAGCGGGCGAGCGCGCACGGGCGCGCTCGAGGAGGCGGACCGCGGGACGCTCTTCCTGGCTGCGATCGACGCGCTGTCACCCTGGCTGCAGGGCCTGCTCGTCCACTTCCTCGCCGCGGGCGAGTACCGGCGTGCGGGCGAGAGCCGGCTCCGGCGCGCCGACGTGCGCCTCGTGGCTGCCAGCGCCGCGGACGTGCCGACGCGAGCGCGCGACAGCCAGATGCGGGGTGATCTCTTCGAGGCGATCGCCATGCTGCGCATCGACGTGCCGCCGCTGCGCGCGCGCAGGGCCGACGTCCCGGCGGTGGCGGCGGCCCTCCTGGCGGAGCTCGGCGCCAGCGCAGGCGAGCCGGCGCTGCACCTCTCGCCCGGAGCGCTCGCAGCCCTCGCCCGCCGCGACTACGCGGGCAATCAGCGGGAGCTCCGCGCCCTCCTCGAGCGGCTGACCGAGGAGCTGGGCCACGGGGCCCAGGTCTCCCCCCTCGATCTGACGCGCGCGATCCCGAGCTCCAGCGCGCCGGAGCCGGAGCACTACTCCGAGGCGGTGCGCGCCTTCAAGCGCCAGCTCGTCAGCAGCGCGCTCGAGCACGCGGGCGGCAGCCGCACCGAGGCCGCGCGCATCCTCGAGCTGCATCCGTCCAACCTGATCCGGCTGATGCGCAACCTGGGAATCGACGCGCCCTAGCCGTCCGGCCGTGCCACCGCGCACGCGGTCCCGCCACTCTATCCAGGAGGGAGCGAGGACCATGAGGCGGACCGTGCTGGCGTGGGCGATCGTTGCACTGGGCACCGGC
>DATJPY010000038.1:0-31163 GCA_035506135.1 Myxococcota bacterium | reverse complement strand
CCTGCGCATGTATCCGATGTCGCAGTATCTGAAGACCGACGAGGATCTGCACGCGGCGGCGCACTTCGTCTCGTCGCTGCCACCGGTCCTCTCCGAGCCGACCGTCGTCGGCGGCGACGCCGAGCGGGGCGCGAAGCTCTATACGCCCTGCACCGCCTGCCACGGGCCCGACGGAGGCGGCAACCAGGCCCTCAACGCGCCGCCGCTGCGAGGCCGCAGCGACTGGTACCTGCTGTCGTCGCTCCAGAAGTTCAAGGCGGGAATCCGCGGCAACGACCCGAAGAACGCGAACGCGGCGCTGATGCGCGGCATGGCGCAGATGCTGACCGACGAGCAGGCCATGAAGGACGTCATCGCCTACATCGACTCGCTGTCAAGGCAGACGGCGTCCAACGCGGCGAAGTGAGAGGGAATGGCGAAAGAGCGCACTCCGGAAGACCTGGCCTACCGGATCTTCGTGATGACCACGGCGGGGATCGGGACCTTCATCGCCGTGGTGTTCCTCTTCGTCCTGCGATGAGGGTCGAGCCATGATCGAATCGCTCCTTCCTCAGGCCTCCAGCTACGCACACCGGATCGACAACCTGTTCTCCCTGATCTTCTGGGTGGTCGGCTTCTGGTTCGTGCTCTCGGAGGCGGTGTTCTTCTGGCTGATCTTCCGCTTCCGCAAGCGCGACGGCGTGCGCGCGCAGTACATCACCGGCGAGCTGAAGAGCGAGAAGAAGTGGATCACGTATCCCCACCTGCTCGTGCTCGTCTGCGACATCTTCATCATCTACGGTGCGATCACCGTCTGGTACCAGATCAAGCAAGACCTGCCGCCCGCCCAGCAGACGATCCGGGTGATCGGCCAGCAGTGGGCCTGGACCTTCGTGGATCCGGGTCCGGACGGGAAGCTCGACACCCCCGACGACATCGCGAAGGTGAACGAGCTCCACGTGCAGGTCGACCGGCTCTACCACTTCACGCTCGAGTCGAAGGACGTGCTGCACAGCTTCTCGGTGCCCGTGTTCCGGCTCAAGCAGGACGTGATCCCCGGCCGCGTGATCACCGGCTGGTTCACGCCCACCAAGACCGGCGAGTACGACATCCAGTGCGTGGAGATCTGCGGCATCGGCCACGGGCTCATGGGCGCGCGCATCCACGTCGAGACCCAAGAGCAGCACGCGGCCTGGGTGGCGCAGAACTCCCCGGTCTCGGTCGCGGCGGCCTCGGCGCCGCCCGCGGCGCAGGAGTAGCCATGGCCGAATCGATCCAGGCGCATCCGCATCCCCACGGCGGCCCGCACGCGCACGAGGAGCCGGGCTTCTTCCGCAAGTACTTCTACTCGACCGACCACAAGATCATCGCGATGCAGTACCTGTTCACGGGCATGGCGATGGCGCTGGTCGCCGGCTTCATGTCCTACGCCTTCCGCATGCAGCTCGCGTTCCCCGGGATGCACGTGCCGCTCTACGGGCTCGTGACGCCGAATCGCTACAACACCCTGGTCACCAACCACGGCGCGATCATGGTGTTCTGGGTGGCGATGCCGGTGCTGCTGGCGGGCTTCGCGAACTACCTGATCCCGCTGATGATCGGCTGCGACGACATGGTGTTCCCGAAGCTGAACCGGCTCTCGTACCAGATCTTCTTCCTCTCGGTGCTGGTGCTGATCGCCTCGTTCGTGGTGCCGGGCGGAGGCTTCGGCGGCGCCTGGACGAGCTATCCGCCGCTCTCGTCGCGGGGGAGCTTCAGCCTGACGCCGCTCGGCGCCAGCATGTGGCTGGTCGCGGTCGCGCTCGAGTTCGTCGCCTTCCTGATGGGCGGCATCAACTTCGTGACGACCGCGATGAACTCGCGGGCGCCCGGCATGCGGATGTACGACGTGCCGATCGTGGTCTGGATGATCGTCGTGGCGAGCATCCTGTTCATGGCCTCGGTCGGCCCGCTGATCGCCGGCGCGATCATGCTGTTCATGGACCAGAACGTCGGCACCGCCTTCTTCGACCCGACCCGCGGCGGCGACCCGATCCTCTGGCAGCACCTCTTCTGGTTCTTCGGCCACCCCGAGGTCTACGTGGTGCTGCTCCCGGCGATCGGGATCACCGCTGAGATCATCACGGTCTTCTCGCGTAAGAAGCTCTTCGCCTACAAGACGGTGCTCTACACCGTGTTCGGAACCGGGGTGCTGTCCTTCACGGTGTGGGCCCACCACCAGTTCATCGCGGGCATCGATCCGCGCATGGCCAACGTCTTCACCATCACGACCCTGCTGATCTCGATCCCGATCGCGGAGATGATGTTCGTCTACATCGCGACGCTCTACGGCGGCTCGATCACGCTCGCGACCCCGATGCTGTGGGCGCTGGCCTTCATCGCCGAGTTCCTGATCGGCGGGGTCACGGGCATCTTTCTGGGGGCGAGCGGTGCCGACATCTATTTCCACGACACCTACTTCGTGCTCGCGCACTTCCACTACACGTTCTATCCGATCGCGATCATCGGAACCTTCGCGGGCGTGACCTACTGGTTCCCGAAGATGTTCGGGCGCATGATGAACGACACGCTCGGCAAGATCCATTTCTGGGGCACGATCATCCCGTTCAACTTCATCTTCATCCCGCTCTTCATCTTCGGGATGGGCGGCGGCCACCGGCGCATCTACGACTTCACCAACTTCCCCGAGCTGGTGCCGCTGCAGAAGTACAACGTGATCGCGACGTGCGGCCTGCTGGTGATGCTGGTCTTCCAGCCGATCTTCCTGTTCAACTTCTTCCGGAGCCTGTTCCGCGGGCCGAAGGCCGAGAAGAACCCGTGGAAGGCGAACACGCTCGAGTGGACGGCGGAGTCGCCGCCGCCGCACGGCAACTGGCCGGAGCTGCCGACGGTCTACCGCGGCCCCTACGAGTACAGCGTGCCCGGACGCGAGCTCGACTACTGGCCGCAGAACGCGCCGAACTAGCGAGGATCCCGATGTCCGCCGCCCGTCCGATCGCCAACACCCGCAGCGCCGCAGGGATGCCCACCGGCCGCTTGGCCGTCTGGTGGGTGATCGCCTCCGAGATCGTGATCTTCGGCGGCATCATCGCGTCCTACGTGATGTTCCGCCTCTCGCACGACGCGTTCACGGCCGCAGCCGCCAACACCAACACCTGGATCGGCGCCTTCAACACCTTCGTGCTGCTGACCTCGAGCCTGTTCGCCGTGCTCGGCCACAAGGCGGCCGAGGAGGGCAACGGGCCCAAGGCCGCGCGCATGCTGTATCTCACGAGCTTGGGCGGGCTCACCTTCCTGGTCGTCAAGTCCTTCGAGTGGACCCACGAGATCCGGGAGGGCTTCACCATCACCTCGAGCACGTTCTGGTCGTTCTACTACACGGCCTGCGGCCTGCACGCGCTGCACGTGCTCGGCGGCGTCATCATCATGCTGATCGTCGCGGCGGACGCGCGGAAGTACCTCGAGCTCCACCGCGTCGAGCTGATCGGGATCTACTGGCACTTCGTCGACGTCGTCTGGATCTTCCTCTTCCCGCTCCTCTACATCGCGAAGTGAGAGGGCCATGTCGCACGCCGAGCACACGCCGCACGCCGAGAGCCCCGCCTACGAGGCGCACACCCACCACCCCAACTACGTGAAGATCTGGGCGATCCTGGCCTCGCTGCTCGTCGTGAGCGTGGCGGGCCCCTTCGTCGGCATCCGTGCGGTCACGCTGATCACGGCCTTCGGCATCGCGATCGTGAAGGCGTACATGGTCGTCAAGAACTTCATGCACCTGAACGTGGCCCCGCGCTACGTGGCCTACCTGGTCGGCACCATGGTGATCTTCATGCTGCTCTTCTTCGCAGCCGCGTCGCCGGACGTGATGAAGGCGCGCGGGACCGACTGGGAGAAGCCCAGCTGGCTCCACCAGGCGCCGGTCGCCGTGCCCGCCGAGCACGGAGGCGAGCACTAGGAGGTCGCCGTGCCCGCCAACAGCCCGGGCTACGGTCGCATCCGCGTCGTCGCAGAGTCCCGCAGGCAGCCGCTCGTGCCCAACGGGGTCATGGGCATGCTGATCTTCGTGATCTGCGAGGGGATGCTGTTCGCCGGACTGATCAGCGCCTTCTCCATCCTGCGCGCCGCCGCGCTGGTGTGGCCGCCGCCCGGCCAGCCGCGGCTGCCCGTCGCCTCGACCGCCTTCAACACGGCGATGCTGCTCGCGAGCGGCGTCCTGCTCGTGTGGGCCCAGCGCGCCTTCCGGCGCGACCGCGCCCGCGCGCGCCGGCCACTCCTGCTCTCGATCGGGCTCGGCGCCGGCTTCGTCGCCCTCCAGGGCGTCGAGTGGTTCCGCCTGATCCGGCAGGGCCTGACGCTGACCTCGAGCACGCTGGGATCCTTCTTCTACCTGATCGTCGGCATGCACGCGCTCCACGCGATCGCGGCGCTGGCGCTGCTGGTCTACACGGGGGTGCGGCTGCAGCGCGGTTGGCTGGCGCAGAGCCAGCTCGCCATGGCGGCCGTATTCTGGTACTTCGTCGTGATCGTCTGGCCCATCCTGTACGGCGTGGTGTACCTGTGAGCCGGTCGCTGCGGCAGCTCGCGGTGGGTCTCGCGCCGGCGCTGCTTCTCGCGGCGCCGCGCGCGGCGACGGCCTGCGCGGTGTGTTTCGGCGGCCAGAGCGACCTCTCGCGCAAGGCCTTCTTCGGCACCACGATGCTGCTCACGCTGCTGCCCTTCGTGCTGATCGGCGGGCTCATCTGGTGGGTGCGCCGCCGTGCGCGGCAGCTCGAGGAGGAGGCGCGGCGCGAGGACCGGGAGGCCGCCGCGCTCGAGGTCAGTCGAGCATCTTCGTCGCGGTGATCAGCAGGCCCACGCCGCCGCCCGCGACGGCGCCGGCCGCGATGCGGCGCATCGCCGACCAGTCTCCCGCGAGCAGGTAGAAGCCGAGCGCGGCGCCGAGCACGGTGCACGTGATGAGCGTGCCGGCGATCACCGGGTGGCGGGTCAGCGCGCCGAGCGCCTTCGACACGGCGGCCACCTAGAGCACCAGGTTGACGAGCCGGCCGGGCACCACGATCACCTTGCGCGGCTCGCGCCCGCCGAGGTGGCGGCGGACGTTCTCGGCGGCGAGCGCCGCGGCGCGCACCGCGGCCTCGTCGGCGCCGGCGGGCACCTCGATCTCGTCGCGGCGCTTGCCGTTGACCTGCACCGCGATCGTCACGGTCTCCGCGCGCAGCAGCGCCGGATCGGCATCGGGCCAGCGCTCGTAGGCGATCGTCCGATCGTGCCCGAGCCGCTCCCACAGCTCCTCGGCGAGATGGGGCGCGAAGGGCGAGAGCAGCCGGACGAAGGCGAGCGCGGCATCGCGCGGCAACGGGGCGTCCCGGGTGCTGTCGCGCGCGAAGACCATGAGCTTCGAGATCGCGGTGTTGAAGTGCATGGCCTCGACGTCGTCGGTCACGCCCTGGATGGTGACGGCGGTGAGGCGCGCCTGCTCCGGCGTCCCGGCCCCCGGCGCGAGCGCACGCGCGGGCTCGCCCGGCGCCTCCTCGTCGACGAGCAGGCGCCAGGCGCGCTGCAGCAGGCGGTACACGCCCTGGATGCCGTCGGTGGACCACGGCGCGTCCTTGTCGAGCGGGCCCAGGAACATCTCGTAGAGGCGCATCGAGTCGGCGCCGTAGCGGTCGACCACCTCGTCGGGATTCACCACGTTGCCGCGGCTCTTCGACATGCGCTCGACGACCTCTTCGAGGACGAGGTCGTCCTGGCTTGGATGGAGCGGCTCGCCGTCGGCGCTCCAGCGCACGTCCGGGATCTGGACCCAGCGCGCCTTCACCTCGGCGCCGGTGGCGACGGCCACGGCGCGCTCGCCTTCCACCTGCACCGCCGAGCTCGCATAGCAACGCGGTGTCGCGCGCGGGTCGTCGCCCACGTTGTCGTCCCAGTAGCGGTAGCTCGCTCCGAGGATCATGCCCTGGTTCACGAGCTTGCGGAACGGCTCCCGCGTGTGGACCAGGCCGAGGTCGAAGAGCACCTTGTGCCAGAAGCGCGCGTAGAGCAGGTGCAGCACCGCGTGCTCGGCGCCGCCGACGTAGAGATCGACCGGCATCCAGTAGCGCTCGGCCTCGGCCGACCACGGTGCGCGGTCGTTGTCCGGATCGCAAAAGCGCAGGAAGTACCAGCAGCTCCCGGCCCACTGCGGCATGGTGTTGCGGTCGCGCCGCGCCGGTCGTCCGGTCGCCGGATCCCGGGTCTCGATCCAGCCCGCCGCGCGCTCGAGCGGCGTCTGCGTCTCGCCCGCGGGCCGGAAGTCGTCGAGCTCCGGCAGCAGCACCGGCAGCGCGTCCTCGGGCACCAGCTCGACCCGGCCGTCCTCGAGGTGCAGCACCGGGAAGGGCTCGCCCCAGTAGCGCTGCCGGCTGAAGAGCCAGTCGCGCAGCTTGTAGGTGACGGCGCCCTTGCCGTGGCCGTTGGCCTCGAGCCACTCGATCATGCGGCGCTTGGCCTGCGGCGTCGCGAGCCCGTCGAGGAAGCCCGAGTTCACGCCGGTGCCCTCGCCCGTGAAGGGGAGATCCGCGCCGGCCTGATGAGCTGCGCTCGGCTGCCAGCTGCTGACTTCGCTCGGCTTGTCCTCGCCGCGCGCCGCCTCCGGCGGGGAAGCCTGATGATCTTCGCTCGGCTGCGCCTCGCTGCGCGCCGCCTCCGGCGGCTTGCGCTCCACCACCTTGCGCACGGGGAGGCCGAAGGCAGTGGCGAACTCGAAGTCGCGCTCGTCGTGCGCGGGCACCGCCATGATCGCGCCGGTCCCGTAGCCGGCGAGCACGTAGTCGGCGACCCAGATCGGGATGCGCTCGCCGCTCGCCGGATTCCGCGCGTAGGCGCCCGTCGCGACGCCGGTCTTCGCCTTCGTGTCGGCGAGCCGCGCTCGCTCGCTCCGCCTGCGCGCGACCGCCACGTACGCCTCCACCGCCGCGCGCTGCGCTCCGGTCGTGATCGGGCCGACCAGCGGATGCTCGGGGGCGAGCACCATGTAGGTGGCGCCGAAGAGCGTGTCCGGGCGCGTGGTGAAGACCTCGATCGCGACCTCCGGGCGGTCGGCGAGCGGGAAGCGCACGTGCGCGCCCTCGCTGCGCCCGATCCAGTCGCGCTGCATCTTCTTGATCGGCTCCGGCCAGTCGAGCTCCTCCAGGTCGTCGATCAGGCGGTCGGCGTAGGCCGTGATGCGCAGCATCCACTGCTTCATCGGCACGCGGATCACGGGGTGGCCGCCGCGCTCGCTCTTGCCGTCGATCACCTCCTCGTTCGCGAGCACCGTGCCGAGCGCCGGGCACCAGTTGACCGGCACCTCGGCCTCGTAGGCGAGCCCGCGCTCGAAGAGCTTGCCGAAGATCCACTGCGTCCAGCGGTAGTAGCGCGGATCGGTGGTGTCGATCTCGCGGGACCAGTCGTAGCTGAAGCCGAGCGCGTCGAGCTGGCGCCGGAAGGTCTCGATGTTGCGGCGCGTCGTGACGCGAGGATGTGTCCCCGTCTGGATCGCGTACTGCTCCGCGGGCAGCCCGAACGCATCCCATCCCATCGGATGCAGGACATTGAAGCCGCGCATCCGCTTGTAGCGGGCGAGCACGTCGGTCGCGATGTAGCCCTTGGGATGGCCGACGTGGAGCCCGGCGCCGGAGGGGTAGGGGAACATGTCGAGCACGTAGTACTTGGGCTTCGCGGCGTCGATCTCGGTGCGGAACGTGCCGCGATCCCGCCAGTAGGCCTGCCAGCGCGGCTCGATGCGCTTGGGGTCGTACGGCATGGGCCGGACGATAGCGCCGGGCTACGCTCGCGGCGTGGGGGAGAAGTCCGCGCGCAGCCCCGTCCACCCGACCCCCTCCGGCGCCGACTGGGCCGAGATCTTCGTGGTCTCCGACGGCACGGGCGAGACGGCGGCCGACACCGTGCGCGCGGCGATGCTGCAGTTCAACGCGCGCTGGCGGATGCGCAAGTTCGCCGACGTGCGCAGCGCGGCCGAGGCGCGCACGGTGATCCAGGAGGCCGAGCACGCCGGCGCGCTGGTCGTGTTCACCGTCGTGAATCGGCCGGCTGCGCAGGTGCTCCGCGAGCACGGCGCCGAGCGCGGCGTGCCGACCGTCGACCTGCTCGGTCCGCTCATCTCGAACATCGCCGAGCACCTGCACGCCGAGCCCCGCCACGAGCCAGGCCTGCTGCACGGCTTCTCCGACGACTACTTCCGGCGCATCGAGGCCGTCGAGTTCGCGGTGCGGCACGACGACGGCGCCAATCCGCACACCCTGTTCCAGGCCGACCTCGTGCTGGTCGGCCCGTCGCGCACCTCGAAGACGCCGCTCTCGATGTACCTGGCGCAGCGCGGCTACAAGACGGGCAACGTGCCGGTCATTCCGGACCTGCCGCTGCCGCGCCCCCTCTTCGAGCTCGACCCGAGCAAGGTGTTCGGGCTCGTGGCCGATCCCGCCCGCCTGCTGACGATCCGCCAGGCGCGGATGCGCTCGCTCGGGGCGCCGCCATGGCTCGACTACGCCAACGCCGAGTCGATCTCTCGGGAGCTCGAGGACGCGCGGCGGCTGTTCCGCTCGCGCGGCTGGAAGCTCCTCGACGTGAGCGGGCGCGCCGTCGAGGAGAATGCCTCGCGCATCCTCGAGCTGCACGAGCGCAGCCTGCGGTCCGGGTCGGGCGTCTAGCCGTCCGATCGCGCCCCTGCGCGCGCCGTCAGGCGTGGTGTTCGAGGTGGCGCTCGTGCTCCTTCTGGATGCGGATCGCTTCCTTCTGCTCGTCGGAGAGCAGCGCCGTCGCGACCCGCGGCCGCAGGATCGAGTAGAAGGTCGGCACCACCGTGATCGCGCCCAGCATGTTGACCACCATCAGGATCACCAGGAGCTGGGCCATCTCCGCCTGGAAGCGCAGGTTCGAGAAGGACCACAGGATGATGCCGCCCACCACGGTGGTGGCGGTGAAGCTCACCGCCATCCCGGTCGTGCGCACCGCGCGGCGCACGGCCTCGTCGATGTCCTCGGTGTCGACCACCTCCTGTCGGATGCGGTCCACGATGTAGATCGCGTAGTCGACCCCGATGCCGACGCCCACCGACTGCACGGGCAGCGTGTTGATGTTGAGCCCGACGCCGCGCAACGCCATGTACGCCAGCGAGATCAGCGTCGCCGTGGCGATCTGCAGGAAGATGATCCCGCCGCTCGCCATCGACTGGTACGTGATCGAGTGCAGCACGAAGATCACCGCGAAGATCAGGGTGATGTTCGCGACGTGGCTGCGCTCCACCTCGTCATTGATCGCGGCGAGGATGCCCATGATCCCGCCCGCCATCACGAACTGGACGCCGCGGGTCCACGAGTTGGTCGGCTGGTACTTGGGCGTCGAGTCGACGGCTTTCATGTCCTGGACGATCAGGTCCTTGGTGTTGACCGCCACCGCCCGCACGCCGAACTCGTCGCTCTCCCACCACTGGTTGACGTCGGTCTTCTTCCAGTCCGCGAGCGTCTTGGGCCACGAGAAGTACTCACCCTCCTCGACGGCATCCTTCTCGGTGTTGTAGTCGGCGACGGCCTTCTCGCGGAACTCGTCGATCCAGGTCGGCAGGCCGTCCTTGGCCGAGTGCGCCGGGATCGCGGCGTAGCTGCCGTCCTTGCGGAGCTGCACGTGGAGCGTGTGGTTCCTCGGCGGCAGCAGCGGCCCGAGCATGTAGTACCAGATGTCGGTCAGGCGCTCGCGGTCGAAGATGGGCGCGCCGTCGCGCGCCTGGTCCTTGTCGAGCCGGACGATCACCTCGCCGATCGGGTTGTCCTTGATGAACGCGTCGGAGGCGAGCACCGCCTTCTCGATCGTGTCGCCCTTGTGATCGGGGTAGAAGAACGCGACGTTGGCGTCGCGGCTGTCGTCGGTCATGAAGGGGCGCAGGAAGCCCGGCGCCCCGTTGGTGCGGAGCTGGAAGATCACCGTCCGCACGGTGCCCGGGTGGTCCGGCACGAACTGCCACTTCGGGTCGCCGTAGTGGTTCATGCGCCAGTAGCCGCGGATGATCGGCGCGATCGACACCGATGCCCCGAGATTGGTGTACGACTCCATCCAGCGCTCGAACTCGGTCATGCGCTGGATCGGCAGCGGGTCGGCGCTGGCATTCTCGCGGTCGCCGCTCGAGAAGATCACGAACGAATCGACGCCCCCGAAGCGCTTGGCGATCTCGTCGGTCGCGATGTTGAACTCGTGATTCGGCCACAGCAGCGGCGAGCCGGGTGTCGCCTGCCCGATCTTGGAGTAGAAGAGCGTGATGTACGTCGAGCCGATGAACAGGATCAGCGTGATGGCGGCGACCACGTACTTCCAGCGCGGATGCGTGGTGACCCAGCCGATCCAGCGCGTGAAGCGCACCATCGTCTGGGGCAGGAAGTGCTCCGTCTCCTTCGGGGCGGGCAGGTAGCAGATCATCACGGGGTGGAGGATCTCGACGGTGAACAGGATCGAGGTCACCCAGAAGGCGCCGAACTTGGCGAGGTCGCGCATCTCGGGGATCGAGGTGACGAGGATCACCAGGAGGCCGCCCACGTCGACCAGGATGCCCAGCGTTCCGGGCACGATCAGCTCGGCCATCGCGATGGTGGCGGCCTCGATCTTGGCCGCGCGCGGGTCGCCGTACTTCGGCGCCAGGATCTCGTAGTCCTCGAAGAAGCGCTCGGCCATCTGCACGGTGTGCGAGACGGCGCGCGCGGTGATGATCATCGGGATCACCAGCACGAGTGGGTCGAAGGTGATCCCCGTCCATCCGGTGAAGCCGGTTCCCCAGATCACGGTGATGACCGCGGCCACGAATGGGATCAGCACGCCGTGCAGGCGGCGGAAGTAGAGCAGCAGCAGCAGGAAGATCACGATCACCGTGAGCGCGACGTAGATCCCGATCTCGAAGGCGTGCTTCAGGATCCAGCCGACGTGCACCGGCTCGCCGGAGATGTAGATCTGGAAGTTGCAGCCTTCCGGGATCGAGTGGGTGGTCGACATGCTGACGAAGGGGCGCGCCAGCGTGCGGCCGAACCGGGTGATCCAGTTCGCCTCGTCGGCGGCGTGGCAGGCCGGGTCCTCGAAGTCCTCCTTGATCTTCTCGATGTGATTGAAGACGGCGCGGTAGACCTCGGCGCCGGAGAGGCGGTCGGTCACGAAGCCGGCGGTCACCAGAGCGCCCTTCTCGTCCCACGAGACCAGGCGGCCGTAGATGAAGGGCGGATTCTGCAGCACGACCTCGCGCAGCTTGTCCGCCTCCTCCTGGGTCTCGGGCACCTTCTTCATCAGAACGTCGGAGGTGATCGAGCCGTCGGGCTCGATCTGAACGGCGCGGGTGCTCGGGTGCGCGAGCGAGCGGACCTGGTCGTGGTTCACCGGATAGGGCGGGTAGTTGCGGTCGAGCTCCTTGATCAGCTTCTCGCCCGTCAGGCCCTGGGCCTCGAGCTTGGCACGCAGCTCCTCGCGCTTGTCGTTCTGGCTGTCGAAGCCGACGCCGTCGACGGCCTTGGTGATCTTCGCGAGCTTCTGGAGCGTCTCGGGCGTGAAGATGTTGCCGTCCTTCACGACGACGCCGATCGCGACCAGCGACGAGGTGCCGAACTTCTTGCCGAACTTGTCCTGCGCGTGGATGAAGGGATGATCCGGGTACTGCGCACGCGCCGAGGTGTCGACGCGCACCACCGGACCGGGGAGCTTGTGGCCGAGCCCCGCGAGCACCGCGTTCACGATCGGGTAGAGGAAGAACAGCGTGACGAGGACCAGGCCGATGGCGATCGGGAAGCGGTGGCGCACGACCTGTCGCGCGAACGCGAGCGTCCGCGTGGGTCGCGCGTGGGAGACGGGCGGGGTTTCCGACATGAAGGCCTCTCGCGGGTGGATCCCGCACTAGGGGGTTGACGCCCGGACCAACGAAAGCGTTTCCCAGTCGCTCTCGGCGCCCGGGAGGAGACCGCCACCGGGGGGAGGTCGGCACACCCGGGGCGAACGTTATGACCGATGGCTCCCCCGGGTCAAGCACTCCGGGGCCGAGAACGGGAGCGGGTGGCGCCCCGAGCCGGTCTGGGAGCCCGGCCGGCTCCGCCCCGAGGTCTATGGACCCCGCTCCCCGACGGGCTCAGCTCCGGCAGCGGGCTGCGAACTCGGTGGGTCGCACCACGCGCGCGCCGCGGTGCCGCGCGCGGTCGGCGAGCCGCCGGTCGGCCGTGACGACCGCGATGCGCGACGGATCCGAGGCCGCGCGGAGGGCCGCGAGCATCCACTCGTCGGCCGAGGCGGCGAACACCACGCGGGGTCCTCCCCGGGTCTCCGCGTCCTCGGCGCCGCGCGCCCCGTCGAAGACCACCACCACCTCGGCGCGCGGATCGTCGAAGCCGCGCGCGAGGGCGACGACCTCGGCGCGGTTCTGCTCGCGCCACCACTCGCGGCGCGGCCCGCCGCGGAGGACGGCGACGTGGAGCAGGTTGAACCCGTCGACCAGCCACGTCGTCGGGGCCGCGCCGTCGTCCGCCTGCGCCTCCGCCACCGCCGCCGGAGGGTACTCGGGCGCGCGGGTCGCTTCGAGGGCGGCGGCGCCGAGCGAGAGCGCCACGAAGGCGCCCATCACTGCGAGCGCGCCCGCGACCTCGCGCAGGAAGCACGCGAGCGGCCGCTCGCACTCGCCGAAGTCCCCAGTCGTCCCCGTCCTTCCGATCTCCAGCCCTCCGATCTCCGGCCCATCCGCCATGGCCGCTCCTCCCGGACCGACCATGGACGGGCGCCGTGACGGGGACGGTCACGGCCCGGGCGGTTGCAGGCGGACTCCCCGTCCCCCAAGCTCAGCGCCCATGTCGTCCGCGTCTTCGGGTGGGGGGGTGACGCCGCACGGGGGTCGCGCCGAGCGGCTGCGCATCGGCCTCGTGCAGCTCCGCTGCTCGGAGCGCCCCGACGACAACCTGGCGCGGGCCCTCGCCGGGATCGAGGACGCCGCGGGCCGCGGCGCGCGGCTCGTGTGCCTGCCCGAGCTCTTCCGCACCCGCTACTTCTGCCAGGCCGAGGACTCCGCGCGCTTCGCGCTGGCGGAGCCCGTGCCGGGCCCGAGCGTCGAGGCGGTCGCCAAGGTCGCTGCCGCGCGCGGCGTGGCGGTCGTGACCTCGGTCTTCGAGCGGCGCGCCGAGGGGCTCTACCACAACACGGCGGTCGTGATCGATGCCGACGGCGCGATCGCCGGCATCTACCGCAAGATGCACATCCCCGACGACCCGCTCTACTACGAGAAGTTCTACTTCACGCCGGGCGACCTCGGGTTCCGCGCCTTCGAGACGCGCGCCGCGCGCGTCGGCACGCTGGTCTGCTGGGACCAGTGGTTCCCGGAGGCCGCCCGCCTCACCGCGCTGGCCGGGGCGCAGATCCTCGCCTACCCGACGGCGATCGGCTGGGAGACCGGCGTGCGGCCCGAGTGGGAGGCGGCCGAGCACGACGCCTGGGAGACCACGCAGCGCGCCCACGCCATCGCCAACGGCGTCTTCGTCGCGGTCGTGAACCGGGTGGGCGTCGAGGAGCGCCTCACCTTCTGGGGGCAGTCGTTCGTGGCCGATCCGTTCGGCCGCGTGCTGGCGCGCGCCTCGGCGACCCAGGAGGAGACGCTCGTCGTCGATTGCGACCTCTCTGCGATCGAAGAGATGCGGCGCGGCTGGCCGTTCCTGCGCGACCGCCGCATCGATGCGTACGGCGACCTGCTGAGGCGCTTCCGCGATTGAACGAGCGCCACGCCAATGCGCGCGCGGGCTCCAAGGCGCCCGCGGCCCTCGGGTACCGCTGGCCGGCCGAGTGGGAGCGGCACCGCGCGACGTGGCTCTCCTGGCCCCACAACCCGGAGACCTGGCCCGACGACCTTCCGGCGGTGGTCGAGAGCTTCGCCGCGATCGTTCGCGCGCTGCTTCCGCACGAGGCGGTCTGCATCGGCGTCGCCGACGAGGCGCTCGAGTCGCGCGCGCGCGCGGCGCTCGCGCGCGCCCGGGTGGATCCCGAGGGCGTCACCTTCCACCACTACCCCACCAACGATGCCTGGGCGCGCGACCACGGACCGATCTTCGTCGTGCGGCGCGATCCCCCGGGCCGCGCGGTGCTCGATTTCCGCTTCGACAACTGGGGTCGCAAGTATCCCGGCTGGGAGGCGGACGACGCCGTGCCGGGCCGCGTCGCGCGCATCCTCGGGCTGCCGCGCTTCGCCTGCGAGACGGTGCTCGAGGGGGGCGCGATCGACGGCGATGGCCTCGGCACCGTGCTCACCACAGAATCGTGTCTGCTGAACCCGAACCGCGGCGCGGGTCGCACGCGGGAGCGCATGGAGCAGGTGCTCGCGGACTCGCTCGGCGCCACCCGCGTGCTCTGGCTGGCGGGCGGCATCGAGGGCGACGACACCGACGGACACGTCGACGACGTGGCGCGCTTCGTCGCGCCCGGGGTCGTCGCGGCGGCCGTGTGCTCCGACGCGGCGGACGCGAACCGAGCACCGCTCGCCGAGAACCGCCGGCGCCTGGCCGCCATGACCGATGCGCGCGGCGCCGCGCTCTCGGTGGTCGAGCTGCCCATGCCGCCGCGCCTCGGCTCCGGAACGCAGCGCAGCCCGGCCAGCTACGCGAACTTCTATCTCGCCAACGGCGTCGCGCTCGTGCCCACCTTCGGTGCAGCGACGGACGCGCGCGCGCTCGCCATCCTGCGCGAGCTGCTCTCCGGTCGCGAGATCGTCGGGATCCCGAGCGCGGAGCTCGTCTCGGGCTTCGGGGCGATCCACTGTGTCACGCAGCAGGAGCCCGCTCAGTGACTCAGCAGGAGCCCGCTCAGTGACTCAGCCGGAGCCCGCTCCGTGACTCGGCGTCCAGCCCGCAGCGCGATCGAGCTCGAGCCCGCGTTGATTTCGAACCCGAATCTCGTTAGACCCTAGACGCGAATCCAGGTCAGGGAGGGCACCCGTGGTCGAGATCCATCGGCACGACATCGTCGTCGTCGGGGGCGGCGCCGCGGGGCTGCGCGCCGCGATCGCGGCGGTCGAGGCGGATCCCCGGATCTCGGTCGCCATGGTCTCGAAGGTGTACCCGATGCGGAGCCACACGGTCTCCGCGGAAGGCGGCGCGGCCGCCTACGTGCCGGGCTCGGAGGACAGCCTCGAGAAGCACGCCTACGACACCGTGAAGGGCTCCGACTTCCTGGCCGACCAGGACTCCGTCGACTACTTCGTCGAGCAGGCGACCCTCGAGCTCACCCGACTCGAGCACTGGGGCTGCCCGTGGAGCCGCAACCCGGACGGATCGGTCGCCACGCGCCCGTTCGGCGGCATGACGGTGCCGCGCACCTGGTTCGCGACCGACAAGGTCGGCTTCCACATGCTGCACACGCTGTTCCAGCACTCGATGCGCTTCGACCGCATCGTGCGCTACGACGAGAACTTCGCGACGCGGCTCCTCGTCGACGGCGGTGCTTGCCGCGGCGTCGCGGCGATCGACATCCGCTCCGGCGCGATGCGCTGCTTCCTCGGGCGCGCCGTGATCCTGGCGACGGGCGGCGCCGGCAAGTGCTTCCCGTTCACGACGAACGGCACGATCAAGACGGGCGACGGCATGGCGCTCGCGTACCGTGCCGGCGTGGGTCTCAAGGACATGGAGTTCGTGCAGTACCACCCGACGGGGCTGCCCGGCACCGGAATCCTGATCACCGAGGCCTCGCGCGGCGAGGGCGGCTACCTGGTCAACTCCGAGGGCGAGCGCTTCCTGGTGACGCGCGACTACGGCGTCGGCCAGAAGGCGGAGCTCGGGCCGCGCGACATGATCTCGCGCGCGATGATCCTCGAGATCGAGGCGGGGCGCGGCATCAAGGGCAGCTACGGCGAGTACATGAACCTCGACCTGCGGCACCTCGGCGAGGCGAAGATCACCGCCAAGCTGCCGTTCGTGCGCGAGCTCGCGTCGACCTACGTGGGCGTGGATCCCGTGCACGCCCCGATCCCGGTGCGGCCCGTGGTGCACTACATGATGGGTGGCGTCGACACCGATCTGCGTGCGGCCACGCCGCTTGCCGGCCTCTACGCGGCCGGCGAGACTGCCTGCGTGTCGATGAACGGGGCCAATCGGCTCGGCTCGAACTCGCTGACCGAGTGCCTGGTGTTCGGCGCACGGGCCGGCGTGGAGGCGGTCGCCCACGCCCGCGCGGCCTCCGTCGGCGACGAGGCGCCGCTGCGCAGCCAGACCGAGGCGGAGGCTGCGCGCATCGACGCACTGCGCGGGCGCAAGAAGGGCGGCGAGAAGATCGCGCAGATCCGCCACGAGATGCAGCTCTCGATGGAGCGCGGCTGCGGCGTCTACCGGAACCAGGCCGCGATGCAGCAGACGGTGGCCGAGCTGGCGCAGCTCAAGGGCCGCTACGCCGACCTCGTCCTGGAGGATTCGAGCAAGGTGTTCAACACCGAGATCCTGCAGGCCCTCGAGCTCGGGAACCTCCTCGACGTGGCCGAGGCGGTGGCGGTCGCCGCGGCCGCGCGCCGCGAGTCGCGCGGTGCGCACGCGTGCCGCGACTACCCGAAGCGCAACGACCAGGAGTTCCTGCACCACTCGATGGTGTTCTTCACGCCGGCCGGGCCCCGGCTCGACCGGAAGGGCGTCACGATCACGCGGTTCCAGCCCGAGGAGCGGAAGTACTGATGAGCGAGCTCAGGAAGCGCACCTTCGTCGTGACGCGCTTCGATCCCGACGTCGATCACGCGCCCAAGACGCAGAGCTACGAGGTGGCCTGCCGGCCGGACTGGAAGGTCCTCGACGCGCTCAACTTCATCAAGGACGAGATCGACGGGACGCTCTCCCACCGCTGGTCGTGCCGCATGGCCGTCTGCGGGAGCTGCGGGATGAACGTCGACGGCGAGCCCAAGCTCACCTGCAAGACCTCGCTCGCGGACTACGGCGACCGGGTCGAGATCGCGCCGCTCGCGAACTTCCCGATCATCCGCGACCTGGTGATCGACATGGACGGCTTCATGGAGAAGCTCGAGTCCGTGAAGCCCTGGATCCTCGTGGCCAAGCAGAAGGCCGCCGAGGAGGGCACGAACCGGCAGAGCCCGGAGCAGCTCGCGGCCTTCAAGCAGTTCAGCATGTGCATCAACTGCATGCTCTGCTACGCGGCCTGTCCAGTGGTGTCGCAGGAGCCGCACTTCCTCGGACCGGCCGCCATCGCGCTCGGACACCGCTACAACATGGACTCGAGGGACGAAGGAGCGGCCCAGCGCAACCGCGTCTTCCGCGGCGAGGGCAACGTGTTCGCCTGCTCCTACGCCAACGAGTGCAGCGAGGTGTGTCCGAAGCACGTCGACCCCGCGGCCGCGGTGAACCAGGCCAAGCTCAACGCGGTGATCGACTGGGCGACCTCGTTCGTCGTGCGGCGGGAGGGCTAGCGCATGCGCGCCGCGAGCCCCGACGCCATGGCGCCCTCGCGACCCGGATCGACGCGCACCGCGCCGCCGGAGCTGCCCGATCGCTTCTGGACCCGGCCGCGCATGCGCACCTACCTGCTCTTCGACGCCACCGGGATCGTCTACCTGCTGGTCGGGCTGGTGGCGCTGCGCGTCGCCTGGGCGCTGGCCGCGGGGCCGGAGGCGTGGCAGCGGCTCATGCAGAGCTTCGCCAACCCGCTCTACGTGGCGTTCCATCTGCTCGCGCTGGTCGGGTCGATCTTCGTCGGCGTGCGCTTCTTCCGGCTGTTCCCGAAGGCGCAGCCCGCGCACATCGGACCGGCCAAGCCGCCGCCGCGACCCGTGCTCCACGCGATGCTCTACGCGGCCTGGTGTGGGGTGACGCTGGCGCTGCTCGTCGTGCTCGGAGGGCTCTGGCCGTGAAGGCGCTGCTGCTCCGCCTCGAGCCGGTGATCTGGCTGCTCTTCGGCGCCGGGATCATGGTGGGGACGCTGCTGCTGCCGGGCTACCTGCTCACGGTCGCCCTCGGCGCACCGCTCGGCCTGCTCCCGGCGCGCGCTCTCTCGTTCGAGCGCGCGCACGAGATCTTCTCGAATCCGCTCGGGCGGCTCGTGCTGCTCGGCATCATCGCGCTGCCCCTCTGGAAGGGCGCGCACCACACGCGCGCGCTCTGCGTCGACCTGCTCGGCCACCGGAGCGACGCCCTGATCGGCTCGCTGCTCTACGCCGTCGCGCTCGCGGGAAGCATCGCCGGGATCCTCGCCGTCCTGTCGATTGGATGACTTCCCCGGCGGGCAGCCTCCGGAGCGCTCGCCGCGCCGCTTGACGCGCTATGCGACGTGCTTACCTACTCGCCATCCCCCGGGCGGCTCGAGGCACTCGCCGCACGGACACAAGCAAGGAGCAACAGAGAAATGGCACTTCCCAGCATCTTTCGCGTGCACCCGGCTGGCGCGGCTCGGGACTACGGGACGGCGGATCCGGTCGGAGCCCTGAACCGCTCCATCGAGAGGCTCTTCGACGACATGTGGCGCGGCGCCGCGTCGGCGCCGGCAGCCGGCTTCACCCCGAGGCTCGACGTGGTCGAGCGCGAGGGCGAGATCCTCGTGAGCGCGGAGCTCCCGGGCCTCGAGGAGAAGGATCTCTCCGTCGAGGTCCACGGCAACGTGCTCAGCCTCACGGGCGAGAAGAGGACGGAAAACGAGGATCGCAAGGGCGGCTGGCACTGGTCCGAGCGCAGCTACGGCCGCTTCCGCCGCGTGGTCGAGCTCCCCGTCGAGGTCGAGGCGGACAAGGCGTCGGCCGCGTTCAAGGCGGGCGTCCTCACCATCACGCTGCCGAAGGCCGAGTCGGCGAAGGTCCGCAACATCCCCGTCCACGCCGCCTGACGCAGCGTCCGGGGTCGATTCGGGGCGGGGCCGGCGTAGCCGGCCCCGCCGCCCCTCTCACGTCGACTCGAAGAGCAGCGCCGCGAGGCGACGGCGATGGTGCAGCGCGTCGCCGAGCATCGAGCGATTCCAGAGCGCGCGGCGGAAGTAGAAGTGGACGTCGCAGTCCCAGGTGAAGCCGTAGCCGCCGTGTAGCTGGACGCCCTTGCGCACGGCGGCCGAGAAGGCGTCGCCGGCCTGTGCCTTGGCCATGCGCGCCAGCGCCTCGGCACACGAGGGCGTGTGGTCGAGCGCGGCGGCCGCGCCGACGGCGAGGCTCCGCGCCAGCTCGATCTGCACCATCAGGTCGACGATCGGATGCTTCACCGCCTGGAAGAAGCCGATCTGGCGGTCGAACTGCTTGCGCGCGATCGCGTAGTCGCGGGTCGCGAGCAGCACCGACTCCGCGCCGCCCACCGCCTCGGCGGCGAGCGCCGCGAATCCGCGCACCAGCGCGGCGCCGAGCGCGGCACCGCCGTCGCCCTCGAGCCGCGCCTCGCGCGCCACGCGCACGCCGTCGAAGGCCACCCGCGCCGTCGCCCGCATCGGATCGACGCAGACCTCGTCCTCGACGGCGACGGCCGTCGAGGGCAGCTCGACGGCGTAGAGCGCGACCCGCCCCGACGGCTCCCGGAAGGGCGCGATCACGAGCGCCGCGTCGGCGCCTCCGACCACGTGCACCTTGCGCCCCCGCAGCACGAAGCCGCCCTCGCTCGGGTCGGCCGTCGCGGTCACCGTGTCCGGCTCGAAGCCTCCTCCCGGCTCGATCGCGGCGAGCGTCGCGATCGCCTGGCCCGACGCGACCGCGGGGAGCCAGCGCTGGTGCTGGGCGTCGCTCCCCGCCTGCGCGAGCGCGACGCCCGCGAGGAGCGATCCGACGAACGGCCCGGGCACGAGGCGGCGGCCCATCTCCTCGAGCAGGATCTCGAGGTGGAGCCAGCCGAGCCCCGCGCCGCCAAAGCGCTCGGGCAGCGCGAGTCCGAGCCAGCCGAGCTCGGCCATCTCCTTCCACAGGCCGCGGTCCAGGCGTCCGCCTGCGTCGGCGAGCCGGCGCAGCTCCGCGATCGGCCAGCGCTCGGCCAGGAAACGGCGCGCCTGGTCGCGCAGGAGCGCGTGCTCCTCGCCGAAGCCGAAGTCGCTCGGCACCTCGATGCGCATCAGATCCTCACTTCGTCTTCGGGAGCCCGAGCACGCGCTCGCCCAGGATGTTGCGCTGGATCTCGCTGGTGCCGCCGCCGATCGTGACACCGAAGGAGTTCATGAAGGCGCGCGGCCACTCGGCCTTGTCCGGCGCGGCGGGATCTCCGAGCCAGAGCGTCGCGTCGGGACCGAGCACCTCGCAGGCGAAGTCCGCCGTGCGCTGCGCCAGCTCGGAGTAGACCAGCTTGTTCATGAGCCGTGTCGCGAGCGGCCGGTCGTCCATGTTGAGGCCGGGGATGCGCGCGCGCTGGCCGGTCAGCCGGAGCGCCTCCTCCTCGATCCACAGCTGGACCGCGCGATCGCGGATCAGCGGATCGTCCGCGGCGGGGTGTCCGTCCCGCCGCGCCCGGCGCGCGAGCGACGCGACGGCGCGGATCGACTCCGAGGTCGCGGTCGCCTGGCCGCCGCCCGTGCCCTCGGCCGCGCCGCGCTCGAACGTGAGCGTCGTCATCGCGATCTGCCAGCCCTGCCCGAGCTTGCCGAGCAGCGCGGAGCGAGGCATCGGCGAGCGGTCGAAGACGACCTGGTTGAAGCCGCCCTCGCCGGTCATCTTGACCAGCGGCGACACCGTGACGCGCTCCGCGTCCATCGGAAACAGGAAGTACGAGAGCCCCGCGTACTTGTGAGCGGATGCGTCCGTTCGGGCCAGCAGGATCATCCACTTCGCGACGTGCGCGAGCGTGGTCCAGACCTTGTGGCCGCTGACGAGCCAGCCGTCGTCGGTCGGCTCGGCGAAGGTCTGCGCCGAGGCGAGGTCCGAGCCCGCGCCCGGCTCGCTGAAGCCCTGGCACCAGATCTCCTCCGCCGAGAGGATCGGGCCGAGGTAGCGCCGCTTCTGCTCCTCGGTGCCGTGGGCCAGGATCGTGGGACCCGCCCACTGGAGCCCGATCACGTTTACCAGGAAGGGCGCGCCGGCGCGGCCGATCTCCTGCGACACGATGCGCTGGCGCTTGTGTGGATCGCCCTTGCCGCCGTACTCGGCGGGCCAGTCGAGGCCGAGCCAGCCGGCGTCGTAGAGCTTGCGCTGCCACCCGCGCAGGAACTCGAACTGCCGCTCCGACTCCACCTCGAGGAAGCTCTGCGGAAGCTTGAAGCCGGGATCGGCCGGCTTGTGCGCGGCGATCCATGCGCGGACCTCGCGGCGGAGCTCCGCGCTCTCCCTCGACTCGGTCTCCTCGTCCGGGCTCATCGCGTCTCCTGGCGGCGTCGACTCTCGAGTCGACGGCGCGGGAACATAGGCTAGCTTCGCCCCCCCATGGCTGCCCTCCCGACCGCGGAGACCTCCCGATGAATTTCGGCTTCACGGAAGAGCAGGAGCTGCTGCGCCAGGAGGTGCGGAAGTTCCTCGACGCGCACGCCCCGCTCGAGAGCGTGCGCAAGGTGGTCGAGACACCGGAGGGTTTCTCGCGCGACCTCTGGCGTCAGATCGGCGAGCTCGGCTGGCTCGGCCTCACGATTCCCGAGAGCTGCGGCGGCGCCGGCCTTGGCTGGGTCGACCTCACGGTGGTGCTCGAGGAGATCGGACGCACGCTCTTCCCGTCGCCCTACCTCGCCACCACGATCGCCGCCGCCGCGATCGCCGAGGCGGGGAGCGAGGCGCAGCGCCGGCGCTGGCTCCCCGCGATCGCCGACGGCTCGAAGATCGCGACGCTCGCCGTGGTCGAGCCGGGCGAGCGCGCCGCCCCGGACGGAATCGCGCTCGGCGCGGAGCGCGCGGCCGACGGCTTCGCCCTGCGCGGCGAGAAGATCCAGGTGCTCGACGGCGCCGCCGCCGATCTGCTGGTCGTCGCCTTCCGCTCCGGGCGCGCGCCCGAGGACGTCGCGCTCGCGGTGCTCGAGCGCACGGCCCCCGGCGTCTCGGTCGAGCGCATCCCCTCGATCGACGCGACCCAGCGCATCGCCCGCGTCCACCTCGACGGCGCCCGCGTCGCCGCGGCCGATGTGCTTTCCGGCGCACCCGCCTGGCCGGCGCTGGCGCGCACGCTCGATCGCGCGGCCGCCGCCGTGACCGCCGAGATGATCGGCGCCGCCGAGGGCGCGCTCCGCCTGACCGTCGGCTATGCCCGGCAGCGCGAGCAGTTCGGCTCGCCGATCGGCCGCTTCCAGGGCGTCAAGCATCCGCTCGCCGAGATGTACGTCGACATCGAGTCGTTCAAGTCCCTGCTCTATTACGCCGCATGGTGTCTCGACACCGGGAGCGCAGAGGCGCCGCGCTTCGTCTCGCTCGCCAAGGCCTACGCGAGCGAGGCGTTCGCCCGCATCGGCATCGACGCGGTCGGCCTCCACGGCGGCATCGGCTACACCTGGGAGTACGACGCGCAGCTCTATCTCAAGCGCTCGAAGTGGGCGCGGCCGCTCTTCGGCGACGCCGACTTCCACTACGACCGGATCGCCGCCGGCTGGCGCGAAGGAGGCGCCTCGTGGACTTCAACCTGACCTCCGCCGAGGAGGCCTTCCGCGCCGAGGTGCGCGCCTTCCTGGACGAGACGCTGCCGCCCGGCACCAACCAGTCGGACCCGCGCTGGATCGGGGAGTGGCTGCGCCGCGTGCGCGAGAAGCGCTGGGTCGGCTTCTCCTGGCCGAAGGAGGTCGGCGGCGGCGGCGGCTCGCTGATGGAGCAGGTGATCCTCAAGGAGGAGATGGCGAAGCGCAAGGCGCCGCCGCTCGGGAGCTGTTTCATGGGGCTCGCGTGGGTGGGTCCCGCCATCATCCAGTATGGCAGCGAGGCGCAGAAGCAGCGCTTCATCCCCGACATCCTCGACGGCAAGTACCAGTGGTGCACCGGCTACTCGGAGCCCGGCTCGGGCAGCGATCTCGCCTCGCTGCAGTGCCGCTGCGCGCGCGACGGGGATCACTACGTCGTGAACGGCCAGAAGATCTGGACCTCGATCGCGATGTGGTCGAAGTGGATGATCCTGCTGGTGCGCACGACGCCCGGCTCGGAGAAGCACGAGGGCATCACCTGCCTGCTGGTCGAGATGGAAACGCCGGGGATCACGGTGCGCCCGATCCGCAACATGTCGGGCGGCGCGATGTTTGCGGAGGTCTTCTTCGACAACGTGCGCGTGCCGGTCGAGAACCGCCTCGGCGAGGAGGGGCAGGGCTGGCAGGTGACGGTGTCGGCGCTCGCCTTCGAGCGCTCCTCGATCGCCGAGGTCGAGAGCCTGCGCCGCAAGCTCGACGAGCTGGTGGATCTGGCGCAGCGCTCCGTCCGGAACGGCCGGCCCGCGCTCGACGACGACGCGATCCGCCGGCGCATCGCGCGCTTCGAGGCGCGCATCGAGGCGATGCGCATGAACGGCATGCGCTTCCTCACCAAGCAGCTCAAGGGCGAGCCGCTCGGCGCCGAGACCTCGATCAACAAGCTCCACCGCGCGGAGCTCGAGATCGAGCTCGGCGACCTGGCGCTCGAGATCGAGGGCTGGGCCGGTCCCCTCGAGAGCGAGGTGGACGGCGGGCGCTGGCAGCGCTTCGCGCTGTCGTGGCCCGAGGTGGTGATCGGCGGCGGCACGCCGAACATCCAGAAGAACATCGTCGCCGAACGCGTGCTCGGCCTCCCGAAGGACTGATGGAGCCCGACCGCGTGCGGCGCATCGAGGCACGCCTGCGCGAGCGGCTCGCCGCGGTGCGGGTCGAAGTGGTCGACGAGAGCCACCTGCACGCCGGCCACGCCGGGGCTCGCTCCGGCGGCGGCCACTTCCGCGCGACGGTCGTGTCGCCGCGCTTCGCTGGCCTGGGCCGCGTCGAGGCGCAGCGGCTCGTCTACCAGGCGCTCGACGACATGATGGGGAGCGAGATCCACGCGCTCTCGCTCCGCACCGAGACGCCCTAGACGAAGCTCGCGAGCCACTCCGAGAGCGCGAGGTGGAAGCCGGCCGCGTTGCGGTGTCCGCCGCCGCCGTAGCGCGCGGCGAGCGCCGCGACGTCGAAGTCGCCGAGCGAGTAGAGCGAGCAGTCGACCCGCCGCGCCGTGATGCGGTAGACCAGCCCGCACGGCGTCCCGTAGGCGTGCCGCTTCGCGAGCTCGTGGCCGATCGTGCTGCGCAGGAAGAGCGCGTTGACCGCCTCGAGGCGCAGCGTGCCGAGCGCGATCGGATGGGCGTTCTGCAGCGCGCGCTCGACTTCGATGCGCTGGGCGCGCACGATCGGCTGCCCCTCGGCCGCGAGCCGCTCGATCGGCTCCGACGCCAGGCGATCCCAGACGTCGAGGCGGCGCGGGTAGGAGCCGAGCGCCGCGCTCACCGCCTCCGAGTCCGGAAGCTGCCAGCGCCACAGGTCCTGGTCCTCGACGTAGGCCAGGAGCGGCGGCGGCGGCTCGCCGGGGTGGAAGTGCTCCCAGGCCAGCATGGCGCCCGAGTGGCCGAGGTCGAAGCGCACGACGTGGCCCTGCGCCTCCAGCTCCTCGGCCAGGCCCCGCTCGGCGCGAAAGCGCTCGAACGCCGAGACGTGATGGTCGAGCACGACCACCTGAGCCGCCTTCTCGCCGAGCTGGCGAAGCGGGCCGTTGGGCGGCGCGATGTCGGCGAACACGACCTGATCGCCCGCGAAGTCGGACGCCCGCACCGGGTCGTCGTGACCGCGCGGGCGGTACTCTCCCGTCGGTCCCCAGGCCTTCCAGATCGCCCAGGCGGCGCCGAAGCCGTCGGGACAGCCCGCGTGGAAGAAGCAGATGCGCCGCATCGGGCGAGCTTAGCGGCAAGGTGCCTCAAGCGCCGCGAAGGCGATCGTCTGGACCGACGACCGCAGCGAGCGAAGTCGACGGATGATCGAGAGAGAGATCCGCTTCCGTGTGACCGCAGGGCGACCGCCGCCCGGAGGCGCGCGCATCGAGCAGGCCTACGTGCTCCGCGGGCGGGTCACGCTGCGGGTCCGCCGCAAGGAGGGGAGCGGCGCGCGCCTCACGCTGAAGCTCCCGCGCGGCGACGGGCGCTACGAGTGGGAGCGGCGCATCCCCGGCCCGCTCGCGGACGCCCTGCTGCGGCTCCCGCTTCCGCGCGTCGAGAAGCGGCGCTCGGTGGAGGGCCGGCTCGAGGTCGATCGCCTCGAGTGGCCGGTCGAGATCGTGCTGGTCGAGCTCGAGCTCCGGCCGGGCGAGGGCCCGGACCTGCGCGACGCGGCGGCGCGGGCGCGCTTCATGGAGGCGCACCGGCCGCGCTGGGTCGAGTCGTGGACCGACGTGACCGACGACCCGACCTACACCAACGCTCGTCTAGCTCGCGTGAAGCCCTGACCTACGGATTCAGCGCCACGTGGCGGCTCGCCGCGACGTAGTCGGCGAGGATGTGCAGGGCCTCCGTGAGCTGCGGCGAGTCGGGCTCCTTGGGGCCGCCCAGCCCGCCCGGCAGCGAGCCCGCCGGCGTCGGAGCGTCGGTGCCGACCCCTGCGGCCGCGCCGGCGTCGGCCGCGGTCGCCGCGTCCGGCTTCTTGTCGAGCAGGTCGGCGACCTTCACCACGCCCTCGTTCTCGCGCTGCGTCGCGAGCTCCTTCTCGACCTCGGCGAACTTCTGGTCGCTCGCCACGCGCTCCTTCGAGCGCTGCGCCAGGAGCGTTACGGTGTCGGCCTGCACCGGCTCGAAGCCGCGCTGCTTCGCCTTCGCGTCGAGGAAGGAGTGGATCGACTGGGCAGGGAGCGAGTAGGGCTGTGCCTTCTCGCCGAGGTCGTCGATGTCGGTCAGCGAGGGCAGGACGATGTCGGAGGCCACGCCGACCTGCTGGGTCGACTCGCCGCCGGGTCGGAAGAAGAGCGCCGTGGTGAGCTTGAGCGCGCCGAGGCCGGGCGGCAGCGGCGCAACCGTCTGCACGCTGCCCTTCCCGAAGGTGTGCTCGTCGCCGACGATCAGGGCGCGGTGGTAGTCCTTCATCGCGCCCGCCAGGATCTCCGCCGCCGACGCCGTGACCCGAGAGGTCAGGATGACGAGCGGCCCCGAGAACTGGATGCTGTCGTCGGGGTCGTCGAGCACCTGGCTGTGCTCGTCGGAGTCGCCGACCGCGACGACGCCGCCCTTGGTCAGGAAGTAGCCGCTGATGCGCACCGCGTACTCGAGCAGCCCGCCGCCGTTGCGCGAGAGGTCGAGCAGCATGCCGTCGGGCTTCTCGGCCTTCACCTGCGCCAGCAGGCGCGCCACGTCGTCGGTCGCCTGGCGGGTTCCGGGATCCTTGTCGCCGTAGAACGACGGCAGGTCGAGCACCGCGAGCTTGTAGCTCTTGCCGCCGGCCTCGACCTGGACGAAGCGCAGCTTCGCGGCCTGCTCCTCCAGGTTGATCTTGTCGCGCATCAGCCGCATCGACACGCGCTCGGTGTTGGCGCCCTGGCGCAGCACGGTGAGGCGAACCGCCGAGCCCTTCTTGCCGCGGATCATGTGCACCACGTCGCGCAGGTCCATGTCGATCACGTCGACCATCTCGCCGCTGTCCTGGCCGACGGCGATGATCTTGTCCTTGGGCTTGAGCAGGCCGGACAGCTCCGCCGCTCCGCCCGGGACCACCTCCTCGACCACCGTGTAGCCGTCGCGCGAGGAGAGCACCGCCCCGATGCCCTCGAGCGAGAGCCCCATGTGGATCTTGAAGTCCTCGAGGCTGTCCTGGCTCAGGTAGGAGGAGTGCGGGTCGAGCGACGACGCGAAGGCCTCGAGGAAGCGGCCGTAGATGTCCTCGGGCTTCATCTCCTCGGCGCGGCGGGTCGCGAGCTCGTAGCGGTGGATCAGCTTCTGCTTGGCCTCGGCCAGCGGCATGCCGCCCGCCACGTAGTTCGACATCTGGAAGTGGACCATCTTGCGGTTCAGGTCGTCGCGCTCGGCGGCGGTCTTCGGGAACCCGCGCTTGTCGGGATCGAGCACCAGCGTGGCCGAGCGGTCGATCTGGTAGTCCTTGCGCGACACGTAGTCCCGCACGAAGGCCTCGAGCTCGCGGTACTTCCGGATCGTCATCTGGTGCATCGAGTCGAGCAGTGTGCAGTCCTGCCGCGAGAGCGCGGCGAAGACGCCGCCGGTCGCCTCGCGGAGCTGCTGCGCGTCGGACTCGAGCAGCAGCGAGCGCGACGGGTCGAGCGCGCGCACGTGCGAGTCCGCAACCCGCTCCTTCAGCTCGAGGGTGAGCGCGCGGTAGTGCACGTGGTTCTGCAGGAACGTTCCCATGAGACGGGGCAGCTCGTCGCAGGTGAGGTGTTCCCCCTGCGGGGCGCCGGGGAGCGGACCGCTGTGAACCTCCGCTGCGCGCGTCGAGGCGAGCGGGAGCGTGGCGACCAGGAGGAGTATGGCGAGCAGCGCGTGGCGGGGGAGCCGCCGGGCCTTCATCATGGCGCCGCAGGATAACCGCGCGGCCGGAGCGATGCAGCCCGGGGACGCAGCCGGGGCGACCGGGGAGCCGGCTGCGCGTCATCTGCCGCTCCCCGGGGACGCAGCCGGTCGCCGGCGGACTCGCGCGAGCGACAGAGGGCTTCGAGCGCACGCCCCGAGGTGGACCGATGGCCGACGAGACCCGCCGCTTCGATCGCCCCGCCGCGCTGGACCGATGGTTCAGCCGCGTCTACGGCGCCTTGGTCGGCGCCGGCATCGGCTTCGCGCACAACTTCGTGCTCGAGGTGCGCGGCCGGAAGAGCGGCCGCCTGTACTCGACACCGGTCGATGTCGTCCGACTGGGGCCGCGGCGCTACCTGGTGGCTCCGCGCGGCGAGACGCAGTGGGTGCGCAACGCCCGGTCGAGCGGTCAGGTGACGCTGCGGAAGGGGTCGCGCAGCGAGGAGCTCGCGCTGCGCGAGCTCGGCGACGACGAGAAGCCCGAGGTGCTGAAGGCCTACCTCGACGCGTTCAAGCGCTCGGTCCAGCGCTTCTTCCCGGTGCCGGCCGGCTCGCCGCGCGACGCCTTCGTCCCGCTCGCACGGGACTACCCCACCTTCGAGCTGGTGGCGAAGCGCTAGCGGCGCCCAGAAAGGTTGGCGTGACGGCGTTCATCACCTCCTGCGGCGGCTTCCTGCTCGCGGTCCTCTGGATGGACCTGATGTTCGACGTACAGGTGCGGCCCCACCGGGATGCCCCCGCGCTGCCCGAGCCGGTGCTGTCCTCGATCGCCGCCTACTACCGCCGCGTCACCACCGAGGCCGATCCGATGGGACGGCTCGTGGGCCTCGTGATGGGCGCTGCGGCCTTCGCGACCTTCATCCAGCTCTTCCACGGCGCGGGCCCGTTTGCACTGCGAGTCACCTCGCTGCTCCTCCTCGCGGCGCCGCTGGTCCTCGCGGCGCGCCGCGTCTTCCCGAACGCCGTGCGCCTCGGCGCGCGCCGCGATCCTCCCGAGACCCAGAGCGCGCTCGCGCGGTCGATCTGCCGCGACCACCTGCTGTGCCTTGCGGCGATCGTCGCCTTCGTCGCGATCGAGATCGCGCGCGGCTGAGCCCTTCCCGGGCCCGCGCGTGCTATCCGTGGAAGAGCGCTCCGGGAGCTCCGATGCGACTGCGCAGCCTCGATCACGTGCAGCTCGCGATGCCGGCCGGCGAGGAGGCGCGCGCGCGCGCGTTCTACGCGGAGGCGCTCGGGCTCCCCGAGAAGCCGAAGCCGCCGCACCTGGCGGCGCGCGGCGGATGCTGGTTCGAGAGCGACACCGTGAAGATCCACCTCGGCGTCGACCCCGAGTTCCGCCCCGCGCGCAAGGCCCACCCGGCGCTGCTCGTCGAGGACCTTCCGACGCTGGTCGAGCGCCTGCGCGCGGGCGGCTATCGGCTCGTCGACGACGAGCCCCTCGAGGGCTACGACCGCATCTACGTCTACGACCCGTTCGGCAACCGGCTGGAGCTGATGGAGCCGCGGCGCTGACCCGGATCAGCGTCGACGCAGGAAGCCTCAGAAGTAGCCGCGCATGAGCCGCTCCACCCAGCCGGGGACGACGGCGTCGCGCGCGGAGTCGAACTCCGGGAAGTAGGGCTTGAGATCGAGGACCGGCGTCCCGTCGATCGCGTCGAGGCCGCGCACCGAGATGCCGTCGGGCTCGACCGCAAGCAGCGGGACCACCGTGATGCCGAGCGGGTTGGGGCGGTCCTTGGCGCGCTGCGCGAAGATGCCGAGCTCCGGCATCTCGGCGAGGCCGCGCGGGCGGCGGACGAGATGGCGGGCGGGATCGAAGCGCGCTCCGTGCAGCAGCGCGACCACGACCACGTGCGAGAACTCGCCGAGACCGCGCAGGCCTGCCCTGTACTCGGGCTCGAGTGCGATCTTCGACTCGACCGCGCCCCAGCCGTCGTCGACCGGCTCGGTCACGGGCGAGCGGACGAAGCCGATCGGGCGCAGCGAGAAGCCGCCCGCGCCCGACGCCGGGGATTCCTCGCAGGTCCCTTCGCCGCGCGGGGCGTCAGCGCCGCGAGCGCGCCCGCCACCAGGAAGAGGCCGGGGACGTCGCCGAGCAGGTGCCCGCGCTCCGCGGTCACCCTCGCTCATGCGCGCTCGGCCGCCGGTTGCAATCGGCTCGGGCGATGCTTCCCGAGGAGCTCCCGCCCGAGCGGCGTCACGCAGACGAGTGTCGCCCCGCCGGGCCGATGCCGCTGCTCGACCAGGCCGCGGTCCTGCGCATCCTCCCAGACGGGAAGGCGAGGGCACGAGGTGCGCCACGCGTCGATCACCTCGGCGTACGTCCTCGGGTGCGGACCGATCCACTCGAGGAGATCGAGCACCAGCGCTTCCACGGGATCGGTCAAGGGTGGACCTCCCGACTCTGCGTCGCGAGAAGGTATCACTCCTGTCCGCGGGCCGGCTTCTGCGCCGCAGCGGGCGGCTCGGGCCCCAGGCCGATCGACGCGTGATCGACGACGTAGAGCGTCTTCCCCTTCACCTTCTCGATGATCTCCGTGGTGCGGATCGCGACGCTCCCCTTCTTGCCGTCGGGGTCCGTGAAGGTCTGGCGCCAGTGTCCCACCGTCGCGATCTCTCCGCCGCCCAGCGGCAGCGCCGTCTGGGACTCGAGCGTCAGCTTTGTGTCCGCCGGGAGCCCCTTCAGGAAGTCGGCGACGAGCTTCTCGATCGCGGCCTTGCCGTGGGCCTCGTCGCCCTGGCCCGGCCAGACCACGTACGCGTCGGCGGCGTAGAGCGCGAGGATCGCCTTCGCGTCGCGCGCGTTCACGGCCTTCTCGAACGCCTTCGAGTGGGCCGCCGCGTCGGCCGCGGGGTCCGCGAGCGCGGGAAGCGCGCCGGCGAGCACGGGAAGCGCGGCGAGGCAGGCGATCGCACCGGCCTGCACGCCGAACCGCACCGCCGCCCGCTTCCGGGCCCTGGCGGCCTCCGCGTCGCGATCGCGGGGTGATGCGGTGGTCACCAGCGATCCGAGGAGGACGCGCGCCACCTCGGCGGTGCGATCGACCGCGAGCTCGAAGGCGGGTTCGTTCGCCTTCGACGGCCGGGTGAAGCCGCTCAGCTTGCGCACGAACTGCAGCGACGCCGCCCGGATCTCCTCGTCGGTGACGGGAGGCTCGAAGTTGAAGAGCGTCTTGATGTTGCGACACATGGCGTCCTCCTCAGACGATTCGGGCGCCCCGCTCCCGCAGCAGCGCCCGCAGCACCGAACGGTGACAGCGCGACTCGTCGGCACAGTAGCAGCCGACCGAGAAGTCGGACCGCTGCGACAGGGCGGCGAGGAGATCGAGGAGGCGAGACTTCTCCGGGGCCGACATCTCGCGGCGGTACCTCCTCGCGAAGGCGGCCCAGTCGCGATCGGTCTCGGCCGCCTGCGCGCGCTTCACGGTGGCCGCGCTCGGCGCGAGCTCGGGGAGCCACACGTCGTACCAGTCCTGCGCGGCGTGTTGGCTCTTCGGCACGCCGCGGGGCGGATGCCGGACGGTCCCGATGCGCAGGCTTTCGCCGCGAATTCGCGGCGTGCCGAGGCGGACGATGCGCACGCTCATCGCCGCTGCTCGCCGACGCGCTCGAGGATCTCCGCGGCGACGCGCTCGCCGGACCGGACCGCACCGTCGATCGCGCCGTGCGAGACCGTGGCCGTCTCGGTGCCGGCCCAGTGCACGCGCCCGAAGGGCTCCCGCAAGAGCCGCCCGTGGCGCGTGAGCGTCCCCAGCGTGAAGTGCGCCATCGAGCAGCCGCGCGACCACTCCTCCGTCCACCACGAGGTCTCGATGA
>DATJPY010000037.1:0-1820 GCA_035506135.1 Myxococcota bacterium | reverse complement strand
CGCGAGCGCCGGATTGGCGACGCCATTGAGCGTACCGGTGACGGCGCCGAGGCTCGCGGTGGCGCCGCCGCCGCTGTCGTTGACGAAGGTCAGCGCGCCGAGGCGGCTCGTGTCGATGTCGAGCCGATAGGTGCCGCCGAGTGGGTTGTTGACGGTAAAGGTGATCGTGTAGGCCTCGGTCGCGTTGCGCGTGGTGGTGCCGTTGGCCGCGTCGCGGTCCTCCGCGACGAGCGCCGCGTAGCGCGTCGCGAAGGAGAGCGACGCGCCCACCGTGTCGGCAACCGGAGCCGGTGCCGATCCGACCAGCGCCACGGAGCTGGCGATCTGGTACTGGTTGTTGCCGGTCGTGTGGCTCGCGTTCTTGGTGTTCGCCGCGGCGGTCGCGACCGTGAGGCCGGTAATCGAGAGCGCGCCTGCCGACGCCGGGACGAGCAGCGTCGCGGCGAGCAGCGCGAGACAGCGGAGGATGCGGTCCATGCCCCGGAGCGGAGCAAGGATCACGCCGACGCAGCGACCGCGCCGCCGCAGATCCCGGCGAGGCGAAGCGATCCGCGCGCTTCCCGCCGCGACTGCCGATCGCCTGCGCCAGCCCGTCGGTGCGTTGGCGCCGCCGGGAGGCGACGAAACGCGGCACCGCGCGGACGGACCCCGTCACCCCGGCGATTCGCGCGTCACCTCGAACCGCGAGCGGTAGGCCGCGAAGCGCTCCGCGATCTGGTCCTCGCGGAGCCCGAACTCATCGAGCGTGTAGTGGTGCCCGCCGTGCTTGCCCTGCGGGTTCTCGGCCTGCCACGCGCGCATGCGGCGCTCGGCCTCGGCGGAGAGCTCGAAGCCGAAGTGGTCGTACATGCGCGCGACCGCGGCGACCGGATCGTCGATCAGGTCGCGGAAGGAGAAGTCGCAGAACTGGGCGGGCTTCGCGCGCGCGCGCGTCGCCATCGCGGCCTCCATCATCGAGGCGTACATCTCGAGCTGCCAGCGCCCGATGGCGTGCGCGTCGGCGCTTCCCTCGTACAGGCTGCGCCAGCCGGTGACGAGGCTGCAGATCGAGGGCAGCACCCGCGCCGGGTCGCGATGCGTCTGGACCACGCAGGCGTCGGGGTAGACCTCGAGCAGCACGTCGAGCTCGCGCATGTGCGCCGGATACTTGAGCACCCAGCGCCGCTCGGGCGAGGTCGACCCCACGAGCTTCAGCACGTCACGGTGTCGCTCGTAGGCGGGCCGCATGTCCTGCGCCTCGAAGTAGCGCGTGTAGCTCGGGATCGTCGCGTTGGAGTCGAAGGTGTGGTCGAGGAACGACTGCACGAACAGGTGCCGGCACTCCTCCGGGCCGTCGGCCTCCATCCAGTGGATCGCGCGGAGCCCGGGATCCGTCTCGTAGATCCACCTGAGGACCTCGACCGATGCCTGGTAGGCCGGCTCCGCCTCCCAGCCGGCGCGCGGCGGCCGCGGACGCGGGGCGGCGGCGAGCCAGTACTCGAGCACCTGGTTGGCGGGATCCTGCGCCAGGAGCCAGTGCAGCGCGGTGGTCCCGCTGCGCGGGAGCCCGAGGATGAAGAGCGGCTGGCGGATCGGATGTCGCAGCAGCGCGGGGTCGCGCTTCCAGGCCGCCTGGCAGGCCAGGCGCGCGGCGAGCGCGCCGCCGATCTCGCTCTGCACCATCTGGCGCCCGGCCTCGCTGAGGCGCGACTCCGCGTCGTAGCAGGCGAGAAGGGTGCGCAGGTGGTCGCGCCACGCGCCGGGGCCGAAGTCGTCGAGGCCGGTGGCCTCGGAGGCGGCCGCGAGCAGCGCCGCCTCCGAGTCGGCGAGGCCCGCGGGCA
>DATJPY010000036.1:0-29094 GCA_035506135.1 Myxococcota bacterium | reverse complement strand
CGCGCCGCCGGCCGCGGCTGGCGGATGCGGCCCGCCGTCGGGTGATCGCGCTCGATCAGGACCTCGTTGTGGCGGACCTGGGGGTCGTCGATCACCTCCTCGAGCGAGAGCGCCGGCGCGACCGGAAGCGCCTCTTCGTCCATCCGCGCGATGATCTCGTCGGTCGGCCACTTCTTGAAGGCGGCGCGGATCATCGGCTCCAGCACCGCGGTGTGGGCGATGCGGGTCCCCAGATCGCGGAAGCGCGAGTCCTCGCACCATTCGGGATGGCCGAGCGCGCGGAACAGGCCGTGGAACTCGGCGTCGGACACCGCGAAGTAGATCAGGTGTCCGTCGGCGGTCTCGGTGAGGCGGTAGAGCTGGTAGAGCGTCGGTCCGGCGCGCTCGACGCCCGGACCCACCAGGGTGTGCGCCATCATGCCGTCGGGCCAGAAGAAGGCGAGCGCCGCGTCGAGCATCGCGAGGCGCACGTGCTGCCCGCCGGCGCCCCGCTCGCGCGCGAAGAGCGCGGCCGTGATGGCCTGCGCCGCGGTCAGCGCCGAGGCCTTGTCGCAGATCACGTGGCGCACCAGGTCGCGCTCCCCGGTGTCCGGGTGCGCCTGGATCGCCACGCTGCCGCTGAGCGCCTGGATCACGGGATCGTAGACCCGGCGCCTCGCGTAGGGGCCGCTCTCGCCGAAGCCGCTGATCGAGACGTAGATCAGATCGGGCCGGACCGCGCGCAGGTCGGGCTCCGCGATGCCGAGCCGCTCGACGGCGCCGGGCCGGAAGTTCTGCACGAAGACGTCGGCGCCGCGCACGAGGGCGAGCAGGATCTCGCGGCCGCGCGGCGCGCGCAGGTCGAGCGTGATGGCGCGCTTGCCGCGGTTTCCGTTGACGAAGAAGGCGCCGAGCCCGCCGCGCGCGAACGGCGAGAGCCGCAGGTAGTCGCCGATCCCGGGCTGCTCGACCTTGATCACGTCGGCGCCCTGGTCGGCGAGCATCATGGTCGCCATCGGTCCGGACAGCACGGCCGAGCAGTCGATGACGCGGATTCCGGCGAGGGGGCCGGGCATGTCGGGGGCCTCCGCGGACGACCCGCATGCTATCGCCGCGGCCGCGTGACTCTCGGCGGTGTTGCCCTAGATCTCGAGCCATCCGCCGCCGACGGAGGCGCACGCACCGGCCACGTGCACCGCCGGGATGTCGGCGCGGATTCCGTCGACCTCGACCAGGATGCGGCTCGGACGGCCCATCTCGACGCCCTGCGTGATCTCGAGGCGTGCGGGACGGTCCGCCGCGAGGCGCCCGTGGGCGAGCAGGTAGGCGCCGAGCGGCCCGGCGGCGGATCCCGTCGCCGGGTCTTCGAGGATGCCCGAGCTGGGCGCGAACAACCGGCAGCGCGCGGCGCCGGGCTCCGTCAGCGCGAAGAGGTACGCGCCGCCGACGCCGAGTCGGCGCTCGATCGCCGCCCACAGATCGGGGCGCAGGCGCGCGCGGCCGAGCGCGCCGAGCTCGCGCAGCGGCACCATCAGGAAGGGCACGCCGGTCGCCACCAGCTGGGCCGGCAGCGATGCATCGACGTCGCCGGCCACGAGGCCGAGCGCCTGCGCGAGCGCGGAGGGGTCGTCGGGGCGCGCGCCGAAGCGGGGCCGCGGCTGGGTCATGCGCCAGAGCGTCGCGCCGTCGGGCGCCCGGCGCCGCTCGACCGGCACCGGCCCGACGCCTTCCTCGAACACGATCCGCTCGCCGCGGTCGAGCACGAAGGCGGTGCCGAGCGTCGGATGCCCGGCCATCGGCATCTCGCTGAGCGGTGTGAAGATGCGGACGCGCACGTCGCAGTCGTCGCGCTGCGCGGGAACCACGAAGGTCGTCTCCGACAGGTTGAGCTCGAACGCGATCGACTGCATCAGCGCCGGATCGATCGCGCGCGCGTCGGGAAAGACCGCGAGCGGGTTGCCGGTGGGGGTCCAGCGCGCGTCCGTGCCGCGCGCACCCGGGCTCGTGAAGACGTCGACGAGCCGGTACTCGTGGCGCATCATTCCACCTCGTCGCGCGGGCCCATGCGCCACTCTCCCACGCCCGATCGGACCGACTCGACGTCGATCTCCTTCTCGATCTGATGCAGGACCTCGTCCGCCACGACGCCCGCGTCGCGCAGCTCGACCACTGCACGGCGCTCGGCGCTCAGCACCTCGTGGTACAGGCGCCGCACACCCGCGTCGCCCGGTGCGTCGGGCGACGCGGCGAAGTCGGTCGCGCGGCGGAGCCGCTCCTCGTACACCAGGCGCATCCGCTCCGCTTGCTCGCCCGACACCCAGGGCTCCCTCGCCAGCTCTCCGAGCCGGCGCAGGGCGACCACCGCCGCCTGGGCGCGAGCCTGCGACTCCTCGCGCGCGCGCTGCGTGTCGCTCGGGAGCGATAGGTGCCGCACCAGCCAGGGCAGCGTGAGCCCGGGCAGGAGCAGGGTCGCCAGCACCGCGGCAAAGGTGACGAGCACGATCTCGTCGCGATGCGGGAACGGGGCGCCCGTCGCGGTGGTGTAGGGAAGCGCGAGCGCAGCGGCCAGCGACACGATGCCGCGCATGCCGATCCACGAGATGAGCACGAGCGCGCCGCGCGGAGGCATCGGGTCTCGATAGCGGAGCGTTGCGGACAGGCGCCGCGGGAGCCACGCGGCGAGCGGAACCCACACGATCCGCACGGCCATGAGCGTCGCGGTGATGGCGACCGCGGCGAGGAGCACGGGCCGCAGGTCGCCCGCGGGAAGCGTCCTGCGGAGGATCGCGATCTGCAGCCCGATCAGCACGAAGACGACACCGTTCAGCATGAAGACGACGAGGTCCCAGACCGCCCGCGCCTGGAGGCGTGTCTCGGGCGACACGAGCGTCGGAATGTACCTTCGGAGCGCGAGGCCGCCTGCGACGCAGGCGAGGATGCCCGAGGCGTGGAGCCGCTCGGCACCGACCCACGCGACGTAGGGTGCGAGCAGCGTGATGGCGATCTCGACCATCGCGTCGCGCGTCACGCCGAGTGCGAGGCCGGCGAGCCGCCCGACGGCAAGGCCGAGTGCGATGCCGAGGAGCGCCGCGAGCGCGAAGTCGCGCAGCGCGCCGACTGGCGAGAAGGCGCCCGTCACGACCGCCGCCACTGCACTGCGGTAGAGCACCAGCGCCGTCGCGTCGTTGACCAGGCTCTCGCCTTCGAGGACGGTGACGACGCGGCGCGGAAGCCCGAGGCGGCCGGCGATCGCAGTGGCCGCGACCGCGTCCGGTGGCGACACGATGGCCCCGAGCGCGATCGCGGCCGGCCAGCCGATGCCCGGCAGCAGCGCGATTGCCACAGCCGCGACCGCGGCCGTCGTGGCGAGGACCAGACCGATCGCCAGGAGCCCGATCGGCCGCAGGTTGGCGCGAAAGTCTCGAAACGACGTGAAGTATGCCGCGGCCCACAGGATGGGCGGCAGGAAGACCAGGAAGACCAGGTCCGGCTCGAGCTCCACGGGCGGCGCGTGCGGTGCCAGGCCGAGCGCGAGGCCGACGAGCACCAGGAAGATCGGGTAGGGGAGGCCGACCCGGCGCGCCGCCGTGGCGGCGGCCAGCACCACGACGAGCAGCAGGATCACCAGCTCGAGGGGCTTCAGCCCGTCCTCCCGTGCCGCTCAGCGCCTGCGCTTCGCGTGCAGCTCCGCCATCAAGCCGAAGAGGGCGACGACGTCGGCCGGCTTCGAGTCGCCGGAGAGCTCGCGATACAGCGTCGACACGTTGACCGCGATGCGCTCGGCATCGCCCCAGGCCGCGTAGTCGCCGAGCGCGATGTCGAAGGCCGCGTCGCGCGCCGAGAGCCCGGCCTCGTAGCGCGTGCGCGCCTCGTCGCGCACGTACTCGAGGTATTCGCGCACGGCGGCGGCGCCGCGCCGGTCGGTGATCGGGCCGTGGCCCGGAACGACGACGTCGGCGTCCATCGCCTCGATGCGGCGGCACGCGTCGATCCAGTTCGCGACCGGCCCCGACCAGACGATCGGCGTGCCGTCGATGAAGAGGATGTCGCCCGTGAAGACGACGCCGTCGCACGGAACGTGCACGAGCAGGTCGCCGCGCGTGTGCGCGGGTCCGACCTGCAGCAGCTCGACCCGCTTGGCGCCGACGCGCAGCTCGAGCCGCCCGGCGAAGGTGCGCGTCGGGAGCCGCGTCTCGACGTCGTCGAAGCGGAAGGCGCCGAAGCAGTGGAGCGCGTAGACGCCGAGCGCTCCCATCTCGGGCGCGCGCCGCTGGAAGGCGAGCAACGCGGCCGGCCCCTCGTGCGCCATCTCCTCGGCGCACGCCTCCGTCGCCACGATCTCGGCGCCGTCGAGGAGCGCGTTGCCGAAGGTGTGGTCGCCGTTCGAGTGGGTGTTGACGAGCGTTCCGATGCGCGAGGCGCGACGCGGCTCGGCGGCGCGCATCGCGGCCAGCATCTCGCCGGTGAGGCGCCGGTCGAAGAGCGTGTCGACCAGGAGCGACTCGTCCGAGTCGACCACCAGCCCCGCGTTGCTCCAGCCCCAGGATCCGTCGGGCTGCAGGTATGCGTAGGCGCCTCGTCCGAGATCGTGGAGCCCCTTCGTGTAGGCGAAGCGCGGGTGGGCGAGCGTCACAAGAGCGCCTCGATGAGCGCGGGCCCCGGCTCGGCGAGCGCCCGGCCGAGCTCCTTCGCGAAGCCCTCCGCGTCGGCGGCGCGCGCGGCGGGCACGCCGAGTCCGCGGGCGAGCGCCGTCCAGTCGAGCTCCGGGCCCGCCAGCTCGACGAGGCGGCGCGCCTGCGGTCCCGGCTCGGCGTGGCCGGCTCGCGCCAGCTCGAGCTGCAGGATGCGGTAGCAGCGGTTGGCGCAGATCACGACGAGCACGTCGAGCGACTCGCGCGCCATCGTCCAGAGCGACTGGAGCGTGTACATGCCGCTCCCGTCCGCCTGGAGCGCGATCACCTTGCGGTCGGGGCAGGCGAGCGCGGCGCCGACGGCGCAGGGGAGCCCCTGTCCGATCGCGCCTCCCGTGAGCGCGAGCACGGTGTGGCGCGGCGCCGCGGCGGCGTGCGCGAACCAGGCCGCTCCCGAGGTCGCGCCCTCGTCGACGACGATGGCGCCCTCGGGCTGCAGCGCGGCCAGCGCCTGCCCGAGCGCCGCGACGTCGAGCGCGCCCGTGCGCGGGAGCCCGGGCCGCGCCCGGGGCTCGACACGCGGAGGCGTCGGCGGCGCGCCGAGCGCGTCGGCGAGCGACTCGAGCGCGCCGACGACGTCCTCGCCCGCGCGCGCGAGCTCGGTGCGCACGCAGCCGTTCGGGGCGAGGCGGCTCGGCACGCCCGGGTAGCCGAAGAACGAGACGGGGTCGCGCGTGCCGGCGACTACGAGCTGCCTCGCGTCCGCGAGCGTCTGGATCGCCGGCTCGGGGAAGTACGGCAGGCGTTCGAAGGACGGGAGCGCGCCGCCGCGCTCGAGGCGGGCGAAGAAGGTGTCGTGCAGCACGCGGCAGCCCGACGCGGACTGCACGCGCGCCGCCGCGACGAGCCCGCGATCGCGGAGCGCGGGCCCGCCGATCAGCAGCGCCGCCGGCCCGTCGCGCAGGGCGCGCGCCGCGCGCTCGACGGCCGCCGGCTCGGACGGGAGCGGCTCGGGGCGCGCCGCACGCACGTCCCTCGCGTTCGACTCGTCCCACTGGCAGTCGGCCGGGACGATCAGCGTCGCCACCTGCCCCGGCGGTGCGAGCGCGGCCTCGATGGCCGCCGCGGTGTCGGCCGCGAGATCGCCGGCGCGCCGCGTCTCGCGCACGAACGCCGAGACGGGCCGGGCCAGCGAGGCGATGTCGCTCGTGAGCGGCGCATCGGCGGCGCGATGCCAGGTCGCGTGGTCGCCGATCACGTTCACGACCGGGGCGCCCGCGCGGCGCGCGTTGTGGAGATTCGCGATCCCGTTGGCGAAGCCCGGGCCGAGGTGGAGCAGCGTCAGGGCAGGGCGGTCGGTCATCCGGCCGTAGCCGTCGGCGGCGCCGGTGCAGACGCCCTCGAAGAGGCCGAGCACGGCGCGCATGCCCGGGACGCGGTCGAGCGCCGCGACCAGCGGCATCTCGGTGGTGCCGGGATTGGCGAGGCAGAGCTCGACGCCGGACGCGACCGCGGTCCGCATCAGGCTCTCGGCGCCGTTCATGGGCCCATGCTACCAACCTCGGCAGAAGGAGGGCGACATGACGAAGGTCGAGGTGAGCGGGACGGTGGCGGCGCCCGCCGCGAAGGTGTGGGCGCTGGTGCGCGACTTCGGCGGCATTGCGAAGTGGGCGGGGCCGATGCTGCAGAACCTGTCGGTCGAGGGCTCGGGGATCGGCGCGGTGCGGCGGGCCAGCCTCCCGGGCGGGCTCTCGCTCGCCGAGCGGCTCGAGGCGCTCGACGAGAAGGGGCGCAGCCTCTCCTACGCCATCGTCGAGAAGAGCCCCATCCCGGTGAAGAGCTACCTCTCGACGATGCGCGTGGTCGAGACGGGTCCCAACGAGTGTCGCCTGGACTGGACGAGCCGCTTCGAGCCCGACGGCGCCACCGAGGAGCAGGCGCAGAACATGATCCGCGGCGTCTACACCAACGGGATCGCCGGGATCCGCAAGGCGCTCGGGGTCTAGAAGACCGACTCTCCCGAGGTCATCTTCAGAAGACCGACTCTCCGTACGGAAGCAGCGCCAGGTGGCGCGCGCGCTTCACGGCTTCCACCACCTCGCGCTGCTGCTTGGCGGTGTTGCCGGAGATGCGCCGCGGGAGGACCTTGCCCGTCTCCGTGAGGAACATGCGGAGCACGCGCGGATCCTTGTAGTCGATCGTCAGCCCCTTGTCGGTCGTGAGACGCGAGACCTTGGGGCCGCGGAAGGTCTTCTTGCGGAGCTTGCGGGCCTTCTTGCGTGCCTTCGCGCGCAGCCGCGCCTTGACGCCGCGCGGCTCGGGCTCGCGGTCGCCGAAGCGGTCGTCGCGTCCGCGGCCGAAGCCGCCGCGATCCCCGCGATCGCCGTAGGAGCGGTCGCGGTCGCCGTACGGGGGGCGCTCTTCCTGACTCATGAGGGGACGCACCCTACCGAACGGCCCGCGGGGATGCAAGGGAGCGCTGCGCTCCGCGCAGATGCGGGAGGACGTCCGCGGCGCACCGCTCGAGCGTGCGCGACACCTCGGCCGGCGGCAGGCCGCCGAGATCGAACATCAGGAGCTGCACGTCGAGGCCGAGCACCTGGCGGGCCGCGGCGAGGCGGTCGGTGACCTCGGCGGCGCTGCCGCAGATCGCCACGTGCTCGAACAGGCCCTCGTCGCCGAGATCGACGCGCGCCTTCGGATGCAGCAGCTCGCGCTTCCAGATGCGCTCCACGAAGTCGAGGTAGTTCTTGTAGTACGGCCGCCAGAAGGCGCGCGCGTCCTGGGACGTCGCGCCCACGTGCGCGTGGTGGCAGGCGCCGACGCGCATCCGCGCCGGGTCGTGTCCTGCGCGCGCGAAGCGCTCGCGGTAGCGCTCGAGCAGCGGGAGGAAGCGGATCGGCGGGGCCAGCACGCTCGGCAGCATCAGCGGGAGCCCGAGCTCGGCGGCGAGGTCGACCGACGCCGCCGAGCTGCCGCCCCCGATCCAGAGCGGTGGGTGCGGTCGCTGCACGGGCCGCGGCTCGACCGTGACACCGTCGAGCGGCGCGCGGAATCGTCCGCTCCAGTGGACGTCGGTCTCTGTCCACAGTCGGCGCAGCAGCTCGAGGTTCTCGCGGAAGCGCTCGCGGCTCTCGTCGACCGGCTGGCCGAAGGCGGCGTAGGTGTCGGCCAGGATGCCGCGCCCGGCGACCAGCTCCACGCGTCCGCCCGAGATGCCGTCGAGCGTTGCGTAGTCCTCGGCGACGCGCACCGGGTCTAGATTCGCCAGCAGCGTGACGCCCGTGCCGAGCCGGATGCGCTCGGTGCGCGCCGCGATCGCCGCCAGCACCACGGGCGGCGCCGACATCACGTAGTCGCAGAAGTGGTGCTCCCCGAGCCACATCGAGTCGAAGCCCAGCGCCTCGCCCTCGAGCGCGCTTGCGACGATGGCGCGGTGGCGCTCCGCCTGCGTCGGGCGCACCCCCGTGACGGGATCCGCCAGGCAGTCGCCGAGCGAGAGGAGGCCGAGCTCGACGGGTCGGTTCACGGCTGCTGCGGTCGGATCGCGGTCACGCGGTAGACGCCCATCCTGCGCTCGACCTCGAACTCCACGTTCTCGCCGGGCTCGATGTCGCGGAGCAGCGCCGGCTCGCTGACCTCGAAGCTCATCTTCATGGCGGTCATCATGCCCGGGAAATGCCCGTGATCGATGACCACGACGCGGCTCGTGGGGTCCACCGACACCACGGTGCCCCGTGCGATTCCGCTCTTCGCGCCCTCCTGGCAGGCGACGAGGCCGGCTGCGAGGGCGAGGGCACAGATCGTTCCCGCCGACACGCGAACGAAGGTCATCGGCCCCTTCCTTCCGCGGCGGCGCCGGGTCGTCGTCGACCCAGCACGCGGACCGCTTCCAGATGGCGAACCCGACAGGGTAGACCAAAACGCGCGCAGCGAGGAGCTTCGCCCGATCGTCGTCTATTTTGGCGCGGGCTGCATGGCGGCCCCGCCCTCCATCATCCCAGGCCCCATCCTGCCCCCGGGTCCGACCATCGGGCAGCCGGTCTGGCCCATCGTCTCCCGGCAGCCCTTGAACATCTCGGCTCGACACTCCTCGATCGGTCGGCTCGATTTCAGACAGGCCGCCATCTGCTCGTGGATCGCGGCGACTTCGGCTCACAGCTCCACCCGCCGCAGCCGCAGCGCGTTCCCGATCACCGATACCGAGCTCGCGCTCATGGCCGCCGCAGCGATCATCGGCGATAGCAGGAGCCCGAAGGCCGGGTAGAGCACGCCCGCTGCGATCGGCACGCCGAGCGCGTTGTAGAGGAAGGCGAAGAGGAGGTTCTGGCGGATGTTCCGCATCGTCGCCCGCGAGAGCCGGCGCGCGCGGGCGATCCCGCGCAGGTCGCCCTTCACGAGCGTGACGCCGGCGCTCTCCATCGCGACGTCGGTGCCGGTTCCCATCGCGATCCCGACCTGCGCCTGGGCGAGGGCCGGCGCGTCGTTCACGCCGTCGCCCGCCATGGCCACGACGCGACCCTCCGCCTGCAGGCGCTTCACGACCTCGACCTTCTGCTCCGGCAGGACCTCGGCGATCACGCCGTCGAGGCCGAGCTTCGCGGCGACCGCCTCCGCGGTGGCGCGCGCGTCGCCCGTCAGCATCAGGATGCGCAGGCCTTCGCGACGGAGCTGCTCGATCGCGTCGCGCGCCGTCTCCTTGATCGGATCTGCCACGCCGAGGAGGCCCGCGACCCGGCCGTCGGCGGCCACGAACGTCGCGGTCTGGCCCTCGCGCCGCAGCGCCTCGGCGCGGGCGGCGAGAGCGCCCGTATCGATCCCGAGATCGCGGAGGAGTGCGGCGTTGCCGAGGGCGACCGTCCGCCCCGCGACGCGTCCGACGACGCCCTTGCCCGCGCGCGCCTCGAAGTCCGAGACGTCCGCGAGCGCGATGCCGCGGGTCTCCGCGCCGCCCGCGATCGCCGCGGCGAGGGGGTGCTCGCTCCCGCGCTCGAGGCTCGCGGCCAGCCGCAGCAGCTCGCTCTCGGCGATGCCCTCGGCGGGCAGCACCGCGGCAAGGCGCGGCCGGCCCTCCGTCAACGTGCCGGTCTTGTCGGCGACGAGCGTGTCGACGGCGCGGAGCCGCTCGATCGCCTCGGCGTCCCTGAACAGCACGCCGGCCGCCGCGCCCCGACCGCTCGCCACGAGGATCGACATCGGGGTGGCGAGCCCGAGCGCGCAGGGGCAGGCGATGATCAGCACGGCGACGGCATTCACGAGGCCGCGCGCGAGCCGCGGCTCCGGCCCGATCAGCGCCCACACCGCGAATGTGGCAGCGGCCGCGACGAGGACCGCGGGGACGAACCAGGCCGACACGCGGTCCGCAAGGCGCTGGATCGGCGCCCGGCTGCGCTGCGCCTCGGACACCATGCGGACGATCTGCGCGAGCAGCGTCTCGGCGCCGACCCGCTCGGCGCGGATCACGAGCCCGCCGCTCTGGTTCACCGTGGCGCCCACCACGCGGTCGCCGGGGATCTTCTCGACGGGGATCGGCTCGCCCGTCAGCATCGACTCGTCGATCGAGCTCCGACCTTCGAGCACCACCCCGTCGACGGGCACCTTCTCTCCCGGCCGCACGCGCAGCCGGTCGCCGACCCGCACCGCATCGAGCGCGACGTCCTCGTCGCCGCCGTCGTCGCGCACGCGCCGAGCGGTCCTCGGCGCGAGGCCGAGCAGGGCGCGGATCGCCTCCCCGGTGCGGCTTCGCGCTCGCAGCTCCAGCACCTGGCCGAGGAGCACCAACGTCACGATCACGGCGGCCGCCTCGAAGTAGAGGGGCACCGCGCCGCCGTGCTCGCGGGTCGCGCCGTGCCCGCTGATCTCGCCGTGCCCGCTGATCTCGCCGTGCCCGCTGATCTGGCCGGGGAAGAGTGCGGGCGCCAGCACGCCGAGCAGGCTGTAGCCGTACGCGACGCCGGTTCCGAGCGCGATCAGGGTGAACATGTTGAGCGTGTGCGTGCGCAGGGAGCGCCATCCGCGCTCGAAGAAGGCCCCGCCTCCCCACAGCACGACCGGCGTCGCGAGGGCGAGCTGGACCCACGCGAGCGCGCGGTGCCGGGGCGCCCCGGGAAGCATCTCCGACATGGCGAGGGCCACGAGCGGCAGCGAGAGGGCGAGGCTCACCCAGAGCCTCCGCATCATGTCGCGCAGCTCGGACGGCTCCTCCTCGGCGCTCGGATCGATCGGCTCGAGCGCCATGCCGCAGATCGGGCAGGAGCCCGGCGCCGCGCGCACGACCCCGGGATGCATCGGGCACGTGTAGCCGGCCGAGGGGTGTGCCTCCGAAGCGGGGCGCGCCACGTGCTTCTCGCGCGGCTCCGACGCGCCTGCGCTCAGGTAGCGGCTCGGGTCTTCGCGGAAGCGCGCGAGGCAGCGCGCGCTGCAGAAGCGATGGATCACGCCGCGATGCTCGACGTGATGCGGCCCGTCGGGCGCGACCTCCATCCCGCAGACCGGGTCCACGAGCGGCCCGCGCATCCGAGGATCTCCTGCCCCTCCCACGACGTGCTCGAAGCCGGCGCGCCGACTCAGGGGCGGATCACGTAGAACGCGTTCACGGGATGGCCGAGGTCGAGCGACTCGAAGCGCGTGAAGCCGGCGTCCTCCGCCATCCGCTGCAGCAGGCCCGCGTGCAGGCCGAGCGTGCCGAGGCCGGCGCCGCCGCGCTCGGAGAGCGCCGAGGACATGCAGGTGAGCACCGACGTGCCGTACATCATGGCGGCCATCGGGTTCTTCTCGACGTTGGTCTCGTAGCCGTCGTGCGCCTTGATGTCCGCAACGAACCAGGTGCCGTCGGGCGCGAGGGCGCGCCGGATGCGCCGCGCGATGCCTGCCGGGTCGGTCATGTCGTGCAGGCAGTCGAAGCAGGTCACCAGCCCGAAGCGGCCGTCCTCGGGCAGCGGGTCCGAGGCGGCGTCGTGGAACCGCGCATTGCCGACGCCCGCCTCGGCGCGGTTCTCCTCGGCGCGCGCGAGCGCGTGCTGGGAGATGTCGTAGCCGTGGAACTCGGAGCGCGGAAACGCCCGCGCCATCTCGAGCAGCGCCACCCCGGCGCCGCAGCCGACGTCGGCGGCGCGCGCGCCCTCCCGCAGACGCTCGACGACGCCCGCGACCCGCGGCAGGGCAAACGGCACCAGCAGCGCGCGGAACCAGGGCGCGATGCCGCGCTCGATCCCGCGCGCGCCTTCGGGCCCGAAGGCGTCGTAGGGAAGCCCGAGCCCGCTCGCGAAGCACTCGGGGAGGCGCTCGGCCACCGCCATCATCTGGGGCAGGTGGCCGAAGAAGCCGATCCCACAGGCGGGGTGGGCCTCGTCGGCGAGCACGGCGCAGCCCTCGGGCGACAGCGCGAAGCGGCCGTCGCCGCGGTACTCGAGGACCCCCGCGGCGCCCTGCTGGTGCAGCCACTCGCGCAGCCAGCGCTCGGAGAGGCCCGTGCGCGCGGCGAGCTCCTCGGGCGAGACGGGACCCGCCTCGGCCAGCGTGCGGTAGAGACCTATGCGGTCCCCCGCGTAGATCATGGCGGAGGTCATCGCGCCGCCGAGCGCGCCGAAGACGCGCTTCGCGTAGTCCTTGAGCTTCTCCGGGTCGACGGGCGTCGGCATGGAACTCCTCGCGCCTCGCCTCAGGCGAGGAAGCGGCTGCGCTGCTCCGGGGTCGGGACCGCACAGGTCTCGCGCCGGCCGAACCAGCGGTAGCGGTTGCGCGCGATCAGCCCGTAGAGCGCGTCGCGCAGCGTGAGAGGAAGCACGTGAAGCGGGTAGAGCCAGCGCCAGGGCGCGCCGAGGCCGCGCAAGATCCGCAGCACGGCGGTGCTGCGGATGGCGGCGCCGTCGGCGTCGATCAGCACGAAGGTGTCGATCGCGTCCGGGTCGAGCCCGTGTTGCCGCCGGAGCGTCTGGCCGAGCTCCGACTGCAGCGGCGCGAAGCGGAAGCGCGCGGCTCGGTCGCGCTCGATCACGAAGCGCACGACCCCGTTGCAGAGGTTGCAGACGCCGTCGAAGAGCACGACCGGGTGCACCGGGTCGGGGCCGGCGGCCGGGGACGGCGACGCGGTCATCGCGACTCCCGGCGTTGCTGAGCTGTGGCACGTCTGTTGACTTCGCTCGGCTTCGCCTCGCTGCGCGCGGCGCCTTCGGCGCCGCTTGCGGGATACTCCAAGCGACCCCCTTGCACCGGAGGCAACGGGGGCTTCAGGGCGGAGCGTTCGCGCAGGTAGTCGATCGCGTCCTGCGTCTCCGAGCGCTCCGCGGCGAGGTAGCGCGCGACGGCGTCCGCGAGGCGCGGCTCCGCCAGCAGGTGCGCGCTGCGGGTCGGCTGGGCGTCGAAGCCGCGCACCTGCTTGTACTGCCCGCCCGCCCCCGGCTCGAAGCGGCGCAGGCCGCGGTCGATGCAGTGGCGGATCCCGGCGTAGTAGCAGACCGCGAAGTGCAGGTGGCGCACGAACTCGCTCGCGCCCCAGTAGCGGCCGTACAGGGCGTCGCCCTTCTGCACGTTGAAGGCGCCCGCGATGGGGTGGCCGCCGCGCAGCGCGACGGCGAAGACGAGGCGGTGGGCGAAGCGCTCGCGCACCAGCTCGAAGAAGCGCGGATTGAGATAGCGGCGGCCCCACGGGTTGTCATCGACCGTCGCGCGGTAGAAGCGCCACATCGGCTCGAACCAGTCGCCCGGGATCTCGCTGCCGGCTCGCGTCTCGATCGCGACGCCCGCGTCCGCGATCTCGCGCAGCTCGCGGCGGACCTGGTTGCGGCGCTTGTGGCGGAGCGCGCCGAGGTACTCCTCGAAGTCGCTCCAGCCGCGGCTCGTCCAGTGGTACTGGAGGCCGAGGCGCGGAAGCCAGCCGGCGCCCGCGAGCGCCGCGAGCTCGTCCTCGCGGCAGAAGTTCACGTGCACGCCCGAGAGCTCGTTCGCGAGGCAGATCTCGCGCAGCGCCGTCGAGAGGCGCGCGATCCAGGTCGCCCGCGGCTCGGACTCCGCGACCAGGAAGCGCGCGCCCGACACCGGCGTGAAGGGAACGCCGACGAGCAGCTTCGGGTAGTAGCGGATCCCGGCGCGCTCGGCGGCGTCGGCCCAGCCGTGGTCGAAGACGAACTCGCCCTCGCTGTGCGACTTCAGGTAGAGCGGGCAGGCGGCCACCACGCGGTCGCCCTCGCGCGCGACCAGGGGGCGCGCGGCCCAGCCCGTCCGCTCGCCCACGGCGCCCGCCTCCTCGAGCGAAGCGAGCCACTCCCATTCGAGGAAGGGCGAGTCCTCGCCGACCAGCGCGTTCCACGCGGCGCGCGGCACCGCGCGAACGCCGTCCGCCAGCTCGATCTCGGCCACGGCGCGAGTCTAGCCGAGGCATCCGCGCCCCGGCGCAGGAATGACGCACCCGCGCGCGGAGCTATCCTCCAGAACCGACGATGAGCGCGGATCGCCACCTCGACCGATGCGCCGGGCGGCTCGAGACGCCCCGCGACCCGGGCGCGGACGCGCCGGTGCGCGACCGCGGAGTGGCCACCAAGACGCGCGAGAAGGTCGCCCGCCCGCCGAAGTTCAAGGTGATTCTCTTCAACGACGACTATACGCCCATGGAGTTCGTGGTCGGGCTGCTGGAGCAGGTGTTCGGCAAGAGCCCCGCGGAGGCGACGCAGCTGATGCTGCAGATCCACCGGTCCGGGCTCGGCATCGCAGGCGTCTACGTGCTCGAGGTCGCGGAGACCAAGGTGGTGACGGTGCACCGCATGGCGGAGGAGCGCGGTCACCCGCTGCGCGCGGGGGTGGAAAAGGAGTGAGCGAGATCGGCCGCGAGCTCCAGCTCACCCTGCAGTCCGCCTTCCGGGAGGCGATGGCGCGCCGGCACGCCTTCCTCACGGTCGAGCATCTCCTGTTCGCGCTGCTCCACGACACGCGCGGCGCCGAGGTGCTGCGCCACTGCGGCGCCGACCTCGCCGCGTTGAAGCGCGACCTGGTGCGCTTCTTCGACGAGGACCTCGAGCACCTCGAGGGCGAGGGCGGGGAGACCAGGCAGACGCTCGCCTTCCACCGCGTCCTGCAGCATGCCATCTCGCACGCCGAGAGCGCGGAGAAGGAGGAGATCGAGGCCGGAGATTTGCTCGCGGCGATCTTCCAGGAGCCCGACTCGCATGCGGTGTCGCTGCTGCGCGCGCAGGGGATCTCGCGGCTCGACGTGCTCCAGTACATCTCGCACGCCATCTCCAAGCTCCGGGCCGGGAGCGGGGGCGATTCGCACGCGGACGCGCCGTCTGGGCGTCCCGCCGAGCCGGCCGGACCCCACGGGCCCGGCGCCGACGACGAGGCGCTGCCCGAGGACCCGCTCGCGGCCTTCGCCACCAACCTCTCCCAGCGCGCCGCCGCAGGCCAGATCGATCCGCTGATCGGACGCGAGGCCGAGCTCGAGCGCGCGATCCACATCCTGGCGCGACGCCGCAAGAACAACCCGATCTTCGTCGGCGAGACGGGCGTCGGAAAGACCGCGATCGCCGAGGGCCTGGCGCAGCGCATCCACGAGGAGCGCGTGCCCGAGGAGCTGCGCGGCGCCGAGATCTACGCCCTCGACCTCGGCGCGCTGCTCGCAGGGACGCGCTATCGCGGCGACTTCGAGGCGCGCTTCAAGGCGCTGGTCCACGCGATCCAGCGGCGCCCGAAGCCGATCCTCTTCATCGACGAGATCCACACGATCCTCGGCGCGGGGGCCGCGTCGGGCGGCACGGTGGACGCTTCGAACCTGTTGAAACCGCTGCTCGCCGCCGGCGAGCTGCGCTGCATGGGCTCGACCACCTATCGCGAGTACCGCCACTTCGACCGCGACCGCGCGCTCGCGCGCCGCTTCCAGCGCGTGGACGTCCACGAGCCGTCCGTGGCCGACACGATCCGCATCCTGCAGGGCTTGGCGCCGCGCTACGAGCAGCACCATGGCGTGCGCTACACGGCGGCCGCGCTGCGCGCGGCCGCCGAGCTCTCGGCCAAGCACCTGAACGATCACTTCCTGCCGGACAAGGCCATCGACGTCATCGACGAGGCCGGCGCCGCCGTGAAGCTCCGCCCCAAGCGGTCGTCGCCTCCGAAGCAAGATGATCGCTTGGATCATCCCGCAAGCGGCGCCGAAGGCGCCGCGCGCAGCGAGGCGAAGCCGAGCGAAGTCACCAGTCGTGCTGCAGCTCAGCAAGCCCCTGTCGGAGTTCGCGACGTCGAGGCGGTGATCGCGCGCATGGCGCGCATCCCGCTGGCGCGCGCAGCCTCGAGCGAGCGCGCCCGGCTCGAGCACCTGGAAGACGACCTCAAGAAGGTCGTCTTCGCGCAGGACGAGGCGGTGGCGACGGTGGCGCGCGCCGTCCGCCGCGCCCACGCGGGACTCTCCGGAACGCAGCGGCCGATCGGCTCGTTCCTGTTCATGGGACCCACGGGCGTCGGCAAGACGGAGCTCGCCAAGCAGCTCGCGAGCTGCCTGGGCGTCCCCTTCCTCCGGTTCGACATGAGCGAGTACATGGAGAAGCATGCGGTGGCGCGGCTGATCGGCGCGCCGCCCGGCTACGTCGGCTACGACGAGGGGGGTCAGCTCGTCGAGCGCATCCGCAAGCATCCCTACGCGGTGCTGCTGCTCGACGAGATCGAGAAGGCGCACCCGGACCTCTTCGACATCCTGCTGCAGGTGATGGACCACGCCACGCTGACCGACAACCACGGCCGCGAGGCGGACTTCCGACACGTGACGCTGATCATGACGTCGAACGTCGGCGCCCGGGACATGGCCGCGCGCGCGATCGGCTTCGGCGAGGGCGCGCGCGGCGACGGCCGGCAGGAGGCCGAGCGCCTGTTCAGCCCCGAGTTCCGAAACCGGCTCGACGAGATCGTCACCTTCCGCGCGCTCGAGCCGGGTGTGATGGTGCGCGTGGCCGACAAGTTCGTGGCGGAGGTCGCCGCGCAGCTCGCCGCCAAGAAGGTCGCGCTCGAGCTCTCGGCCGAGGCGCGCGGCTGGCTCGCCGAGAAGGGCTACGACCCGAGCTTCGGCGCGCGCCCGATGGCGCGCGTGATCCAGCGCGAGCTCAAGGACCCGATCGCGGAGGCGGTCCTGTTCGGTCCGCTCGCGAGGGGCGGCGTCGCGCGCGTCTCGCTCGGCGCCGACGGGCGGCTCGCCTTCGAGTACGAGGGGCGCGGCGAGCCGAAGCGAGGCGCGGCGCCCGACGACGGCGCGCCGCCCGCTTGACCGCGCGACCCGAGATCGCACCGGTCCGCGCCTTCCTGCTCGAGCTCCAGGACCGCCTGTGCGGTGCGCTCGAGGCCGAGGAGAGCGGTCGCGAGTGCTTCCGCGGGGATCGCCTCGAGACACCGGAGGGAGGCCTCGCGCGGCCGCGCGTGCTCGAGGGCGGCGAGGTGATCGAGAAGAGCGCCGTGCACTTCTCGCACACGCTCGGCAAGGAGCTCCCGCCCGCAGCCACGGCGCGCCGGCCCGAGCTCGCGGGCCGCCGCTACGAGGCGGTGTCGGTCTCGCTGATCGTCCACCCGCGCAACCCCTACGCACCCACCTCTCACATGAACGTTCGCTTCTTCATCGCAGAGGGAGAGCACCCGGTCTGGTGGTTCGGCGGCGGGTTCGACCTCACCCCGTTCTACGGCTTCGAGGAGGACGCGGTGCACTGGCACCGCACGGCGCGCGCCGCGTGCGAGCCGTTCGGACGCGAGGCCTACCCGCGCTTCAAGAAGGCCTGCGACGAGTACTTCCGGCTCGCGCATCGCGGCGAGCCTCGCGGCATCGGCGGCATCTTCTTCGACGATCTCGACGAGGGCGGCTTCGAGCGCTGCTTCGGGCTGCTGCGCCGGGTGGGAGAGCACTACGCGCTCGCCTACCTGCCGATCCTGCAGCGGCGCAAGGCGACCGCCTACGGCGCGCGCGAGCGCGAGTTCCAGCTCTACCGGCGCGGCCGGTACGCGGAGTTCAACCTGGTGCAGGACCGCGGCACGCGGTTCGGCCTGCAGTCGGGCGGGCGCGTCGAGTCGATCCTCGCCTCGATGCCTCCGCTCGCAGCCTGGCGCTACGACTGGCGGCCGGAGCCCGGCACGCCCGAGGCGCGCCTGTACGAGGTCTTCCTGCGTCCGCGCGACTGGCTCGCCGAGAGCTGAGCCAGCGTGACGAGCGCCGCGACACCGGTCGCATAGGGCTCGGGCACGGTGGAGAACGCCGCGAGCGCCCCCTTCTCGGTCTGCATCGAGCTCGCCGGCTCGTCCTGCTCGCTGGCGACGTAGACGCTCCGCCCGTCCGCGCTCGCCGCGACCGCGAGGGCGCCCTTCAGTCCTTCGACGCCGTCCGTGCCGTCGGTCAGCACGCCGAGCAGCGCGAGCGCTCCCGTCCCGGCATCGCGCGAGAAGACCGCGAGCTTCCCGTCGTAGGGTCCGAGCTCGCCCTGCGCGGTCACGTAGACGCGGAGCCCATCGGGGCTGAGCGCGACGTCGTCGGGGTTCTCGAAGCCGACGTCGGCCTGGGCGATCGAGTCGAGCGGGGTGAGCTCTCCCGTGTCGGCGTCGCGCGCGAAGACGTCGACCGAGCCGTCGAGCCCGCTGCCGTGGCTGGCCACGTAGACGTAGGCGCCGTCCGGGCTCACCTGCAGGCCCCAGGGATCGACGAGGCCTGCGACGCCGCCGACGCCGTGCTGCAGCGCCTCCGCGAAGGTCAGCATCCCGGTTCCCGCGTCGATCTGGTAGACGCCGAGCGCGTTGTTGCCGTGGCTCGACACGTAGAGGCTCCGGCCATCGGGAGAGAGCGCGAGCCAGCGCACCTTGTCGAGGCCATCGACGGTGCTCGGGGTGTGCGAGAGCGTCTGCACCCGCGTGAGCTGCCCCGTCGACGCGTTGCGGCTGAAGACGTTCAGCGCGCCGCCCTCGACGGCGTCGGAGAAGTCGCCGGCGTACACGAAGGAGCCGTTCGGATCCGGGCTCACCTCGAGCGCGAACGGGCGCGCCAGCACGGCGCCGTCCTGGCCGTCGGTCACGCCTCCCCGGTAGGTGAGCGCGCCCGTGTCCGGGTCGCGCTGGAAGATCGCGAGCCCGCTGGTCGAGGTCGCGGTCGTGTTGCCGACGCCGGCGTAGAGGAACAGGCCGTCGGGGCTCTGCGCGATCACCTGCGGCCGGTCGAAGTTCGGGACATCGCCGCCGTCCTGGCTGTCGCCGAGCACGCGCCCGAGCGCCGTGAGCGCGCCGGTCGACGCATTGCGCGACCACTCCGAGATGGCATCGTCGGCCTTGGCGGCGACGTAGACGTGTTTGCCCTCCGGGCTCACGAGGCAGGAGATCGCGCCCTGGAGGCCGTCGAGCGAGCCCTGCACGTGGAAGTAGGCCGCCACGAAGGCGGGCGGCGGGTCAGCGGCGGCCGGCACTGCCGACGCCGCGCACCCGAGCAGAAGGAGGGACAGCAGGGCGCGGCGAGGCAGCATGAGTCTCCACGAAGACGGCCGACATCCAGGAGTGCCCGGATCGAGTCTCGAGGTGGCGCAGTGTCGGAAAAGATCTGCGGTGCGCCCGCCGCTGCGGTGCGCAGGCGCACGCGTACGGGGCCGAGACGTCATCGGTCCGTCATCGCCCCGGCGTCGCCCTGTCAACGACCTGCCGTCAGGCCGTCATCGACCCGCCGCGGCGAGCGAACCCGGCAGCGTTCGGGCGAAACGGTATGCTCCGCGCCTCGCTCGAGGGAGGTGGGGGATGGACGGGAGCGGAAGCCGCGTTCTGGCAGCCATCGTGCTCGGCGCCGCGGTCGTGGTGGGCGCGCTGATCGTGCGCAGCTCGCTCGAGCGGCAGAACGCCGCGATCGGCGACGTGGAGGCGGCGCTCACGGACGTGGCCAAGGCGTTCCGCGAGGGCGGAGGGCGCGTCGTGCCGACCGCGCGCGCCGACCAGCCCCCGAGCCCCGACCCCGGCGCGCACTACGCCGTGAAGACCGACGGGGCGCCTGTGCGCGGCCCGGCCGACGCCAAGATCACCGTGGTCGAGTTCCTCGACTTCCAGTGCCCGTTCTGCTCCCGGGTGCAGCCGACGCTGGAGCAGATCCAGAAGACCTACGGCGACAAGGTCCGCATCGTCTTCAAGCATCTGCCGCTGCGCATCCACGCCCAGGCGGCCGGTGCCGCGGCCGCCGCCGAGGCCGCCCATCAGCAGAACAAGTTCTGGGAGATGCACGATCTCATGTTCGCCAACCAGCGCGATCTCAGCGACGCGAAGTACCAGGAGTGGGCGCACCAGATCGGGCTCGACATGGACCGCTTCCAGAAGGACCTGAAGTCGCCCGCGCTCTCGCAGCGCATCGAGGCGGACTCGCAGGAGGCCTCCCGGCTCGGCGTCTCCGGCACGCCCGCCTTCTTCATCAACGGCCGCTACGTCTCGGGCGCGCAGCCCTTCGACGCCTTCAAGAAGGTGATCGACGAGGAGCTGGCGAAGGGCTAGCGGCGGTCGCGCGCGCCATCGCGCGCGTTCTCCACCTGCCGCGCAGGAAGGCAAGCGACATCCACGTGGCGCGCGCCAGGTGGTCGAAGACGAGCGCGAGCCAGATCCAGACCACGTCGAGCCCGTGCCGTTGAAACGCGTAGGCGAGCGGTACGCGGAGCAGCCAGTTGCCCGCCGTCGCCGCTAGCAGCGGGGAGAGCGTATCGCCCGCGCCGCGCAGCGCGCCGCCCAGCGTGAAGTGGATCCCCATCAGAGGCTGGGCCAGCGCGAGCGTCAGCATGAACGGCCCGAGGGCCTCGATCACGCCTTCGTCGTCGGTGAAGACGCGCGCGAGCGGGACGCGCGCGAACGCCACGCACAGGCCGAGCACGATCGAGACGCCGACCGCGAGGCGGGCCGCACGCCAGCCGGCCCGGGTGGCCTCGCGCGGCGCGCCGGCGCCGAGCGCGTGTCCGACCAGCGTCGCCGCCGCTGCCGCGAAGCCGGTGCCGGGGATCCACGAGAAGGATGTCACGCGCACGCCGACGGTGTAGGCCGCGACGATGGCGGCGCCGTAGTCGGCCAGCAGCGCGAAGTAGGCCATCAGCGCGAGATTCAGCACCAGGCGCTCGAGCATGGCGGGGGTCGCGAGGCGCACCACCTCGCGCAGGCTCTCGCGCGCGAGGGCGAGCTCGCGCCTCGAGAACGCCAGCGCGATGCCGAGGTCGAGGCGCCGGTTGGCCAATGCGAGCAGGGTGACCGCCACCAGCTGCGCCGTGATCGTGGCGATGCCCGCCCCGGGGAGCCCGAGCCGCGGCAGCCCGAAGGGCCCGAAGATGAGGAGCCAGTTCGCCAGGGTCTTGACCGCCGTCACGGCGATCGCGATGACCAACGGCGTGCGCGTGTCGCGCGCCGCGCGGAACCCGCACTCGAGCGTGATCGATACCGCGAAGAGCAGCGTCGAGAGGAGCGTGAGCCGCAGGTAGGGCAGGGCGAGCTCGATCACCTCCGGGCTCGCGTTGAGGAGCCCGAGCCAGAAGCGCGGGACGGACAGCACCACGGTCGCGATCGCCGCCGAGACCACGGCCGCGACCGCGAGGCAGGCACCCAGCGCGGCGCGCGCACGCGGCGCGTCGTCGGCGCCGAGAGAGCGCGCGATCAGCGCCACGCCCGCGACGCCGATCGCCATCAGCACCGCCTGCGAGAGCCAGAAGAACTGGGTCACGTAGCCGACCGCAGCGAGCGAGTGCGGACCGAGCCGGCCGAGCATCGCGATGTCGATCAGTCCGACCGCGCTGGCCAGGACCTGCGAGAGGATCACCGGCCAGGCGAGCCGCCAGATCTCGCGGTCGTCGGCGCGGAAGTCGCGAACGACCGCCGAGCCGGGCGCCGCGGGCAGGGTCTGGGCGAGGGCGGCCGGTGACTCGGGATCCTCGACGAGCTCCAGGACCCCCGCGCCTCCGTCCCGCTCAACCTCCGGCAGAGCGGAGCTCCGCGGGAAGCTGGAAGACCACGCCCTCGTCCACGCGCGGGAGCGCGTCCACCGAGGCGGCCGGCCCCGCGAGCTCCTGCAGCCGCGCCACCACCTCGCGCACGAGGACTTCGGGCGCGGAGGCGCCCGCGGTCACGCCGACGCAGCGCGCGCCGGCGACCCACACCGGGTCGATGTCGGCCGCGGTCTCGACCAGGTAGGCGCGTGCACCGGCCTTCTGGCCGAGCTCGACGAGGCGGCGGCTGTTGGAGGACGCGGGCGCGCCGACCACCAGCAGCACGTCGCTGTCGCGCATCAGCTCCTTCACCGCGTTCTGCCGATTCTGCGTCGCGTAGCAGATGTCGTCCTTGCGCGGCAGCCGGATCGCCGGGAAGCGCTGCCGCAGCGCCTCCAGGATCTCGCGCGTGTCGTCGACCGAGAGCGTCGTCTGCGTGAGGCAGGCGAGCCGCGATGGATCGCGCACGGCGAGCCGTGCGACGTCGGCCGTGCTCTCGACCAGGTGGAAGCTCTCGGGCGCGTGGCCCATCGTGCCCTCCACCTCGACGTGCCCGGCGTGCCCGACCAGCACGATCTCGTAGCCCTCGCGCGCGAAGCGCAGCGCCTCGACGTGCACCTTGGTGACGAGCGGGCAGGTGGCGTCGAGCACCCGCAGCCGGCGCTCCGCGGCGCGCTCGCGCACGCCGGGTGCGACGCCGTGGGCGCTGAACACGAGGAGCGCGCCCTCGGGTGCCTGCGCGGGGTCGTCGACGAAGATCGCGCCCTTGGCGCGCAGGCCGTCGACGACGTGGCGGTTGTGCACGATCTCGTGTCGAACGTAGACGGGCGGTCCGTAGCGCTCGAGGCAGAGCTCCACGATCTCGATGGCGCGGTCGACCCCGGCGCAGAAGCCGCGCGGGCTGGCGAGGCGGATCTTCACGGTCGGGCCAGCTTAGCAAGCGGAACGCGCCCCGTTTACACTCCGCTCCGAGCGACCCGCGGGAGACCCTCCATGCCCGATCTGGTGCCCGACCTGGACTCCGATCTCGACCACGCCCGCGCCGAGATCCGGCAGTGGCTCGACACGCACGCCCCGAAGAGCCTCGTCGGTGCGCCCGGCACCGAGCTCGACGGAACCTGGGGTGGGCGCCGCGCGCGCTATCCGGATCCCGATCGCAAGCGCTGGCTCGACGTCTGCGCCGAGCGCGGCTTCACGGCGCCCGAGTGGCCGCGCGCCTGCGGCGGCGGCGGCCTCTCGCGCGAGCAGGCCAAGGTGCTGCGGCAGGAGATGGCGCGCCTGCGGCTTCCGCCGCCGCTGATCGGCTTCGGGCTCACCATGATCGGTCCGGTCCTGCTCCAGTTCGGCAACGAGGAGCAGAAGCGCGAACACCTGCCGCGCATCTGCCGCGGCGAGATCCGCTGGTGCCAGGGCTACTCGGAGCCGGGCGCTGGAAGCGACCTCGCCGGCCTCCAGACGCGCGCCGTGCTCGAGGGCGACCACTATCGCATCGACGGCCAGAAGATCTGGACGTCCTACGCCGATCTCGCCGACTGGATGTTCCTGTTGGTGCGCACCGATCCGAACGCGCGCAAGCAGGAGGGCATCACCTTCATCCTGATGGACATGGAGACCGAAGGCGTCTCGGTGAAGCCGATCAAGCTGATCAGCGGCTCGTCGCCCTTCTGCGAGACCTTCATCAACGGCGCGCGGGTGCCCGCGCGCAACGTCGTCGGCAAGGTGAACGGCGGCTGGACGGTCGCCAAGGCACTGCTCGCGCACGAGCGGACCATGATCGCCGATGCCTTCGGCGCCGCCTCGGGTGGCGGCGGCAAGCGCAAGAGCTTCGCCGAGTGGGCGCGCGAGTACGCGGGCTTCGAGGACGGACGGCTGGCCGACGCCAGCCTGCGCGAGCGCATCGCCCAGAACGAGATGGACACGCGCGCCTTCCTGCTCACCACGCAGCGCGCGCGCGACGCCGCCAAGGCCGGGCACGCGCCGGGTTCCGAGAGCTCCATCTTCAAGGTCTACGGCACCGAGCTGAACCAGCGCCGCCTGGAGCTCCTGGTGTCGATCGCAGGCCCGGCCGGCCTCGGCTGGGAGGGCCCGGGCTTCGACGCGCACGAGCTCGACTGGACGAGGCAGTGGCTGCGCTCGCGCGGCAACAGCATCGAGGGCGGCACCAGCGAGGTGCAGCTCAACATCATCGCCAAGCGCGTGCTCGGCCTGCCCGACTGACCGCCGCCAAGGAGTCCCCGTGCAGCTCGTCCTCAGCGAAGACCAGGAGCTCCTCGCCAAGACCGCCCTCGACTTCGCGCGCGAGCACTCGCCCGTGTCGCGCGTGCGCGCGCTGCGGGATGGCAGCGACCCGACCGGCTTCTCGCGCGCGCTCTGGAAGCAGATGGCCGAGCTCGGCTGGGTGGGCATCCTGATCCCCGAGAGCCACGGCGGCGCGGGAATGGGCCTGGCCGACCTGGCCGTCGTGCTCGAGGCGCTCGGGCGCACGCTGGCGCCGGAGCCCTTCCTGTCGACCGTGCTGCTCGGTGCGCAGGCGATCGCGCTCGGCGGCAGCGAGGCGCAGCGGCAGGCGTGGCTGCCGCGGGTCGCCGCGGGCGACGCGCTCCTGACCCTCGCCTGGCAGGAGGCGAGGAGCCGCTACGACCTCCGGCGCGTCGCGGCGACGGCCGAGTCCGAGGGTGACGGCTGGCGCCTCGCCGGCGAGAAGATCCAGGTGCTCGACGCGCACGTGGCCGACGCCTTCATCGTGTCGGCGCGCACGGGCGCTGGCGCGGAGCTCGGGCTCTTCCTGGTGCCTGCCGGCGCGCCCGGCCTCTCGATCACCCGCCAGACGCGCATCGACGCGCGCAACGCCGGCCTGGTCCGGCTCGAGGGCGTGCGCGTCGGCCGCGACGCGCGGCTCGGCGGGACGGAGGACGGCGCCGCGCTGCTCGAGCGGGTCATCGACCGCGCCACGGCCGGCCTGTGCGCGGAGATGCTGGGCGGGATGAGCCAGGTGTTCGACGACACGCTCCAGTATCTGAAGACGCGCGTCCAGTTCGGCGTGCCGATCGGCTCGTTCCAGGCGCTCAAGCACCGCGCCGCGAAGCTCTTCATGGAGATCGAGCTGGCGCGCTCGGCGGTGATGGCGGCGGTGCGCGCCGCGGACGAGGGCGACGCCGATCTCCCCACCCTGGTGTCGCTGGCCAAGGCGCGCTGCTCGGACGCCTTCGTGCTCGCGGCCAACGAGGGCGTTCAGATGCACGGCGGCGTCGGCATGACCGACGAATACGACCTCGGCTTCTACATGAAGCGCGCGCGCGTCGCGGAGATGACCTTCGGCGACGCCGCCTGGCACCGCGCGCGCTGGGCCCGCCTGCACGGCTACTGAGCGCACCGATGTCGCTCACCCGCACCGAGCGGCTGCTGCGCGCCTGCCGCGGCGAGCCCGTCGACCGCCCTCCCGTGTGGCTGATGCGACAGGCGGGCCGCTACCTGCCGTCGTATCGCGCCGCGCGCGCCGGCGTCTCGTTCCTCGACACCTGTCGCGACGTCGATCGCGCCGTCGAGATCTCGCTCCAGCCGCTGCGCGAGGTCGGCACCGAGGCCGTGATCCTGTTCTCCGACATCTTCGTGCCGGTGCTGGGTCTCGGCGTCGACGTCGACTTCCAGCCCGGGCCGGTGATCCGGCATCCGATCCGTGCGCGCGCCGACGTCGAGAAGCTCGCCGAGCCCGACGTCGAGCGCGCGGTGCCCTACGTCTTCGAGACGCTGCGCCGGCTGCGCCGCGCGCTCGAGCCCGAGGCGGTCCCGCTGCTCGGCTTCGCGGGCGCGCCGTTCACGCTCGCCGCGTATCTCGTCGAGGGACACGGGTCGCGGCACTTCGCCGAGCTGAAGCGGCTGATGTACCTGGAGCCCGACGTGCTGCGCGCGCTGCTCGCGCGCCTCACGGACCTCACCGTGCGGTACCTCGCGGCGCAGGTCGAGGCGGGGGCGCAGGTGGTCCAGCTCTTCGACACGTGGGCCGGCATCCTCGCCGAGCCCGAGTACCGCGCATGGGTGCAGCCGCTGCACCGCGAGATCGCGGAGCGCCTCGACCGCGCCCGGGCGCCGCTCATCCTCTACGTGAACGACGGCGCCCATCTCTTCGACGCGATGCTGGAATCCGGCGCCGACGTGCTGTCGCTCGATTGGCGCGTGGACCTCGCCTCGGCCGCGCGCCGCGCCGGGCGCCGCGCGAGCCTACAGGGGAACCTCGACCCGTGCGCGCTCGCGGCGCCGCCCGCGCAGATCGCCGCGTGGGTGCGCGCGCTGGCGAGCGCCGGGTCGGCGGCGCGCGGTCACGTACTGAATCTCGGGCACGGCTGCCTGCCGGACACGCCGGTCGAGGGCGTCCGCGCCTTCACCGACGCCGCGCGCGCGCTCGGCCGATGAGCGCGGCGGCCGGCGTCCGCCGCGCCCCCGACCTCGAGGTCGCCGTCGTCGGAGCAGGCGCCGCCGGGTTGGCGGCCGCCGCAGCCCTCGCGCGCGGCGGCTGCGAGGTGGGCGTGTTCGAGGCATCGGCGCGCGCGGGAGGCGCCGCCTGGAGCGAAGAGCGCGGCGGCTTCCTCGTCGAACGCGGTGCGCAGACCTTCCGGATCGGTCCCGCGGTCGATCGCTTCCTGCGAGAGCACGCAGTCGACGACCTGCTCGTCGCCGCGTCGCCCGCGAGCCGCGAGCGCTTCCTCGCGCGCGGAGATCGGCTGCTGCCGGTGCCCCTCTCGCCGACCGCCTTCGCGGCGAGCGAGCTGCTCTCGGCGCGCGGCAAGCTGCGGCTCCTCGCCGAGCCCTTCGTGCGCGCCGGAGACGCGACCGGCGAGTCGGTCGCGCGCTTCACCCGCCGCCGCCTCGGTCCCGAGGCCTGCGATCGCCTCGTCGCGGCGTTCCTCGTCGGTGTATATGCCGGCGACCCGTCCCAGCTCGGGGCGGAGGCCGTCTTTCCCGAGCTCGTCGCCGCCGAGCGCCGGCACGGCTCGATCGCGCGCGGCCTCCTCGCGCGACGCCTCGCGGGCGGCGCGCGCGGCCGCGCCGGCTCGTGGTCGGCGCGCGGGGGGCTCGGCGGCCTCGCGGCGTCGCTCGCGGGAGACCTCGGCGCCGCCCTGCACCTGGGCGCTCCGGTCTCGCACATCGCCTTCGAGGAGGATGGGTATCGGTTCGAGATCGAAGGGGAATCCGGCCCTGTCACCGCGCGGGGCCTGGTGCTGGCGGTCCCGGCGCGCGAGGCGGCCGCCCTGGTCGCGCCGCTCGATCCGGACGCCGCGAAGGCGCTCGACGCGATCACGCACGCGCCCATCGCGAGCGTCTCGATCGGCGTCGAGACGAGCGCGCGCATCCGCGGCTTCGGCTTCCTGGTGCCGGGCGAGGATCGCGAGGCGCTGCTCGGCTGTGTCTTTCCGAGCGCGCTCTTCCCCGGACGCGCGCCGGCCGGCCGCGCTCTGGTGACCGCGCTGCTCGGCGGCCTGCGGCGTCCGGATGCCGTCGACTGGCCCGACGAGCGGCTCGTCGCGGAGGTCGAGCGCGCGCTCGATCGGTGGGTCGGCGTGCGCGGCGCCGCCGAGCCGCTCGCCGTCACGCGCTGGCCGCGCGCCGTCGCACAGCCCGGCTGCGAGCAGCCGCGCCGGGTCGCCGGCGTGCGGGCGCGGCTCGCACGCTACCCGCGGCTCCTGCTGGCGGGCTCGCATCTCGACGGCGTAGCCTTCGGCGACGCGCTGGCCTCGGGAGCGGCCGCGGCGCAGCGACTGCTGGAGGCACGATGAGCATCGATCCGAGCTGCATCTTCTGCAGGATCGCGGAGGGCGAGGCGCCCGCGGCCAGGATCTACGAGGACGACGACGCAATCGCGTTCCTCGACCTCTTCCCGGCCACCGATGGACACACCCTGGTGATCCCCAAGGTGCACTACGAGAACCTCTTCGACGCGACCGACGGGTCGCTGCCCGCGGTGTGGCTCGCCGCGCGGCGCGTGGCGCACGCGATGCGCAAGGCGCTGGCGCCCGACGGGCTCATGGTGTTCCAGCTCAATGGCGCGGCGGCCGGCCAGACCGTCTTCCACTACCACATCCATCTGGTGCCGCGTGCCGCCGGCAGCGAGCTCCGCCTGCACGGGCGCGAGAAGGCGGACGCCGCGAAGCTCGACGCCCTGGCCGCGCGCATCGCAGCGGCCGTCGCGCCCCGTCGCTAGCGACCGCGGCGGCTCCGCCGTCCCGAGGCTGTGGCGGCACGGAGCGCGAGCGCGGCGAGCGCCGCAGCCTGCGCCCACGCGCTGCCCGGCTCGGGTGCGACGCCGTACGCGATGCCGAGGCGCGGGTCGTCGGCCGTGCCCGACTCGCCATCGAGCCCCGGCGCAACGAGACCGGACGCCGGATCGAGGACCGTCGCGTCCGCCGGCACGAGCAGCATCGGCACGCCGACCGCGAAGCCCGGGATGCGCGACACCTCGGGTCCGAGCACGTGCACCACGCCGTTCGCGAAGCCTGCGAGCGTCCCCGTGGCGTCCGTCACGTGGTACACGGCGCCCGACTCCCAGAGCCAGCGCGCGCGCGGCGAGCCGCTCGGGTCATCGTCGAGGAGCAGCGTTCCGTAGCTCCGCCCGTTCGCGACGCCGCCGCAGAGCTGCGGCTGCGCCCACGAGCACTGGCCTGCCGCCGTGGTGTAGGGGTCCTGGAAGTCGAACTCCGGCGGGAGCACGGGCGCGTTGGGCGCAGGGCTCCCGCCCGTGTCCGGCGCTTCGGAGAAGGCGGCCGTCAGGACCTGGAGATCGAAGCTGACGACCGCCATCTCGTTCGCGAAGCGCTGGCCGGACGCATCGCCGAAGGCGGCCGGAGTCGCGAGCTCGTGCGCGGCGGCACACGCGTCGCCGCCGCCCGAGGCACTCGTGCAGCCGTCGACGAGCGGGTCGTAGCCCGGATCGGCGGGGCCGCGCGCGCCGGGCAGCACGACCGGCATGCCGGCCACGTCGCGGATCGCGACGGGCGGGTTCGCGTAGCCGACCGTGCCGGGCTGCGTCCCCTCGAGCGAGACCTGGTCGCCGCTCAAGGTCGACTGCGCGAGGACGCCCGCCTCGCTGTTGAAGAGATCGATCCCGTCGACCTCGCAGTCGCGGCCGTAGAAGGCGCCGCAGCCGAGCAGCGCCTCCTGCTCATCCGTCAGCACCTGGTTGAGCTCGCGCGTCCCCGCGTACGCGTTGGGTGTAGCTGGGAAGTTGGGGGCGCCGAAGGGGCCGAAGTCCGGCGTTGCGGCCGCGCCCTTGGCTGCGCAGCCGTCGGTCCGCGAGCCGTCGCACGGGTCTTCGTTCGAGCGGACGAAGGGCGGAGCAGCACCCGCCATGAAGGCCACGATGGAGCTGGAGCCCGCGTTGCCGGCCAGGGCGTTCGCGAAGAATCCGGAGACCGTGAGCTGGCCCAGCGGCTTGATGGTGTCGCGGTCGAACGTCGTCGGATTGAGCGGGTTATTGAGGCTTTCCCAGATCGTGAGGTCGCAGACGGGCGGGTAGTACGTCGGATCCAGGACGGCCTCGCAGAGCGCGTCGAAGACGTCGT
>DATJPY010000035.1:0-14542 GCA_035506135.1 Myxococcota bacterium | reverse complement strand
CTCGATGCGCTCGGTGAGGAACGGCGTCACGGCGAACGAGACGCCGGGGAAGCGGGCGAGCACCGCACGCAGCTCGGCCTGCGTGCGCAGCGCCACCCGGCCGGGGAGGTCCGCCAGGTCGACGTTGAACTCGCTGTAGTGGGGGCCCCAGGTGTCGTCGGCCTGCTCGGCGCGTCCCGCCCACTGCGAGACCGAGCGCACGTGCGGGTTCTCGAGCAGCGCCTTCGCCACGCGGCGGCCGACGCGCATCGACTCGGCGAGCGCCATCCCGGGCATCCCCGCCATGTGCACGATCACATGGCCCTCGTAGAACTGCGGCAGGAACTCGCCGCCGAAGAACGGCACCATCGCGGCCGCCCCGAGCGACAGCACGACGGCGGCGCCGATCACCCGGCGCGGTCTCGCCGCGATGGCTTCGAGCGCGCGGCGGTAGCGGGCGCGCAGTGGCGCGAGGAAGGCCGGCTCGCGGGCCTCCCCGGCCCGCCCGGCCAGCAGCGCGAACGAGAGCGCCGGGGTCACGGTCAGCGCGACGGCGAGCGACGCGAAGATCGCGAGGACGTAGGCGAGCGCCAGCGGCGCGAAGAGCCTCCCCTGCAGCCCCGTGAGCGTGAGCACCGGTACGAACACGAGCGCCACGACGAACGTCGCGTACACCACGGCGCTGCGCACCTCGAGCGATGCGTCGAGCACGACGCGGAAGGCGGGGCGCGGGTGCTCCCGCCGCGCGTTCTCGCGCAGGCGCCGCGAGATGTTCTCGACGTCGATGATGGCGTCGTCCACTACCTCGCCGATCGCGATCGCCAGACCGCCGAGCGTGAGCGTGTTGACCGTGACGCCGAAGCGCTGGAGGGTGACCAGCGCGGCGAGCAGCGAGAGCGGGATGGCGCTGAAGGAGATCAGCGCGGTGCGGAGGTCGCGCTGGAACAGGAGCAGCACCGCGGCCACCAGCAGCGCACCGAGCAGCAGGGAGAAGCGGATGTTGCCGAGCGCGGTGTCGATGAAGTTGGCGGCGCGGAAGAGCCTCGGATGCATCTCGATGCCGTCGGCGGCGAGCGCGGGGGCGAGCGCGGCGAGGGCCGCCTCGACGGCGCTGGTCACCTCGAGCGTGTTGGCGCCGTACTGGCTGGACACGACCAGGATCACCCCGGGCTCGCCCTGCACGGCCGCGTCTCCGACCTTGGGCTCGGCGCCGTCGACCACGTTTGCGACGTCGCCGAGGCGCACGCTGGTCGCGCCGCGCTGCGCGACGGCGACCTGCGCGAGCCGCGCCGGGTCGGCGGTCTGGCCCTCGCTGCGGAGCCAGATCCGTTGCGAGCCGGTCTCGATGAAGCCCGCTCCGCGGACGCCGGTGGCGAGGCGCGCGGCGTCGAGCACGTCCTCGAGCGCGACGTGGTAGGTGCGCAGCCGGTCCGGGATCACCTGGATCTGCAACTCGCGCTGCTCGCCGCCGAACACGTTCACCTTGGCGACGCCCTGGATGCCGAGCAGGCGCGGCCGCAGCGTCCAGTCGGCGAGGGTGCGGAGCTCCATCGGCGTCCGCTGCTTCGAGGTGAGCCCGACCACCAGGATCGTGCTGGTGGCCGACGTGAGCGGCGCCATGACGGGAGGCGGGACGCCCTGCGGGAGCTGCGAGGCGACGCCGACCAGGCGCTCGGCGACGACGCTGCGCGCCGCGGTAATGTCGGTGTCCTCGCGGAAGATCACGGTCACCACGGCGAGACCCGGGATCGACTCGGACCGGATCGACTCGAGGTTGCCGGCGCCGATCACCGCGCTCTCGATCGGACGCGTGACGAGCGCCTCGACCTCGGGCGGCGACAGACCCGGCGCCTCGCCCTGGATCACCACCTGCGGCGGCGCAAACTCGGGGAAGACGTCGAGCTTCGCGCGCTGCGCCGCGACGCCTCCGTAGACGACGAGCGCGATCGCGAGCGAGATCACCACGCCGCGGAAGCGCAGGGAGAGCTCGACGAGGCGGGCTAGCAGGGCGGCCTCGAGCTAGTTCTCGCCACCGGCGGGATCCCCCTCGATGCCGAGCTGCAGTCGCTCGCGCTGCTCCTCGCCGAGAAGAAGCTGCGCGCCGGTGACGATCACCTCGTCACCCGGTGCGAAGCGCGCGTCGCAGAACCAGCCGTCGTCGGTGGGCGCGTCGAGCGGTACGGCGAGGCGCTCGAAGCGGTCGCCGTCCCGCCTCACGTAGGCCCACGCCAGGCCGCCGAAGCGCACGAGCGCCTCGCGCGGGATCACCACGCCGTGTCGCGGCTCGCCGGCGAGCTCGAGGCGCGCGCTCACGGCGGCGCCGGGCCGCAGCCGCGGCCCGGCGGGCTCGAAGCGGAGCAGGAAGCCGCGGCCGGGCAGCTCGGGATTCACCGCGGGCGCCTCCTCGATCGCCGCCGCCGCGACCGGCGGGGCGTCGCTGCCGAGCACGCTGACCCAGCCCGCGACGGGCTCGAGCGGCGGCGCGCTCGCGCTCGAGCCCGCGCCCGGCGGGCCGGCTGCATCCGCAAGCTCGCCGGCCGGCAGATCGACGCGCGCCATCGCGATCCGACCGTCGACGAGGCCCGCGACGAGGGCCTCTCGATCCGGTCCGGAGAGCGCGGCGATGCCTCGCCCCCAGCTCATGGCGAGCTGGCGTCCGGCCAGGCGCGCGTGATCGTCGTCGGCGCGGAACTGCGCCTGCGCCGCCTCGAGCGATCGCTTCGACACATTGGAGGCGTCGGCGTTCAGCGTGCGGGAGCGCGCGAGCTCGGCGCGCGAGGCATCGCGCGCAGCCTCGGCGGTCGAGAGCTCGGCCGCCAGCGCCGCGAGCGGGACGGGATCGAGGACGCTGCCCGGCGCGCGGGGTCCCGCGCGCCAGCTCGCCGCGGCGAGCGTGCGCAGCTCGAGCCCCGCGGCCTCCTGGCGCTCGCGCGAGAGCGTGACACCGGGCGGCTGTCGCTGCGACGAGGCCTCGCTCGGGGCTGCGCCCGGCGCAGCGCGCTCGCGCCCGCCGCAGCCGGCAGCGAGCGCGAGCACGGCGAGCAGGCCAGCCACCCGCCTCAAGGCAGCGGCCTCGCAGCCTCGGCGCGCGGGCTCGTCTCGGTCGCCTCCGGCGCCGCGAGGCCCGCGTCGAGCGGCCGCTGGCCGGTGTCCTCGAGCGCGCCGAGCGCGGCCTCCGTCTTCTCGAGCGCGTCGAGCCGGGTGCGCTCGGCGTCGTTGCGCTCGACCCGCGCGCTCACCAGGTCGAGACGGTCCGCCTCGCCCAGGTCGAACGCTCGCTCGGCCTGCCGCTCGCGCTGGCGGGACAGCTCGAGCAGCGCGTCCGCATCGTCGAGCGCGGCGCGCGTGGCGCGGTAGCTCGCCAGCGCCGCCTCGAGGTCGGCCACGATCGAGGCCTGCACCGCGAGGAGCTTGGCACCCGCGGCCTCGCGCCGGGCGAAGGCCTCGGCGATCGGACCCTGGTGGCGATCGAAGATGGGGAGCTCGACGCCGATTCCGATCTGGAACTCCTGCTGGCCCTGGTCGTACTGGTAGCCGGGGCCGAGATGGAGATCCGGATACTGCTTGGCGATCTCGAGCGCGAGCGCCGACTCGGCAGCCGCGTAGTCGGCGAGCGCACCGCGCAGCTCGAGCCGCTCGATCAGCGCCTCGCGCTGGACGTCGCGCCGGGGGAGCGCGGCGACCGGCGGCGGCGCGTCGAGCGGCGTCCACGCGAGATCGATCCCGTCGAGCGCCTCCGGCGCGACGCCGAGGGCACCCGCGAGCACCGCGCGCGTCGAGGCGACCGCGCCGTCGGCCTGGCGCGCCGCCAGCGCGGCGCTCGTCGCCTCGCGCTGCGCGCGCGAGACCTCGGTGCCCGGCACGGCGCCCGCGGCGAGCCGCGCGCGCAGCAAGAGGACCGAGTCCGCGCGCAGCGCCGCGTCGGCCCGCGCCAGGTCGAGCGCCTGCAGCGCGACCAGGTGCTCGAGCAACGCCGATCGAACCCGGCTGCGCACCCGCCAGGCCGCGGCGGCCAGATCGATGCGCGCGGCCTCGGAGACGTGGGTCGCCTGCTCGATGCGCCGCTCGCGCTTGCCGGCCGTCTCGATCGGGATGTCGAAGCTCGGATTCACGATCCAGGGCGAGCCCGGTCCGGGATTGAACGAGTACCACGCGGGTATGAAGATGCTCGGGTTCGGCCGCGCGCCGGCGGTCACGATCGCCGCCTGGGAGGCGTGCAGCTCGGCCCGCGCCACGTCGAGGTCCGCGCTGTAGTAGAGGGCGACGCGAGAGAGTGTCGGCAGGTCCCACACCGGCGGCTGCCTCGCGTCGGGCGCCGTCGCCAGCCAGGCCTGCAGGCCCGGGTCGTCGAGCCGGCGCGCCGCGAACGCCGAGGCCTCCCGCGCGGGATCGACCGGAGCGGGCGCGTAGTGGACGCAGGCGGCGAGAGAGGCTGCCGCTACGGGCAGCAGGGCGCGCATCATCCCCCGGAGCCGAAGGTGTCGCACTGATCGAGCGCGCCGCTGTCGAAGCCGCGGCGGAACCAGGTCACGCGCTGCTGGGCGCTGCCGTGCGTGAACGACTCCGGCACCACGTAGCCACGCGAGCGCTTCTGGATGGTGTCGTCTCCCACCGCCGAGGCAGCCTGCAGGCCCTGCTCCAGGTCGCCCGGCTCGAGCAGGTGGCTCGAGGCGTTCGCGCGGTTGGCCCAGACTCCGGCGTAGCAGTCGGCCTGCAGCTCGAGGGCCACCGACAACGCATTGGCGTCGGCCTGCGACGACTGGCTCTGGCGATCGCGCACCCGCTGCGAGGTGCCCATCAGCGTCTGCACGTGGTGCCCGACCTCGTGCGCGATCACGTAGGCCTGCGCGAAGTCGCCCGGCGCGTGGAACTCGTCGCGGAGCTGCCGGTAGAAGTCGAGGTCGATGTACACCTTCTGGTCGCGCGGGCAGTAGAAGGGACCCGAGGCGCCCTGCGCCATGCCGCAGGCGGAGCGGACGACCTCGCTGAAGAGCACCAGCTTGGGCGGCTCGTAGCGCGCGCCGCCGCGCTGGAAGACGTCGGCCCACGTGTCCTCGGTGCTCGCCAGGATCTTCGAGACGAACTCGGCCCCCTCGTCCTGCGGCCCACCGGGCTGCGCGGCGGTCCCGGGCTCCTGGTAGCCGCTCGGAGACTGCGCGGGAGCGCCACCTCCCAGCACCTGCAGCAGCGTCATCGGATCGGCGCCGAAGAGCCAGGCGCCGAGCACGATCAGCACGAGGCCCCCGAGCCCGATTCGCATCCCGCCGCCGGGTACGCCGAACCCGCCGCCCGCGCCGCGCTCGTCCTCCACGTTGTCGCTGCTTCGGCCTTCCCTCCAACGCATCGCGGATCCCTCCCGCGCGCCACCCGCATCGCGCGCCCCGAGCATAAGTCAAGGCTCGCGCCGTGGCCGTCCGGGCTGCGCGGCAGCCGCATGAGGAAGCGCGCCCCGCCGAGCTCCGACTCGGTCGCGGCGATCTCCCCGCCGTGCAGGCGGACGATCATGCGCGCGATGGCGAGGCCGAGGCCCGCTCCTCCTTCCTGGCGGGCCGGGTCGAGCCGGACGAAGCGCTCGAACACCCGCTCCCGGTCGGGCTCCGGGATGCCGGGGCCCGAGTCGTCGACGGAGAGCTCGCAGCCCCGATCGGTGCCTGCCACCGCGATCCGAACCTCGCCGCCTCGCGGTGTATGGCGCAGTGCGTTCTCGATGAGGTTGCCCACCGCCCGCTCCAGCAGGGACGCGTCGGCGCGGATCGGCGCGTGGGCTCCGCGGAACGAGAGCTTCTGACCGGCCGCGTCCGCGACCGGCTCGTAGAGCTCCACCAGTCTCTCGACCCGCGCCGCCACGTCGATCGACTCGAACCGGGTCGCCAACCGCCCTTCCTCGCCGCCCGCGAGGAGCAGGAGCTGATCGATCAGCCGCGCCATCTCCTCGGCCGTATCGTGCACGACGACCAGCGCGTCCTCGCGGCCTGGCGCCCCGTCGGCCGCGAGCAATGAGACCTCTGCGGCGTTGATCATCCGATTGAGCGGCGTGCGCAGCTCGTGAGCCACATCGGCGCCGAAGGCGGCCATTCGGTCGAACGCCCACTCGAGGCGCTCGAGCACCTGGTTGATGGCGGCGGAGAGCGCGTCCACGTCGTCCCCGGTCGCCCGGAGCGGAAGCCTCGCGTCGAGGTGCTGCGCGTCGACGCGCGAGACCGCGCGGGTCGCGGCGCGGAGCGGCGCAAGCGCCTTCCGCGCGGCGTAGACCCCGAAGGCCGCGGTGGCGAGCAGGCTCGCCAGCAGGACGCCGGCCGCCGCCCGGATCACCTCGCCGCGCTCGTGGACGAAGTGGTGTAGAGGAAGCGCGAGCTCGACGACCGTTCCGTCGCTGCGCTCGACCGAGCGCACGAGGTAGTCCTGAGGCGACGCCCGCAGCGCGCTCCACATCCCCACCTGCACCGCTGCGCCGGAAGCCGGCCACGCGCCCGAGCTCGCCGAGATCTCGCCCGACCGCGTGCGGATCCGCGAGACGAGATCGCGCGGGAGCTGCAGCTCGAACCCGCCGTGTGTCGCGACGAGGTCGGCCTCGCGCGCGATCTCCGCGTCCTTCTCCTCCAGCGACTCCATCACCGCGAAGGCGAGCAGCAGCGCCAGGGCGAGCGACATCAGCAGCGCCGCGCAGCCACCGACCGCGAGCGCCAGCCGCACTTCGACGCGCGCGGATCTCCTGGCGAGGGCCTCAGCGATCGACGACATAGCCGACCCCGCGCACCGTGCGGATCAGACCGACGGCGCCGGCGGCGTCGAGCTTGCCGCGCAGGCGCGCGACGTGGACCTCGACGACGTTGGTCCCCGGCTCGAACCGGTAGCCCCAGACGAGATCGAGCAGGTATCGCCGCCCCAGCACCTCGCCGGGACGTTCGGCGAGCCCTAGCAGGAGGTCGAACTCGATCCGCGTCAGATCGAGCCTCGTGGCTCCGAGGGACGCGCGGCGGTGAAGGCGATCGATCTCGAGCATTCCGATGCGAACCGGGTCGCTTCGGCCTCCGGCTCGTCGCTCAAGGGCGCGAAGGCGCGCCAGGAGCTCGGCGAAGGCGAAGGGCTTCACCAGGTAGTCGTCGGCGCCGCGCTCGAGGCCGTCGATCCGATCCGCGACGGCGTCGCGCGCCGTGAGGATCAGCACGGGCAGATCGGGCTCGCGCTGTCGTACGGCGCGGAGGACGTCGTAGCCGCTGCCGCCGGGGACCATCAGATCGAGGATCGCGGCGTCGAAGCGCCGCGCGGCGACCAGCTCGAGCGCGGCGCCGCAGCTCACCGCTCCGGAGACCTCGTAACCCGACTCCCGCAGGCCGCGGGTGACTGCGCGGGCGGTTCGCCGGTCGTCCTCGAGGAGTAGAAGATTCATCGGACACCGCGCCCCATCGGCGAAACGACGATAGCCAGACGCGGGAGCAGTCGCTGTCCGCGGCCCGTTAAATTCGCTCCATCTTGTGAGGCCGAGCTCGCACCCGCCGAGCCTCAGGGGTCGCGGATCCAGCGCGGCAGGTGGATCCCGTCGCCGACGGGCTCGAAGTGGACGCGCACGCGCGCGCCGATCTCGATCGAGCGCGGGTCGACCTCGTTCAGCGCGCCGCCCGGACGCGCCACCAGGTTCCCGACCAGGCGGACGCGGGGGTCCTCCTCGAGGGCCACCACCACCACGTTGTACGGCGCGAGCCCGGAGAAGGGCTCCAGCAGCGGCGGATGGGGCACCGCGAAGGACCACACCGCGCCGCGGCCGGAGACCGGCACCCAACGCGGCTCGGTGTGCGGCGCCCACGGGCTGCGCGCGCGCGGCGGGAAGAGCAGGCGTCCGGTCTCGGTGCACTGCTGGACGAGCAGCTCGCCGCGGCGCGCGCCCTCCCAGAAGGGGGCGTCGTCCTCGCCGGGCACCGGCAGCAGCCAGCCGTCGGCCACGCTACCTCCGCAAGATCAGGGCGCTGGTCGGCACGCCCTCGCCGCCGCTCACCAGGCAGGCCTCGGCGCCCTCGACCTGGCTGGTCGAGGTGCCCCGCATCTGGCGGACGCCCTCGTTGATCAGGTTGAAGCCATGCACGTACGCCTCGGAGAGGCCGCCGCCCGAGGTGTTGATCGGGAGGCGCCCGCCGAGCTCGAGCGCGCCCGCGGCCCCGAACGCGGCTCCCTCCCCTCGCTTGCAGAAGCGGTAGCCTTCGAGCGAGAGCGGCACGAGCGGGGTGAAGGCGTCGTAGAGCTGGGCCACCGCGATGTCGGCCGCCTGGAGCTCGGAGTGTCGGTAGAGCGCCTCGGCGCAGGCCCACGACGGCCCCGCCAGCGGGTCGTCGCTCCAGTAGTTCACCATCGCGTGCGACTGTCGCGGCATGCCCTGGGCGAAGGCGTGGATGTACGCAGGAGGGTGTCGGCCATCGCGCGCGCGGTCGGCGCCGACCAGCACGCAGGCCAGCGCTCCGTCGGTCTCGAGGCAGTTGTCGAACAGGCAGAGCGGCTCCGAGACGAAGCGGGCCGCGAGATACTCCTCGCGCGAGAGCGTGCGAGCGTGCATCACGGCGCGCGGGTTCCGATTCGCCATGCGGCGGACCGCCACGGCGACGTCGGCCAGGCTCTCGCGCGTCGCGCCGGTCTCGTGCAGGTAGCGGCGCGCGAGGAGGGCGATCTCGTCGACCGGCCGCAGCAGCCCGAAGGGCCGGGTCCAGGTCCCCGCGACCGACGGCTGCTGCCGCCCGGCCCAGGGCCGGCCGCCGGAGCCGCGCTTGCGCGAGCGCCACGCCACGCCGACCCGACACTGCCCGGCGGCGATCGCCAGGGCGAGCTGGCCTACGCAGGCGGGCCCCGCGCCTCCTCCCCAGCCCACCTGCGAGAAGAAGGTGACGTCGCCGAGGCCGAGGTTCTTGGCGATCTCCACCTCGTCGGTCGACTCGAGCGTGTAGGACGCCAGGCCGTCGACCTCGGCCGGCGCGATGCCCGCGTCGTCGAGCGCGGCGAGGATGGCCTCGAGCGCGAGGCGCTTCTCGGAGGCCTCGAGCTGCTTGGCGAAGCGCGTCTCGCCGATGCCGACGATGGCGGCGCGATCCCGGATCATGCGGCTCCTGCTCCCACCGCGCGCATGGTACATGCGGCTCAAGACCGCGCGCCGGGGCTCCGATTCCGACCGCATGCGCGCCTCCAAGCCGGTGTATGGGTTGTCGCTGGCCCTCGCCCTCGCGGCGCGCGCGGCCGCTGCGGCGCCGACCGACACGATCGAGGGTCGCGACGAGACGTGGTGGCGCGACAGCGCGCAGCACCGCGCCGAGGCCGTGGCCAGCCTCGAGCGCGAGGTCGAGGCGTGCGAGAAGACCGAAGCCCCGACCGGGGCCGACGTGGTCGACGGCTACGGCGTGGGGCACGTGCGCGGCCGGCCCGCGCTGGTGCCGCTCAAGCGATGCGACGACGAGCGCACCCGCCTCGAGCAGGCGCGCAGCGACCTCGAGCGCTTCGAGGACCTGGCGCGCCGCCTCGGCGTCCCCCCGGGCTGGCTTCGCTAGACCTCGATCCCCTCGTTGCGCGGATCGTCGTAGCGCTGGTGCAGCACCGGCAGCAGCCACTCGCCCGGGATCGCGCACAGCACCCGCCCGTTGCTCTCGGTCGAGCCCTCCTCGTACTCCATGCGCACGAGGCGGGTGATCGGCAGGTCGGCGACGGGGTCGAACGGCGACTCGCGCAGGAAGAGCTCGCCGTCGACGCGATACACCTTCTCGTGTCGATGCCTCCACTCGAGCCGCACCAGCAGCGGCTCACCGTCGAAGCCGGCGCCCTTCTCGCACGACGGGAGCGCCTTCACGCAGTAGCCGTGCTCGACGAGCTCGCGCGGCCCGAGCGCCTCGCGAAGCGTCCCGCGCGCCTCGAGGTACGGGATGCCGAGGCGCGTCACCACCGCGCTCACCCGGTCCGCCTCGCGCCGGAAGTCGATCGACGCGATCTTCTTGGGCTCCCCGTAGGTCTCGCGCCCCGGGATCACCGCCTGCTCGGTCGTCATCGGCATCGTGAGCAGCCAGATCCCCTCGACGCCGTCGTAGGCGGCGCGCACGCCGAAGATGGCCGACCCGATCTCGATCGTGAGCTCGGGCGAGAGGTGCATGGCGACGTGCGAGAAGGTCGCGCAGACCTCTGGGCGCGCCGCCGCGGCGAGCGGCTTCGGGATCACGGCCGCGGCGAGCGCGGGATGCGTCTCGTAGACCACCCGGACCGAGCGCACGGTGCTCGAGAGGAACTCGGGGTTGCGCTCGGCGTCGCGCTTCACCTGCGCGAGCGACTTCACCCAGCGGAGACGAGCCATGCCACCTCCTCGCGCGCTAGGCGCGGAACGCGCTCTTCTCGGGACCGATGCGCGCCACCAGCGGCGCGAGCTTCTCGACGTCGAAGCCATACACCCGCGCGGCGTTGCCGCCGAGCATCGCCGCCAGCTCGTCGTCGGGGACGCCGCGCAGGCTCTCCAGCATCTGGCGGCGCGTCTCGGGCCAGGTGCCCTCGGGATGCGGATAGTCGGAGCCCCACATGATGTTCGCGAGGCCAATCGCGTGGCGCATCTCCACCTCGCGCCGCGGCATGCACGAGGCGCCGAGGAAGACGTGGCGCCGGAAGTACTCGCTGGGGGCCATCTTGAGGTGGCTCCGAAACTCGCCGAGCTTCGCGTTGTAGGGCGTCTCCTCGTAGCGCTGGTCCATCAGCGCGAGCAGTTCCGGCACCCAGATCGTCGTCGACTCCGTGATCGCGAAGCGCAGGCGCGGATGCCGCTCGAATACGCCGCCCCAGATCAGGAACCAGAGCGGCCGCGCCGACCACCAGCAGACCTCGGTGATGTAGATGCCCATCATGCCGAGGTGATCGGCGTAGTCCTCCATCGGCGCCGCGCCCGAGTGGAGGTGCACGACCAGGTCGAGCTCCTCGCAGGCGGCCCAGATCGGCTCGTACTTCGGATGGTGGTAGGCGTCGAGCCTGCCCCAGCGCGAGGGGATCAGGATCCCGCGCAGGCCGTTGCGCCGGGCCCAGTGGATCTCCTCGACCGCCGTGTCGACGTCCCAACAGATCGGCGCGATGGCGACCCCGGCGCGGCGGTCCGGCGCCATCTGGCAGAACTCGGCGATCCAGCGGTTGTGTGCGCGCGCGCCCGCCCACTGCAGCTCGGGCACGACCGGCGGATCGGTCGGCAGCGAGAGACCGGCGCCGAAGGGCGGCATGTTCATCTCGGTGATGCCGTCCGGGAAGAGCACCTCGCCGGCGATGCCGTCGGCGTCCAGCACCTGGTTGCGCCGGTCGTGGTCCCAGGCGCCCGAGAGCTCCTCCTCGCGCCCCTTGCGCCACGCGGCGTTGACCTCGTCGACGAGGAACTTCGCCGCGGCCTTGCGCGTCTCCGCGAGCTGGACCGGGAGCGCGGCGTCGAAGAGCTCGCGGTAGCGGGGATCGAGGTAGTCGCGGTAGCGCTCGGGCGGGAGCCCGGCGTGGCAGTCGGACGAGATGACGAGGTGGCGATCCATCGGCGCTCCGTCCGGACCGGCGCTCAGGCCGGCTCGGAGTAGAACTGGCGCGCCCAGCGCCGGAACTGGGCGAGGTAGCCATCCGCCTCGCACAGCACCGGCTCCGCGCGGTGGACCTTGTGGGTCCAGATCCGCAGGTCCTGGAGCACGCCGTTGGAGAGGCCCTGCACGAAGTCCTCGCCGGCCGCGTCGGCGAAGTCGCGCGACACGGTGAACACCCAGCGCGAGTGGGTGTTGCGGCGGTCGACCGGAGACGTCGAGGAGAACATGAGCAGCCCCGCGTCGCCGATCCCGACGATGCGCACCGCCGCGAGGCCGAGCCCCCACGAGTCCGTCTCGAGCGCCGTGTCGAAGGTGCCGTAGGGCGTCTCGCGGCGCTGGCGGGACACCATGTGCATCACCCGCCCCTGCTCGCGGAACTCGATCTCGGCGCGCGGCATCTGCAGGTTCCCGTGCACGAAGTGGAAGTGCACCGGGTCGTTGTTGTTCTCGTGCATGTCCTGCATGTGCACGGGCACCGCGAGCTCGAAGGTGCGCGGCGGCGACCAGTCCGGGCGCTCGAACTCCGGCAGCGCCGGCACCTCCCAGTCGGGCGGCTTGCCCTCGGCATGGCGCCACACGAAGATGAGGTGGTTGCGCTCCAGCACGTCCCAGCCGCGCAGCCGCGCGCGCGGCGGGATCTTGTCGCAGTAGGGGATCTCGACGCAGGCGCCGCTGCCGTCGTAGCGCCAGCCGTGGAACGGGCAGCGGATCGACTCGCCGATCACGCGACCGCCTTCGCCCAGGTGCGCGCCGAGGTGCGCACAATAGGCGTCGAGCACCCGCGCGGCCCCGGAGCGGGTTCGGAACAGCACCAGGTCCTCGCCGAAGTAGTGGATGCGCTTCACGTCTCCGGGTACGAGGTCCCGGCTGAACGCCACCGCGAACCAGCCGTTCGGGATGGGCAGCTCGGTGTGCTCCGCCTCGCGCGAGCTCATCTGCGTCTCCTTGCGTCGATCGACCTAATCCGGTCCGCTCCACTCTTCTCCGGAGAGCCCGGCCAGGAAGAAGCGGGTCGTCGCGCTCGCGATCTCCTCGACCGTGCGCTGCTGGAGCATGCGGTCGAAGAGTGCGGGCGCCGTGAGCGCGAACCAGCAGCCGACGGCGTGCTCGAGGTCGACGTCGGGGCGGAAGTGACCCTGCTGGATGCCGCGCTCGATCAGGGCGCGGAAGAAGGCCTCGAGGGCGCGGCGGTCGAACAGGTCGCCGTACTCGGGCGGATGCGCCCCGCCGAAGAGCTCGATGGCGAGCCGGCCGTAGTCGCGCACGTTCTGGAAGCCGAGTTGCATGGTGAGCGCCACGCAGGTGCGCGCGTCGCGGTGCTGCGACACGATCTCGATGAAGCGCACCCGGGTGCGCTCCACCATCTCCTCCGCCACCGACCGGAACAACGCCTCCTTGTTCGAGAAGTTCCGATAGACGGTGCCGGCTCCGACCCCGGCGCGCGAGATCACCTCGTTCACGTCGGCAGCCAGGCCCTTCTCGGCGAGCAGCCCCTTGGCCGCCTCGAAGACGCGGGCCCGGAGCTGCGATGACGACACGCCGGGCTCCCCGACGGGGAGACGCTGTTCCTGGGTCACGGTTGTCGCTCCCTCAGCCGGTAGGTCAGGGTAGCTGGGCGCGGCGCATGCGAAACGCGGCGAGTAGCTCCATCTGCTTGGCCTCGGCGTCGGCCAGATGACGCTCCTTCACCAGGTCGAACCCGCGGATCATCTCCGGGACGCTCGCGATGGCGACCGCCAGCTCATGCGTGTCCGGCGAGAGCCCGGCGACGAGCTCCTCCACGGTCGCCTCGTACGCCCGGATGAGCGCCCGCTCGCGCCGGCGGTGGGCGGTCCAGCCGAACGGATCGAGCGGCGTTCCGCGTAGGCGCTTCGCGCGCGCCAGGAGCGCGAGCAGCGGGAAGACCCAGGGGCCCAGCGACAGCTTCCGGGCGCGCCCGGTGTCGGGGTCGCGCGGGTTTCCGATCTGCGGCGCGAGCTGGATCTCGAGGCGATAATCGCCCTCGAACTCGCGCTCGAGCTGGGCGCGGAAGCTGCCGTCCGTGTAGAGCCGGGCGACCTCGTACTCGTCCTTGTAGGCGAGCAGCTTCGCGTAGTAGCGCGCGACCGCCTCGGCGAATCCGCGCCGGCCGGGCGCCTGCCCGCGCTCGCTCGCGGCGGCGCGCTCCACCAGGGCGCGATAGCGGCGGGCATAGCGCGCGTCCTGGTACGCGGTCAGGAACTCGGCGCGGTGCGCGGTCAGCTCCTCGAGCGTCATCACCCGCTCGCCCGCGCTCCGCAGCGCCGGGCGGGCGGCGCGCTCCACGGCGGCGAGGTCGTTCGCCGCGAGCCGTCCCCAGGCGAGCGCCCGCTTGTTCTGTGCGACTGCGCGGTCGTTCAGCTCGATCGCGCGCTCGAGCGCCGCGCGTCCGACCGGGATGCGCCCGAGCTGCAGCGCGTAGCCCACCAGGAACAGGTTGGTGGCGAGCGCGTCGCCGAAGAGCGCGGTCGCGAGCTGGGTTGCGGCCACGAAGTGGCAGCCGTCTCCGCCCGCAGCACCGCGGATCGCGTCCTGCATCGCGGTGGGCGAGAGGTCGAGGTCGGGATGGCTCGCGAAGTCGGCGGTCGGCGCGACGTGGTCGTTCACCACGGCCACGGTGCCCTTCGCCATCTTGGAGAGCGCGTCGGCGCCGGCGGTCACGACGATGTCGCAGCCGAGGACGAGGTCGGCGGCGCCCGCAGCGATGCGGGTGGCGAAGAGGTCCTCGGGGCGGCTCGCGATGCGCACGTGGCTCGTCACGGGGCCGTTCTTCTGCGCGAGCCCGGTGACGTCGAGAACCGAGCATCCCTTGCCCTCGAGGTGCGCGGCCATGCCGAGAAGCGCCCCGACCGTGACCACTCCGCTCCCGCCGATCCCGGTGACGAGCACCTCGAAGGGGATCGAGGCGTCGGCGGGTGCGGGCTCGGGGAGCGCCGCGAAGAGGGCCTCGCCGGCGGCGTCGAGCGAGCCGGGCGCGGCGGCCTTGCGCA
>DATJPY010000034.1:0-42285 GCA_035506135.1 Myxococcota bacterium | reverse complement strand
GGGGGAGAGAACACGAAGCAGAATCTCTCGAGAACGTTGGACGACTTCAGATCGTCGCGCTCCCGCCCGGTACAGCACCCGATGATCTGGTCGGATCGTGCGTCGAGATCGAAGGCGCGCTGGAGCCTGCCGCGTTCGCATCGAACTTCACTGCGGTTCTTCTCGAAGCGAGAAAGATCCGCGTGGTTGATTCGGCCGTTGGGGGGTGCGAGATGCTCGAGCCCCGGGCTGCGACCAAACCCTGACGGGTCGCGCGCACCAGATCCTCACCTACTCGGCGTCTCCGCCCAGTCGATCTTCCCCCAGCGGAGCCAGCCCGCCCTGAGGAGCCAGCTCAAGGCCGCGGAGACAGCCGGCGGGTCGCGCGCTGGCACTGCTCGGGTCGTCCATCCGGAGAACCATCGACCGGACGAGGCCGGATCGATTGCCAGAGGCGCGACGCCCCCGACCTGTGCCAAGTGCTTGCGGCGGTTCAGCAGAACGTAGGCCAACCCATTCCGCACCTCACGCGGCGTGCGTAGCACGCGCAGGTGGTAGCGATCGGCCAACACTCGACCCGCGCGGCCGAGCATCCGGTTGGCTACTCGCGCGAGGCGAGCGCCGAGCGCCTTCATCCCGCACCTCAGGGCTTCGGCGTCGTTCGCCTCGATCAGGAAGTGGGCGTGGTTTGTCTGGATCGAGTACTCGACCACGCGGAAGCCCGGCCGCCCGTGCAACGCGACCAAAGCACATTCGAAGTCTCGCACGAGAGAGCGACGGCGGAGCGAGGGAAGTCCGCGGACCACGCGCACCGTGACCAGCATCGGATGAGCCGCATCGATCCCTGCGCGAGAGAGATGGGGAACGCGAGGCTGCGCCCCCGGCTTACGTCCCGCGCCGGATCGACGGCCGCCGTGGGTTGCGATCTTCAGCTTCAGCTGCGACGAGATACCCACAGATGTGTAATCTACTCGAGCCTTGTCGAGAAGTCAACATGAAAGATCGCCGAAATCAACACATTTTAGAGTCATCCCCATCCTCCCTAACACATCCGGAGAGCTTGCAGGAGCCTGCGCTCCTCATTCCGGCGGCAGGTACGCGCGCACCCAGAAGCCGCCCTCCTGCTCGACGGGGCGGTCGAGGTCGCCGTAGCGCGCGAGCAGGTCCGCTCGCAGCCCCTCCTCGGCCTCGGCGAGCTGCGCGTCGGTCATGCGCCACGTGAACGACCAGGCGCGGGTCGCGACCCGGTCGATCATCTCGCGGGGCGTGACCGGGCGCGCGTAGCGGATGCGGTGCGCGGCGCCGCGCGCGCGCCAGCCCTCGTCCGCGGGGAACTCGTCGAAGCGATCGCTCGGCACGCCGACGTTCCCGACCTGGTGCTCGGCGCCGAAGCGGTCGCGCCAGCGGGACCAGCCCGCGGTGCGATCCTCGGCGGCGTGCAGGAGCGGCGCGCCCGGCGCAAGCACGCGCGCGACCTCGGCGAGCACCTCGCGCCAGCGCGGGATCAGGTGGAAGACGTGGACGCCGAGCACCGCGTCGAAGCTCCGGTCGGCGAACGGAAGCTGGGCCGCATCGGCCCGCACCGGGTCGACGCGCCGATCGCCGCGCTTTGCGAGCAGCCGCTCCATCATCGCGCGCGAGAGGTCGACGCCGACCACTCGCCCGAGGCGCCGCGCGAGCGGCAGCGCGACCCGTCCGGTGCCGACGCCGATCTCGAGGAGGCGCGCGTCGCGGCCGAGCCCGCCCGCCTCCGCGATCACGTCCGCGACCCGCTCGTCGACGCCGGGCGGGAAGCCGCGCGTCGCGTCGTAGCAGTGCGCGGCGCGGTCGAAGACGACGGGCTCGTCGGGGTTCGCCATGGCCAGAGGGTAATCCGCTAGCATCGCGCGCCACACCCGGGAGAACGCCATGCGCGCTGCGGTGATGCGCCACAAGCGGATCGAGGTCGACGACGTGCCCGACCCGATTCCGGGGCCGGGTGAGGTGCTGGTGCGCACGCTCGCGTGCGGCATCTGCGGCTCGGATCTGCACGCGCTCCAGCACGCCGACAAGCTGATGGCCGCCGCGCGCGAGAGCGGGGCACCCTTCGTGCCCGACCTCGCGAAGGACGTGGTGATGGGGCACGAGTTCTGCGCGGAGATCGTCGACTTCGGCCCCAACACCTTGAAGCGCATCCCGGCGGGACGCAGGGTGGTGTCGATGCCGATCCTGTTCCGCGGCACGCGCATCCACGGCATCGGCTACTCGGAGGAGGTGCCGGGCGGCTACGGCGAGCTGATGGCGCTCTCGGAGCCGCTTCTGCTGGAGGTGCCGAACGGACTCTCCACCGAGCACGCCGCGACCACCGAGCCGATGGCGGTCGGCGTGCACGCCGTCGCCAAGGCCAACCTCGGCAAGCGCGACGTGCCCCTGGTGGTCGGCTGCGGGCCGGTGGGGCTCGCCGTGATCGCAGGGCTCAAGCTCGCCGGCGCCGAGGCGATCGTCGCCGCCGACTACTCGCCGCTGCGCCGGCGCCTGGCGGCGCAGCTCGGCGCCAGCGCTGTGGTCGATCCCGCGGAGCGCCCGGCGATCGACGCCTGGCGCGAGGTCGCCGGCGGGCGCAGCGCGGTGATCTTCGAGTGCGTCGGCGTGCCCGGGCTGATCGACTCGATCATGCGCGATGCACCGCCGCAGGCGCGCATCGTGGTGGCGGGCGTGTGCATGGAGGACGACCGCATCCGCCCCATGCTCGGCATCAACAAGGAGCTCTCGGTGCAGTTCGTCCTCGGCTATACACCGGACGAGTTCGCCCGCACCCTGCGCGCGCTGGCGGAGGGTGCGATCGACGTGGCGCCGCTCATCACGGGCCGCACCGGCGTGGATGGCGTGGCGGAGGCGTTCGCGACGTTGGCGCATCCCGACGCACAGGCGAAGATCCTCGTCGAGCCCTGGCGCTAGGCCGCGGCGGGAGGGCCGCGGCGTGCCCGAGCTCCCGGAGGTCGAGACCACGCGCCGGCGCATCGCGCCGCTCCTGGTCGGCCGCACCGTGGCCGCCGTCCGGACGACGCGGCCGAGCTATCTGTTCCTCACGCCGCCCGCCCGTCTGCGCCGCGCGCTCGCCGGCCGGCGCGTCGAGCGGCTCGAGCGGCGCGGCAAGTACCTGATCGGCGGCCTCGACGATGGGAGCCGGCTCGTCCTGCACCTCGGCATGACGGGTCAGCTCTTCTCGAGCGCCGCGACGAGCCCGCGCCTCTGGCGCGTCGCCGACCGCGCGACCTCGTCGGACCCGCGGTCCGATCGCGGCGCCGCGCTGCTGTCGCCTCGAGCGCAGCGCCCCTTTGCCCCCGACGAGCACACGCACCTGCGCCTGTCCTTCCGCGACGCCGGCCCCGAGGTCTGGCTGCGCGACGCGCGCAAGTTCGGCAAGGTGCTCTGGCTCCCGCCCGGCGAGGAAACCGAGCGGCTCGGGCGCCTCGGCGCCGACGCGCTGTCGGTGACGGGGGAGATGCTCTTCGCGGCGAGCCGCGGCCGCACCGCTTCGATCAAGAGCCTGCTGCTCGACCAGGCGGTGCTCGCCGGGGTCGGCAACATCTACGCCGACGAGGCGCTCTTCGGCGCCGGCGTACGCCCCGCGCGCCGCGCCGGGCGCGTCTCGCGCGACGAGTGCGAGCGGCTCGCCGCAGAGCTGCACGGGGTGCTCGAGCGATCGATCGAGACCGGTGGGTCGAGCATCAGCGACTACATCGCGCCCGACGGCAGCGACGGCGCCTACCAGGACGAGCGCCGCGTCTACGCCCGCGAGGGCGAGCCGTGCGCCCGCTGCGGCGCGCGCATCCGGCGCGTGGTGCTGGGCCAGCGCAGCGCGCACTACTGCCCGAAGTGCCAGCGATGATGAGCCTTCGCGAGCTCGGCCGTGCGGTCGCGATCGTCCAGACCGAGCTCGCGGGCGCCCGCGTCGAGCGCGTCGCGGTGCCGGACGCGCGGCGCGTGGTCGTCTCGCTGCACGCGCGCGAGCTCGGCGACGCCCACCTGCTCCTCTGCGCCGAGCCGGCGAGCGCGCGGATCTCGCGGATCGAGGAGCGGCCCGCCGCGGCCGCGCACCCCTTCGCCGACCTGCTGCGGGCGCGCCTCGCCGGGGCGCGGCTCGCCGCGGCGGAGATCGTCGACGGAGACCGCCTGGCGGGCCTGCGCTTCGAGGGGCCGGCGGGCGCGCACCAGCTCCTGCTGGCGCTGCTCGGCCCGCGCACCAACGTCTTCCTGCTCGACGCCGAGGCGCGGGTCGCGGGCGCGCTGCGCCCGCTCGCCGAGACGCGCCGCGACCTCGCGCTCGGTGCGCCGTGGCGGCGGCCCGCGAGCCCGCCGCCGCCGCCGGGTGAGGATCGCTTCGCTGCGGAGCCCGACGCGCGCTTCTTCGCGGCGCTCGAGGCGCTGGCTGCGGAGCGCGAGGCGACGCGGAATCGCGACGACCTCGCGCAGCGCGTCGAGCGGTCGCTGCGTCGCGGCGCGCAGTCGCTCGAGAAGAAGCTGGCGTCGCTGCGCGGGGACGCCGCGGCGGCCGGCGAGGCCGCCGGCCTGCGTCGGCTCGGCGAGCTGCTGAAGGGCGTCCTCGGGCAGGTGCGGCCCGGTGACCGCGAGGTCCGGGCGCGCGACTTCGAGAGCGGCGAGGAGGTCGCGATCGCGCTCGACCCCGCGCTCGCACCGCGGGAGAACCTCGACGCGCTCTTCCGCCGCGCGCGCAAGGCCGAGAAGCGCGCCGAGCGGGGCGTCCGCGAGCTCGGCGAGGCCGAGACGCGGCGCGAGGCGCTCGGAGCGCTCGAGCGCGAGCTCGCCTCGATCGCCGGCGAGGCCGAGCGGATCGCCGCGTTCGCAGCGCGTCCCGAGGTCGAGCGCCTGCTCGCGCGTTTCGCGCCGGAGCGGGCCGCGGCGCCCACCGCCCCAGAGCCCGGCGGCCGGCCCAGGCCGCGCATCTGGCGGATCGGGAAGCAGGAGGTCCCGCCCCGGCTGCAGCCGCGCGTGTATCGCGGCAGCGGCGGCCTCGAGATCTGGGTCGGCCGCAGCGACGAGGGCAACGACCTGCTCTCGACCCGCCTCGCCCGCGGCCACGACCTCTTCTTCCACCTCGACGACTCGCCCGGAAGCCACGTCGTGCTTCGCACCGAGGGGCGCTCCGATCCGCCCTCGGAGGCGCTGCTCGACGCGTGCGAGCTGGCCGTCCACTTCTCGAAACACCGGAAGGTGACGCAGGCGGACGTGCTCGTCGCGCCGATCAAGAGCGTGAAGAAGCCCCGGGGCGCGAAGCCGGGGCTCGTCTGGGTGACGGGCGGCCGCACGGTGCGCCTGCGCCGCGACCCGAAGCGCCTGGAGCGCGTGCTGGCGAGCCGCGGCGAGCCCGACCCCTCCGACTGAGCGCAGCTCCGCCCTCAAGGAGCCGGCGCGTCCAGCCGATTTCCAGGTCGGGGCGCGGGGTTCGGAAGGGAAGCGCGTGCAAGTGCTGGGGCTGGTCGGGATCCTGGCCTTCGCGGCGGCGAGCTTCGCCGTGGGGCTCCGGCTGTCGTGGACGGGCCTGCGGCGCGGCGGCATTCCGGAGTCGACGATCGGGCTCTCCTTCCTGCTCGCGGGCGGGATCGGCACGCTCCTGCTGATCGCCTCGAACGGGGCGGGTGCGGCGCAGGCGCTCCTCCGCGCCGCCTCGCTCGGCTTCATCAACCTCGGCATCGCGGTGCTCGGCGTGTTCAACTGGCGCGTCTTCCGCCCGGATCGGACCGGCGCGCTCCTGTTCGCCACCTTCGCGTCGCTGCTCGCGCTCTCGTTCTCGGCGGACCTGGCGCGGCGCGCCTTCCTCGACCAGGACCCGCGCCCGCCGCTCTGGATCGCGACCGACGCGGCGGGCCGAATCGGCATGTATGGATGGGGCTGCTGCGAGACGCTCTGGCAGTGCGCGCTGGCGCGCCGCCGCGTGCGGCTCGGTCTCGGCGACCCGCTGGTGGCCGATCGCTTCCTGCTCTGGGGGATCGGCACGCTCTCGGTGATCGGCATCTGGGTCCACGCCTACACGCGAGAGCTGCTGGGTGCGACGAGCGCGGACGGCGAATACCTGGTGGTCGCGCTGCTCGGCGGCCTGTGCGCGGCGGCGATCTGGCTGGCCTTCTTCCCGCCGAAGGCGTACGTGCGGCGAGCCGGCGCGGGTCGAGCGGCCGCTCGCGACGCCCGCCTCAGCGCCCCTTGAACGCGGGCTTGCGCTTCTCGCGGAGGGCGGCGAGCGCCTCGCGGTGGTCCTCGCTCTGGAAGGTCACGATCTCGAGCGCGGTCGAGGCATCGAAGGCGACGTTCGCGACGTCCTTGATCCACTTGTTCACCGCGAGCTTGGTGTAACGGAGCGCCAGCGGCGCGCCGGCCGCGACGCGGTCGGCGAAGGCGCGCGCCTCCGTCATCAGCTCCGCCGCGGGCACGACGCGATTCACGAGCCCCCAGCGCTCTGCCGTGGCGGCGTCGACGGGGTCGCCCGTCAGCAGCAGCTCCTTGGCGCGGGCGGGGCCCAGCACCAGCGGCCAGATCGCGACCCCGCCGTCGCCGGCCACCAGGCCCACACGTACGTGGGGATCGGCGATCGACGCGGTGTCCGCCATGAAGATCACGTCGCACAGGAGCGCGATCGAGGCGCCGAGCCCGACCGCCGGGCCGTTCAGCGCCGCGACGATCGGCACCTCGACGTCGAGCAGGTCCCAGATGAGCTGCTTGGCATCTCCTCGCAGCGCGTCGAGGCGCTCGAGCCCCTGCAGCTCGGGAAACCAGTCGAAGTCGCCCCCCGCGCAGAAGTTGCGGCCGCTGCCCGAGAGCAGCACCGCGCGGGCGGCGCGCTCGCGCCGGAGCGCGCGGAAGAGCGCGGTCAGCTCTTCGTGCAGCAGCGCGTCGACCGCGTTCCGCTCGCTCCGCGGGTGCGCGATCGCCACCTCGAGCACCGCGCCGCGCCGCTTCACGCGCAGCGCCTCGAAGCGGTGCTCGTCGATCGCCTCGCTCACAGGATCGACGCGTCGGCGTCGACGCCGAGCAGGGCGCGCCCGGCCAGCTCGAAGCTTCCGCCCGACACCGACGCGTGCTGCGTCACGACGTGGGCGTCGCGGAAGAGGCGCTGCAGGGGGCTGTCGAGGTAGATCGCGCTGCCGCCGGCGAGCGCCCAGACGGCGTCGACCGCCTCCGTGGCCGCCTGCACCGCATGGCTCGCCGCCACCCGCACGCGCGCGCGCTCGGCCAACCCCATCGCCCCGCCGGCCTCCGCGCGCTGCCACACCTCGTCGAGCGTCGCGAGCAGGCCCGAGCGGCCGCCCTGGAGCCGCCCCTCCGCCTGCGCCACCTGCGCCTGCACCGCGCCGCGCTCCGCGAGGCGGCGCTGCGAGAGCGCTGGCGTCTTGCTCGCGGCGAGCGCGTGGAGCTCGTCGAGCGCGCGACGCGCGATCCCGAGCGATACGCTCGCGACGCCGATCGCGAGCAGCCCGAACACCGGGAAGCGATAGAGCGCGCCGGGCTCTCGCGGCGTGCCGCTCACGATCGACACCGCGTGCGCGTCGGGCACGAAGAGATCGCGCACGGCGATGTGGTGGCTCCCGGTGCCGCACAGGCCGGCGACGTGCCAGGTGTCCTGGATCTCGACCGAGTCGGCCGGGAAGAAGAGGAGCCGGATGTCCGGCCGGCGGCCTCCCGGCGGCGCGGTCCCGCCCGCGCCCTCGTCGGCGACGAGGCAGCCCCCGAGCAGGTGCGTCGAGTGCTGGCAGCCGCTCGCGAAGCTCCAGCGCCCGGAGGCCGAGAAGCCGCCGGCGACCCGGCGCGCGCGGCCGCTCGGCGCGAAGACTCCCCCCGCGATCGCGCCCGGCGCGGCGAAGATCTCGCGCGCGGCCTCGGGTGCCAGCCACGCCGCGAGCGAAGAGGTGGTGGCCGCGATCATCGCGCACCAGGCCGCGGAGGCGTCGCCGGCCGCGAGCCGCTCGATCACCTGCACCAGCAGCGAGAGATGGGCTTCGGGCCCGCCGAGCGAGCGCGGCACGCAGAGGCGGAAGAAGCCGGCGGCGTCGAAGGAGCGCACGAGATTCGCGGGCAGGCGCCGCGCGCGCTCGATCTCCGCGGAGCGCTCGCGGAGCTCCGCGGCCAGCCGGTCGGCCTCCTTCAGCAGCGCTTCCGGGGAGACGTCGGTCACGCGGGCTCCGCGGCGCGGGGACCGCCATCATACCCGAGATGGGAGCTCGCTCGGCGGGGAGATCCTTGACCGCTGGTTCGTCCGGCGTAGTCTCACGTGCTTTCTCGAACGCGCGGAGGATGCCGTGGGCACTCGCAGGATTCGTTGGTGGCTGGCTCTCATCGCTCTCGGCGCGGCGCTGCCCGCTCACGCGGCGTCGCGCGAGGACGTGCAGGCCCGGGCGAAGGCCGTGCTCGGCGTCCTTCCGGCCGAGGCGACCAGTCCCGACAACCCGATCACGCCCCAGAAGATCGCGCTGGGGCGCATGCTCTACTACGACAATCGCCTCTCGATCGACGGGAAGGTCTCCTGCAACTCCTGCCACCTCCTCGGGGCCTACGGCGTCGACAACGAGCCGACCTCGCCCGGCCACGAGGGGAAGCGCGGGGCCAGGAACTCGCCCACGGTCTACAACGCGGCCTTCCAGTTCGCGGAGTTCTGGGACGGTCGCGCGAAGGACGTCGAGGAGCAGGCGAAGGGTCCCGTGCTGAATCCGGTCGAGATGGGCATGCCGGATCCGAACTACGTGGTGAAGATCTTGAAGGGGATCCCGGGCTACGCGCCGCTGTTCCGCGCGGCGTTCCCCGGCGAGCCCGATCCGATCACCTACGACAACGCGGCCAGGGCGATCGGAGCCTTCGAGAGGCGGCTCGTGACGCCGTCGCGGTTCGACGCCTTCCTGAGCGGCCAGAGCGACGCGCTCACCGACGCGGAGGTCGCCGGGCTCTCGACGTTCCTCGAGACCGGCTGCCCGACCTGCCACATGACGGCCACCGTGGGTGGCAAGATGTTCCAGAAGATCGGCCTGGTCCATCCATATCCGACCGAGGATCTCGGTCGCTACGCGGTGACGAAGAACGAGGCGGACAAGTACTTCTTCAAGGTCCCGTCGCTGCGGAACGTCGCGAAGACCGCGCCCTACTTTCACGACGGGAGCGTGAAGACGCTGCCCGAGGCGGTCCGGAAGATGGCGTGGCACCAGCTCGGCAAGGAGCTCTCCGACGCGGACGTTCAATCGATCGTCGTGTTCCTCGGGAGCCTCACGGGCAACGTCGACCAGACCTACATCGCAATACCCACGCTGCCGTGACCTGAGCCGCTATCGTCACCGCGATGCGCGCGCGCGGACGCGGCCTGCTCGTCGTCGCCTTCGCCTCCGGCGCGGCCGCGCTGATCTATCAGGTGGTCTGGCTGCGCTGGTTCGGGCTGCTGTTCGGCAGCACGGCGTACGCCGCCTCCGCGACGCTCTGCGCATTCTTCGCCGGCCTCGCCGGCGGTAGCGCGGTCTTCGGGCGTCTCGCCGCGCGCGTCCGCCGGCCGCTCGCCACCTATGCGGCGATCGAGGTCGGCGCCGCGGCGCTGGCGCTCGCGGTGCCGTTCGTGTTCCGGCTCTACGACCCGATCTACGCCGCGCTCTACGAGGGCCTCGCCGACCGCCGCGCCATCTTCGTCGGCCTCAAGTTCGCGCTCGCCTTCGCGTTGATGCTGCCGCCGGCGGTGCTGATGGGCGGCACGCTGCCGCTGCTCGCCACCGCGTTCGTGCGCGACCCGCTCCGGCTGGGCCGCGAGGGGGGCGTGCTCTACGCCGTGAACACGCTCGGCGCTGCGGCCGGCAGCGCCGCGGCCGCGCTCTGGCTGCCGGCCGCGGTCGGCGTGCCGGGCAGCTACGCGGTGGCGATCGGGCTCTCGCTCGCCGCGGCCGCGGGCGCGTGGGCGCTCGGGTCGCGCGGCGCACAGGAGCCCGCGGCGGCGCCCGCGAGCGACGCCGCGCAGCGCGCTCCGCGCGCCCTGCGCGCCGTCGCCTTCGCCTCCGGCTTCGGCACGCTCGCCCTCGAGGTCCTGCTGATGCAGGCGATCGCGCAGGTCTTCGACCAGTCGCTCTACTCGACGGCCACCGTGCTCGTGGTCGTGCTGCTGTCGATCGCCGCGGGCGCCGGCCTCGTGGCCGCGAGCGAGGGGCGCGTGGACCCGCGCCCGTTGCTCGGCGCAGCGCTCACCGTCGAGGCGGTGCTCCTGCTCGTGCTGCCGGCCGCGACGTGGGCGCTCTCGGGACTCGGCGAGGCCGGGCCGGCGCGGCTCGCGAACGGGCTCGCGGTCGCGGCCGTTCTCGGCGCGCCGCCGCTCCTGGTCGGGGCGCTGGTGCTCCCGCTGGTCTTCCGGCTGGCCGCCGGCGGCTCGGTCGGGCGCCGCCTCGGCGGGCTCCTGGCGGCGAACACGCTCGGCGGCATCGCCGGCTCGCTGGCCGCGAGCTTCGTGCTGCTCGGCGGGCTCGGTCTGTGGCGATCGATCGCCGCCGTGGGTGCCGGATACGGCGCCGCCGCGCTCGTCGCCCACGGCGGCGCGCGTGAGCGCGCGCTGCGCGCCGCGGTGATCGCCGGCGCCGCGGTCCTCGTGCTGGCGAGCCCCGCGAGCCCGCTGCGGCTGCCCGCGGTCGCGCTCGAGCCCGGCGATCGGCTGGTTGCGGTCGAGTCGGGCGCGAACGGGGTGGTGAGCGTGATCGACAGCGCCTGGGGCCGCCGCATGAAGCTCAACAACCACTACACGCTCGACGGCGCCGGCAAGCTCTCCGCGCTGAAGGCGCGCACCGGCCACATCCCGCTCCTGCTGCACCCCGATCCCAAGCGCGTGCTCTTCGTCGGCTCCGCGACCGGCAGCACGGCGGCGGCGGCGGTGCTGTACCCGGTCGACGAGATCGTCCTCGTGGAGATCGTGCCCGAGGTGCAGGAGATGGCGGCCCGCTGGTTCTCCGATCGCAACCACGGCGTGCATCGCGACCCACGCACCCGGCTCGTCGTCGAGGACGGCCGCAACCACCTCCGCGCCACGCGCGAGCGCTACGACGTCGTCGTCGCGGACCTGTTCTCGCCCTGGAACCCGGGGATCGGGTCGATGTACAGCCGCGAGCACTTCGAGGCGGTGCGCGACCACCTCACCCCGGACGGCGTGTTCTGCCAGTGGCTTCCTCTCTACCAGCACTCCGAGGCCACCTTCGACTCGGTCGCCGCCACGTTCCTCTCGGTGTTCCCGAATGCCGCCGTGTTTCGAGGAGACTTCTACGCGCGCACCATCCCGCGTCTGGCGCTCTGCGGCTTCCGCGGGGCCCCACCCGCCGTCGAGACGGTCGACGCGCGCGTGCGGGCGCTGGCGGCGCGCGGCGTCGGAGACCGCTGGGTCGCCGATCCGCGCGGCTTCTGGATGCTCTACGCGGGCCCGCTGGCCGCCGCGCGCGATCGGCTCGCGGGGGTCCCGATCAACAGCGACGCGTGGCCGCGCTTCGAAGAGCTCGCCGGGCGCGCGACCAACCTCGAGCGCAGCGCGTTCCTGCACACTCGCTGGCCGGCCTTCGCCGACCTGCTGCTCGCGGGACGCGACGACGGCGGCGACCCGTTCGCCGAGGCGCTGCCGCGCGCGCGCGACGGCGCCGAGCTCGTTCGGGTCGGCGCTCTCGCGATCGACGGCCCGCCCGAGGCGCTGCGCGCGGCGTGGGAGGAGGCGCGCGAGCGGATCCCCCTCGCGCTCCTGCAGCCGCCGGATCCCAGCGCCTCGGAGCTCTGGCTGAGCCGCTGAGGGCGGGCGCGCCGGCGCGGCGACGTCAGAACGTGTAGCGGATCGTCGTGAAGAACTCGTCGCGGTTCTGCAGCACGGTGAGGCCGTTCTCGACGGCGTCGTCGTACGCGTGGTCGCCGACGCGGTCCAGCCCCGGCCGGACCTCGTTGATCGGCGCCACCTTGTACTGTTGGCGACCGAAGAAGAAATTGATCCCGAGCGACGCCGAGAAGCTCTCGCTGAAGCGGTACGTCACCTGCGGCAGCAGCCCGCCCGAGTTCGACCGGAAGTCGTACACCGTGGTGTAGGAGACGAGCAGGCGGTCCTGGTGATAGCCCGTCAGGGCCGTGAAGGTGGCGAGGACGTTGAGCGGCCCGTTGGTGGTGAACCCGGTGTGGTAGTCGCTGATGTACTGGAAGAACCACTGCGAGTTGAAGAAGAAGGTGCGGCCCTGGTTCAGGAAGTTGATGAAGGTCGGCCGATCCACCGAGATCGTCAGGTTGAAGGTGCCGGAGTAGTTGAGGCCGTCGAACTGGTTGTTGTCCATGAAGGGCGAGCGGTTGACCCACGTCGCCTCGACGCCCCAGTTGGTCTTGGTGTAGTCCTCGGCCGCGTCGAAGGCGAAGCCGAGCACGTTGCGCTTGGTGTAGCCGAGGAGGAACTCGCCGCCGGAGTCCCAGGCGAAGTCGCGCCGGCCGAACGCGCCGTTGCCGCCCGCGCGGACGTCGTTGCGCGAGACGCCGAGGCCGGACAGGAAGCTCTGGACGTTCTGGCAGAGCTGCGGCTTGTAGAAGCCGCAGGCCACGATGTTGGTCCCGTTGGCGCTGCCCGGGGGCACGCCCGGGCGCACCTGCCCGGCGAGCGGACCGGCCTTGATGATGCCGGTGCCGAACGGGTCGTTCGGATCGAACTCCGCGAGCGTGGGCCGGTTGGCGTTGATGGGGAACGAGCTCGTGACGAGGATCATCATGTAGTTGTTCGAGACGGCCGCCATCTCGGTCCGGAACAGCTGCCCGCTCCAGGGACTGTCCAGGGGGTGCGACGCGGCGCAAAGGGGACCGCCGAAGGCCGGACTGATGCAGCCGTCGATCAGCGGGTTGTAGTTCGGGTCCGAACGGGTCGTCCCGGGCAGGAACGGGCCGCGCGCGCCGGGCAGCACGACCAGCTTGCCGTTCACGAAGCGGGTCGCGACCGGGCCGCCGTCGAAGCCGATCGTGCCGGGCTGCCACACGGAGGTGTTGCGCAGGTCCCAGCTGAAGACGCTCCCGTGCGTGCCCTCGAATCCGGGCCATGACTGCACGAGGACGCTGGCCTCGGCGTTCAGAGGATCGATGCCGTCGTCGTCGCAGTCCGACTTGAAGTAGGGCCCGCAGCCGAGCAGCGCGAGCTGCTGGGGCGTGAGCCGTTGGCCGAGCGTCTGCTCGATGCCGGGCAGCGCGAAGATGCTGCCGGGACCGCCGCCGTCCGCGTAGGGGCCGAGGCCGTCGCCCGGATCCTGGTTGAGAAGAACCAGCGAGTTCTTGAACGCCGTCCGGCAGGCGGCGACCACGGCGCTGCCGTAGACGCAGAGGTAGGGAGCGAAGCCGGTCGCGGAGTTCACCGCCTGCTGGCTGCCCGCGAGCAGCGCGGAGAAGCCGTTCGCGACCGTGGAGAGCGGGGCCCCCGGCCCCTCCTTGCCGTTGACGCCGACGAAGCCGCACAGCGCCGGATCGACGTTCGCCCGGGCGATGCCGCACAGGATGCTGCCGAACGCGAACGTCGTCATGTTCTCGGGACTGTGCGCGAGCACGTCGGCGCGCTGCGCGTTGCTGATGATGAGCGTGCCGGTGTTGTAGTGGTCGTCGAAGGGATCGGTGTGGGTCACGAACGGCGGCACCGGAACGGGCGACTGCCCCGGGTTCTGGTAGCGGATCGGCCAGCCGTCCGGGCCCTCGAGCACGCCGTTCGTCAGGCCGAGGCAGGCGGGCTCGGCGCCCGTCGTGCACGGCCCGTGCTCGCCGAACGCGCGGGGGCGGCCCGTAGAGGGGTCGACGTTGCGCTCGTAGGTCGTGATCCGCACCGGGTGCGGGAAGTCGTCGTAGCCGTAGAAGTCGGAGAGCTGGAAGCTGAAGCGGCCCATGCGCCACTCGAGCCGCGCGCCGCCCTGGAGCCCCTGGACGCTCTGCCACGGCGACGGCGGGCGATCGGTGCCCGCGAGCCCGCTGCCCGAGAACCCGTGCGCGAAGTAGCCGGTGTCGATTCCGCACACGACGTCGAGCGTGAACGGCTCGCCGCATTTCCCCAGGTCGGCGGGCTTGTACTCGTCGAGATCGACGGCCACCTCGAGGCGCACGTCCTCGAACTTGCCGATGTTGTAGAACGACCAGGTGCCGCGTGCCGCCCACAGCGCGATGCGCGATTCCTCGAGGCTCGGCAGCGAGGAGAGCGCGAGGTCCTGCGGGTTGAACTGATCGGTGTTGCGGAACAGCTCCGTCTTGCCCCAGACGATGTTCTGCTTGCCGAGGCGGATCCACAGCCGTCCCTCGGCGAACTCGAGATCGATGTACGCCTCCTTCAGCTCCTTGGTCTGCTGCTGGCTCTCGCCCCGGTTCCAGGCGAGATCGAGCTGGCTGAAGTTCTGGTCGATGGGGTCGAGGCGGTGGTCCTGGTGCGCCTGGACCAGGCCCTGGCTCGGATAGTAGAGCCCCTGCGCCTCCCAGTTGGGTGCGCCGCCATTGGCGGCGGTGTAGAGCGGCCGCGGGCGGAACGGGAGCTCTCCGCGCCCGACCGGCACGATCGGCTCTCCGGTCGCCACGTTGATCGGCAGGTCCGCCGTGTCGTTGGTATTCCGGTTGACGCCCGCCAGGATCGGGATGTAGTCGCTCTGGCTGAAGGGGTTCGGCTTGTTCCGCAGCGCTCCGTTCTCCTGGATCTTGCAGCCCGGATTCCACGGTCCCATGACGTTCCAGACCTGTCCGCTCTCGGGCCCATTGGTCTCCCGCCCCGCGAACTTGCAGTGGTCCAGGAAGTTGAAGAAGTAGTAGGGCGGCGGATCGTCGCCGAAGGTGTTGGCCGAGCTCATCGGCTCGAACTGGTTGTTCGGGCCGCGGCCCAGTCCGAACAGCGTCACCAGCGGACCGAAGTTCTCGAAGGTGAGCGGGCTGCGCAGGCCGCTCTCCGGGGTGTCGCGGTCGGCGAGCGAGTAGTTGGTGCGGTGCAGGCCGGCGAAGTAGCGGTTGTCACCGTTCTCGAGCTGTCCGGTGAGGCCCGACTGGCGCGCGTCGATCAGGCGCTTGGGAAGGTGCTCGGCGTCGTCTCCGTAGACGTTCACCGACGGGAACATCTCGCACGCGTGGTACCAGACGCAGTCGAAGCGCGCCTCGACGCGCGTGTACACGTGCGCGACCTCGATCGGCCCCCAGCCGTTCTTCCCCAGCAGGTTCGACTCGACCTCGATGTTCAGCACGTTGTACCACTGCGCCAGGTCGATGTTGTTGTTGGTCGAGAAGTCCTGGCCGAGCGCCCGGATCTGCACGCCCGCATAGCCGTGCACGGAGAGCCGGCCGTCGAAGAAATCGAAGGCCGCGGCCGGGGACGCCGCGACGAGCGCCGCGAGCGTCCCCCACGCCGCGAGCCGCATCCGAAGGCGAGCGCGCACCTTCCCCCTCCTTCGCCACCCCGAGACCCGCGCCGGCCGCCGCACCCCGAAGCCCTGCGCCCGGCACGGCCCGATTCTGGCAGCTCCGGTGCGCAACGGACAACGAAAAACGACAGCGCGGCGGGACGGCGGAGGATTCAGGCCGGATCGTCGCCGGTCTCGTAGCGGATTCCGATCACCGCGAAGCGCGCGGGTCCGCGCGGGCGCTCGAGGACGAACTCGTCGCCCTCCCTGCGGCCGAGCAGCGCGCGCCCGAGCGGCGAGTCGATGCTGATGCGCCCGGAGGCGACGTCGAACTCGTCGGGGCCGACGATCTGGTATTTCGAGACGCCGCCCGTCTCGTCCTCGACGCTGACCCAGGCGCCGAAGTAGACGCGGTCGGTCCGCTGCGGGTCAGGACGGACGACCGTGAGCTCGTCCAGGCGCTTCGAGAGCTGCTCGATGCGGCGGTCGATCTCGCGCAGCCGCCTCTTGCCGTAGATGTACTCGGCGTTCTCGGAGCGGTCGCCCTGCGCCGCGGCCGCCGCGACCTCGCGGGTCACGCGCGGCCGCTCCTCGCGCCACAGGCGCTCGAGCTCCGCCTGCAGGGCGCGGAAGCCCCGCGCGGTGATGTATCGCTTCGGCTCTCCGGACGTCGCGCTCACCCCGGCGGCGTCTTGAACTGCGTGCGCAGGAACGCGTCGAAGCCGCGATCGGGGAGCCAGCGGCGCAGGCCCATCAAGACGTGGGCGCTCGCCGTGACCGGATAGCGGGTGCGCGGCCGGCGGGCGCGGATCGCCTTCTCGATCACGCGCGCCACGTCGTCGGGTCCGCCGCCGAGGGCGGCCATCGGACCGTCGTAGGCGGCGCGGATCTGCTGCTTCAGGACCTCGCGGAAGGCGGCGTACGGAGAGCCGTCCCTCGCGGCGGCGTCGATCGTTCCGATGGCGGTGGCTCCGAACTCGGTCTTGATCACTCCCGGCTCGATCACCACGACGTCGATCCCGAAGGCGCGCACCTCGAAGCGCAGCGCGTCGGAGAGCGCCTCGACGGCGTACTTGGTGGCGTGGTAGACGCCGCCCCCCGGGAGCGTCAGGCGGCCGCCCATCGACGAGAGGTTGACGATGCGGCCGGCGCCCTGCCGACGCATGCCGGGGAGGGCGAGCTGGATCATGCGGATCAGCCCGAAGACGTTGGTCTCGAACTGGCGCCGGACCTCCTCGATCGGGACCTCCTCGAGCGGTCCCTCCGAGCCATAGCCCGCGTTGTTCACGAGCACGCCGATGGCGCCCTCGCGGCGCTCGACCTCGGCCACGGCGCCGCGCATCGAGGCCTCGTCGCGGACGTCGAGAGCGAGCAGGCGACAGCCCTCCGCCTCGAGGTCGCGGATCGACTCCGCGCGGCGCGCGGTGGCGTAGACCGTCTCGCCGGCGCGCGCGAGGCGCAGCGCCGTCGCCCGGCCGATGCCGGTCGAGCAGCCCGTGATCAGCACGGCCTTCGAGGTCGCCGCCATTGCCGCCTCCCGGATCGGCGCTCGCCCCCGGTCGCCGGCCGAAGCAATAGTCGTTCGCGTCCCGCCGGGTCAAGGCTGTGCTTGTCAAACCCGGCCCAGCTCGCCTACATACCCAAGCCCCGGATCCAGCAGGAGCCCACTTGGGCGAGCCCCCTCATCCGATCGTCTCCGAAGAGCTGCGCCTGCTCGACGAGGTGCTGGGCGTCCTCGCAGTCCAGCCGCCCGAGAACGGATCGGCCGAGGCGTCGCTGGTGCAGGAGCTGGAGCGGGTGCGGGCCCTTCTCGTCTCGGGCCAGGAGCAGAAGGACCAGCTCGCCCTGCTCGAGCAGTGGGACCGGGGAAGCGCCCTCCTGCGCCAGCTCCGGACCTCGCGCGCGGCGCCGCGCGTGGAGCCGAGCTCGCCCTACTTTGCACACCTGCGGCTGCGCGAGGCGGAGCGCGAGCGCGACGTCTTCCTCGGCCGAGCCACCTGCATCCAGCGCGGCGTGCGCATCGTCGACTGGCGCAATGCGCCGATCTCCCGCCTCTTCTACCGCTACCAGCAGGGCGAGACCTACGAGGAGGAGCTGGCGGGGCGCCTCGTGAGTGGGGAGGTCGCGGCGCGGCGCACGGTCTCGATCCGCGCCAGCGCGCTCGAGCGCGTCGACGCGCCCGAGGGAAGCTGGGTCCGGGGCGGCCCCGACCGCGGCTGGATCCAGATCGAGGCGCGCCGCGCGCGCCTGGCCGGAGGGGAGGGCGCGGCCCTCCGCGCCTACAGCCTCTCCGAGGGGCGGGGTCGCAAGCTCGGCGGCGATCTCCGCGGGCTCCCGGGGCGCGCGGACAAGCGGCTTCCGGACGTGGCGGGCCTTCTCGATCCGGAGCAGTTCGAGCTGATCAGCCGACCCGGCCCGGGCTGCCTCGTCGTGCGCGGGAGCGCCGGGTCGGGCAAGACGACCGTGGCGCTCCACCGGATCGCCTATCTCGCCTTCCAGGACCCGCGCATCGACTCGCCGCGGACGCTCGTCCTCACCCTCTCGCCCGCGCTCCGCGACTACGTGAGCCACGTGCTGCCCGGCCTCGGCGTCGGCAACGTGCGGGTCCAGACCCTCCCCGAGTGGGCGGCGCGGCAGCGCCGCCGGCTCTTCCCCGCGCTGCCGGGCGCGGAGCGCAGCGACACGCCCGACTACGTGCGGCGGCTCAAGCTCCATCCCGGTCTGGGCGCCGCGCTCGAGGCGCAGGTCCGGCGCGTGCCGGGTCCGGCGAACGCCGCCCAGGTGCTCGACGACTGGGCCAGCGTCCTCACCCAGACGGCCCTCCTCGAGAGCACGCTCGGCTCGGAGGGGCGGCTGGCGGCGGCCGAGCTGCGCGCCGCCACCGATTGGTGTCGAGCGCGCAACGAGGAGCTCTTCGCCTTCCTGGCGGGCGACGCCGAGGCGCCCGGCGAGCTCGACGCCGAGGACGACGCGCTCCTCCTGCGGGCCTGGCAGCTCCGAGTCGGCCCGCTCCCCGCCGCGACCTCCGGCACCGGCGAGCCGCTGCGCTACGCGCACGTGGCGATCGACGAGGCGCAGGACTTCTCACCGCTCGAGCTGCGCGTCGTGGCCGACTGCCTCGCGGAGCCCGCGAGCCTGACCCTCGCGGGCGATACGCAGCAGCAGCTCGGGGTGCACGCGGGCACCAGCTCGTGGGAGTCGCGGGTGCGCGCGCTCGGCATCCCGTCGGCCGAGATCCGCACGCTGCGGATCACCTACCGTTCGACCCGCGAGATCATGGCCTTCGCGCGCGCCGTGCTCGGCCCCCTCTGGGAGGACGAGGGGGCGCCGGCCGCGGTCCACTCCGGCCCGGGGGTCGAGTCCTTCGCCTTCACCGACGCGGGGGCCTGCGTCGCTTTCCTTGCCGACGCGCTGCGCCGGCTGGCTGCCGAGGAGCCCCTCGCCTCGATCGCGGTCCTGGCCCCCAACCGGAGCGCGAGCCAGGTCTACTTCGAGGGGCTCGAGCGCGGCGAGATCCCGCGCCTGCGCCGCGCCGAGGCCGGGCGCTTCTCGTTCGCTCCCGGCGTCGAGGTGGCCGAGATCGAGCAGGCGCGGGGCCTCGAGTTCGACTACGCGGTGCTCGTCGACGTCTCGCCCACGAGCTTCCCTGGTACGCCGTCGGGCAGGCGGCTCCTCCACGTCGGTGCAACGCGTGCAATCCATCAGCTCTGGCTGACCCATGCGGGGCCCGCCTCTCCGTTGCTCGTGGAGGCTCTCGCGAAGGCCCCGGCCAGGGCCCCCGGGGGCGGTCCCCAGCTCTAAAGAGGGCCCTGTCGACCGGCCGATCCGCTACTCTGCTCCGCGGCCGTGCCCCGGGCGCCAGCCGGACGACCCGTCGCCCGACCCGGCCCGACCCTGTCGCCCGACCCCGTCGCGTTTGGGAGGTGCGCGATGCCCCCGAGTCTCCGCCGCTGCGCGGTCGGAACCGCCGTGCTGCTCGTCGCCCTGTCCGGGCCGCTCGTCGCCCCGTCCCGGGCCAGCGACCTGTCCGAGGCGCTCCACGCGATCCACAAGAAGGCGCACGGCGACAAGTCCTCCGCCGAGCCCCCGAGCCGCGAGCAGATCGCCCAGACCTGGGACGCGTTCCTCACGGCGGTCGTGAAGCGCGCCGGGAGCGACAGCCGGGAGGGCGAGCTGCGGAGCGAGCTGCTCGGGGTCCTGATCGAGGAGCGCTACGAGCTGATCTCGCTCCTCACGGACTTCACGATCGACGCCCCGGCCCTCCTCGCCTCGCTCTTCGAGTCCTCCTGGCAGCAGCTCGTTCCCCTGCTCGACCGCGTGGCGGCCGACCTGCCGCCCGACGCCGCGAGCAGGTATCGATCCTTCGTCGAGGGGGGTGACATGCTGCGGGCGGCGGAGCGGCTCGGCGTCGCGCGGGATCTCGCGTCCTCGCCCGAGAGCCTTCGGAAGCTCGCGCGCATCCTGGTGGGTGACGGCGGCCCCGATCCGCTCTCGTACGACACCGAGGTCGACCCCGATCTGCGCGAGATCTTCGGCTTCGGGCCCCCGCTGCCGGCGCCGGCCCCGAGCCCGCTGCTCGGCGCGCCGGGCGACGCGCCCAGCGGGGCGCAGCTCCTGCTCCCGCGGGCGCCGCTCGCGTGGCTCGGAGGGCTCGCCGCCGGCGTGGGCGACTGGCTCGTGCCCGCAGCGTCGGCCGCGCCCGCGCCCGAGAAGAGCGCGCTCGTGAAGCGCCTCAACACCTGGGTCCCGAGCAAGACCAGCGAGCTGCGCGAGTACGTGCCGCTCGTCCGCGAGATGCTCTCGATGACGGCGGACGAGGCGATGGCGCGCGCGAAGGCGGGCTCCGAGCACGCGCAGGTCTATCGCAACCTCGTGCTCGCGACGGCGTGGCAGGAGAGCTGCTGGCGGCAGTTCGTCATGCGCCAGGGCGAAGTCCTGCCGCTCACGAGCTCCGCCGGCTCGTTCGGCCTGATGCAGATCAACGCCAAGGTGTGGCGCGGGATCTACTCGCTCGGCGGCATCCTCGGCGACATCGGCTACAACGGCCGCGCCGGCAGCGAGATCCTGCAGCACTACCTGAACGACCTCGCGCTGGCCGGCGGCGAGCACCTGGCGCCGGGCGGCGAGGACAACCTCGCGCGCGCCACCTACGCGGCGTACAACGGCGGGCCCGGCCATCTGCGCCGCTATCGCAAGCCCGACACCTCGCCCGAGCTGCAGACCGTGGACGAGGGATTCTGGGAGAGATACCAGGCGGTGAAGGCGGGCGACGAGCGCTCCTTCCTGCGCTGCTCGAATCCCGGGTGACCGAGGCGTCGTCCGAGCTGCTCGGCTGCGCGCCGCTCGCCGCCGCTGCCGCGGTCGGGCTCGGCGTCCCGCTCTACGCGCTTCGCTCTCGCGGCCGCCGCTACGCCACGTTCGCCGCGATCATCCTCGCGCTCTCGTTCCCCGCCGCGCTCGTGCTGTACGCGCGGCTGCTCGGGACGCTGCCCGCGCCCGCCGCGCCCGCGCTCGCGGCGGGCTTCGCGTATGGGCTCGCCGCCGCGGGCGTGCACCTCGCATCGCTCGTCCGCGCGCGGCTGCGCGCGCGCTGGTTCCGCTACGCGGTGAGCGTGCCGGGCATGGCGTTCGTCGCGATGGGCGCCATCGCCGGCCCGTGGCTCCTCCTGCTCGCGCCGCTCCGGGGCGCGCTCGCGCTCGCCCGCGCGGGCGCGGCGCTCGACGCGCTGCGCTGGCTCGACCTCGCTCCGCTCGCGGTGGTCGTCGCATCGCTCGCGACGTCGCTCCGGCTCCCGCGCGAGGTGGTTCGGGTGCGGCTCGGAGGCAACGAGCCGGAGGCTCTGGCGCGGCTTCCGGTGGAGCGCCATCGCCGCCGCCCGCCGCCGCTCGGCGAGCCGGCGCTTCGCATCGTCCAGATCGCCGATCCGCACCTCGGACCGTGGCAGCCGGTGCATCGCCTGCGTCGCCGCATCGAGAGGCTGCTCGACCACGAGCCCGATCTCGTCCTGCTGACGGGCGATTTCCTCACCATGGAGGGGCAGGGGACGCCCGGCGCTCTCGCCCGCGCGCTCGAGCCACTGGCTGCGATTCCCGGCCGATGCTTCGCGATCTTCGGCAACCACGACCACGAGGCGCGCAGCGAGGTGCGCGGAGCGCTCGCCGCCAACGGCGTCCACCTGCTGATCGACGAGGAGGCGTGCGTCGCGACGCGCATCGGAGACGTCCAGATCCTGGGGGCCGATTGGGCGAGCGAGTCGCGCGCGCAGCGCATCCAGCACCTGCTCGCGCGCTTCCCGCGCCGCCCGCAGCACGTGCGCCTGCTCCTTCTGCACGACCCGCTCGGCTTCCGCGACGTCCCGAAGGGCGAGGCCGACCTCACCCTCTCCGGCCACACCCACGGCGGGCAGATCGGGCTGGTGAGCCTGGGCCTCGACTGGACGGTGCTGGCCCGCTCGCGCTGGCCCGATCACGGCCTGTTCGGACACGGCCCGAACCGGCTCTACGTGCATCGCGGCACCGGCTTCTACGGCTTCCCACTGCGGATCGGAGTACCCGGCGAGGCGTCGCTGCTGGAACTCGTTCCGCGCTGTTGACCGCTCGGCCCTCTGTGGACTTCGCTCGACTTCGCCTCGCTGCGTGCGGTCCTCACTTCCGGAGCAGGATCTGATAGAGCACGATCACCAGCTCCGCGACGATCAGGATCACGATGTACCACTCGACGCGGAGGCTCTGCCGGTTCTGCAGCAGGTCGAGATAGGTCTCGACGATGTGCGATGCCAGCTCGAGCTTGCGCGCGAGCGCGCGATCGCGGTCGCGCAGCTCGTACTCCGCCGCGAGGTGCTCGTAGAGGCGGTCGAGATCGGCATCGTCCCAGGTGATCTCCGGCTTCTCGCCCACCTCGACACGGCCCACGGTCCGCGTCTGCGCCAGCAGCACGTCGCCGATCTGCCGCGCCAGCTCGCGGCCGCTGGCGGGTCCACGCCCGCCGCGCTGGAGCTCCTCGGCGAGCGACTCGACGCGGTCGAAGAGCTCCGTCGCGCGCTGCTCGTACCAGGCGAGCACGGTGCTCTTGGCGAGCACGTGGGCCACGACCTGCAGGCGCTCGAGCTGCGCCGAATGCAGGCGCAGCACGCCGTTCTCGTCCACCCGCTCGGGCGCCTCGGGGTCGATCGCGATCTCCGCCTCCTCGCTCTCCGGGCGCTCGAGGGCGCCCACCACGAAGGGCGCGAGCGCCTCGAAGAAGGCGGCCTCCTCGACGGGGCTCACGTCGACCAGCGCCACCGCACCGAATCGGAAGAGCACGCCGAGGCCGCGCTCGCCGGCGCGGATCGTGAGCGGATGGAGCGCGAGCGGCTTGCCGCTCTCGAAGGCGCGCAGGTCGATGCGCGTCCCCACGAAGCGGGTGCGCACCGAGAGCGTCTTGTCGCCGGCGGGGGGCACCGTCTGAGGATGCGGCGCGCCCCGGCCCTGCGCCATGCTCCGCCCGATGGCCGGCATCGGGCTCGCGTTGGGCTCGGCACTCCTGTTCGCCGTTGCGACGCCCGCGAGCAAGCTCCTGCTCGGCGCGCTGTCTCCGTTCCAGCTCGCGGGTCTGCTCTACCTCGGCGCCGCGCTCGGGACCGGCGGCTCGCTCGTCGCGCGGCGCGGCGCCGCGCCGGCGCGCCTCGATCCCGCGAATCGGGCGCGCCTCGCCGGGGCCGTCGCGCTCGGCGGCATCGCCGCGCCCGTGCTCCTCCTGCACGGGCTCGCGCTCTCGACCGCGAGCTCTGTGTCGCTGCTCCTGAACCTCGAGATCGCGGCGACGGCGGCGCTCGGCGCGTGGCTCTTCCACGAGCCGCTCGGTGCGCGCGGCGCGGCCGCGGTGGTGGGCATCGCGGCGGCGGGCGCCGTCGTGTCGTGGGGCGCGGGATGGCCAGGGCTCGCCGCCGCGGGCTTCGTCGCCGCCGCATGCCTGTGTTGGGGAGCGGACAACCAGCTCACCGGCCGCATCGATGGCATGACCCCGGCGCGCGCCGCGTTCTGGAAGGGGGCGGTCGCGGGATCCACCAACCTCGCGATCGGGCTTGCGACGGCGCCGTTCACGGCATCGGCGGCGAGCGCGGCGGCGGCGCTCGCGCTCGGCGCCCTCTCGTACGGCGCGAGCGTGGCGCTCTACATCGCGGCGGCGCAGCAGCTCGGCGCGACGCGCGCGCAGGGGATCTTCGCCAGCGCGCCCTTCCTCGCCGCCGGGCTCTCCTTCGCGCTGCTCGGCGAGCCGCTCGGGCGCGCGCAGGGCCTCGGCGCGGCGCTGCTCGCGATCTCGGTCGCCGCGCTGCTGCGCGCGCGTCACGAGCACGGACACGAGCACGAGGCGCTCGAGCACGTCCACGCCCATCGCCACGACGACGGCCACCACCTGCACGAGCACGCGGGCGAGTCCGCCTCGACACGCCACACCCACTGGCACCGCCACGAGGTGCAGGCGCACGCGCATCCCCACTGGCCCGACCTCCACCATCGACACGGGCACCGCTGAGCCGCGTGCGAGGGCGGGACGTCGCGCGCGCGATGCGCTACTCCGAAGGGCTCGGGGTGGAGGAGGGGCGAGAGCCCGAGGAGCGTCATGCGAAAGGCACTGGGTTTCCTGCTCGCGATCGCGGTCGCCATGGGAGGGTCGTCCGCGGCGCGCGCGGCCCTGACCGAGGACGACTTCTACATCCGGAACGCCGGCGATTTGGTCGACCTGTGCGCCGTCTCGGCCGACGACCATCTCGCCCGGGAGGCGATCCACTTCTGCCACGGCTTCGTGTCGGGCGCCTGGCAGTACTACAAGTCGGTCAACACCGACGGTGGGAAGCTGGTCTGCCCGTCGGATCCGCCGCCGACCCGCAACCAGGCGGTGGCGCTCTTCGTGACGTGGGCGAAAGCCCCCGAGCACGCTACCCACCTGCAGGAGCCGGCGGTCGACGTGCTGTTCCGGTTCCTCATCGAGACGTGGCCGTGCCCCAAGCAGGCACCCGACTCGGGGAAGAAGCAATGAAGCGCATCGCCGTGGCGACCGTTCTCCTGCTCGCGCTCCCCGTCGCGGGGTGCGCGAATCTCTCGCCCACCGAGCAGCGCACGCTGACCGGCGGCGCGGGCGGCGCGGCCGCCGGCGCGGTGATCGGCGCGCTCGCGGGCAACGCCGCCCTCGGCGCAGCGATCGGCGGCGCGGTGGGCACGGCCGGCGGCTTCCTGTACGGCAAGGTGAAGGAGTCCGAGCAGCAGGCCTACCAGCAGGGCCGCAACCAGGGCTACCAGCAGGGCTACGAGCAGGGGCGCCAGCAGCCGCCGCCGCCCCCGCCGCCGAGCACCTACGGCCCCGGTTACTAGCGCCGGAGGCGAAGCGCATGGCGACGGTCCACGGCGTGCTCGGCGCGATCGACACGGCCGAGCTGGGCTTCACGCTGATGCACGAGCACGTGCTGATCGCCAACTGGGCGATGCGGCAGAGCTTCCCCGACTACGTCGACGTGCCGCGCTTCGTCCAGGCGGCCGCGGAGGAGCTCGCCGCCGCGCGCGCGCGCGGCGTGCGCACGATGGTCGACCTGACGGCGATCAACCTCGGCCGCGACATCCACGTGATCCGCGCGGTGGCCGAGCGCTCGGGCGTGCAGATCATCGCGGCCACCGGCTTCTACTGGACCGAGGAGCCGTGGATGGAGGCCTGGGACCACGACACGCTGCTGCGCTACCTGCTGCGCGACATCGGCGAGGGGATCCAGGGCTCGGCGATCCGGGCGGGCATCATCAAGTGCGCGACCGATCGCCTCGGCGTGACCGACCTGAACCGCAAGATCCTGCAGATCTCCGCGCGCGCGCACCGGCGCACCGGGGTGCCGATCTCGACGCACACATCCGTCGCCCACCACACCGGCCTGGCCCAGCAGGACGTCTTCGAGGCCGAGGGCGTCGACCTCTCGCGCGTGGTGATCGGTCACTGCGGGGACAGCGTCGACCTCGACTATCTCGAGAAGATCCTGCGGCGCGGAAGCACGATCGGAATGGACCGCTTCGGCATCGACGTGATCCTGCCGACCAAGCAGCGCGTCGACACGATCGTCGAGCTCTGCAAGCGCGGCTGGGCCGCGCAGATGGTCCTCTCGCACGATGCGTCCTGCCACATCGACTGGTTCCCGCGCGAGGCCGTGCGCAAGGCCGTGCCCAACTGGAACTTCCTGCACATCTCCGACGACGTCGTCCCCGCGCTGCGCGAGAGCGGCGTGTCCGAGGGGCAGATCCGTCAGATGACCGTGGACAATCCGCGCCGGATCTTCGAGCGGCAGGGAGCGTACTGACCGGCGCCGGCGGCAAGGAGGCCGACTCGAGAGTCGGCCGACGCGCAGCGAGCCATCGGCGAGCGAAGGTCATCGGCTAGATGCCCCGGCGCGCGCGCAGCCGGCCGCTGCGGATCGCGCGCAGGTAGCGCTCGTGGTCGGCGGTGGTCTGATCCGCGTAGGCGAGCGCGAAGCGAACCAGCGCACGGTCGAAGCGGTCGCCACGGCCGCAATAGCCCGCGATCGCCGCGGCGTCGCCGGTACGGGCGTGTGCCTTGGCGAAGATCTCGCCGCAGACCGCCGCGTACTGCAAGAGCGCAGGACCGGAGAGCTCGTCGGGCTCGATGCTCGCCTTGTGGTCGGCGAGCTGCCGGACCAGGAACGGGCGGCCGCCGAGCGTCGTCCAGCCGAGAAGCGGATCCGACCACGTCTGCATGCGGCGCTGCCCGAGCGCGACGCGCTGACCGTCGTGCTCCGGATCGGCTCGCAGGTACGGCGCGTACGCCGAGGCAAACTCCTCCTTGACCTGGAGGAAGAGCGGGTCCGACGCGCCGAAGCCGAGCCCCAGGACGACGTAGTCCCGCGAGCCCACGCTGCCCGTCCCCACCACCTTGAAGCCGAAGTCCGCGGGCCGATAGGCGTCGAGCACGTGCTGGCGATCGGCCGACAGGGTCTGCCGGTAGCTCGCGAGCGCGCGCGTCACCTGGCGCGCGAGGCCCATCGGCAGGCGCGTCAGCAGCGGCGGTTGCTGCGCGATGCGCGGCACTCCGTTCCGGCCGCGCACGGTCAGCTTCTCGAGTACCTCGAGGGGCGTCGCGCGCCGCGCCTTCTTCAGGGTCTCGTGGATGGCGCGCGCGTGGCTGCGGACCTCGTGGCGGGCGAGCTCGAGGTACGGCATCTCGGAGAAGCGCGCGAGGCCGCGGCGGTAGGTGCGGGACAGATCCGCGACCGCTTCCAGGCACTCGCGATCGCGCGCGCCGGCCTCGCGGCCTGCGAGCACGAAGCTCGCCGCCAGGCGCTTCAGGTCCCACTCCCACGGACCGCGCGTGGTCTCGTCGAAGTCGTTGATGTCGAAGACCAGGTGTCCATCGGGCGCGGCGAACGCGCCCAGGTTGCGCACGTGCGCGTCGCCGCAGATCTGGACCGCGAGCGGCGTCCTCGGCAGGGTCGCGAGGTCCGCGGCCATGACCGGCGCCGCACCGCGGAAGAACCCAAACGGCGACTCGGCCATGCGCCCGTGCTTGATCGGGAGGAGAGTCGGGATGCGGTTCCGCTCGACGCGTCGCAGCAGCTCGACGGGATCCTCGCGGTTCGCATCGGCTTCCCAGGTCCCGTGGGCCTGGCGCGAGATGCGATCGCGCAGCGCGCGCCCCTGCGCCCGCCGCTGCGCGAGCGTCGGAGCCTGGGCACTGCGCCGCGGAGCCTGGGCAGCGGCAGAGAGCGACATGAGAGGGTCTCTCCCGAGTCCATTGTCGGCGAGCCGAGCGCGGGAAGACAAGGAGAAACCGCGGGGCCGACGACGCGCGGGCGCCTTGATTGCACTCCCGTCATCCGGAAGAGTGCAGGCCGATGTTCCTGATGCGCTTCGACCTGCGCGCGCCCGAGGGGGGTGCGCCCGCCGCCGACCTCTATCGCGCGGCTCTCGAGATGGCCGAGTGGGGCGAGCAGCACGGCTGTCTCGGCGTGCAGGTGTCGGAGCACCACGCCTCGCCGGACGGCTACCTGCCGGCGCCGCTCGTCCTCGCCGCGGCCATCGCCGGGCGCACGCGGCGGCTGCCGATCCAGGTGGCCGCGCTGCTCCTTCCGCTCCACGACCCGATCGAGCTCGCCGAGCAGATGGCCGTGCTCGACCTGACCTCGGCGGGGCGCGTCTCGTACGTGCTCGCACTCGGCTATCGCCCCGAGGAGTACGCGATGTTCGGGCGCGACCTCGGCGCGCGCGGGCGCCGCATGGACGCGTGTCTCACGGCGCTGCGCCGGGCCTTCTCGGGCGAGCCGTTCGAGTTCGAGGGACGCCCGGTGCGCGTGCTCCCGCGCCCGGCCACGCCGGGTGGACCGCTCCTCTTCCTCGGCGGAGGGAGCCCGGCGGCCGTGCGGCGCGCCGCGCGCTTCGGCCTCGGCATGATTACACAAGGAGGTGACGCATCGCTCGCCGCCCTGTACCGCGCGGAGTGCGAGCGCCACGGCACGAAGCCGGGCTTCTTCCTGGATCCACCGGCCGACGCCGTGACGTCGGCCTTCGTCGCCGACGATCTGGACGCCGCGTGGCAGCGTCTCGGCCCCCACATCCTCCACGACGCGCGCATGTACGCGTCCTGGCTGGCTGCGGGCGCCGCCGTGAGCCGATCGGATGCGCGGAGCGTCGAGGAGCTGCGCGCCGCGGGCCGGCCGTATCGGATCTTCACGCCCGACGAGGCGATCGCCTGGGTCCGCGCGCGTGGTCCACTGCTCCTTCAGCCGCTCTGCGGCGGGATTCCTCCGGACGTCGCATGGGAGCATCTCGAGCTCCTCGCGCAGCGGGTGCTGCCGGCGCTGCGCGGAGTCGCTTGAGGTCGGGATCCGTCGCCCGTCGACGAGCGCCGCCCCCCTACAGCGTCTTTGGATTCCCTGCGACTCGGCTTCCCCCCTGGATCCACTGAGCCATCGGCGGGGGGGACAGCTCGCCCATGACCTTCTCGTACACCGCGAGGCTCTCGGGCGACAGCACGCCGCGCCACTGTCCGGTCTGTCCCTTGTGGAAGAAGCGGCGATCGTCCTTCCACCCATCGAGCTCGGCGAGGGGTGCGATGCGCCCCGCGCGCTCCTTCATGCTCTCGAACGATGCCGACGACACCAGCGCGGGCCAGAGCTCCTCCGCGACCTCGATATCGAGCTCTCGCGCGAGCCGACGCATCTCGCCGGAGAGATCGGTCTTCAGGTCGTCGTAGTGGAGGAGGTAGACGTTCGGGAGCGTCCGGTGATCCCAGAACGTCCGCGTGTGGTAGAGGACGCTGCCGAAGGGGAAGCCATCCGACATCCAGGGCGTGTGTCCGACCGTCATCCAGCTCGGGAAGAGGTCGTTCGGGTCCTCGGGAAACGCGGGGGGCGGCCCCTCGAGCCCCGCGGCGGCTTCGACCCGCCGGTGCCACTCCTCGGTCAGGTTGTCCCAGTGATTCAGGAAGGAGAGGAACACGTCGCGCGGATCGCGGGCGCAGTACAGGTAGGTGACCTCGTCGTAGTACGGCAGTCCGTCGAGCGGTGTATGCGTCTTGATGAAGCGCCGGTGAGACTGCGCTTCCAGGCTCGAGAGGGTCTCATCGAGGTCCGTGCTCCTGAAGTCGAGCCAGGGCGAGATCCGGCCGAGGGGCCGCTCGAGGTCCGCGCGCTGGAACACGAGCAGCGCGCAGATCATCTGCGTCCAGGTGGTGCCCGCCTTGGGCGGCGTCGAGATGATGATGTCGCCGGGGCGAGGTGCGTAGCGGTCCCAGCGCGAGCTGTCGGTGACGAGCGTCTGGTAGACGCGCTCGCGCTGCGGTCGGCTCGAGGGGGCCATGCGCCGTCCTCCGCGATGGGCCCCGATTCTCGCGCCGACCCCGGGTGCGTGTCCACAGGGACGTGTCGATGTGGTGGCGGAGCGCGTTCGAGGCTAGTAGTCGGGCCACGCGGAGGTCGAGATGAGCAAGGGACGTGCGGCTGCGGCGGAGAGCGAGGTCGCGGAGCGCCCGCTGCGCTTCGCGGTGATCGGCGCCGGGATGGCGGGGATCCTCTCCGCCATCCGGCTCGAGGAGGCCGGCCTCGGCGACTTCACCGTCTACGAGAAGGCCGAGCGGGTGGGTGGGACCTGGCGCGAGAACACCTATCCGGGTCTCGCCTGCGACGTTCCGTCCCACCTCTACAGCTACAGCTTCGAGCTGAACCCGGACTGGAGCCACCGCTTCTCGCCGGGCCCGGAGATCCAGGCCTACTTCGAGCGCGTGGCGCGCAAGCACGGCGTCGAGAGGCGGACGCGGTTCGGCGACGAGGTCGTGCGCTGCGAGCACGCGGACGGGCGCTGGCGGATCGAGACGAAGAGCGGACATCGCGACGAGGTCGACGTCGTGATCGCCGCGACCGGCGTCCTGCACCACCCGAACCTCCCCGACATCCCGGGTCTGGACGTGTTCGAGGGGGCGGTCTTCCACAGCGCGCGCTGGGACCACGGCGTCGCGCTCGACGGGCGCCGGATCGGCGTCGTCGGCACCGGCTCGACGGCGGTGCAGATCGTGTCGGCTCTGGCCGACCGGGTGGCGAAGCTCGTGCTCTTCCAGCGCACGGCGCAGTGGATCATGCCCCAGGAGAATCCGCCCTTCAGCGAGGAGGAGAAGGAGGCGTTCCGGCGCGATCCGGAATCGCTCCGCGTCGCCCATCAGAACCTGTCGACGCTCTTCACCGCCTTCTCGAACGGCGTCGTGGACGCCGGCTCGGCGCAGATGAAGATGATCGAGGACGCCTGCCTCGCCAATCTCGAGAACAGCGTGAAGGACCCGGTGCTGCGCGAGAAGCTGCGCCCGACCTATCGCGCCGCCTGCAAGCGTCTGGTGATCTCGCCGGACTTCTATCAGGCGATCCAGAAGCCCGCGTCCGAGCTCGAGACCGCCGGCATCGAGCGCGTCGAGGCGAAGGGCGTGCGCACGCGCGACGGGCGGCTCCACGAGCTCGACGTGCTGGTGCTCGCGACCGGCTTCCGCCCGGACCGCTTCATCCGCCCGACCGAGGTGATCGGGCGCGGCGGCGTGCGCCTCGATGCGCTCTGGGAGAAGCGGCCGATCGCGTACCTGTCGATCGCGATTCCCGACTTCCCGAACCTGTTCCTGCTGAACGGCCCGAACGGCCCGGTCGGGAACTTCTCGCTGATCGAGGTCGCCGAGCTGCAGCTCGCGTACGTCCTGAAGCTCGTCGACCTGCTCCGAAGCGGCCGCTGTCGCGAGATCAGCCCCTCGCGCGAGGTGACCGAGCGCTTCGAGGCGGAGCGCGTCGAGGCCGCGAAGAGCACCATCTGGGCCACCGGCTGTCGGAGCTGGTACCTCGACGACCGCGGCGTGCCGTCCTCGTGGCCCTTCAGCTTCGACCGCTTCCGCGACGAGATGGCCGCGCCGAAGCTCGAGGCGTACGAGCTGCTGTGAGGGAGCGGCCGATCGCCTGAGCCTGCGCCCCTAGGGTGCAGCGCCCCGCGCCTGCCACCTCCCGCCCATTTCGCCCACCTCATGTTCGTCGGGTGTGCGCTCTGCGCGCGCCGGGCGGAGCGTCGAGGAGGGCATGACGAAGAACCGCGCGCATCGTTCCTGGTTCCCGGCCGTGGTGGCGTCGGCCTGCGCCCTGGCTTGGTGCGTGGACGCACGGGCGCTCCCCTTCTTCGTGAGCTACGGCGACGGCGACACCAACACGGCCGCCGTGTCGACGACGTCCGGAGCGATCGACCTCGGAGAGCAGACCTCGTTCCTCGTCGTCAGCGCGACGCTCGGCCTCACGGTCAGCTCGCTCACGGCCGCGACCCTCTCGACAGGCGACGAAGGCCTGCAGGTGCTGCAGGGATGCCCCTTGGCGGCAGCCTCCTGCACGGCCGGCGATTGGACCGACATCACGGGCGTCGGCACGTCGCTCGGAGGCGCGAGCTTCACGCAGACGATCCTTCCGACGCAGACGGTCTCCTTCTCGACCGGCGACGTGACGATCACCGGCATCTCGGTCGAGAGCCTGCGGCTCAGGTTCGACGCCGCGATCTCCCCGCCCGCAAGCCTCGGCGTCTCGGGCACGCTTGCGGTGCTTGCGGTTCCCGAGCCTTCGACCCTGGGCCTGCTGTTGGCGGGCGGCGCGCTGGGAGTCGGGATCGCGCGGCGCAGGCGGAGCTGAGAGCTCCATCCTCTCTGCGCGCGGGCGCGTGAGGCTTCGCGCCACAGTCTGACGCTCGAGGCCTCCAATCTCGCGCCCAGAGGAAGTCCTCCCGGCCGACGCTCGCGCAGCGCGAGTCGTCTCGTTGCGATTTCTTCTTCCACGCGAGAAGATCGATGGTGTAGGGTGCGGTGGGGGTGCCGCGCTCTGGCTTCGCCTGTCCAGAAGGCGATCGGCCTGATTCTTTCGGCCGGCGTCGCGATGTTCTCCATCGCCACGCGTGGCAGTGATGTCTCCTCGACTGCAGCCGCTCCCGCGGCGCCGAGCGCCGATTACGCCGAGGGCGGCCCCGAGCTCTGTCTGGCCTGCCACGACAAGCCGGATGTGCAGGCAATCCTCAAGACGCCGCACGCAGTGAAGGGAGATTCCCGCACTCCCTTCGCCTCCCATGGATGCCAGACCTGCCACGGACCTGCCGCGGCTCACGTGGCCGATCCCTCCAAGCCCCCGCCGATGCACTTCGGGTCGGATGTGCCCGCGCGCGACCGGAACTCCGTCTGCCTGGGCTGCCATCAAGGAGGAGAGCGCATCCATTGGAGCGGCAGCACGCACCAGAGCCACGACGTGGCATGCACGTCGTGCCACACCCTCCACACGGCCGAGGACGCTCTCTTCGTCAAGGACATCCGGCCCGAGACCTTCGCCAAGAAGAATCAGGCGTCGGTGTGCTTCACCTGCCACTCGGAGGTGCGCGCCGAGACCTTCCGCATCTCCGCGCACCCGATCAAGCAGGGCCAGATCAACTGCTCCGACTGCCACAACGTGCACGGATCCACCACCGACCACCTCCTCGTGAAGCGCTCGCTCAACGAGACCTGCTACCAGTGCCACGCCGAGAAGCGGGGCCCCTTCCTCTGGGAGCACCAGCCGGTCCTCGAGAGCTGCGCCAACTGCCACGTGCCGCACGGCTCGAATCACGCACCCCTGCTCCAGGCCCGCGTGCCGTGGCTCTGCCAAGCGTGCCATCAGAGCGCCTTCCATCCGAGCGGTGCGTACGGCGGCGAGGGTCTGCCCGGCAAGGGAACGCCGAGCCAGTACCTGGTCTCGAGGGCCTGCCTCAACTGCCACACCGAGGTGCACGGCTCGAACCATCCCTCGGGCGTTCGCTTCATGAGGTAGGGAGGAGGGGATGTCGCACCCGCCCGCACGGGATCATCGCGGTCGACGGCTGGGCAGCGCGCTCTGCGCGGCGGCCCTCGCGGCCGGCCCCGTCGCGGCCGACCCGCCCCTGCGGCCGACCGGGAGCGTCGAGCTCGGGACCTACTGGAGCTCGGAGGACTCGTTCAAGTTCGGGGACTACACCGGGCTCGACAAGGACGGGTTCCATCTGCTCGGGAACTACGATCTCGGGGCGCAAGCGCCCTGGGACAGCGGCGACACGTGGTGGTGGCGGTCGACCGGGCAGAATCTCGGGCTCTCCTCACGCGCGCTGGAGGCGCGCGGGGGCCTCCGGGGGCTCTTCGACCTGTCGTTCGGGTACGACGAGCTGCCGGTGTATCTCGGGACCGGCCAGGACACGCGCACGGTCTACGTCGGCCGCGACAACACGCTGACCGCCCCGGAGAACTGGGTCCCGGGGTCCACGACGGCCGCTCTTCCCACGCTCGGGGAGGATCTCTCGTCGATTCCGTTCTCCTGGGATCGGCGCGACCTGCACGCGGGCTTCGGCTTCGATCTCCCGAAGGGCTGGGAGCTCGTCGGGAGCTGGCTGCGCGACGACAAGGAGGGGCGCGACGTCGACTCGGGCATCTTCGGCACGTCGCCGGGCAACGCGCGCGGCACGCAGCTCGCGCGACCGATCGACTACGTCACGAACAACGGCGACGTGGCGCTCCGCTACACCAGCGAGAAGGGCCAGCTCGAGGTCGGCTACGAGGTCTCCGCCTTCGACGACCGCCAGAACGCGATGACCTTCCAGAACCTGTTCACGACGATCTCGGGCCAGGCTCCGGGAACGGGCTTCCCGACGGGATTCGGGCGCTCGGCGCTCCCGCCGGACAACTTCTTCCAGGAGGTTCGCGCGTCCGGCGGCTACGACCTGCCGTTCGACACGCGCATCATGGCGCACGGCGCGTTCGGGTTCATGCGGCAGAACGACAACCTGCTGCCGTACACCGACAACCCGCAGCTGCTGGCGCCGATCGCGCTCCCCCGCGAGGACGCCGACGCCAAGATCGACACCACGCACGTGGGCGCACGGCTCACCTCGCAGCCCATCCCGAAGCTCCACCTCACCGCGGAGTACCGCTTCGACGAGGACAACAACAACACCCCCCGCGACACGTTCCTCTACGTCGTGAACGACGCGTCCAACCAGGCCACCTCGCTCGCGAGCGAGACCGCCCGCATCAACCTGCCCTACAGCGAGAGCCAGCACATGGGCCGCTTCGACGCAGCCTACGACCTGCCCGCGCGCACGCAGATCACGGCGGGCTACGAGCGGCAGAACATCGAGCGATCGTGGAGCGAGGTGGACCACGACTACGTGAACATCTACCGCGCGGGCATCCACAGCCAGCCGATCCACCACCTCGAGCTGCGCGTCGACTACGACCACACGGATCGGAGCACGAGCAACTACTTCTACCAGGCCCCGGTCGTCTTCGGCTTCACGCCGCAGTACGTGGCGACGCTGCCGCCAGGGGAGGTCTTCCTCAACAATCCGCTGCTGCGGAAGTTCAACATGGCGGACCTCGAGCAGGACGCCGTGAAGGCGAGGCTCGCCGCGACGCCGCTCGAGCGCTTGAGCCTGGGGCTCGACGTGAGCTGGACCGATCAGAGCTATCCCAACACGGAGCTCGGCCTGCGCTCCCGCGTGGCCGAGAGCTACGGAGTCGACGCCTCCTGGTCGCCGATCGAGCCGCTCGTCGCGACGGCCTGGTTCACGCACGAGCACTTCTCGTGGCGCGAGAAGGGCCGCTCGTTCTCGGGGAGCGGAGACGTGCTGCAGCAGGTCTACGACCCGAGCCGCAACTGGCGCCAGCAGGAGCTCGACGAGGTCGACACCGCAGGCGTCGGGGTCGAGTGGACGACGCTCGGCGAGCGCCTCGTCCTGCGAACGGACTATGCGTTCTCGATGGCCGAGGACTCGGTCAACGTGTCGAAGGGGCCGGCACTGACGCCCGCCGCGTTGCCCTTCCCGAACGCGAACAGCCGGCAGCACGACGTGAGCGTCACGGCCGAGTACCGGCTCCGCAGCGACATGCGCGTGCGCCTCGGCTACCTGTACGAATCCCTGAGCACCAAGAACTGGTCGTTCGACGGCGTCGAGCCGAACACGCTCGCCAACGTGATCACGCTCAACGAGAAGAACCCCAGCTACCACCAGCACCTCGTGGGGCTCTCGTTCGTCTACGATCTGGGCGGCGGCGGATCGAAGCCGCAGGGCAAGCCGTGAACGCGCAGGACCTGGGTCCGCTCTTCGTCCTCCCGAGCGCGCCCCACTATCTGTGGATCGCGGGGGTCGCGGCGGCCCTCCCGGCCGTCGCGATCGCGGCCATCGGTCTCGTTCGGGGCCGCCTGCCGAAGACATTGGGCGCGGCGGGCCTCGTCCTGGTCGCCATCGTCGCGTACCTCGTCGGGGCCATCGTCCTGCTCGAGGAGTCGAAGAGCGTCGCCTTCTGCGGCTCGTGCCACGAGCCCATGGCTCCCCTCGTCGCGTCGCTGGGCGAGGACAACGGCTCGCTGGCGTCGATCCACTGGCGCAAGGGCGCCGTCTCGCACGTCGACGCCTGCTTCCAATGTCACAGCGGATATGGGATCTGGGGCACCCTCGGTGCGAAGTTCGCCGGGGTCCGTCACATGCTCCACACGGTGACGGGGCACTACCAGTATCCGCTCGCGGCCCGCGCCTTCGACAACAGCTCGTGTCTCGGCTGCCACGCCGAGTCCGCGCCCTTCCGCGCCCAGGCGGCCCACCACGACCCGGATCTGCAGCAGCTGCTCGTCACGAGCCAGATGGGCTGCGTGGGGACGTGCCACCCGGATGCCCATCCCGCCGCGGCCCTGCTCGGCGCGAGGGCGGGAGGGGCCCGGTGATGTTTCGCGCTGCCTGTGGCCTGGTGCTCGCCTCGCAGATCGTGCTGGTGGCGATGCTGCTGCAGGTCACCGGGCGGAGCGCGATCGCCTTCTCGTTCCTCGGCGCCCCGATGCTCGGGGTCGCCGTGCTGCTGCTCGCGCTATCGTGGTGGCGCAGCAGGGAGGGGTCCCATGCGAAGATGGATCGCGATCCTGGCCGTGGCGATTCTCGCGGCGGCCGCACATAGCCCGGCGGCGCGCGCCGACGGCGCGTCGCTGTACGCCGCCAACTGCGCCAAGTGCCACGGCCCGACCGGCAACGCGGACACCCCCGTCGCGAAGGCGATGAAGGTGGCCTCGCTGCACGACCCGAAGATCGCCGCCGCCGGCGGCCCTGCCTTCGTCGCCGACCACGTCCGCACCGACGCGAGGCACGCGATGGTCTCGAAGGCGCTGAGCGACGACGATCTGAAGGCGATCGCGGCCTTCGTGCAGACGCTCGCTTCCGGGAGATAGGCCCGCGGCATTCCCCGCGCCGGGGGCGCGTCTTCATCGGCGAGGCGAACGCGAGGTGCGGCGGAGATCGGCGCGACGGCCCCTCCGCAGCAAGGCCAGGCCCGCCAGCCCTCCGAGCCACGGAGCGTCCGGCTCCGGAACGCTGTGGATGACGAATAGAGCATCGCTGATCGAATCTTGCCCGGTGGAGACGATCGTCAGACTCGTGGGAACCCTGCCGGCGCCGTCGCTCGCGGGAACCTGGAAGTAGCCCAGACTGGTGTACACGGCGCCCTGTCCCAACACATTGAAGGTGCCATTGCCGTTGGACGTCGCGGCCGCATAGGTATCGACGTCCGTGTCACCGAGCGGAGGATTGTTCCAGACCAGATCGGCCTTGCCGTCGTGGTTGAGGTCGGCCAGGGTCAGATATCCCGCCCACGTGCTGCCGAAGTCCTGAACGGATCCGACTTGAAACGTCCCATCCGGGCTCGCGAACCCCACGTCCACCAGCTTTTCGTTCGTCTTGGCGCCCGATTGATGGACGGAAGACCACACCAGGTCGCTGCGGCCGTCGCCGTTCACGTCGCCGACCAAGGTTTCGGAAATGGGATAATCGGACCAACCGGAACCAAAGTTCTGCAGTGGGCCCAGGGTGAAGCTTCCGAGCCCGTCCGAGAGCGCGGCGTAGACGTAGTTGGAATCGCCGGCGTTGCAGGTCGTATCGCCCTGGCAGGTGGAATCGAAGAGCAGGTCGGTCTTGCCGTCGCCATTGAAATCGCCAGCGAAGGCATAGTAGCTGCTCCAACCGGTTGCGGAGCCCAGGTCCTGGTGGGCGCCCAACTGAAAGAGACCGCCGCCGATGGCGGTGGCGAGCCGGACGCTGTTGCTGTCCCCATTCGTACAGCTGCCGGCTGCGAGGGCCACCGTATTGCAAACCGTCGTGAAGGCGAGGTCGGCTTTGCCGTCGCCGTTGAAGTCGCCGACGATCGGATTGAAAGCATTCCACTGCGTCTCGCCTCCGAAGGTCTGCGGGGGGCCGAGCGCGAAGGTCCCATCGCCATTGGAGGTGGCCACCGTGAGCGTCAGGGTGGTGGCAGTGGCGTCGATGAGCGCCAGGTCCGTCTTCCCATTGCCGTCGAAATCGCCGGCCAGGGCCCGGGTGTATGAGAAATCCAGGCTGTCGGCGCCCAGCTGCTGCGGCGCCACCAGGGCGTCGGCATGCGCCGGCGTGCCTAGCACCGCGCCGACGTGGAGGTGGTGGCTCGCACAGCTTCCGAATTGGTTGGGGTTCTGGCACGTGGAGAGCAGGATCACGTCGGTCCGGCCGTCGCCGTTCACGTCTCCGGTCAGGGCGCGATTGAACGTCTCGTAACCCGACGTCGCCAGGGTTTGCAGCGGGCCGAAGGCCAGCGGCCCGGCCATCCCGCAGCGGAGCGCCAGCAGGTCGGAGGTGCCATCGCCGTTGAAGTCGCCGACGCGCAGCGCGGGAGCCGGGGCAGCGATGTCGCCCAAGCTGACGGAGGAGCCAAGGCCTCCCGGCCAGTAGACGACCTGCAGGCCGCCGTCGGCCTCGGGCAGCGCGGCCAGGACATCGGTCTTGCCGTCGCCGTCGAAGTCGCCGAATTGCAGCTCCGAGTACGGCACGGTGCTCGTGATCAGGTCGGTGTAGCTGGCTGCTCCCCCGCTCGAATAGAGCCACTGCGTGGACCCGTCTGGCTGCCGGGTCGCGGCGAATACGTCGGTCTTGCCATCGCCGTCGAAATCGCCGAAGCGCAGCAGCGCCGGGTCGGTGCCGGCAAAGGCCAGGGCGATCGGGCTGCTTCCGATCCCACCCGCGTAGTAGCCCCATTGGTAGGAATCGTTGGATTGGACGGCGGTGAAGACGTCCGTTACTCCGTCGCCATCGAAGTCGCCGAGCGCCAGGCGATCCGCAAAGTTGGGTGCGGTGTGCAAGGTGACGAAGCTGGCTGTCCCACGGGAAGACTCCAGCCAGCTATCGTTGGGGAAGGAATAGAAGTTGGCGAAGACGTCCGTTACGCCGTCGCCGTCGAAGTCGCCGAATTGCAAGGTCGAAGTCGGCAGACTGGCACCGGCATAGGCCAGGTTCAGCCAGTCCCCTGCGCCTCCGCTCGAGTATTGCCATTGCAGATTTCCGTCGCTGCGCGGCACGGTGCGGAAGACGTCGGTCTTGTCGTCGCCGTCGAGGTCGATCGAGCCGGTGCTCGCCAGGCTGGCGGAGCGGCCGGTGTAGGTCGCGTTCGCGCGGAACGGATTGCCGACGCTCAGATCGCGGATGGCCGTATCGTCGGGATCGTCATAGAGCAACTGCTCCGGTTGGAGCGTGCCGCCTGAGATCGGATAGTAGGTCCACTGGCAGTCGACAGCCGCGGGCGTCTGAGGCGCTGGCTGGCCGGACGACGCTGCCGAGGCCTGCAGGGTGGCGACCAGGATGAAGAAGAACGAAGACCGCGTGAGGGCAGAAACAACAGCGGCAGATCTCATGTTCCTCTCGGGCTATTGGAAGTCGGCATGCCGCGCGACTATATCGCAGGCCGGCCGGAGGCTGACATCTCCCCCGTCTTCGACGCACGAGTGAATCGGTGGAAATGTGCTCGAGAGAAGTCGGTTCGTCATCGCGCCGGCAGCGGTCCGCCGCGGGCCTCGGTGCTCGCGAGGTTCAAGCCAGCACGCATCGTGGTAGGATTGCACGCGGCCGCAGCTCGCAAGCTCGGCGGCTGAGCCCAGAGCAACATCCGAGCGGAGCCACAAGAATGGCGATGGAGAGCCTTCGCAGTGTCCTCGGCTGGTGTACGGTAATCAACTACGCACTGCTGTTCTTTTGGTTCGCGATGTTCACCCTGGGCCACGATTGGCTGCGTCGGCTCCACGGGCGGTGGTTCTCAGTGTCGGAAGAAAACTTCGATGCCGTCCACTACGCCTTGATGGGCATCTTCAAGCTTGGGATCTTCTTGTTCAATCTCGTGCCGTATCTTTCGATGCGCATCGTCGCGTGATACATGCGCAGAACTGCGTTGCATCGACAAGATCTTCGCTCATCCGGCAGCCGCTCGGAGCTGGCCTGATAGCCGGCGGTCAGCCTGACGGAGATCGCGACGGCCCCCAGGGCCGAAGGCCCCCCGGCCCCCCACGCCCCAGGCCGGCGCTCGCGAGGGTCTCGACCAATGGGAGTGTCGCCTGGCCTCTTCCCGTAGGGGCAGTTGGGAGAGCGGCTCCTCGGAGGCTCGTCGTCACCGACCTGGGTCACCGTGAATTGGCCGATTTCAACTCACCTCGCCGTAGGGTCCCCCGGCGCGACGCCTCAACTTGACCTCACCGCTCCATCGGTGAGAAGATCCGCGCGGCCACTCGCGGGAGCCTCGCCAGAGGACGCCGCAGATGGAGATCCGCGCCTTCCTTCTCGCCGCCGTCGGCAGCACCATTCTCTGGACCGCCGCGGCGGGAGCCGTCCAGATCTGCCCGGACTGCCTGCACTTCACCCACACCTGGCCGACGGATGGGGCGCCCTGCGACGCGGGCTCCACGCTGCAGCAATGCATCGACTCCGCGAGTAGCGGCGACACCGTACAGATCGCCACGAACGCGGTAATCCAGGAATCTCCGACCTTCCAGAAGAGCCTGACGCTCCAGGCCGCACCGGGCTTCCATCCGCTGTTCGCGGCAAGTCAGTCGATCCACGCCGTAAGCCCGATGACCGGAAGCACGTCGATCACGGTGCAGGGACTTACGCTGGCGGACGGCTCCATAAGGGTCTCCCAGTACATCACCGGAGCCGGACCCATGACGGTCCAGATTCTCGGCAACACGGTCCACTCGAACGGCGATGCCATCGCGGTGCTCGGCGCCGTGAGCGGTGGCGCGGTCGCCATCGACGTCTCGAACAACGTCGTGACCGTGTCGGCTCCGGACGCGTCCGTGACCGGAATCAGCGCCGCCCTGAATGGCAGCGGCCGGATCGCCAACAACGTGATCTCGATGGAGGATAGCCCCGGAGCCACTGCGATCTCGATCGGCGACCAAACGTCGCTGAGCATCGACTTGATCGCCAACCAGATCTCGGGACCGGGCCGCTACGACGCCGGCATCTCCATCGGGCTGAACAGCGCGGGAACCACCGAGGCCCGCATCCTCGACAACCTCGTGGTCGGGCAGAGCGGCAGCGAGGGACAGGGGGCGATCGCGCTATTCTCTCTGACCGGCGGAGCGCTCAGCGCCACCGTGGAGAACAACACGCTCGCCGACGATGCGCTGGGCCTGACCACGCACGTCGACACCAGTGGGGCGACGCTCACCGGGCTGGTGGCCAACAACGTCATCAGCGGAAGCACCGTCGGACTCTCGATCGACCCGGCCTCCTCCCTCGCAAACCGCAACAACCTCGTCTTCGGGAACGGTTCCGACTCGTTCAGTCCGGGTCCCGGCACGATCAGCGCCGATCCCCAGTTCGTCGGTGCGGGGAACGACCGGCTGAAGCCCGGGTCACCTGCGATCGACGCGGGCGACGACACCGACCTGCCGAGCGACCTGGCGACCGACGTCGACGGCAACCCCCGTACGCAAGGCCGCCACGTCGATATCGGCGCCTACGAGGCCCCCGCGCCGAGTCCGCTCGGCGCGCCCCGGTCCTTCACTGGCGAGCTCCAGGTCGAGATCGGCGGGGGGCCGCTCCATTCGACCCTCTCCGGCCACGGAAACGCGGTCTTGAACACGAGTGTCGCTCCGCCCTCGTTCACCATCCCGGCCGGCGCGTTCGTCGCCGTGAGCGACTTCCTCTCGGACTTCAGCAAGACCACACGGAATCTCGTCACGCTGACCGGCCAGAACGCGCAGGGGACCTTCGACGCCCAGGTCCACCAGATGCCGTTCTCCGGACTCCTCAAGTTCAAACGCCTCGCATATCCCCCGATCGTGGGCACGGCAGCCGGATCGATCGACGCAAGCCATATCGGGGCGTCCGGCAAGGCGACGGCGGCCTTTCACTATGTGATCCAGACGCTCGTGTTTACGCACGGCGTGCTGACCTTTACGCCCAAGACGCTCGACGGCACAGCCAAGCTGACGGGTCAGAGCTTCACGGTAACGAAGGACTCGCGCACGGCGGCAGGCGGCGGGCACATCCAGATGGTGGCTCCCTTCTCATTCGCCTCGTCGCTCAACACCTGGACGGGGCCGGCCTCCGTATCCCTGGCGATCGACTTCGCGCCCGAGCCGGACCATCTGGCCGTGGGTGCGGCCGCGGTGGCCGTGCTCTGCGCGATCGGACTCGCGAAGCGGCGCCGCGCGTAGGATCCGCACACCGAGGAACCGTCCATGACGCGCACCCGAATCTCGCTCGCCGCCGCCCGCACCGCGCTCTGGACCGCCGCGGCGGGCGCCGTCCAGATCTGCCCCGATTGGCCGCACTTCGTCCACACCTGGCCGAGGCCATCGACGCAGGCGACGACGGCTCCGTGCCGACCGACCTGACGACGGACCTCGACGGGAACCCGCGCATCCAGGGCGCGCACGTCGACATCGGCGCCTACGAGACGGCGCCCGAGCCGGACGCCCATGCCGTGGGAGGGGTCGCAATCGCTGGGCTACTCGGCGTTGGGATCGCCAAGCGGGCGCGTGGTGCTTGACACAACGATACGTGCCGAACGCGGCTCGGTCCGCTGAGAGTGTTCAGGTTCCGTAATTCTCCGACACCCGGCTTCTCTCGGATAGCCGTTCAGGCGGCTTCCATCGTCTCGATCTCCTGAGCCGGTACGAGCTTCGTGAGCCGCTCGTTTGCTTCGGCGCGTTCGGTGCTGTTGAACACCGAGCGCAGATCCCGCGCCACCTGGGGCCGTCGCCACGACACCCCGCACTGCCTCCGGCACACCTGGGCGAGCCTGCACATGGCCCGCGGGACGCCGCTCAAGTGGATCCAGGAGCAGCGCGGGTGGACGACGGCCAAGCTGCTCCTCGATACCTACGGCCACTTCATGCCGAGCGAAAGTCGGGGCTACGCCGACGCGATCGGGGCCGCCGCGACGGCCCAAACGCACCCCAGGCGCACCCTCACCGAATCGTGGTATCTGATCGGATCGCCGAATCCGCAGCGCGCACGGGCGGTTCCCGCTCGGCCACCGGGCCGAGGTCGCCGATCATGCACTTGGTCCGCAACGCAAGAAGTGACGCGTACTTGCGTCTGCGCGCGCTGCAGGCCTCGGTAAGCGACCGCACGCAACTGCACC
>DATJPY010000033.1:0-15923 GCA_035506135.1 Myxococcota bacterium | reverse complement strand
CTCGATCGAACGGGTGCGGGCGGCCGCGGCTCGCCGGGGCGCACCGCGCTCGGCTCCGCCGGCCGCGCCACCGGCGGCGGTGGCCGGACGAGCTTCAGCGAGGTCGACCCCTTCGGCAGCGCCGTGGCCGACTGCTCGAGCGCGGTCCGCAGCCGCGCCGCCCCGCCCGGCGCGGCGACGCGGAGCACCACGCGTGCCGACCGCGACTCGAGCGCCTCGAAGGCGCCCTCGAGCAGATCGCGCGCGACGCGCTCCGCGGACGGGTCGGCGATCGGAGCGGGGAGATCGAGCGCGAGCGAGGCGGCGCCGAGATCGAGCGCGCGGACGAGCGCGTCGCGGACCGCGAGCCGGTGCGCATCGGAGCCGTAGCGCGCGCTGGGGCCGAGCCCGATCAGCAGGAGGCGCGGCGCGCGCAGGCGGCCGTGCGTGAGCAGCAGCACGCCCTCGCCGACGTCGCCGCGCATGCGCGTCTCCTCGAGCAGGCCCGAGAGCCAGCCGCACAGACGCCAGTCCGCCAGCCCGGCTCCGCCCGCGAGCGGCCGCTGGTCGCGGAAGAATCCGGCGACGGCGAGATCGGCGCCGGTGCGCGCCAGCGAGCTGCCCTCGACCTCGAGCGTCAGCGTCGACCTCACGGCTCCTCCCACGACGGGGTCGGCGCGGACCCGCGGCTGCTGCGGCGCGAGGGCTCGCGCCGCGGCCCCGCCGGCTCGCGCGCGTCCAGGCTGCGGGCGACGGCATCGAGGACTCCGTTCACGAATGCCGACGAGCGCTCGCTGCCGAAGCGGCGCGCCAGCTCGACGGCCTCGTCGATCGCCACCGTGCGCGGCGTAGCGCCCTCTCGCATCTCGTAGACGGCCATGCGCAGCACGTTGCGATCGACCGCCGCCATGCGCGCCACGCGCCAGTTGGTGGCGTGCTCGGCGATCAGCGCATCGATCGACTCGCGCTGCTGCGACACCCCGGTGACGAGCTGCTTGGCGAACGCGCGCGCGCCCTCGGGCAGCTCGAAGTGTGCGGCGACCCCCTCGAAGACCTCGTCGGGGGCGCCCCCGGGCACGCCGCCGTGCCCGACGTCGAGGGCGTAGAGCACCTGCAGCGCGGCCTGGCGCGAGGCGCGGCGCGCGGTGCTCACGGCGCGCTCTCCTCGGGCGGCTTTCGGAGCGCACGCGCCAGGTGCGCCATCTCGATCGCGGCGAGCGCCGCCTCCGCTCCCTTGTCGCCGTGCTCGCCGCCCGAGCGGGCCAGCGCCTGGTCCACGTCGTCGGTCGTGAGCACGCCCAACGCCACCGGCACCTCGGTATCGCGCACGACCTCGCGCACGCCCTCGGTGACGGCGCGACAGACGTAGTCGAAGTGCGGCGTCCCGCCGCGGATCACGACCCCGAGCGTCACCACGGCATCGTAGCGCCCACTGGCCGCGAGCGTGCGCGCGGCCTGGGGAATCTCGTAGGCGCCCGGCACCCAGGCGACGTGGAGCGCGTCGCTTGCCGCCCCGCGCGCGCGCAGCTCGCGCACGCAGCCCTCGAGCAGGCGCGCGCAGATCAGATGGTTGAAGCGCGACACCACGATCGCGAAGCGAAGCCCGCCGGCATCGCGTCGCGCCGGGTAGGTCTTCATCGCCCGGCTCCAGCGGGCCGCAGCGGCGTCGCCTGGATCCAGAGGTCGGGGCCGAGGCGGCGGACGCGGTCGATCGCGAGCGCGGGCGCCGCAGCGAGGCGGCCGACGCCGAGCGGGCCGATCGCGGGCCGGCCCTCTGCGCCGAGCAGCCGCGGCGCCGCGAGCCACACGAGCTCGTCGACCAGGCCGTCGCGCACCAGCGCGGCGGCGAGCCCGCCGCCGCCCTCGACGAGGACGCTGCCGAGCCCCTCGGCCGCCAGCCGCTCGAGGGCCCGGTCGAGGCGGAGCCCGCCCGGCCGCATCGGCACCTCGAGCACGCGCGCTCCCGTCGCCTCGACCGCGCGGCGGCGCCGCGGCGGCGCCGCGCGCCCGCACAGCACCCAGGTGCGCGTGGCGTCGGCGCGGTACAGGCGCGCGGAGGTCGGAACCCGCAGCCGCGAATCGACCAGCACGCGCACCGGCCGGTGGACCACCCGAACACCGCGGCGCGCGGTGAGCTCGGGATCGTCGGCGAGCGCGCTCGCGGAGCCGATCATCACCGCATCGCTCTCGGCGCGCAGCCGATGCACGTGCGCGCGCGCCCGCTCTCCGGTGATCCAGCGCGACTCGCCGCGCCCGGTGGCGATGCGCCCGTCCAGCGACGCCGCCAGCTTCAGCGTCACGAAGGGGCGGCCGCGCTCGACGCGCGAGAGGAAGCCGCGGTGCTGGACGCGGCACGCCTCCTCGAGCACGCCGACGCGCACCGGGATCCCGGCCCGCCGGAGCCGGCGCACGCCGCCGCCGCGCACCGCCGGGTGCGGGTCGACGTGGCCGACGAAGACGCGGCCGACTCCGGCGGCCAACACCGCGTCGGTGCACGGCCCGGTGCGCCCCTGGTGGCAACAGGGCTCGAGCGTCACCGCGAGCGAGGCCCCGCGAAGCGACGCTCGTCCGTGTCGCCGCACGGCGCGCTCGAGGGCCACGATCTCGGCGTGCGGTCCGCCCGGAGGCTGCGTGAAGCCGCGCCCGAGAACGCGGTCGCCGCGGAAGACCACGGCCCCCACGGCCGGGTTGGGGAAGCTCCGCCCGAGCGCGCGCCGAGCTTGCGCGAGCGCGAGCCGCATCGCGGCCTCCGCCGTCAAGCCAACGGCCGCCGCGGGGCCTCGGGCGCCCGCGCGTCGGCCGCCGTCGCCTCGAAGCCGGCGGCCGCTCCGGGCGGGTAGCCGCCCCGGCGGGCATTGGCGAAGAACTCGACGTAGTCGTCGGCGGTCTCGAATCCCCGGAACACCGACGCGAAGCGCGCCGCCGCGAGCAGATCGATCTGGATCAGCTCCTCCAGCACCCACGCGCCGATCGCGGCGCTGGCCAGCTCGGTCTGCCCGGCCTCCTGCATCCGCTTCTCGATGCGGTCGCACAGCCGCTCGAGCGCGTCGATCGAGACCGGGCGCTTGGCGCAGGCCTTCTCGATGCCGGCCAGCAGCTTGCGCCGATCGAAGTCCTCGCGGCGCTCGTCGCGCTTCACCAGCCGCGGCAGCACGTCCTCGACCCGCTCGCGCGTGGTGAAGCGGCGCCCGCACTCGAGGCACTCGCGCCGCCGCCGGATCTCGGTGTCGTCGCGGCCGAGGCGCGAGTCGACCACCCGGTTCGCGTCGTCTGCGCAGAACGGACAGCGCACGCCCTACTCCGCGTCGCTCCAGCGCGACGCGTAGAGCGGGAAGCGCCGGCACAGCGCCTCGACCTCGCGGCGCACCGAGGCGAGCGCGGGGGCGTCGTCGGGGCGATCGAGCACGCGCGCGATGTGCGCGGCGATCTGCTCCATCTCCGCCTCCTTCATGCCGCGCGTCGTCAGGGCCGGCGTTCCGATGCGGATCCCCGAGGTCACCGCCGGCTTGCGCGGGTCGAACGGGACCATGTTCTTGTTCACGGTGATGCCGGCCTCCTCGAGGGCGATCTGCGCCGCGCGCCCCGTCACGTCGCGGCCGATCAGCGACAGCAGGAAGAGGTGCGTGTCGGTGCCACCCGACACGATGCGGAAGCCGCGAGCGGCGAGCGCACCCGCGAGGGCGCGCGCATTCGCGACGATCTGCTCGCAGTAGCCGCGGAAGTCGGGGCGCGCCGCCTCGCGCAGCGCCACCGCCTTGGCGGCGATCACGTGCATCAGCGGCCCGCCCTGCCCGCCCGGGAAGACGGCGGCGTCGAGCGCCTTCGCGTGCTGCGCCCTGCACAGCACCAGGCCGCCGCGCGGGCCGCGCAGCGTCTTGTGCGTGGTGGTGGTGACGAAGTCCGCGTGGGGCACCGGCGAGGGGTGCAGGCCGGTGGCGACCAGGCCGGCGATGTGCGCGATGTCGGCGAACAGCAGCGCGCCGTTGGCGCGCGCGATCTCGCCCATGCGCGCGAAGTCGATCACGCGCGAGTACGCGCTGGCGCCGACGGTGATGAGCTTCGGCTTCTCGCGCGCCGCCACCGCGGCGAGCTCGTCGTAGTCGAGCAGGCCGTCGGCCTCGCGCACCCCGTACTCGGAGAAGCGGTAGAGCTTCCCGGAGAAGTTCGCGGGGTTGCCGTGCGTGAGGTGGCCGCCGTGGCTCAGGTTCATGCCGAGCACCTTGTCGCCCGGCTGCAGCACCGACGTGTAGACCGCGAAGTTCGCCTGCGATCCCGAGTGCGGCTGCACGTTGGCGTGCTCGGCACCGAAGAGCTCCCTGGCGCGGTCGATGGCGAGCTGCTCGATGCGGTCGACGACCTCGCAGCCGCCGTACCAGCGCCGGCCCGGGTAGCCCTCGGCGTACTTGTTGGTGAGCACCGTGCCGGCCGCCTCGAGCACCGCCTCCGAGACGAAGTTCTCGGACGCGATCAGCTCGAGGCCGAGCGCCTGCCGCCGCGCCTCGGCGCGCACCAGCTCGGCGATCTCGGGGTCGCCCTCCTCGAGCGCACCGCTCCGGCCGAGCTCGCCCAGCCAGGCGCGCCGCGGCACCTGATCGATCTTGGCGATCCGCCGCGCGTGGCGACCGCCCTCGAACGCGGTGGCCAGCCAGCGCTCGACGATCGGCCAGGCGGTCTCGGCGTCGAGCCGCTCGGCGGAGAGGGCGAGCGCGTTGGCGTCGTTGTGGCGGCGCGACTGCTCGGCCGCGGCAACATCCTGCACCCACGCGGCGCGCACGCGCGGGAAGCGGTTGGCCGTGTAGCAGACGCCGAGCCCCGACCCGCAGATCACGATCGCGCGCTGCACCTCGCCGCGCGAGAGCGCCTCGGCCGCCGGACCGGCGAAGTCCGGATAGTCGACCGGCGCGGCGCCGTCGGTGCCGAAGTCGCGGACCTCGTAGCCCGCGTGCTGGAGCCGCTCCCGCAGCGCGCGCGCGAGCGGATGGCCGCGGTGGTCACAGGCCAGGGCGATGCGTTCGGCCATCCTCAGTCTCCTCGCCCGAGCAGCAGGCTGGCGTTGACGCCGCCGAAGCCGAAGGCGTTCGAGAGCGCGATCTCGAGCGACCGCTCGCGCGCCTTGTGCGCGACGTGGTCGAGCGCGCACTCCGGATCCACGAGCTCGAGGTTGATCGTGGGCGGGAGGAGCCCGGTCTCGAGCGCGCGGACGCACAGGATCGCCTCGACGGCGCCGGCCGCGCCGAGCAGATGGCCCGTCATCGACTTGGTCGCCGAGACCGCCAGGCGCTCCGCGTGCGAGCCGAACACCGCGCGCACCGCGGCCGCCTCGGTGCGGTCGCCGGCCGGCGTCGCGGTGGCGTGCGCGTTCAGGTAGTCGACCTGCGCCGGGGCGAGACCGGCGTCGGCGAGCGCGCGCTCCATTGCGAGGCGCGCGCCGCCGCCGTCCTCGGCCGGGCTCGCGGGATGCGCGGCGTCGGCCGCCTCGCCGAAGCCGAGCAGGACGGCGCGCGCGCGGGCGCCGCGCCGCTCCGCGTGCTCGGCGGCCTCGAGCACCAGCACCCCGGCGCCCTCGCCCATCACGAAGCCGTCGCGATCGGCGTCGAAGGGACGGCTCGCGCGCTCGGGCTCGTCGTTGCGCGTCGAGAGCGCGCGCATCGCGGCGAAGGCGGCCACCACGACCGGGAGGATCGCCGCGTCGGTGCCGCCCGCCACCACGGCGTCCGCGTCGCCGCGCTCGATCATGTGCAGGGCGGCTCCGATCGCCTGCGCGCCCGTGGCGCAGGCGCCGACCGGGCACTGGATCGGCCCGCGCAGCCGCCAGAGCATCGAGACGTAGCCGCTCGCCATGTTGCCGAGCGACATCGGCACCATGAACGGCGAGAGCCGGCGCGGGCCGTGCTCGCGGAGCACCTCCTGGCCCGTGAGGATCGTCTCGATGCCGCCGATCGAGGTGCCGATCGCGACGCCGACGCGATCGCGGTCGGGCGCGCGGTCGAGCCCGGCGTCGGCGATCGCCTCCTCGGCCGCCGCCAGCGCCAGCCGCATCGAGCGGTCGAGGCGGCGCGACTCCTTCGCCGGCACCGCGTGCAGCTCGATCGTCTCCGGGCACTCGGCGGCGATCCGAGCCGGCAGGCCGCTCGCGTCGAACCGCGCCAGCGGCCGCACCCCGCTCGCGCCCGCGGCGGCGCCCGCCCACGTGGTCGCGAGGTCGCGGCCGAGCGGCGACACGCATCCCATGCCCGTCACCACGACGCGACGCCGGCCGGCGTCCCCACGGCTCATCGGTGGTCTACCCCGCGGCGCGCTCCCGCACGTAGGAGATGGCATCCCCGATCGTCTGGATCTTCTCCGCGTCCTCATCGGGGATCTCGATGTCGAACTCTTCTTCCATCGCCATCACGAGCTCGACGATGTCGAGCGAGTCCGCGCCGAGATCGTCGATGAAGGATGCCTCGGGGACCACCTCCTCCTTGGAGACACCGAGCTGCTCCGCGATGATCTCGGTCACGCGTTCCTCGAGCGCCATGTCTCGATCACCTCCCGATCCAGGCTCCCGGCCCAAGAACCACAGTCCAAGATTCCGAGTCCAGGGTCCGAGTCCAAGGCCAGCGATCACCGCCCGGGCCGATCGCGCCGGGCGGACAACCGGGCGTGGACAGGCGGGGGGCCACTCCGCGGCGTCGCGAGCGAGGAATCTAGCCCGGGGCGATAGCCTTCGCAGCCGCCTCCCCGGTGGGCGGAAGCCCTGCGCGTTCGCGGGCTTGGGTGAGACGTCGTTTGGCGCGGGTCGGCGGCCGGTCACGCCGCGACGAAGGCGGCCGCGGCGGCCAGGTCGTCCGCCGCCACGAGGCTCGCGCGCACCAGGGCCGGCTCGATGCGCGCCACGAACGCCGAGAGGACCTTCGCGGGCCCGACCTCGAGGACGCGGGTCACGCCGAGCGCGCGCAGGCGGCGGACCAGATCGGTGAAGCGCACCGGCTCGGTGATCTGGCGGCGCAGCAGCTCGGCGACCCGCGCGCCCTCGCCGTTGGGCTCCACGGTCGCGTTGGCGACGACCGGCGGCCGGCAGTCCCCGAAGCGGATGCGCGCCAGCTCCGGCGCGAGCTGCTCGGCCGCGGGCTGCATCAGCGCGCAGTGGAAGGGAGCCGACACCGGCAGCTCGAGCGCCCGCCGCGCTCCGGCCTCGCGGGCGAGCGCGCAGGCGGCGCGCACGGCGCGCGCGGTGCCCGAGATCACGGTCTGCTCGGGTGCGTTGTAGTTGGCCGGCTCGACCAGCTCGCCGGTCTCCGCGCGCGCCCGCGCGCAGGCGCTCTCGACCATCGCGGGCGGGGCGCCCAGGATGGCGGCCATTGCACCGGAGCCCGCCGCCACCGCCGCCTGCATGAAGGCGCCGCGCGCGCGCACCAGCCGCAGGGCGTCGCCGAGGTCGAGCGCGCCGGCCGCCACCAGCGCGCTGTACTCGCCGAGGCTGTGGCCGGCCAGATAGCCCGGCGCGAGCGTCCCGACGCGCTCCTCGAGCGCCCGCAGGAGGGCGAGCGTGGTCGCGACGATGGCCGGCTGCTGGACCTCGGTCGCGACCAGCTCGGACTCGGGTCCCTCGAAGCACACGCGAGAGAGCGGGATCCCGAGCGCCGCGTCGGCGGACTCGAAGACCGCGCGCGCCGCCGGCGACACCTCGCAGACGTCGCGTCCCATGCCGACGCGCTGCGAGCCCTGGCCGGGGAAAAGGAGCGCGAGCACCGCGCTCCTACTCCTCGTCCGCGATCTCGAGCCGCGTCGTGCCGGAGTAGAAGCCGCACTCGCCGCAGACGCGGTGCGGAAGCCGAGCCGCCCCGCACTGCGGGCACTTCGACCGCGCGGGCAGCGGCAGCGCGTGGTGCGAGCGCCGCATGTTCTTGCGGCTCTTCGAGGTGCGCCGCTTCGGAACCGCCATCAGCTTCCTCCTTCGCCGTCGCTGCGCCGCAGCGCGGCGAGCGCCGCGAACGGCGAGGCGGGGCGTTCCTCCTCGCACGCACAGCGCTCGATGTTTCGGTCCGCGCCGCAGCGCGGACACAGACCCCGGCACTGCTCGCGGCAGAGCGGCTGCACCGGCGGGGCCAGCGCGACCAGCTCGCGGGCGAGGCCGCCGAGGTCGATCTCCGGACCCTGGTACCACCCCACTTCGAGCTCGTCGCCGAGGCACATCCCGAGTCTTGCCAGATCGCGCGCCGCCTCGGGCTCCGAGGGCACCCGCGCGCCCGCGGGCTCCAGCACCAGCCGGAAGGGCTCGCGGAGCGCGACACGATAGCGCGCGAGACAGCGGCTGCACTCGAGGTCGAGGGCCCCCGACAGGGTGCCCTCGAGGTAGAGGTAGGATCCCATGCGGTGAGCGCGCACCTCGAGGACCGGCGGCTCGGCGAGCTCCGGGACCAGCTCGCGAGCCTCGGCGCTCCACGCCTCGCTGGTCTCGAAGCGGTGCTCGGTCGGGCTGTCCTTGATGCGGTCGACGAGAAGCTTCATCGAGGGACCCGGCGGCAGCGAGGCGAAGTCCGCGGAGCCGAGCGGAGGCCACCAGCTTGGCAGACGGGACCGGCTCACGCCAACGCTACATTGGCCCGCCGTGCAGCCCGTCCGCACCCGCTTCGCGCCGAGCCCCACCGGGTTCCTCCACATCGGCGGCGCCCGCACCGCGCTCTTCAACTGGGCCTTCACCCGCCGGCTCGGCGGGCGCTTCGTGCTGCGCATCGAGGACACCGACCGCGAGCGCTCGACCCGGGAGTCCGAGGCCGCCGTGCTCGAGGGCCTCCGCTGGCTCGGCATCGACTGGGACGAGGGGCCGTTCCGCCAGAGCGAGCGGGGGGAGCTCTACGCGGCCGCGATCGAGCGGCTGATCGAGCGCGGCCGAGCCTACCGCTGCGTGTGTACCCCCGAGGAGATCGAGGTGCGGCGCGAGGCCGTGGTCGCCGCGGGAGGCAAGTGGACCTACGACGGGCGCTGTCGCGACGCGGGCCACGGCCCGTCCGTCGGGCCGCACGCGGTGCGCCTGCGCCTGCCCACCGAGGGCCGCCTCGACTTCGACGACCTGGTCTTCGGTCCGAGCGGGCAGGAGGCGCGCGAGATCGGAGACATGGTGATCCGCCGGAGCGACGGCTCGCCGCTCTACCACCTGGCTGGGGTGGTCGACGACATCGAGATGCGGATCACGCACGTGATCCGCGGCGCGGACCACCTCAACAACACGCCCTTCCACCTGGCGCTCTACCGGGCGCTCGACGCGGCGCCGCCGCGCTTCGCGCACGTGCCGCTGATCGTCGGCGCCGACGGCCGCAAGCTCTCGAAGCGGCGCGATCCCGTCTCGGTCCAGCACTTCCGCGCCGCCGGCTACCTGCCCGAGGCGATGGTCAACTGGCTGGTCCGCATCGGCTGGTCGCACGGAGACCAGGAGATCTTCAGCGGCGACGAGATCCGCGAGCTCTTCGATCTCGCCGCCGTGCACCGCGCCCCGGGGAAGGCGGACCCCGGCAAGCTCGACTGGATCGACCAGCACTGGATCAAGGCGCTCCCGGCCGATCGGCTGATGCGCGAGCTCCTGCCGTTCCTCGAGGCCGCGGCCGGGGCGCCGGTGGCGCCGAGCGCCGGGCTCGCGGCGCTGATCGAGCTCCTGCGCGAGCGCAGTCGCACGCTGGTCGAGATGGCCGCGCGCGCCCGCTTCCTCGCGGTCCCCGACGAGTCGCTCGACTACGACCCGAAGGCGGTGGCGAAGCACTGGAAGCCGGCCGTGCGGCCCGCGGTCGCGGCGCTGCGCGATGCCCTCGCAGGCGTGGAGCCCTGGGACCCGGGCGCGATCGAGCGGGCCTTCGAGGCGGTGCGCGCGGAGCGCGAGCTCGCGGTCGGACCGCTCGCGCAGGCGGTGCGCGTCGCGCTCACCGGCTCGGCGGCCTCGCCCGGCATCTACGAGACCCTGGCGGCGGTGGGGCGCGAGCGAAGCGCCGCGCGCCTCGAGCGCGCGCTGGCGGTGCTGCCCGGTTGAGAAGCGGCGCGGGCTCGGTTACCAATCACGCGCCGGTACGGCTCCCCGGTCGTCTAACGGCAGGACAACGGGTTCTGGCCCCGTCAATGAAGGTTCGAATCCTTCCCGGGGATCCACGGACGGCCGCCGGCTCCCCCCTTCAGCCACTCTCGCGGTGATCGCCGCGGAGGTCCTCGCGATCCTCGAGACGAGAGAGCTCGGGATGGGTGGATCGATGGTGAAGGCGCTCGTGCGCCTGGCCCGCCCGCGCGACTGGGCGAAGTCCGTCTTCATCGTGCTGCCGCTGCCGTTCGCGCTGCGCGCGGGCGCGACGATCGAGCCGGTCGGATTCGCCCTCGGCGTGGTCGCGTTCTGCATCACCGCATCGGGCGTCTACGCGCTGAACGACCTGCGCGACGCGGAGTCCGATCGCGCACATCCGCAGAAGCGACACCGCCCGATCGCGTCCGGCGCGGTCCCGCCGAAGGTCGCCCTGCCCTACGGCGTGGCCCTCCTCGTCGCCGGCCTCGCGCTCGGCTTCGCGAGCGGGCATCGGGCCGTCGGCGACCTGCTCCTGGTGTACGTCGCCCTGAACGCGGTCTACACGCTCGGCGGCAAGAACGTGCCGCTGCTCGACGTCTTCCTGCTCGCCGCGGGATTCCTGCTGCGTGTGCTCGTGGGCTGCGCGCTCGTCGACGCGCCGCCGTCGACCTGGCTCCTGATCTGCTCGTTCTGGGTGGCGCTGTTCCTGAGCTTCGCCAAGCGCCGCGCGGACCTGGCGCGCGGCAAGGGCGCCGAGGAGCGCCCCGCGCGGCTCGGCTACAACGCGGGCTTCCTCGATCAGGCGATGGGGATCTCGGTCGGCATCACGCTGCTCTCGTACTCGCTCTACAGCCAGGAGGCGAAGGTATTCCTGCCCGGGCGGGAGCTGGCGGGCCTTCCCTTCGTGGCGTTCGGGCTCCTCCACTACCTGCGGCTCGCGAGCCTGAACCAGGTGATGGTGTCGCCGGTCGAGATGGCCTACGGCTCGCGCACGCTGCAGGTGTGCGCGCTCGGCTGGCTGCTCGCGACCGCCTGGAGTCTCGGAGCGCTCTGACACGTCTCCTCCGAGGCAATCCGATCGTCTGGAATACTCACGCAAGCGCTCGCGAAGCGAGCCCGCGCAGCGAGCCGAAGGCGAGCGAAGTTCATCAGGACGCGCTGCAGCTCAGCGACCAACCTACGCGACGAGCACAGCGAGGAGCGCGCCGGCCGCGAGCATCGGCCCGAAGCCGAACGGCGTGGACCACGAGCGCCGCACGGCGGCCCAGGCGAGGCCGAACAGCAGGCCCGCGAGCGAGGCGGCGACCAGCGTCTCCACCACGCCCTCCGGCCCGACGAAGGCCCCGATCATCGCGAGCAGCTTGACGTCGCCGAAGCCCATGCCGGGGAACCACGTCCAGTAGTCGAGCGAGGCGGGGCGAGGGAACGCCTCGCCGTCGCCGGGCCAGTGCTCGAAGCGGCGGCCGGCGGCGGCGCACACGCGCGCGTGGACGAATCCGACGATCCAGAGCAGGCCGCCGCCCAGCAACGCGCCGCCGAAGGCGTGAAGGAGCGCGTCGCGCGCGGCGACGCCCTCCAGCACGTGCGCGGCCGGCACCAGCGTGAGGCCGACGGCGAGCCCGCCGAGCGAGATCTCGTCGGGAATCACGCGATGCTCGAAGTCGATCGCCGCGGCCGCGAGCAGCGCGGCGGCGAACGCCATCCAGAGCGGCGTCATCGGCGTCGCGCCGAAGCGCAGCCCGATCCCGGCAAAGAGCGCCGCGGTGGCGGCCTCCACCAGCGGATAGCGCGCGGCGATGCCGGCCCCGCAGTCGGGGCAGCGCCCGCGCAGCCAGAGCCACGCCAGGATCGGCACGTTGTTCCACGGCTTGATCGGGCGCCCGCAGGCGGGACAGCGCGAGCCCGGCCGCACGATCGACTCGCCGCGCGGCAGCCGGTGGATCACGACGTTCAGGAAGGAGCCGACGATGGCGCCGACCAGCGCGGCAACGGCGGCGAAGGCCATCGGCTGAGGCTAGCGGAAGTCGCGCCGCTCGAAGACCCAGGTGGCCGCCACCAGCGCGAGGGCGACCCACCCGAGGCCGTAGGCAAGCGGCAGCGCGACGTCCGAGGCCGCGATCGGAAGGCCGTGCGCGGCGTGCTGCGTCAGATCGAAGGCGGAGAGGTCGGGAAGCGCGCGGTAGAGCCACTCGGTCGCGAGCTTCACGGAGTCGGCGCTCGACTGCGAGCCGAGGTTTCGGAGGTCGCGGGAGAGATGCCCGATCAGCCAGAGGCCCGCGGTGAACAGCGACGCCAGCATCGGGCTCGCGAACGCCGAGAAGAGCAGCGCGATCGCGACCACCACGGCCAGCTCGACCCCGATCAGCGCGAATGCCGCGGCGTGCACGCGGCCGAGCGGGGCGTGCGTCGCGAGCGACACCGCGGCAAAGCCCACCGCCATGACGCCCACCTGCAGCCACAGCGTGGCGAGCAGCCCGAAGTACTTGCCGAGCAGGAACTCGCTGCGGCCGATCGGCTTCGAGAGGATCGTGAAGATGGTGCGGCGGTCGATCTCCCTGTGCACCAGGCCGATGCCGACGAAGATCGCGATCGCGACCCCGAACACCCGGATCGCCGCGAAGCCGACGTCCTGCAGGATGCGGTCCTGCTCCACGTACGAGAGCGTCGAGAGCAGGACCCCGGTGCCGATCAGCGCCAGCGCGAAGAACAGCAGCGTGTAGAGCACGCGGCTGCGCACCGCCTCGCGCATCGTGTTGGCGGCAACGGCCGCGATCCGCTCGAGCGATCTCATCGGCGACCCCCCTCCACCGCGGACAGGAAGATCGACTCGAGCGACGCGCGCCGCGGCGCGACGGACACCACGTGGGCGCCCGCCGCAAGCGCCCGTGCCAGCACCTCGCCGACCTGCTTGTGCGGGACCGAGAGCTCGATGCGCTCGCCGACGCCGCGCAGCGCCGAGCCGCGGCCCTCGGCCAGCGCCTCGGCCAGCGCCGGCGGGACGCCCGTCAGCACCAGCTCGGCCTCGCGATCCTCGTCGGCCAGCGCGGCGTGCCCCGAGCCCTCGAAGCGGATCTCTCCCTGCACGATGATCGCGACCCGGTCGCACAGCATCTCCACGTCCGACAGGATGTGGGTGTTCATGAAGACGGTCTTGCCCTCGGCCTGGAGGCGCCGGATCAGGTCGCGGATCTCCTTGCGGCCGATCGGATCGAGGCCGCTCATCGGCTCGTCGAGGAAGACCACGCGCGGGTCGTGGACCAGCGCCTGCGCGATGCCGATGCGCTGCAGCATGCCCTTCGAGTAGGTGCGCAGGCGCGCGTCGCCCGCGCCCTCGAGCCCGACCCACGCGAGCAGCGTCTCGACGCGCGCCGCGCGCTCCGCGCGGGGCACGCCGCCGAGCCGGGCGTAGAAGCGCAGGAACTCGCGGCCCGAGAGATAGTCGTAGAAGTACGGCGCCTCGGGCAGGAAGCCCACGTGGCGCCGGAACTCGGTCTCGCGCACGTCGTGGCCGAGCACGCTGGCGCGGCCGCGGGTGGCGCGAATCAGCCCCATCAGGATCTTGAGCGTCGTCGTCTTCCCGGCCCCGTTCGGGCCGACGAAGCCGAAGATCTCGCCCGCGCGCACCGAGAACGAGACGCCGTGCAGCACGCGCTTCGCGCGAAGCCCGAGCCCGCTGCGGAACTCCTTCACGAGCCCCTCGACGCGGACGACTTCGTCGGCGGCGCTCATCGAGGAGAGCTCTCCACCGCGGCGGCCTGCCGCTGCCCTTCCCGGAGACCATGCTGCGCCCGCGCGACCCGATTCTCGTCGTTGACCTCGTACCGGTGTCCGTAGTAGCTCGAGACGATCCGTCCGTCGGGATCGATCACCCATTCCCCCCCGTGCAGATCCGTCGGCAGCTCCGGCATCACCGCATCGCGCGCCGGCGACGCGAGGTCTGCGACGCGCTCGATATCGCGGCCCGTCCGCTGCCGATAGAGCTCGCGGGCCTGATCGAGGAGCCGCGCGCGCCGCTCGGTCTCGACCTCGTCGAGGGCCTTCGCGTAGTCGGCGCGATGCCACTCGTCCGGCGCGTTGCGCAGCAAGGTCTGCAGATAGGCGACCACGACGTCGAGATCACCGTCCTGTGCCTGCAGGCGCGCGAAGAGTCGCCCCAGGTAGGAGGGTGCGCCGGACATCCCCACGGCAGGCTCGAGCTCGCGCGCCGCAGCCGCTGCGTCGTGCTGGTAGTAGAACAGGTTGAAGCTCAGGTAGAAGCGATTGCGCCAGTCGAGCGGGTGGTAGGCGATGCCGCGCTCGAGCAGGCGGTCTGCCGTCGGGAGTGCCTCCGGCACCTCGCTGATCCAGATCGCTGCGAACCGGTAGGGATGGTCGACCCAGGGGTCGAGCCCGGCCACCAGGTCGACGAGCCGCCCGAGCAGCGGTGCGGCGGCCCGGAGGCTTCCGGGGTCGGCACCCACGACCTGCACCGCGCGCAGCCAGTAGAAGTCGGAGAGGACCGAGTCGAAGCCGAGCGCCGCGATACGCGCGGCCCCGGGCTCGGGCACGAGCGGAGCCGACTGCTCCGCCGAAGGCGGTGCCGGAAGCCGCGCCTGGGCGGCCAGCGCGACTCCGAAGGCGAGCGCGGCGACTGCGAGGCGGACGACGGGTCGCGACGAGACCGAGGCCACCGATCCCTCCCACCGGCGGTGCGCGGTGTCCGGCGCGCTCTCGCGCCGGCGCCGCCCTGCGTCAGCGCTCTAGTAGAGAGCTCCCGCGTAGTTCAGCGCGACCGCGTTCAGGATCACGCGACCCGTTCCGGGATCGGTCGGCGGGCCGTATCCGAAGGCCAGGTCGGGCGCCACGTCGCCGGCAGCGTTGGGCTGGACGTACTCCAGCACCGCAACCGCGAGGTCGCCGTCGGCATCTCCGTAGGCGCTCGCAGTGAAGCAGTCCGCGTTGGCGGCACAGCCGCCCGCGCCCTGGGTGTTGACGCCGTAGTCGTAGAAGACGGCGCCCTCGGGCTGCCAGCCGACCGTGCCGAAGCCATTCGGCGAGGGCACGTCGGCGGCCAGCGGCCACATGCGCTTGCTCGGGCCGATGGTCGCCGCGCCCGCGGTGCTCGGCTGCGGATTCGTCACGGCCACGTACGCGTTGTACTCGCTGAAGTAGGCCTTCTCCGCGTCGGCGATGGCCGAGAGGTTGGTGTAGGCCTCGGCCCGCTTCGAGCGGCTCTGGTAGTTCTGGAAGGCCGGGATCGCGATCGCTGCGAGGATCCCGATGATCGCCACGACGATCATGGCCTCGAGCAGCGTGAAACCTTGGTGGTTGCGGTCGAGAGCGGGGCGCACGGTCCATCCTCCTGGGAAGCGGGGCGGAAGGGGGGGCCGGGCCGTAGCCCGGCCCCCGAATCCTGCTCTGCTAGAACACGCTCTGGCCGGAGACGTTGTTGCACGGACCCACCGTCGACAGCAGGTCGTTCGCCGCCGTCACCGGGTTGTAGACGCCGGTGTTGGGGCAGGCGCCGTCCGCCTGGGAGCCGGTCAGGTCCGGGAGCGGATGCACGTAGCCCCACTCCTGGTTCACGCCGTCGCCGTCGATGTCCGCCACCGCATGCGCGGTGAACACGGTCTCGGGCGCCGCGCCCGTCCCCACGGTGTCGTACTGGAAGTAGACGTCGCCCTCGGGCGACCAGCCGAGCGTGTCGAAGCAGTTCGGGCAGCCGGCGTTCGGCACGTCCCAGGGCTTCTTCGACGTGCCGGGGATACCGGCGGCCGGGACCGCGCCCGACACGATGAACGTCCCGAACTCGGCGAAGTAGCCCTCTTCCGCCGTGCGGATCGCGGCGAGGTTGGTCTTGCCCTCGCTCGACTTGGCGCGCAGCTGGAAGCGCAGGAAGTTCGGGATGGCGATCGCCGCCAGGATCCCGATGATGGCGACC
>DATJPY010000032.1:0-2520 GCA_035506135.1 Myxococcota bacterium | reverse complement strand
ATCTCAGGAACCGCTCACGCGTGGTCGACTGCGAGGGCCGCTTTATCACGCCCGGCCTCATCGACTGCCATACCCACCTCGTCTACGGCGGCGACCGGGCGAACGAGTTCGAGATGCGCCTCAATGGCGCAACTTATGAGGAGATCGCGCGGCAAGGCGGCGGCATCCTCGCAACCGTGCGCGCGACGCGCGCGGCGAGCGAGGATGAACTTTTGAGCGCGGCGCTGCGCCGGCTTGACTCGCTCATCGCCGAGGGCGTCACGACAATCGAGGTGAAATCGGGCTACGGGCTCGACATCGAGGCGGAACGCAAGTCGCTCATCGTCGCGCGCCGCCTCGCTGCGGAACGGCGAGTTGCTGTCCGTACGACGCTGCTTGCCGCGCACGCGCTTCCTCCTGAGTTCGCCGAAAAGCGCCACGCCTATGTCGACGCCATCGTACAAAAGACGATCCCGGCGATCGCGCACGAGGGGCTGGCCGACGCAGTCGACGCGTTCTGCGAGCGCATCGCGTTCACCGCGGATGAGGTCGCGCGCGTGTTCGACGCGGCGGGGCGCGCCGGGCTGCCGGTGAAACTGCACGCCGACCAGCTTTCGAACGGGGGCGGCGCGGCGCTCGCGGCCGAGTACGGCGCGCTTTCGGCCGATCACCTCGAATATGCGGACGAGGTGGGCGTCGCGGCGATGGCGCGGTCGGGCGCGGTCGCGGTCATGCTGCCGGGCGCCTTCTATGTCCTGCGTGAAAAGCAGGCGCCGCCGGTCGCGCTCATGCGCAAGCACGCGGTTCCGATGGCCGTCGCCACGGATTCCAATCCCGGCACCTCGCCGATGACGTCGCTGTTGCTCGCGCTCAACATGGCCGCGACTCTCTTTGGGCTCACCGTCGAGGAATGCATCGCGGGCGCGACGCGCAACGCGGCGCGGGCGCTCGGGCTCTTGCACGAGACGGGGACGCTGGAGGCCGGCAAGTGGGCCGACCTCGCGATCTGGGACATCGAGCGCCCGGCCGAGCTCGTCTATCGGATCGGCTTCAATCCGTTGCGCGCGCGCGTCTGGAGAGGCCAATGCCGGTGAGGTTGCGCCCGGGCGAGGCCGCGCTCGACGACTGGCGAAGAGTCTGGCGCGGCGCCGAAGTCGCGCTCGACGGCGCGACGCGCGACCGCGTCGCGGCGAGCGCCGAGAGCGTCCGGCGCATCCTTAAAGCCGGCGAGCCGGTCTACGGGATCAACACCGGCTTCGGGAAGCTCGCGACGGTGCGCATCGACGCAGCCGATCTCGCGACGCTCCAACGCAACATTGTGCTGTCGCACGCGGCGGGCGTGGGCGAACCATCCTCCATCGCCGTCACGCGCCTCATGATGGCGCTCAAACTCGGGTCGCTCGCGCAAGGCGCCTCGGGCGTCCGGCCGGAGACGCTCGATCTTCTCGAGGCGATGCTCGTGCGCGGCGTGACGCCGGTGGTTCCCGCCCAAGGATCGGCGGGCGCGTCTGGCGATCTGGCGCCGCTCGCCCACATGGCGGCGGCGATGATGGGCGTCGGCGAGGCGCAGCTTGACGGCCAGATCATGCCGGCGGCGGAGGCGCTCGCCAAAACCGGCCTTGCGCCCGTCGTTCTCGCGGCGAAGGAGGGTCTTGCGCTCCTGAACGGCACGCAGTTTTCGACCGCCAACGCGCTCGCCGGCCTCTTCGAGGCCGAGCGGCTTTTGCGCTCGGCGCTCGCGACCGGGGCGCTCTCGCTCGACGCGGCGCGCGGCTCGGACACGCCCTTCGATCCGCGCATCCACGCGCTGCGCCGCCATCGCGGCCAGATCGAGACGGCCGCCGCGCTGCGCGCCCTCCTCGAGGGGAGCGAGATCCGCGCCTCGCATGTCGTCGGCGATCCGCGCGTGCAGGATCCGTACTGCCTGCGCTGCCAGCCGCAGGTGATGGGCGCGTGCCTCGACCTTTTTCGCCAAGCGGCTGCGACGCTCATCGACGAGGCGAACGGCGTCTCGGACAACCCGCTCATTTTCGCCGACGACGACGCGGCGCTGTCGGGCGGCAATTTCCACGCCGAGCCGGTCGCCTTCGCCGCCGACATGGTCGCGCTCGCGATTTGCGAGATCGGCTCGCTCGCCGAGCGGCGCATCGCGCTGCTCGTCGATCCGGCGCTGTCGGGCTTGCCGGCCTTCCTGACCCCGAAGCCCGGCTTGAATTCGGGCTTCATGATTCCGCAGGTCACCGCCGCCGCGCTCGTATCCGAGAACAAGAGCCGCGCCTATCCGGCGAGCGTCGATTCGATCCCGACCTCGGCCAACCAGGAGGATCACGTGTCGATGGCCGCGCACGGCGCGCGCCGGCTCGTCTCGATGGCCGGGAACGCGTTCGCCGTCGTCGCGACCGAACTGCTGGCGGCCGCGCAGGGCTGCGATTTCCACGCGCCGTTGCGTTCGAGCGGGCGGCTCGAAGCGCTGCGTGGGCTTCTGCGTGGAGAGGTGCCACATCTCGACGACGACCGCTTTCTGCATGCCGACCTCGCCGC
>DATJPY010000031.1:0-199262 GCA_035506135.1 Myxococcota bacterium | reverse complement strand
TAGAGCTTCGCGCCCCGCTCGGCGTCGCCGCCGACGACGGTCGGCTCGGAGAGGACCGGTGGCAGCGACGAGACGAAGTGCGCCGCCGCGTGCAGATCCTCGTCGGTCTTCAGATACTGCGACATCGGATACATGCGCAGGCCGCCGGTGTCGTCCGGCTGGAGGCCGCGCAGGCCGGTCTTGAAGTCCTTGAGCTGGGTGAGGACGTACCAGTCGGGGAGGCCGGCGATGGCGGGAGCCAGGGCGCCCTGGTTGCCGCCGCCGGCCGGGCCGTGGCACTGCGCGCACAGCTCGAAGAGCTCGGCGCCCCGGACCGCCTCGTCGGCGCGCGCACCGCCGCCGAGAAGGGCGACGACCGCCGCGAGGGTCACGAGGCTCCGGTTCACTGTCATGCCGCCCATCCACCCATCACCCATCTTGATGTCTCGAGGCTGCCGATGTCTCGAGGCTGCCGATGTCTCGATGATGCCCCCCGACCGGAGGGGACGATGCGGCGTGGAGTTAGCAACCTCGCGGGCAATCCACAAGGTCGTGCACCGATGCCTCATCCCTTTGGAATCGCTTCGGTATTCGCGGCGCAGCGGCACTCAGCGGAGCGCCGGCCCGACCTGGTAGAGGAGCACGTAGATCACGACGCCCGTCACCGAGACGTACATCCAGATCGGCCACGCCCAGCGCGCCAGGCGCCGGTGCGACGCGAAGCGCCCGCGCAGCCCGAGGGCGATCAGGGTGATCGCGAGCGGCGGGACGCAGATCGCGAGCACCACGTGCGAGAAGAGCAGCGCCAGGTAGGCGGCGTGGGCAACGCCGGAGACCGGGAAGGTCGTGTTGACGAAGCCCCGCGCCACCTTGTGCACGACGTAGAGCGCGAGGAAGAGGCTCGAGACGACGAAGGCCGCGATCATCGTGCGGCGGTGCGCGTCGATCTCCCGGCGCCGCGCGCGCCGACGGCCCACGACCAACAGCACCGCCGCGGTCGCGTTCAACGTCGCGTTCACCGCCGGCAGCCAGGAGAGATCGGCGCTCATCCCGCGGCGCCCGCCTCACCGAGCGAGCTCGCGCCGGCGTCGCGCGCGGGCAGCGCGCGGCCGACAAGAGCGACGGCGAGCAGCAGCGCGCTCCCCAGCACGAACGGAAGCGGGAGCCGGAGTGCGTAGAGCGCGCCGGCGAGCAGGGGTCCGATCGCGCGCGCCAGCGATCCGCTCGCCTGGAAGGTACCCATCACTGCGCCGCGGCTTTCGACCGTCGCCGCCACCGAGGCCATGCCCATGAGCGGCGGCTGGACCACGGCCCGGCTCACCGCGCACACGGTGAGCACCGCGAGCAGCCCGGCGATCGTGTGGACCGCGGGCACGACGAGGAAGGAGCCGGCGAGCGCGAGGCAGCCGGCGACGACCAGCGTGCGCTCGCCGAAGCGGGACGCCAGCGGGCGCATGGCACCGCCCTGGATCCCGCCCATCACGACGGCCATCCCCACCAGGATGAATGCCACCTGATGCGCGTCGTAGCCGAAGCGGTCCATCATGAAGTAGGCGAAGATCGTCTCGAGCTGCGTCACGGCGAGCGAGAAGGCGAGCCACGCCGCGCACAGGCGGCGCACCAGCGGATCGCGGAGCGCGGCGAAGCGCGAGGACGGAGGCGCGGCCTCCGCGGCCGCGTGCTGCGGCGGCTCGCGCAGCGCGAACGCGGCCTGCAGCCAGTTGGCCCCGGCGAGCCCGGCCGCTGCGAGCATCGGGACCGAGTATCCGAGCGGAGCGAGCGCGCCACCGATCGCCGGGCCGAGGACGAATCCCACGCCGAACGAGGCGCCGAGCAGGCCCATCCAGCGCGTGCGCTCGGCGTCGGGCGTGACGTCGGCGATGTAGGCGGCGGCCACCCCGATGTTGCCGGCGAACGCGCCGCCGAGCAGACGCGCCGCGAACATCGCGCCGAGCGAGCGCGAGAGGCCGAGCGCGAACAGCGAGAGCGCCGTGCCGGCGATCGTCATCATCAGGACGCGGCGGCGGCCGATGCGATCGGAGAGCCGGCCCCAGACGGGCGCGAGCGCGAACTGCGCCGCCGAGTAGGCCGACACCAGCAGGCCGAGCGCGAGGGCGCCCGCGCCGAGCTGCTTGGCGAGGAAGGGCAGCACCGGCACCACGATCCCGAAGCCGATCAGGTCGACGATCACCACCCCGAACAGGACGGAGAGGCTGGGCCGCGTGGGGGAGTCGGGGGGAATGGCGTTGCTCAGAGGCGCGCGAGGAGATCCACGTTCATCGCGAGGAAGAGCGAGAACAGGTAGGCGAGCGAGACGCGGAACATCTGGCGCGCCGCCTCCGGCGTCCGCCGTCGCAGCAGGCGCAGCGCCGAGGCGGCGAACCACGCGTTCATGCCGAGCGCGACCGCCAGGTAGACGTTGCCGAGCAGGCCGAGCGCGACCGGCGCCAGCGTCACCGGGATCAGGCCCAGCGTGTACCAGAGCATGCGCCAGCGCGTCGCCTCGTCGCCGATCACGCTGGGCAGCATGGGAATGCCGGCGGCCTCGTAGTCGCGCTTGCGGTAGAGCGCGATCGCCCAGACGTGGGGCGGCTGCCAGAAGAAGACGATCGAGAACAGCAGGAGACCCGGCGCGCCGACGCGCCCGTTCACCGCAGCGTCGGCGATCAGCGGAGCCGCCGCGCCCGCGGCGCCGCCGATCACCGCGTTCCAGGCCGAGCGCGGCTTGAGCCAGATCGTGTAGACGAAGACGTAGAAGAGGATGCTCGCGACGCCGAGGCCGGCGGCCGCGCGGCCCGCGACGAGCCCGAGCACCGCCGTCGACGCGGCGCCGAGTGCGAGCCCGAAGCGAAGCGCCGCGGGCGGTGCGATCCGGCCGGACGGCAGCGGCCGCTCCCGGGTGCGCTCCATGCGCGCATCGATGTCGCGCTCGATCCACGCGTTCAGCGTGTTGGCGGAGGCGGCGGCGAGCGCGATGCCGAGCAGCGTGAGGGCCGCGAAGCCGAGCGGCGGCCAGCCCCCCGCCGCCATCCCGAACACCGGCAGGCCGGTGAACAGCACGAGCGGAAGCAGGCGCGGCTTGGTGAGGTCCGCGTAGGTGCGAAGCGATCTGAGAGCCGTGCGCGTCACCGCCTGACCCCCGCGAAGCCGGCGAGCCCCGGGCGGAAGGGGTAACAAACGACCCATTCCGGGTCGAGTCGACCGCGTCGACGGGCTGGGCGATGCTCGGGCGGCCGGCGAGCGCTCGCTCCCGCGACGAGGGAGTCGACTCTGGGTCCTCGAGAGCTCGCGCTGGTGCTGCTCTCCGCGCTGCTGCACGCGATCTGGAGCGTGTCGATCAAGGGCAGCCGCGATCCGCTCGCCTTCAACGTGCTCCAGCTCGCGACGACCCTCGCGGGCGCCTGCGCCCTCCCGTGGCTGGTGCCCCTGCGGGCGATCCCGGCGCCGATCTGGGCGCTCGTCGCCGGCACCGGTGTCGCTCACGGCCTCTACTACTACTGGCTCTCCCGCGCGCTCGAGACCGGCGCGCTCTCGGTCGTCTACCCGATCGCGCGCTCGGCCCCGGCCTTCGTGCCGCTCGTCGCCGTGCTCTGGCTCGGCGAGACGATCTCGCGGCGCGGGGCGATCGGCATCGCGGTGGTGGTGCTCGGAATGTGGGCGGTGAACTGGGACGTCCGCGCCGACCTCGCGGACCGTCCGGGATGGCGCCGCTTCACCGCGCCCGGTACCGGCTTCGCGCTGCTCACGCTCGCGGCGTCGATCGGCTACTCGCTCTTCGACAAGGCGGCGATGGTGCGCCTCGGCGCGCTGCCCTGGACCTCGGTGCTGCCGCCGGCCGTCGTCTACTTCTTCCTGCTCGGCACGTCGGCGACCTGCGTGTTCGGCCCGCTCGCGGCGCGCCGCCTCTCGCTGGCGGGCCTCGCGCGCGTCGCGCGCAGCGAGTGGAAGGCGGCGCTGGCCGCGTCGCTGGTGAGCTTCGCGAGCTATGGCCTCATCCTCGACGCGTTGCGCACGGCGCCCGTCAGCTACGTCGTCGCGGTGCGGCAGACGAGCGTGCTGTTCGCAGTCGCCCTCGGCGCCGTCTGGCTGCGAGAGCGCCCGACGCGGCTGCGCGTGATCGGCGCCGCCGCGACCGTCGCGGGCGTCGGGCTGGTCGCGAGCTAGCTCCGGTGCGGCGACGCGACACGCTGCCCTTCCGGCTCTCGGTCGCCGTCGGCGGCTGGCTGGTGGCGACGCTGCTGCGCGCGCTCGGCGCGACCTGGCGCGTGGAGGTGGCCGGCGACGATCCCGCGAACGAGCGCTCGCCGGTGATCGGCGCGCTCTGGCACCGCGGCCTCTTCTGCGCCGCGCATCGCTTCCGCGATCTCGGCGCGGTGATCCCGGTGAGCCGCAGCCACGACGGCGATCGCATCGTCGCCGTGCTCGGCCGGCTCGGCTTCGGGCCGTCGCCGCGCGGCTCGAGCTCGTCGGGCGCGGCGACCGTGCTGGCCGGCCTGATCCGCGCCGCGCAGACCGGTCACCACCTCGGCATCCTGTGCGACGGACCGCGCGGGCCGGCGCGCCGCGCCAAGCCCGGCGCGCTCGCGGCGGCGCGGGCGACGGGGCTCGTGATCCGCCCGCTCGGGATCGCCGCGCGCCCCGCCCTCCAGTTCGGGAGCTGGGACCGCGCGTTGCTGCCGCTCCCCTTCGCGCGCGTGGGATTCGCGTGGGGCAAGCCGCTCTGCGTTCCGCGCGACGCGTCGCGCGAGGAGCTCGAAGCGCTTCGCGCCTCGCTCGAGCAGGAGCTCGACCGCCTGCAGGCGACCGCGGAGGCGTCGCTCGGCTAAAGCTTCGGGCGCGGGCGCCGCGCGCGCGTGACGAGGTCGACGATCCACGCCCCGATGTCGGGGTGATCGAGCAGGCCCGACGCCTCGAGCCGGTCGACCGCGATCGCCTCGACCTCGGCCACCGTGCCCGCCGCCAGCGCGCGACGCGCATCGGCCGCGACCTCGGCCGAGTCGAGCGAGCGCACGATCTCCTTCACCACCGGCAGCGAGCGAGGCGTGCCCGAGAGCTCGCCGATCCCGAGGCCGACCAGGAGCGGCACGGCGAGCGGATTGCTCGCCATCTCGCCGCACACCGAGACGGGGATGCCGGCGCGCGCCGCGGCGCGCGCGCTCGCGTCGATCAGCGCCAGCACGGCGGGATGCAGCGGCCGGAAGAGATGCGCGATGGCCTCGTTGCCGCGGTCTACGGCGAGCGTGTACTGCGTCAGGTCGTTGGTGCCGATGCTGAAGAAGTCGCACTCGCGCGCCAGCGGATCCGCGATCAGCGCCGCCGACGGCACCTCGATCATGATGCCGACCGGGAGCTTCGGGTCGTGGGGCACGCGCTGTCTCTCGAGCCCGGCGATCGTCTCGCGCAGGATGCGCCGGACCTGCCGCAGCTCGTCGAGCGAGGAGATCATCGGCACGAGGAGGCGCACGTTGCCGGCCGCGCTCGCGCGCAGGATCGCGCGCAGCTGCGCGCGGAGCATCTCTTCGTGCCGGAGTGAGAGGCGCACCGAGCGGCAGCCGAGCTGGGGGTTCTCCTCGCCGGCGAGCCCGACGTTCGGCAGCGCCTTGTCGCCGCCGAGGTCGAGCGTGCGGATCGTCACCGGCCGCGGGGCCACCGCGCGCGCCACGCGCTCGTAGAGCTTCTCCTGCTCGTCCTCGGGCGGGACGCCGCGATGCGCGAGCGCGAGCAGCTCGGTGCGGAACAGCCCGATGCCGTCGGCTCCGTGGCGCTCGACCAGACGCAGGTCGGCGAGCAGGCCCACGTTCGCGGTGAGCGCGACGCGCCGGCCGTCGCGCGTCTCGCAGGGCCGGTGCCGCAGCGCGTCCAGGTGCTCGACGGCGATCTCGAAGCGCTGCTGCGCGCGCCGGTACTCGGCGAGCAGCGCCTCGTCCGGCGAGAGGTAGACGCGCCCGCTGGTGCCGTCGACGATCGCGGTCTCGCCCGGCCGCGCCGACCGCATCGCGCCCTCGACGCCGGTCACGGCGGGGATCTCGAGCGTGCGGGCGAAGATCGCGCCGTGGGAGGTGGCGCCGCCGTGCTCGGCCACGATGGCGCCCACCTTGTCCATCTCGAGCAGCGTGAAGTGCTGCGGCAGGATCATCGACGTCACGACCACCGCGCCCTGCGCCAGCGGCACGTTGTGGTGGCGCACGCCGAGGAGCTTTGCCATCACCCGGCGGCCGACGTCCTCGATGTCGACGCCGCGCTCGCGGAAGTAGGCGTCCTCGATCTTCGCGAACAGCGCGCGGTACTCGTCGACCACCTTCCGGATGGCGACGAGCGCGTTGCCGGTCTCGGCGACGGCGCCCTCGAGGCGCACCAGGAAGCCGTGGTCCTCGAGGATCTGGATGTGGGTGTTGAACACGCTCGAGAACTCGGGTCCGAACTGCTCGCCCATCTCCTCGATGAGGTCGTCGAGCTCGCGGCGCGCCTCGGCGACCGCGCGCATCAGGTCGCCCTGCTCCTGCGCCGGGTCGGCGCTCGGCGCGTAGTCGACGTGCGCCAGGTCGAGCGCGTCCTCGAGCAGGTAGACCGGCCCGATCGCGATGCCGGTGGAGGCCGGGGTTCCGCGCAGCTGCGCGTTGCGCTCCTCCCGCCGCGGCGCGCCGTCCGCGACGGGGATGCCCGCGCGCGCGAGCTGCTCGACGAAGCGCCGGCGCTGGTCGTCCGGGCCCGAGACCAGCTCGAGGAGCGACGCGTTGAGGACCACCGGCGCGAGCAGCACGGCGCAGTTCTGCAGCAGCTCGACGTCGTTGTCGCTGAAGCGCCGCGGCGTCACCGTCTGCACGACCAGGACGCCGATCGTGACGCTGCGCACGACCAGCGGAGCCGCCATCAGCGAGGCGTAGCGCTCCTCGCCGGTCTCCGGGAAGTAGCGGAACGCGGGGTGCTCCTGGGCCTGCTCGAGCGCCAGCGGGGCGCCCTCTTGCGCGACCAGACCGACGAGACCCTCGCCGACCGCCAGCCGCACGCGCCCCACCGACTCCTGGGCCAGCCCCTTCGTGGCCCGCAGCGTGAGGTGTCGCCCGTCGGGCTCCGCCAGGTACACCGAGCACACGTCCGCGTCGAGCCGCTTCGCCACGCGGTCGACCACGTTGCCGAGCGTCTCGGAGAGGTCGTGCGAGCGCGACACGATCCCGGCGACGTCGGCGAGCAGTGTCACGCGGTCGAGCGCGACGCGGTCGGGGCTGGGGGACACCTCGAGAGGCCTCCGGCTCCGGACTGTACCCGACCGCGGGAGGGACCGGAGCGCCGCCAGCAGCGCGGCTCGGCCAGGTCTCGGAGAGAGGTCTAGGCTAGGAGTGCTGCGGAGTGTGGCTGAGGGTCGAGTCGCCCGAGAGCTCCGACGGCGGGAACACGTAGTCCTTGTCCTCGAAGCGCATGCCCAGTGCGAGCAGGATCTTCCGCTTGGTGTCCATGCGGCAGTTCATGCCCTTCTCGACGCTGTGGATCGTTCGCAGCGCGACCCGAGCCTTGCGGGCGAGCTGGGCCTGGGTCATGAGGCGGTTCTCTCGCAGCTCGCGCACGCGGTTCCGGCGGATGCTGGCGCTGTCCTTGTACTCGATGTCGCCCACGACTCCCCCTCTGCAGCTCGACGGAGCGCATCGCACGCGCCCGGGGTCTCTTTCGTCGCGCGACTCGATTTCTTTAGGGAGAATCGGATGTTGGCCGATCCCACCCGTCATCGGGATGCGATCCCGGGGCACGGCCGGATCGGCGTGGCGGCGCGGTGGGATGAGAGCGCAGTCGCATGCCCGCTTGGGGTCTCCGAACCCTAACTTGGGTTCGCGGCCGGGCATCCAGCGGAGGACCGCTTGAGGCGCTGGGCCGCGATCGCCGGAATCGTCCTGCTGCTCGTGGCAGCGGCGGCGGGCTTCTTCGTCTCGGTGCGCATCGGGCCCGAGCGGGTGCGGACCGAGCTGGAGGAGCGCCTGGCCGAGCTGCTGGGGCCCGTCGAGGTCGGCCCCGTCCGGCCCTCCTTCGCCTGGGGGATCGCCCTGGAGATCGACGGCATCCGGACTCCGCCAGGAAGCGACGGCGAGGTGCTCTCCGCCGAGCGGGCCCGGGTCACCTTCGACCTCCGCAAACTGCTGCGGGGCGAGCTGCGGATCCGCCGGGTCGCGATCTCTGGCCTCCACCTCGACGCGGTGCGGACGGCGCAGGGCGCGTGGCGCCCGGAGGCACTCGTCCGGCTCTGGGAGGGGATCGCGGGCGGGCCGCCCGGTCCGGAGCACGCGGGCGCGGGCGGCTACGACGCGGCTCGTCGTGCGGCCGAGGCGTCTCCCGCCCTGACGATCGACCGGTCCTCGCTCCGCATCCGATCCCTCGACGCGGAGGGAAACACGGCGAGCGAGCTCGGGCTGCACGACATCTGGCTGCGCCTCGATCGCCCGCTCCTCGGCGGCGCGGTCCACGTCTCTGGAGCGGGGCGCGTCGAGGGACAGCGGGGGAGCCTCGAGCTGGCGGGCGACCTGCCGGCCTCCGGCAGCCCGCACGCGGAGCTCGCGCTCGCAGACGTCGACCTGGCCGCGCTGGCTCCCTGGCTCGGCCGCTCCCTCGGGCTGCGCGACCAGGCGCTCGAGGTCGCCGGCCGCGCGAGCGCGACGCTGCGCTGGAGCCCGGGGTCGCCCGGCATCCAGCAGCTCGGCCTCGAGCTGCTGCTCTTCGACGGCTCGCTCGCCGCGCGCCTCGGCGGCCAGCGCCCGCCGCTCCGAGCCGCGCTGACCTCGGCCCACGCGTCGGCCGCGATGGAGGTCGGTCCGCACGAGCTGCGCGTGCGCAGCCTCGAGTGGACCTCGGGCTCCCTCCACGTCGCGGGCAGCGCGCGCTCGGGCCGCCCCGTCGGCGGGGAATCCCCACTCGACGTCGAGCTGCGAGCCGGGCCGGTCGCGTGGCCGTCGCTGCGCGACGCGCTGCGCGCGGCCGCGAGCCCCGACGTGCGCCGCATCCTCGACGCCGTGACCGACGGCGCGATCCCGTCGATCACCGCCCGCGCGAGCGGCGCGACCTGGTCCGACTGGCGCGCGCTCTTCGCCAACCCCCTCGACGGCTGGCCCCCGGGTCTCGCGCTCGACGCCGACCTCACCGGCTTCGACATCGACCTCGGCGCCACGCGGCCGATCCGCGACCTCGCAACGCACGCGAGCTGGACGCAGGATCGCGTCGAGCTGCGCGATGCCCGGGCGAAGCTCGGCGACCGGCCGCTGCCTGGCCTGCATCTCGCCGTGGACGGCGTGCGCGCGGTCATCGCGGCGCTGCGCGCCGGACACGTGCCCGATCCGGTGCCACCGGTGCCCGGCTTCGTCGCGCTCAACGACTGGATCGAGCTCCAGAAGAAGCCCGGCGCGCCCCCGAAGTGGAAGCGCCTCGAGCTCGACCTCGACTGGCTCGACCATCCGGCGCTGCTGCGCCCGCTCGAGCGCGTGCGCGCGGTGCTGACTCCCGCCGAGCCGGGGTTCCACTTCGAGCTCGCCGAGGGCTTCTGGGGCGGGGCGCACGTTTCCGGCCGCGGCACCATCGTCGAGGGATCGCCGGGCTCGATCGACGTCGAGGTGACGGCGGCGCTGCCGCTGCGTCCCGCGATGAAGCCCGCGGACGCCGAGCCCTGGCTGCGCGGGAGCTGGCGCGCGGCGCTCGAGAAGCTCGGCCCGTTCCTCGCCGACCACGCGACGGGACGCCTGCAGGCGACCGGCGATCACGTCTGGCTGCTCGACGTCGACGCCGCGATGCGCCCGAGCGGCTGGGTCAAGGGCGAGACGGACCTCGACATGTCGCGGGCAGAGTCGGTCCCGTACCGCCTCACGGTGGAGGCGGAGGGCCTCTCGATGTCCCAGACGATGGGCGACCTCGACCTCGACCCCGAGGACGCGACGGGGACGCTCAAGATCGGCGGCAGCCTGACCGGCCACCTGGTGCCCGGCGCGCACGGCACGCGGAACCTCGCCGACGCGAGCGGACCGGTCTCGGGCCACGTCCGCCACGGCGAGATCCGGCGGCGCCTCAACCTGATGATGGCGATCGCGGCGGCGAGCGACACGCTGAACCCGTTCCGCTCGCGCGACGTGATCGAGTTCGACAAGATCGACGCCGACATGCAGATGGAGAACGGGATCGCGCACGTCGCGTCGATGTCGCTCACCGGGCCTGCGACCCGCATGGTCGGCACCGGAACGATCGACGTCGCGACCGAGCCGCACGACATCGAGGGCGTCGTGGCGCTCTACTTCTTCAAGACGCTCGATCGCGTGATCAGCGTGGTCCCGATCGTGAACAAGCTGCTGCTCGGCGACGACGCCAACCTCGTCGCCGCGTACTTCGCCGTGAGCGGGCCCTGGGGCAACCCGAAGGCGAGCGTCATCCCGATCAAGACGCTGCTGGCGGTGCCGACGAACATCGTGATCGAGGGCGTGCCGGCCTTCGTGCGCTCCGGCATCTCGCAGATCGAACACCTGCTCTCGATGCTGCCAGGCACGGAGAAGAGCGAGAAGCCCGAGCCGCCCGCGCCGCCGCATCCGCCTCAGTCCGGCGCCAGCGGCGCGGCCGCGGCGGACGCCGCGGCGGCTCCCGGCGTTATCCCGTGAGCGCGCGCCGGGCGCGCTCGAAGCTCCTGAGCCGCGCCGCCGCCGCGCGCGCGGTGCGCAGGGCGCAGCGGCGCGGCGAGCGGGTCGTGTTCACCAACGGCTGCTTCGATCTGATCCACGTCGGGCACGTGCGCAGCCTCGAGCAGGCGCGCTCGCTCGGCGACCGGCTGCTGGTCGCGGTGAACGACGACGCCGGCGTGCGTCGGCTCAAGGGGCGCGGGCGGCCGATCGTGCCCGGGCGACAGCGCGCCGAGGTGCTGGGCGCCCTCGCCTGCGTCGACTGGGTGGTGCTGTTCCCCGAGCCGACGCCCGTGGCGCTCGTCGAGGTGCTCCAGCCCGACGTGCTGGCCAAGGGCGGCGACTGGCGGCTCACGGCGATCGCGGGGCGCGCCGAGGTCGAGCGCCGGGGCGGACGCGTCGTCCGGCTGCGCCAGGTGCCGGGCGCCCGCACGAGTGCGCTCGTCGAGCGGGCGAAACGGAGCGCCGCCCGCAGGCGTAGGTCCTAGACGATGGACGGAGAGCACGGCGAGACCCTGAAGCGGCTCCTCGACGAGGTGGGGCGGATCGTCGTCGGCCAGCGGGCGCTGCTCGAGGGGCTGCTGGTCGGCCTGCTCTCGGGCGGCCACGTGCTGGTCGAGGGCGTGCCGGGGCTCGCCAAGACGACGGCGGTGCGCACGCTCGCCCAGGCCCTCGGCCTCGGCTTCCGGCGCGTGCAGTTCACGCCCGACCTCCTCCCGGGCGACCTGGTCGGGACGCCCGTCTACCTGCCCGACGAGCGGCGCTTCTCGGTCCGCATGGGCCCCATCTTCACGCCAGTGCTGCTCGCCGACGAGATCAACCGCGCGCCCGCCAAGGTGCAGTCCGCGCTGCTCGAGGCGATGGAGGAGCGGCAGGTCACGATCGGCGACGAGAGCTTCCCTTTGCCGCGGCCGTTCTTCGTGATGGCGACCCAGAACCCGATCGAGCACGAGGGGACCTACCCGCTGCCCGAGGCGCAGATCGACCGCTTCCTGCTGAAGCTGGTCGTCTCCTACCCCTCTGCGGAGGAGGAGCTCGAGATCGCCGCGCGCGACGGCCGCGCGCCCGCCGCCGTCGACCCGGTGGCGGACGCGGCGCGGGTCGAGGCCCTGCGCGCCGCCGCGGCCGCCGTGCACGTAGCCGACGCCGTCGCCGACTACGCGGTGCGGATCGTGCGCGCCACGCGCGAGCCCGCGCGCGTCGGGGCGCGGCTGCGCGCGCCGGACGAGCGCTCCGTCGACGGGCTCGTCGCGGTGGGCGCCTCTCCGCGCGCCTCGCTCTTCCTGCTGCGCGCGGCGCGCGCGCGCGCGCTGCTCGAGGGCCGCGACTGGGCGACACCCCATGACGTCAAGCGCTCCGCCCCGGACGTGCTGCGACACCGCGTGCTGCTGACCTACGAGGCCGAGGCCGACGGCGTGCCGCCCGAGGCCGTCGTCGACGCGGTGCTCGCGGCGGTCGAGACGCCATAGCCCATGGACGCGCGCCTGGGCAGCGGAGCGGCGCTCGCGGAGATCACGCGCGCCGCGCGCGTCCTCTGGGTGCGCAGCCGCCGCGAGGCGACCGGCTGGCTGGTCGGCGGCTTCGAGAGCGCGTTCCGCGGCGGCGGCATCGAGTTCGAGGAGTCGCGCCCCTACGCGCCCGGCGACGACGTCCGCTCGATCGACTGGAACGCGCTGGCGCGCACCGGTGCGCCCTGGGTGAAGCGCTTCCGCGAGGAGCGCGCGCAGCTCGTGCTGCTCGCGCTCGACGTCTCGGCGTCGATGGGGTTCGGCACGACCGGCCGCAGCAAGCTCGCCGTCGCCGCGCGCGCGGCCGCCCTGCTGGCGGCCGCGGCCGGGCGCGCCGGCGATCTGGTCGGGCTCGTCGCGTTCGCCGACGGCGTGCGCGGCTCGCTCCCACCGGCGCGCGGCGACGCGCACACCTGGCGCGTGGTGCGGAGCGCCGCCGCGTGGTCCGAGCGCGCCGGCGGCGCGACCTCGCTCGCGCCGGTCTCGGAGTGGCTGCGGGCGCACGCGCGGCGGCGCGCGATCGTCGTTCTGCTCTCGGACTTCCGCGGCTTCGACCCGGACGTGTCCGACCTCGCCGGCCGACACGACGTGGTGTCGATCGTCGTGGAGGATCCGCGCGAGCTCGCCCTGCTCGCTGCGGGACGGGTCCGCCTGCGCGATCCGGAGGGCCGCGGGCGCTGGCTGCTCGGCACGGGGCGGCGCGCGCGCGAGCGCTACGCGGCGGCGGCCGCCACCCGCCGCCACGTCCTCGCGCGACGGCTTCGCCGCGCCGGCGGCGACGTGCTCTGGCTCCCGACCCACGCCGATCCGCTGCGCGTGCTCGCGCGCTTCTTCGCCGCGCGCACGGCGCGGCGGCGGGCGCCGCGATGAAGCGCGCTGCGTGGACGCTCGCCGCGCTGCTGCTCCTGGGGTGCCAGCAGTCGGAGGCTCCCGGCGCGGCCGGGGCGGCCGCGCCGCCCACGCCGCGGGCCACGGTCTCGATCGAGCCCCCGCGCCTGCGGCTCGGCGACGTCGCCGTGGTCGAGGTGATGGTGGTGACGCCGCCCGGGCACCGGGTGCACCCGGTCGCTCCGCCCGAGCGGGTCGCGGGGCTCTGGCTGCTCGATGCCGAGACGCTGCCGGTCGAGCGCGACGGCGCGCGCTGGACCGAGCGCACCCGGATCCGCGTGCGCGCGCGGGAGATCGGCGCGACCGAGTGGCCGGCGATGCGAATCGACGTGGAGGGACCGGAGGGAGAGCGCAGCGCGCTCGAGACCGAGGCGCGGCCGCTCGAGGTCGTGGCGGTCTCGAGCGAGTTCCCGGACCAGGTCGCGCCGTTCCCCTACCGGATGCCGGCACCGGCGCCCGCGCGGGCGCCGGCCCTCGCGGCCGCGGCGGCAGGCGCACTGGCGGCGCTCGCCGGAGTGGCCGCGCTCTCGCTCGTCCGCCGCGCGCGGCGGCGGCGCGCCGCCGCAGCCTCCGCAGCGCTGGCGCCGGCCGCTGCACCCTGGGCCGACGCGCTCGCGGGGCTCGAGGCGGCGGCCGCTGCGATCGACACCGATTGGCGTGGGTCGGCCGACGAGGCGGGCCAGGCTCTGCGCCGCTACGTGACGCGCCGCTTCGCGCTGCCGCTCGCCTTTCGCACCACCGAGGAGGCCGCGGCCCTCTCGCCGCCCTTCGCGCTCGCGACCCGCTGGGCCGACGTGCTCGCGGTGCTGCGCGCGCTCGACTCCGTGCGCTTCCAGCGCGCCGAGCCGGGCGAGGCCGCCGCGCGGGTGCGCGACGCGATCGAGAAGGCGCGGCGGTGGGTCGCCGGGTCGATCCCGCCGGAGTCGGCGCGGTGAGCGCGCTCCGCGCCGCGCTCGGGGCCTTCGAGCACCCGCTCTGGGCGGTGCTCGGGCTGGCCGGCGCAGCGGTCTGGCTGGCGATCGCGGCGCGACGTCCGCCCGCTGCGCTCGCCTGGCCCGCCTGGCCCGAGGCCGAGGCGGCCGGCGCGCGGAGGTGGGATCTCGGGCGGGCGCTCGCGCTCGCGGGCCGCGCGGCCGCTCTGGCGCTCGTGGGGCTCGCCGCGGCGGGTCCCGTCGACGAGCACCGCGCGCCGCCGCTCCCCGGCGAGGGGCTCGACGTGGTCCTGGTGCTCGACACCTCGGACAGCATGCGCGCGCTCGACGCCGAGGTCGACGGCGCGTGGCGCACCCGCTTCGAGCTGGCGCGCCGCGTCGTGGCGCGCTTCGCCGAGCAGCGCATCGCCGAGGGCGACCGCGTCGGCCTCGTCGTGTTCGGCGAGACCGCGTTCACGCAGTGCCCGCTCACCAGCGACGGGCGCCTGCTCGCCGCAGCGCTGGCGCGCGTGACACAAGGCATCGCGGGGGGAGCCACCGCGCTCGGCGACGCGCTGGTGCTCGCCGTGAAGCGCGTCGCGCCCGGCGAGACGGAGGCGATCGCCGGAGGACCCGCGCCGCTCGCCGGACGCGTGGTGGTGCTCCTCACCGACGGCCGCAGCAACGCGGGCGCCGTGCCACCCGACGTCGCGGCCGGCGTGGCCGTCGCGCGCGGCGTGCGGGTCCACACCGTGGGGATCGGCTCGACCGGCCGGGTCGCGATGGAGCCCGAAGGCGGCGCCGGCCACGGGCTCCACTTCGAGCGCCACGACCTCGATGCAGACACGCTGCGCGCCGTCGCCGCCGCGACGGGAGGGCGCTTCTTCGCGGCGCACAGCCCGGCCGACCTGGCGGCCGTGTACGCCGAGATCGACTCGCTCGAGCGGGTGGCGCGCCGCGCGCCTCCCCGGCTCTACCGCACGCTGCATCCCGAGCCCTTCCTCGCGGCGGCGGCGCTCCTGGTCGCGCTCGAGATCGCGACCGCGCGCGGCCTCGCGAGGCGCATCCCGTGAGCCCCGGGCTCGCACATCCCGAGTGGGCCCTGCCGACGGCGATCGGTGTCGCCCTGGCGGCGGCCTGCGCCGTCGGGTCGTGGCTCGCAGTGCGGCGGCGCGCGCGCCGGCTGCTCGGGGACGCGCATTCGATCGGTGCCCGGCGCCTCGCGGGCGACCTCGTCCTGGTCGCGGCGCTGGCCGTCCTCGGCCTCGCCGCGCTCGGGCCGCGCGCCGGGTTCGAGACGGTGCGGGTCGCAGCCTCGGGCGTCGACGTGGTGCTGCTCCTCGACGTGTCGCGCAGCATGGATGCCGCGGACGTGGCGCCGTCGCGGCTCACGCGGGCGCGCGAGATCGCGGCCGCACTGCTCGAGCGCGCGGCGCCCGAGGATCGCCTGGCGCTCGCGGCCTTCGCGGGCCGTGGGGTGCTGCTGACCCCGCTGACCCGCGACACCGATGCGCTGTCGGATCTCGTGCCGGCGCTCGACGGCGAGCTCCTGCAGCAGCGCGGCTCGGACCTGGCCGCCGGCATCGGTGCCGCGATCGGGGCGTTCGACGGCGGCGACCGGCCGCGCGTCGTCGTGGTGCTCTCGGACGGCGAGGACCCGGTGGCGGGCCGGCCGGTCGGCGACGAGCTGGCGGTGCACGGCGGCGTGCGCGTCGTCGCAGTCGGGCTCGGGAGCGAGGCGGGCGCGCAGGTTCCGGACTCGGGAGTCCCGCTGCTCGATACCGCCGGCCGCCCGGTCGTGTCGCGCCGCGACGCCGCGCGGCTGGCCCGGCTCGCGGGAGCGACCGATGGTGCCTTCTTCGCGGCCGACCGCTGGGGCGACGTCGACCTCGAAGCGCTCCGCGACGCGATCCGCCGCGACGCCGGACGGCCGGGCGCGAGCCCCGAGGAGCCGGTCTCTCGGCGCGTTCCGGCGAGCCGCGTCGTGCCGCTCGCGGTCCTGGCCTACGTGCTCCTGTGTCTCGAGGGGGTGTGGCTCGGCGCGGCGCCGAGGGAGGCGCGCCGCGGCGCGTTGCTCCTGCTTGCGCTCGGCGCGATCGGAGCCGCTCCCGGTGGCCCTGCGCCGGGCGAGGCGAGCGCCCGAGAGGCCGAGCGCACGGCGGCCGGGCTCGAGGCGCGCTTGCGCGAGCGGCCAGGCGATCCGCGCCTCCTGCTCGCGCTCGGCGTGGCCCGCGCCGAGGGAGCGCACCCCGACGAGGCGCGCCGCGCGCTGCTGGCGGCTGCCCTCGGCGCCCGCGACCCCGCGCTCGCCGCCCTCGCCTACTACGACCTCGGCGTGCTCGCGCTCGAGCAGGGCGACCTCGCCGCGGCCCGCGACGCCTTCTTCGACGCGCTCGCGCTCGATCCGTCCGACACACGCGCCCGCTTCAACCTCGAGTGGACGCTTCGCGCGCTCCGTGCGGCGCCGCCGAAGCCTCCTCCCACCGACGCGAGCGACTCGCGGCACGCGGCCGCTGCAGAGCCACGAGAGCGACCCGAGCCGGCCGAGCGCGCCCGGGACCGCGAGCACCCGCAGCCGGCGGCGCCCGGCGGAACCGATCCGGCGCGCGGGTTCGCGCCGCAGCTCGATGCGCAGCAGCTCGCCTCCTGGCTCGACGCCGTCGGCGACCGGGCGGACCTCTCGCTCCAGAGCGCAACGCGGGGCGAGCGGGCACCCGCGCGGCCGAGCGACGGGCTGCCGCAATGGTGAGGGTGATGCTCGCCCTCGCTCTCGTCGCCGCCAGCGCGAGGGCCGACGATGCCCCCTGTCTCGCTTCGGTGTCGCTCGAGCCGGCGCAGGCCGTGGTCGGCCAGCAGGTGCTCTACCGGGTTCGGATCCTGCGACGCACCGACGTGTCGAACGTCACGTGGGTCGATCCACCCTCGTTTCCGTCGCTGCGCGCCGAATGGCTGCCGGGGACCTCTCCCGACCCGGGCATCGGTGACGTCAGCCCGCACCGGCTGGTCTACGAGGAGCGGCGCGCGCTCTTCCCCGCGCGCAGCGGCGACCTCGAGATCCCGGCCGCGCGGCTCGCCTGCAGCACGGGCGATGGCACCGGCGAGCCGGTCGAGGTGGAGGTGCCGGGCGCTCGTCTCCGGGTCGAGCCCCTGCCGAGCCATGGCCGGCCGGCCGACTTCAGCGGGGTGGTCGGACCGATCGAGATCGCGTCGAGCGTCTCCGCGGAGCGCGTCGGGGTCGGCGAGACGGTCTCGCTGAGCGTGACGGTCTCCGGCGCCGGCAACGCCTGGGCGGCCGCGCCCGGCCTGCCCCAGCTCGACGGCGTCGACGTCCATCCGCGCCCGCCGTCGCTGACGCTCGACGCGGGCCGCGTGCTGGTCGCGCGCCGCAGCTTCCCCTATGAGCTCGTACCGCGCCGCGAGGGATCGCTCGTGGTTCCGCCGCTGCACGTGTCGTGGTACGACCCCGAGGCCGGCGCCTATCGGGTGAGCGAGGCGCCGGCGCTCGAGGTGCGCGTCGATCCGGAGCCACCCCTCGCGGGCCCGCGCCTGCCGGAGCCCGCGCCGGCGGACCGTCCGCTCGAGGGATCGGGCGGCGGCTGGCGCTGGGCGCTCGGCGGCGCGCTCGCGCTGGCCGCGGCCGCGACCTGTCTCTCGGCGGTGCGGATCGCGCTGTGGCGCCGGGCACCGCGCCGCGCCGCAGCTCCCCACCTGGCCCGAGCCGCGCAGGCGTTCGCGCGAGGCGACGCAGGCGAGACGTCGGCCGCGCTGGCGGCTGCACTGCGCGCGGGACTCGACGCGCGGCTCCCCGGAACGCGCGCCCTCTCGGCCGAGGAGATCCTCGCGCGTGGCAGCCGCGACCAAGCGCTGCGGGAGGCCGCCGATGCGCTCGCCCGGCTCGACCGCGCCCGCTTCGCGAGGCGAGCGGAAGATCCACCCGACGTCCAGCGCGTCGAGGAGCTGGTGCGTCACCTGTAGAAGATGAACAATGCGTCGTGCTCCACACCCGGAACGCGCCGCGCCGAGCCGTGCGGGTCGGCCTGGCGATCGTGCTCGTCGCGGTCGCCTGCTCCAGCGGGAGCGGAGGCGACGAGCGAGAAGAGGGGCGCTTCGGGCGAATCCGGATCTTCCGCCCCGACGACCCGCCGCACGCGCTCGTCTTCCTGTTCTCCGACGAATCGGGCTGGAGCCGAGCCCTTGGCCGCGCGGCGCAGGAGCTCGTCGCCGATGGTGCGGCGGTGGTCGGAGTCGACCTCGCCGAGTACGAGCGCGGCCTGCGCGAGAGCGACGACGGCTGCCACTATCTGCTGTCGGAGATCGAGGACCTCTCGCAGCGGCTGCAGCGCGAGATGCGCGTGAGCCGCTACCACTCGCCGATCCTGGCCGGCATCGGCGCGGGAGGCACGCTCGCCTACGCCGCCCTGGCCCAGTCGCCCGCGGCGACGGTGGCCGGCGCGGTGAGCGTCGATCCCGCCAAGGCCGTCTCGACGAAGGTCGCCCTGTGCGAGGGCGCCCCGTCGCGCCCGGGTCCGAAGGGACACGGCTTCAGCTACGGGCCGCGGCCGCATCTGCCCGGCTGGTGGCGTGTCGACGCTCGCAATCCGCTGGCGCCCAAGCTCGCCGCGCTGGCCGATCCCCACTCGGTGATCGGCAAGCGGCGCTCCACCGGGACCCCGGAGGAGCGGCTCGTCGCGCTGCTGCGCCCGATCCTCGAGGCCCCGGAGACCGAGCAGACGCTCGACGACCTGCCGCTCATCGAGATCCCCGCGGACAAGCCCGGCGGCGATCTCTTCGCGGTGATCTACTCGGGCGACGGCGGCTGGCGCGACCTCGACAAGGAGATCGGCGAGCGGCTGGCGCAGAGCGGCGTGCCGGTCGTCGGCGTCGACTCGCTCCGTTACTTCTGGGAGGAGCAGTCGCCGGACCAGATGGCGAAGGACCTCGCGGCGATCCTCGAGCACTATCGCGAGGCGTTCGGAGCCAAGCGCGCGATCCTGATCGGCTACTCGTTCGGCGCGAGCGTGCTCCCGTTCGCCGTGAACCGGCTGCCGGAGAGCGATCGCAAGTCGATCGCCCTCATTGCGCTGCTCGGGCTCGAGGGGAAGGCGAGCTTCGAGATCAAGGTCACGGGCTGGCTGGGCGCGACGCCTTCCGGCGAGGGGGCGCTCGACGTGCTGCCCGAGCTGCTGCGCATCGATCCGGCCCTGATCCAGTGCTTCTACGGCGAGGAGGAGGAGGACTCGCTGTGCCCGGACCCGGCGCTCTCCAAGACCGAGATCGTGAAGACGGGAGGCGGCCACCACTTCGACGGCGACTACGACGCGCTGGCGCGCCGGATCCTGGAGGGCGCGCGGCGGCGGGTGGCGTCACTTGGTCACGACGCCCGACACACCGCCCGACACCAGCGAGGCGACGTGGGTCAGGACGAGCGGCACGCTCAGCCCTCCCGGTGAGGCGAGGAAGCGCGGCTCCCACACCGGGTGGAACTTGTCCTTGAACGAGCGCAGCCCGCGGAAGTTGTAGAAGTTCTCGCCGTAGCGGAAGAGCAGCGCACCGAGCCGGTTCCAGAGCGGCGCCAGCCGGTGGTGCTCGAAGCCGGAGAGCGGCGCCATCCCGAGGCTGAACCAGCGATAGCCCTGGTTGTGGCCCCACAGCATCAGCTCGGTGAAGAGGTACTCCATCGAGCCGGCGGGCGCGTCGGGCCGGTGCCGCATCAGGTCGATCGACAGCTCCTCCCGGCCGCGGCACGGCCATACGTTCGCGAACGCGACGATGTCGGCGTCGCGCCGGACCACGCCGATCGGCAGCAGGCGCAGGTAGTCGGGATCGAAGCGGCCGAGGGAGAAGCGCTTCTCGCGGGTGTTCTTCTCGGCCAGCCAGGCGTCCGAGATGGCGGCGAGCTCGTCGAGGATCGCGGGCACTCCCTCGGCGCGTACCAGCTCGAACGAGCAGCCGTCGCGGACCATGCGGCTCACCGTCTGGCGCTGGCCGCGCCGCTGGCTCCCCTCGAGCGTGAAGTCCTCGAGCGGCACCCGCGCCTCCTCGCCGAGCTTGCGGAGCGAGAGGCCGAGCTCGAGATAGACCGGCAGATCCTCGTCGGTGACCTCGTAGAAGACTGCGCGGCCGCCGTGCTGGTCGGCCATCTCGCGGAAGCGCCAGGCGAGCTCGCGCCGTTGCTCGGCCGGCCCGACGGGGTCGCCCATCGAGATCCAGGATCCCCGCGCGACGCCGTACATCAGGAAGGCCTTGCCGTCGTCGCTGAACATGAGCTGCTTGTCGCCGAGCAGCGCGAGGTGCGAGCTCGCGCGCGGCGACGCGTCGATCACCGGCAGCGCGCGTTTCACGTCCTCCTCGCTCGGCCCGACGACGATCGGGGCGGCGGGGCGCAAGAGCCGCGCGAGCGCGTAGGCGGCCAGCACCACCGAGGCGGCGAGCAGGGCGCGCAGCGAGCGCGAGGCGTGGCTCGACAGGTCGAAGCGCCACCACAGCTCGTGCGCGTAGGCGACGTCGCGATAGGCGAGCAGCACCAGCATCCCGGTCCCGATCACCACGCCCGCGATGCCGATGATCCACTCGAACGAGAAGGCCTGCGAGAGCAGCGAGCTCCTGCGGTGGAAGTAGCCGCGGCAGGGAAGCAGCGCGAGGAAGAGCAGCGCGAGGTAGCTGGCCTCCTCGTAGTCGAATCCCTTCAGCAGCGACACCAGCGACCCGGTCGCGAGCAACGCCAGCGAGAGCAGGTAAGCGGCGTCGACGCGCTGCTGCAGCGCGCGCGCCAGGAGCAGGAGCCCGACGCCGATGGCGCTGCCGAGCAGATGCGAGACCTCCATCACCGGGAGCGGGATCAGGCGCGCCAGGCCCTCCATGCGCCCGGGCGCCGCCGGCGTGGCACCGGACACGAGCAGGATCACGCCGCCCGCAAAGGTTCCGACGGCGAGCACGGGCGGCACCAGCGCGGGGAACCAGAGCGCCACCAGGTCCTGCGCGCGCGCGAAGTGATGGCGCCGCTCGCGAAGCTCGTAGCCGGCGAGCGCCGCGATGCCAACCGCCAGCGGCGCCAGGTAGTAGACCACGCGATAGGCGAGCACGGAGCCCAGCGCGACGTCGCCCGACAGGTACGGCGCGAGCAGGAGCACCATCACCGACTCGAAGACGCCGAGGCCGCCGGGCACGTGGCTCGCGAGTCCGATCACCTGCGCGAGCAGGAAGATGCCGAGGAAGCGGCCGGCGGTGAGGTGATGCGCGTGGGGAAGCAGGACGTAGAGGACCGACGCCGCGAGCGCCCAGTCGACGGCCGAGAGGAGCGTCTGCGCCAGCGTCATCTCGGGCCGCGGCAGCGCGAACTCGAATCCGCCGAGGCGGATCGGCTCGCGGCGCCACGCGCTGGCGACGAGGCATCCCGCGAAGGCCGCGAGCAGCGCGGCGCCGATCGGCCGGCTGGTGGTGAACACGACGTGGAGCGAGCGCGGCACCGAGATCGGCGCGAAGATCAGGACGGCGCCGCCGAGCGACAGGAAGCCCAGCCAGAACGTGAACAGGTTGAAGGTGATGACCCGCGCGATGTCGCCGGGCGAGACGCCGAAGCTCGAGAGGATGCGGTAGCGCACCGCGCTGCCGCCGAAGAACGAAAGGCCCACGTTGTGGCTGAAGACGAAGCCGATGAACGACGCGAACACGACCTTGCCGCGGGCCAGGGCGTTGCCGATGTAGCGGAACGCGAGCAGGTCGTAGCCGGTCAGCACCAGGTAGCCGACCACGGTGAGCGCGATCGCCCACGCGACGCGCGCGCGCGGGATGGCGTGCAGGTGCGCGAGGACGTCCTCGAGGCGCGTCGTCGAGAGCTCGCGGTGCAGGATCCAGAGCGCGAGGCCGAAGAGGCCGGCACCGAACAGCGGCGCGATGGCGCCGAGCAGCCGCTCCTTCATCCCTCCCACCTCGCTCCGTACGGTCGATCGCGTGGTCCGAGAAACCTACCACGGGCGAGACGGGGACGACCGCGAGCGGAAATCAGGCGATCGCGGGTTCCGGCGAGTCCGCCCGGCTGTGCGGGGTGCCGGGCGCCTGCTCGAGCTTCTGGAGACGCTGCTCGATGTCGTCGAGGCGGCGCATCACGTCGGGCGGCAGCTCGTGCGAGCCGCGCGGCGGATCGGGATCGCCGGCGCGACCGTGCCAGCCGCCGCCGGGCCGCGGGAAGTCGGCGATCGGGTCGCCCTCGGGCGCGACCTCGACGCTCCGCGTCTCCCCCTTGTGCAGGAGCTCGATCGGGAGCTTGCCACCCGCCGGTGTGCGCGCGACCGCGGCGATCAGATCGATCGGGCGCTCGATCGGGCTGCCCGAGACCGACACCAGGACGTCGCCGACCGCGATGCCGGCCTGCTGCCCGGCGCGGCCCGCCTCGATGTGGACGACCAGCACGCCCGCCTCCGCGGGTGCGGAGAAGAACTCGCGCAGCTCCGTCGTCATCGGCTGCACCTCGATGCCGAGCCGGCCCCGCGACGGATAGCGGCGGGTCGCGCCCGGATGCGGCGGCACCGCGCCCGGCGGCCCCGCCTCGCCGGCGGCGGACGACTCGTCCGGCGGCCCGCCGGCGGCGGGCGGATCCGCGGAGGCGACGGTCGCGACGCAGAGCAGGGCCGTTGCCAGGATGAGCCGGATCGCCGACATGGGGACTCCTCGTGCGCGGGATCTCGCGGCCTTCGACGCGCGCCGCTCGGGCTGGATTCGGGCTTGGGCTTGCGGCCCCGGCCGGCGAGCAGGCGATCGCCGAGCGCGGCCGGCAGGGCCCGGAGCAGCGCCACCCCGAGCGCCGGGACGCGCGGGAACGCGGGCTGCGGCGCTCGCTCGAGGATCGCCCGGTGCATCCGGGCCGTGGCCGCCTCGAGGTCCATCGAGAGCGCCCTCGGCTTCTTGCTCTTCTCCTTTCGCCGCACCGGCCCGAGCGCGATCAGCGTGACTGCCACTCCGCGGCCGCGGAGATCGATGCGCAGGCTCTCCATCAGGTTGCGGAGCGCCGCCTTGGCGGCGGAGTAGGCGGCCGCGGTCGGGAGGCCGCGCTCGCCCGCTAGGCTCCCGGTGGCGACGAGCTGACCCGAGCCGCGCGCCAGCATCCCGGGCAGCACGGCCTCGATGCAGTTCGCCACGCCCACGGCGTTGAGCTGGAGCGCGGCCTCGACGTCGGCGGCGCGGAAGCCGTCGACGAAGGTCGGCTCGCCGCCGCCCGCGTTCGCGACCAGGCACTCGACGGGTCCGAGCCGGTGCTCGACCTCGCGAACCGCGCCCGCGACCGCCTCGCGGTCCGTGACGTCGCAGGCGACCGCCAGCGCGCGGCCCCCGGCGCGCTCGATCTCCGCGACGAGCGCATCGAGGCGCTCGCGGCGGCGCGCCAGCACGGCCACCGGATCGCCGTGCGCGGCGATGCGCCGAGCGAGGCTGCTGCCGATCTCCGACGTGGCGCCGGTGACCAGCGTCACCGCCATGGGCCGGCGCTCAGTGCGGCGCCGCCGCGGCGCCGGGCCGCTCCTCGAGCGCCTCGAGGATGCGGTCCTCCCAGGCGATCTGGTTCCTGCGCGCGTCGCGCACGAACGGTGAGAGCCGCAGCATCCACTGCTGCACGCGGAAGGCGGCGCGGCCGGGCCAGCGCATCGGCCGCACGAAGTCGAAGATCAGCACGACGCGCTCCTCGTCGGTGTCGTTCCACACCTCGTGCTTGCGGCTGTCGTCGAAGAGCAGGCAGTGGCCTTCGCGCCAGTGGCACGTCGCACCGCCCACCTGCATGCGCACGCGCTCCGCCCGCTGCGGCACCTTGAGCGCGAGATGGGCGCGGATCACTCCCTTGGTGATTCCGGCGTGGCGCGGGATGTGCTTGCCCGGCGCCAGGATCGAGAACCAGGCGGACGTCATTCCGGGCACGCGCTCGAGCAGCTTCGCGGTCTCGGGGCAGCGCGCGCAGCCGCGCTCCGAGCGGATCCCATAGCCGTAGAGCACGAAGGCCTTCCACTTGTCATCGGGCGAGACCTTCGTCTGATCGGGCTGGATGTCCTGCAGATTGCGCAGGAGCTCGCGGTGCTGCAGCAGCACGTCGAGCTCCTCGCGGACCTTCTTCCAGTCCGCCTCGAGCTCCGCCACCCACGGGAAGAGCTGCGGATCGAAGACGGTGGGGTCGCCGACCAGCGACTGCGACGCCAGGATCTCGTCGATGCGCCGGAACGAGAGCTTGCCGATGCGCTTCAGCAGGATCCAGCGCGCGAAGGCGCGCGGGCCGAGCTTGCGAGCGCGCGTGCGGAGATCCATCTCGCCAGCCCCCCAGCCGAGGGCCAGACGATAGCAATCACCCCTTTCGCCGCAGCTTTGCCTCGAGGCGCGACGGCTCCTCCGGCGCGGCCGCGCGGGCGAGCGCGGTGCCCTCCGGATCGACGGCGCGCAGATCATCGCCGTCGAGCGCGAAGAGGTCGAGCTCGCCGACGAGGTCGTGCAGCGCGAGGCGTCCCGAGGCGAGTCGCTCGCGCGCGCGAGGGAGCACCGCATCGCGTGCATAGATGGCGCAGAGCGGCTCGAGGCGACCTGCCGCGCGGGGCGCCACCACGGCGGCTTCGGGCCAGGCGGCGAGCGCGAGCAGGAGCTCCGCAGTGAGCCGCGGAAGGTCGGTCGCGATCACGAGCACGCGCTCGGCGCGCGCGGCGTCGAGCGCGCCGACCAGGCCGCGCAGCGCGCAGCGCGGACCGTCGGGATCGGGCACGCGGCGGCCCGGCGCATCGGCCGGCAGCTCGCCGCCGACGAGCAGCACCTCCTCGAAGAGCGAGTCGAGCAGGTGCGCCGCGCGCGTCGCCGAGGCGACGCGCGCCGACACGCCGCCGACGAGCAGCGCACCCGCGACGTTCGCGATGCGGCCCTCGCGACCCGTCACAGGCCGGAGTCGCAGGCCACGAGTGCCTCCTCGCCGAGCACGCGGACCGCGACGCGTCGCGGCGGGGCCTCGGGGTTCGTTCGCATGGGCGCGAAGTTAGCCCGGTCGCCCGCGCCACGGCGCACACCTCGCCGCCTCGACGCCCCGATCCGCGGCGGCTAGCTTGCCTAAATCGTAGGCAGTGCTCCGAGGATCCATGCCCGCTGATCTCCGCCGCGTGCTCGATGCGTTGCTCGACGGCGTGGTCGTCGTCGACCGCGACGGCTGCGTCGAGCAGCTCAACGCCGAGGCCTGCCGGATCCTCGGGACCTCGACCGAGGCGGTGGCCGGCTGGCCGGTGGAGCGGGTCGCGGGCGGCGCGGCCTTCTCGAAGGCGGTGCGCAGCGCGCTCGCGCAGGGCGGCGCCAGCGTCGAGAACGAGGTGGCGGTGCCGCGGCGCTTCGAGGGCGATCTCGTGGTCGACGTCGCCGTATCGCCGCTCGCGGACGAAGGCGCCCGGGCCGACGGCGCGGTGGTGCTGCTGCGCGACCGCACGATCGGCGTGGCGCTGCGCGAGGCCGAGAGCGAGCGGGCGCGCAGCGAGGCCTTCGGCCAGATGGCCGCCGGCCTCGCGCACGAGGTCAAGAACCCGCTCGCCGGCATCCGCGGCGCCGCCGAGCTGCTCGGCGCGCGCGCCGGCACCGAGCGCGGGCGCGAGACGGCCGGGCTGATCGTGCGCGAGGTCGACCGCATCGCCACGCTGCTCGATGACTTCATGATCTTCGCCCGCCCCGGCGCGCTGCGGCTCGCGCCGGTGAACCTGCACCGCGTGCTCGACGACGTGCTCGACGTGCTCGCCACCGACCCGCTCGGCGCCCGCGCGCAGGTCGAGCGCGCCTTCGACCCCTCGATCCCGGAGCTGCTCGCCGACGGCGACCGCCTGGTCCAGGTGTTCCTGAACCTGGCGCGCAACGCGCTCGAATCGATGGAGGACCGCCCGGGGACGCTGCACATCGCGACGTGGCTGCGCCTGGACCACCGCATCGACCTCGGCGATGGCGAGCGCGTACCGAGCGTCGCGGTGGAGGTACGCGACACCGGCTGCGGCGTCCCGGAGGCGATCCGCGGCCGCATCATGACGCCGTTCTTCACCACCAAGCCGAACGGCACCGGCCTCGGGCTCGCCCTCTCCCGACACTACGTCGCGTTGCACGGCGGCGCCCTGCAGATCGAGAGCCAGGAGGGGCGCGGAACGGCGGTGCGGGTGTCGCTGCCGCTGCGGAGGGCGTCGTGAAGACGGGCGAGAGAGCGCGCGTGCTGGTCGCCGACGACGAGGCGTCGATCCGCTTCGTGCTGCGCGAGGCGCTCGAGGAGGCGGGCCACGAGGTGGTCGACGTCGACTCGGGCGACGCGGCCTGGCGCGCTCTGGCGGAGGGCGGCTTCGCGATCGCATTCCTCGACATCCGCATGCCCGGCCGCTCGGGCCTGGATCTGATCGACCGCATGCGCGAGGCCGGCAACGACACCGCCGTCGTGGTGATCACCGCGCAGAACACGCTCGAGAATGCCGTCGAGGCGATGAAGCGCGGCGCACTCGACTACCTGGTGAAGCCGTTCGAGATGGCGGAGGTGCTGGGCGCGGTCCAGAAGGCGCTGCGCACGCGGGCGCTCGAGCGCGAGGTGCGCGCGCTGCGCCAGGAGGCGTCGGTGCGCAGCGCGCCCGGCGAGCGCCTGGTCGGGCGCAGCCCCGCGATCCTCGAGGTGTTCAAGACGATCGGCCGCGTCGCGCCACGCGACGTCGCGGTGCTGGTGACGGGCGAGAGCGGCACCGGCAAGGAGCTGGTGGCGCGCGCGATCCACGCGGCGAGCCCGCGCGCCGAGGCCGCCTTCGTGGCAGTGAACGCCGCGGCAATCCCGCGCGACCTGCTCGAGAGCGAGCTCTTCGGCCACGAGAAGGGCGCCTTCACCGGGGCGATCGAGGCGCGCGCCGGCCGCTTCCGCGAGGCGTCGGGCGGCACGCTCTTCCTCGACGAGATCGGCGACATGCCGCTCGAGCTGCAGGCGAAGCTGCTGCGCGTGCTACAGAGCGGCGAGGTCACCTCGGTCGGCGGCAAGCGCGCCGAGAAGGTGGACGTGCGCATCGTCGCGGCCACCCACCGCGACCTGGACGCGCTGGTCCGCGAGGCGCGCTTCCGCGAGGACCTGCTGTACCGCCTGCGCGTCGTTCCCGTGCACATCCCGCCGCTGCGCGAGCGGCCCGAGGACGTGGAGGTGCTCGCGCAGCACTTCGTCGGGCGCTACGCGGCCGAGCTCGGGACGCGCGCGCGCTGGCTCTCCGAGGCGACGATCGAGCACCTCGCCTCGCACGACTGGCCCGGCAACGTCCGCGAGCTCGAGAACGCCATCAAGCGCGCGCTGGTGCTGGGGAGCCACGAGCTCCTGTCTCCCGAGGACTTCGCGTTCCTGAAGGGGGCGGCGGCGGTCGCGCCGGACGGCGGTTCGCTCGAGGAGCTGGTGCGCGGCGAAGCGCTCGCCCAGCTTCGCGGGCCCGAGGACGGCGAGCTCTACCGCCGCATCCTCGAGCGCATCGAGCGCCCACTCCTCGAGGCCACCCTGCTCCACACCGGCGGCAACCAGCTCCGCGCCGCCGCGCTGCTCGGCATCAACCGCAACACGCTGCGCAAGAAGATCGCGGAGCTGCAGATCCAGCTTCCGGGCCGCTCTTGAGCGCGGCGGGAGGGCGCGCGACCGCGGGCCCGGAGCGGCGCGAGCGCACGAGCATCGCCGGGCTCTACGTCCTGGCCGACGACGACCCCCGCTGGCGACACGATCCAGTGGCACAGGCGCGGGCGGCCCTCGCCGGCGGGGCCCGGCTGGTGCAGCTCCGCGCCAAGCACGCGAGCGATCCGCAGGCGCTCCGCTGGGCCGCGTCGATCCGCGATCTCTGTCGCGCGCGCGGGGCCCTGTTCTTCCTGAACGACCGCTTCGACCTGGCGCTCGCGGCGGGCGCCGACGGGGTGCACCTGGGTCAGGACGACGTGCCGCCCGACGGTGTCCCGGTCGAGGCACGCGCGCGCCTCCGGATCGGCCGCTCGACGCACACGCTCGACCAGGCGCGCGCGGCGTGCCGCGAGCCGATCGACTACGTGGCCTTCGGCCCCGTCTTCGGGACCGCCTCCAAGGTGTCGCCCTACTCCGCGCGAGGCATCGACGCGCTCGGCGAGGTTGCGCGCTGCGTCGCACCGCTTCCGCTGGTCGCGATCGGCGGGATCGACGACGCGCGGGCAGGCGAGGTGGTGCGCGCCGGCGCGGCCGCCGTGTGCGCGATCTCCGCCGTCGCCGGCGCCGACGACATGGAGGGCGCCGCGCGCGCAATGGTGCGCGCGATCGAGGCGGTCCGCGCGTGACGGACCTCGGGTTGCGCGCCGTCTCGGCGCTGGGCCTCTTCGCGATGATCGCCATCGCGTGGGCGCTCTCGCTGGACCGCCGCCGCATGCCGTGGCGCACGCTGGCCTTCGGGCTCGGCCTGCAGCTCGGCGTCGCGCTGCTCCTGCTGAAGACTCGCGCCGGCGGACTCTTCTTCCGCCTGGCGAGCGCGTTGGTCGCGGGGCTCGATCGCTACGCGGGTGCCGGGGCCCGCTTCGTCTTCGGCCCGCTGGTCGACAGCGGCTTCGCCATCGCCACGCACGTGCTCCCCGTGATCGTCTTCCTGGCGAGCCTCTTCGGCGTGCTGTTCCACCTCGGAATCGTGCAGCGCGTGGTGGCCGCGCTGGCCGCCGTCCTCGAGCGCACCCTCCGCACCTCGGGCGCCGAGAGTCTGGCGGCGGCGGCGACGATCTTCGTCGGGATGGTCGAGGCCCCGCTCCTGGTGCGGCCCTACGTCGAGCGCATGACGCGCTCGGAGCTCTTCACCGTGATGGCGACGGGCATGTCGACCGTCGCCGGCTCGGTGCTGGTGGTGTACGCGGGCCTGCTCGGCGAGGGCTACGCCGGCCACCTGCTGACCGCGAGCTTCCTGGCCGCGCCCGCCGGCGTGCTGCTCTCCAAGGTGATGCTGCCCGAGACCGGCACGCCGGAGACCGCGCACGGCGCGGGCGTCCGCATGGAGCGCGCCGCGAACGCGATCGACGCGGCCTCGCAGGGCGCGATCGCGGGGCTCCGCCTCGCCGGCTACGTCGGCGCCATGCTGATCGCCTTCGTGGCGCTGATCGCGCTCGCGAACGACGCGCTCGGCGCGCTCGGCAACCTGGTCGGCGTGCCCGATCTGAGCTTCCAGCGCGTGCTCGGGGTCGGCTTCGCGCCGATCGCGTGGCTGCTCGGCGTGCCGCCCGCCGACGTCACCACGGTCGCATCGCTGCTCGGCGTGAAGACGGTGCTGAACGAGTTCATCGCCTACCAGCAGCTCGCCAAGCTGATCGCCGATCACGCGATCTCGCCCCGCGCGGGCGTGCTGGCCTCCTACGCGCTCTGCGGCTTCGCCAACTTCGGCTCGCTGGCGATCCTGATCGGCGGGCTCGGCGGCATGGCGCCCTCGCGGCGCGCCGACATCGCCGCGCTCGGGCTGCGCTCGGTCGCGTGCGGCGCGCTCGCGACGCTGATGGCGGCCTGCTGGGCGGGGATCCTGCTTTGAGGCTCGCGACCGCGTGCACGCGGTCGTGCTCGGCGCCGACCTGAACCTGCACGACGAGCTGCCGCGCAACCGGTGCGCTGACAGCCGCGGCGCCCCTACTTCGTGGTCGAGATCCCGCCGTCGACCGGGATCACGGCGCCCGTCACGTACGCGCCCGCGCGCGAGGCCAGGTAGATCGCGACGCCCGCCATGTCCTCGGGCTCGCCGATGCGGCCGAGCGGGCAGCTCGACTTGATGGCGTCGCCGAAGCGGCGCAGCGTCTCGGCCATCATCTTGCTCTCGAACGGCCCCGGCGCAATCGCGTTCACGGTGACCCGGGGCGCGAGCTTGCGCGCCAGCACGCGGGTCAGGTGATGGACGGCGGCCTTGCTCGCCGAGTAGGCGTACGTCTCGAGGGCGGGCACCGCGAGGCCGTCGATCGAGCCCACGTTGATCACGCGCGCGGGATCGCCGGCGACGGCCGCCTTCTGGAGCTGCGGCAGCAGGAAGCGGGTGAGGTCGAATACCGACTTCACGTTGAGCGCCATGACCTTGTCCCAGCCCGACTCGGGGTAGTCGGCCAGCGGCGCGCCCCAGTTGGCGCCGGCGTTGTTCACCAGGACGTGCAGCGCCGACTCGCGCGCCGCGAGCGCCTGCGCCAGCGCGCGCGTACCGGTCTGGCTGGCGAGATCGCCGGGGAGCGCGCTGCAGGCGCCGAGCGCGGAGAGCTCGGCGGCCGCGGCTTCGCACTCCGCCGCCTTGCGCGACGCGACGTACACCCGGGCGCCGGCCGCGACGAGCCCGCGCGCGATCATGAGGCCGATGCCGCGCGAGCCGCCCGTCACCAGCGCGACCTTGCCCTCGACCGAGAAGAGATCCGCGATCTTCATCCGTTCGCCCCCGCGCCCGCGGCGCTCGCCTTCTTCTGCACCGCGCCCGTCGCCTCCTCCCACGCGCGGCGCACCACGAAGTCGCGGTCGAGCCGGACCAGACCCGGGATCGAGATCGCCTGGTAGTCGGCATCCTCGGTGAGATGCACGCTCGCGAGCGTCTCCTCGAGGCTCTTGCCCGCCTTCGCCGCGGCGTCGACCTCGCGCCACACCTCGCGCAGGAAGCGCTGGAACTGCTGGATGCCGGCGCGATCCGTCACCGCGCCGTGTCCCGGAATCACCTGATCGAAGTCGAGCGCGAGCACCTTGTCGAGCGTGTCGGGCCACTGCCGGATCGTGCCGCCGGCCTCCAGGTCGACGCTCGGATAGCGCTTGCTGAAGAGCAGGTCCCCCAGGTGGATGACGCGGTCCTCCACGAAGAGCACCACCATGTCGCCGTCCGTGTGGCCCGGGCCCGGGTGGATCGCGCGGATCGTCTTGCCGCCGAGCGAGATCTCGTGCTCGTCCGTGAAGGTCTCGTTGGGCAGCGCGCCGGCCGCGTCGCCCTGCCAGTAGGGCGCGTCGAGGATCTCGAGGAGCTGCTTGGTCCGCTCGGTCGCCACGATGCGCGTGCCGAGCGGAAAGGCGGGGTTTCCGTGGGTGTGGTCGCGGTGGTAGTGGGTGTTGAGGATGACCTGCACCTCGCCGCCCGTGAGCTGCTCCGCGAGCTGGCGGATGCGGTCGCCCTGCATGCGGAACGTCATGGTGTCGACGATCGCGGCGCCGCGCTCGGTGCGCAGCACGCCCACGTTGCCGCCGAGCCCGAAGATCACGTGCACGTCGTCGCTGATCCGCGCCTGGTCGAGCGTCGCCACCTTCTGGTAGGCGTAGATGGCGACGGCGGCGAGCGCGACGACGATCAGGACGAGCGAACCGACGAGGAACCGCTTCATTCGACCCCTTCGCGGCGCGGAGTATACGCGCCGGCGAGGCGCAGAGGATCCGGCTAGCAGGCCGACTCGAGAGTCGGCCCGCAAGCGGAGCGCGCAGCGAGGCGAAGCCGAGCGGAGTTCATCGAGCTGGCAGCGAGCCGTAGACGAGCGAAGGGCATCGGCTAGTGCACGCCGGGCGTCGAGATCACCGTCGCGGGATCGACGCCCAGGAGCCCCCACGCGTGGTCCCAGAGCGTGTCCGGGGACACCTCGAAGACGGCCTCGGTGCTGAGCGGCGCGACGACCCACGAGCCGCGCGCGAGCTCGCCCTCGAGCTGGCCGGGGCCCCAGCCCGAGTAGCCGAGGAACAGGCGCAGGCGCTGCGGCGGGCGGGCCGCCACGCGCCGCAGCCCTTCGACCGAGCTGGTGAAGTGGAGGCGCTCGGCGAACTCGGTCGAGCCCGGGAGCCCGGCCAGCGCGCCGTCTCCCGTCACGATCCAGCCGGTGTTCTCCGCGACGGGTCCGCCCCAGTGCACCGGATGCCCGGACGCGCCGGACCACTCGAGCCGCAGCGGCTCGGGCAGCGACTCGCAGAGATCGTGCGCCGTCACGTCGGTGGTCCGGTTCAACACGAAGCCGATCGTCCCCTCTTCGTCGTGGTGCACGAGCAGCACGACCGAGCGCCGGAAGTTCGTGTCCGCGAGGTCGGGCATCGCGAGCAACAGCGACGGCGCGAGCGACGAGGGCGGCACGCGGCGAGGGTAGCAGACGCATTCTGCGCGCCCGTTGCGGCGGCGCTTCGATACGCTCGATGCGTGCTCGGATCCGGTCGATCATGGGGCCGCGCAGCCGCCTTCGCCGCCGCGATCCCGCTCGTCGCGGGAGCCGCCGCGGCGATCGCCGCGCTCCCGCTCGCACCCGCCGACGCGCTCTCGGTCGACGCGCTCGATGCCGCGTCGCGACTCGCGCTCGCCGCGGCCGCCGGCGCCTCGCTCTCGCGTGAAGCGCTCGTGTCGCGACTCGGCCTCGGCCCCGGGCGACTCTCGCGCACCGCTGCGGCGCTCGGCATCGTCGGTCTGCTCGGCGCGAGCCACGCGAGCGACGCGGTGCTCGTGATGAGCGGCGTCGCGCCGAGCCCCCACCTCGCGCGATTCGAGGAGGCACTTCGCGGGCTCGCTCCCGCCGCGCTCGGCGTCCCGCTCGCCGTCCTGGCGCTCGGCTCCGCCTTCGGCGAGGAGCTGTTCTTCCGGGGGCTCGTGCAACGCGGGCTCGAGCCGCGGCTCGGCGCGCCCGCCGCGATCGCCATCGCGGCGCTCGCCTTCGGCGCGGCCCACGGCGACTGGGCGTACGGGGCAGGCGCCGCGGTGCTCGGTCTCTACCTCGGCGCGCTCGCGTGGTCGGCCCGGTCGATCCGGATCGCGATCACGGCCCACGCCCTGAACAACGGGATCGCGGTGCTCGAGGCGGCGGCCGGCCTCCGCGCGGCCGATCCCCCGCTGGCCCTGCTCGGGGGCCTGGCTGCGGCGGGACTCGGTCTGGCCGCCATCACGCGATCGCGTCGGGCGGGAAGCCCCGCAGGTCCCCGCTAGCGCCACCCGCTTCAGTCGCCCGCGGGGTCGGCCGATCCGCCTCCTGGAAGGATCCAGCATGGGCGCCCACTTCCCGGTCGTCGTGGTCGACGACGGCGAGCTCGACGAGGTGCGAGAGATCCTCCTCGAGCTCGGCGTCGAGTTCGCCCACCTGCGCGGCGGCGCGGTGCCGAGCCAGCTCGAGCCGCCCCGCGACCTCTTCATCGCGACGATCCGCCACGCCGGCCTGGCCCGCAACTGGCCGCTCGGCTCGGACGAGCGGCCCGTGCGCATCGCCGTCACGTCCGAGGACTCCACCTCGGCCCGCAACGCGCTGCGCAAGATGGGCTTCTCCTACCTGGTGCGGCGCCCGGTGCACGCCGTGGCGCTGCGCCTGGTGCTTCTGCGCGCGCTCTACCGCGGCGAGGAGCGGCGCCGCGAGCCGCGCGTGCCGGTCGGCTTCGACGTCTCGGTGCGCTCGGGCCTGCGGCGGCGCGAGGCGCTGCTGGTCGATCTCTCGAGCCACGGCTGCCGGCTGCTCACCGACCGCGCGGTGGCCGAGAGCTCGAAGCTCACGCTCCACCTGCCGGCGCAGCTCGCCGGCGACGACACCATGGCGCTGTCGGGGCGGGTGGTGCGCTGTGTCGCCGACAAGAGCTCACCGCTCGACGGCTGCTACAGCGTCGCCGTGCAGTTCTCCTCGATGCCCGACTGCGACCGCGAGCGGCTCGAGCGCGCGCTGGCCGCACACGCCCAGGCCCTCGAGCCCTCGGCGCACGCCGAGGCGAGCGAGCCCGCGCCGCCGCGCAAGCGGCGCGCCGCGCGCGCGGCGAAGACGCGCACGCCGGGCACCGAGCCGGTGGTCGAGAAGGCGCCGGCCGGCGCCAAGGCGACCGCCGCGCGCACGGACAGCGCGCCGCGCGGGCCCGCACCGCCGCCCGCGGCGCAGCGGGCCCCTCGCGATCGGCGCCGCTTCCCGCGCGTCCACTACGAGCGCCGCGTCATCGCCGCCGCCGAGGAGGCCATGCACCGGATGCTGATCGGGCACGACCTGAGCCTCGGCGGCATGCGCATCGGCCACCACCCCGAGCTGCGAGTCGGGCAGCGGCTGCGCATCGCGCTCTACGACGCCGCGCTCGTGACGCCCGTGGTGGTGGTGGCCGCGGTCGCGCGCGACGACGGCGAGCAGGGAATGGCCCTCCGCTTCGAGGAGATCGACGACGAGATCGCCGCCCGCCTGGAGCGCCTGGTCGCAGCGCTGCCGCCCGTCGAGTGCCTCGGCGACGGCGAGTCCGGCGCGCTCGGCACGGTCGTCTCCGAGATCGTCTAGGCGCCGATCCTGACAAGGCGCGCGCGCTCTGGTACAAATCCGCCTCTTCCAGACGCGGGGTCGCCGATGGCGCGCAGCAAGAGCAAGCAGAAGCGGAAGCGCCACGCGCGCGCCATCCAGCGCAAGCGCCAGGTCGAGCGCCGCAAGGCCGCCCGCACGCAGTCGCGCCGCGGATAGAGCTCCGGGCTAGCCCGAGTGGGACGCGCGCCCGGCGCGGAGCGCGCTGCGCCGGCCCTCGTCCCGGCACACGCCGTCGCTGCAGAACACCGCCTGCAGCACCTCGGCTGCGAGGTGCGATGCGCTCCGCCGCCAGCGCCCGCGGTTCACGACGAGCGCCGCCACGGCGACGCGCGGATCGTCGGCCGGCGCGACGCCGATGAACCACTCGTAGCGGCCGCCCGGGTCGGTCCCGTTCAGGCTTCCGGTCTTTCCGGCGACGCGGATGGGACCGAGCATCGCCCGGCCGCCCGGATGGAAGCCGCGGCTCGCCGTCCCGCTCTCGGTGGTCTCGACCAGCATGTCGCGCAGCGAGCGCGTGGTCTGCATATCGAGCGCGGGGCGCGGCTGCAGCGCACCCGGCAGCGCGAGCGCGAGACCGCTCGCGTCGGTGACGCGCGCGATCCAGCGCGGTGCCACGATGCGCCCGTCCGCAAGCGTCGCCGCCAGGCGCGCCGCGGTGAGCGGCGCGATGCGCGTTCCGGCGAGGCCCGAGCCGAGCTCGCCCAGATCGAGCGGCGTCTCGACCGGATCGAGCTCGCCGCTCGGGTGGCCCGGTGCCGGCGATTCGAGCACGCCGAGGCGGTGTAGCTCGTCGATCACCGAGGAGGCGCCGAGCTCGTGGACGGCGAGCTGCGCGAAGCACTGGTTGTTGGAGGTCGCGAGCGCGTGCTCGAAGGTCGCGATGTGACCGTAACGCGGCGGGTTGAGCAGGCTCGCAGTCAGGTGGTACGGGCTGCCGACGAACACGCACGGCCGCTGCGTCACGTCGGGATCGCGCTGCAGCACGGCGGCCGCCGTCACCACCTTCATCAGCGACGCCATCGGGTAGGCGCGTGTGGCGGGGAACGAGGTGGGGTCGGTCGACACGTAGGCGAGGACGCGCCCGTCGTTCGGGTCGAGCACGATCACGTGGGCGAGCTCGACCTGCTGCCGGCGCAGGATCTCCGCCACGCGGCCGTTGAGCCGGGGATCGAGCGTGTACTCGACCTCGAGCGGACCCTGGATCTCGGCGGCGCCAGCCGGGGCAGGAACGCGCTCGACCACGTGCTCGCCCGCGACCGCCGGGGCCGCGGCACCGCGCGCCGTGGGCGGGAGACGGCCCAGGATCTCGTCGGGCACCGCCGGCGGCTCGGGCGGGACGGGCACCGGCATCCCGGCGGAGGGAGGCTCGCTCGGCGCGATGCGCGCGAGCTGCGCAGCCGCGCTCGGTGCCGGCGGCTCCACCGGCGCCGCGGCGGCGGGCGGCGACGCGGCCTGGGGAGCCTGGGCCTGCGGAGCGGGCGCGGCGGCTTGCTTGTCCCCGGAGGCCGCCGCCACCACGAGCTCGGTGGAATCGGGGCGCGCCATCGAGGCTGCGACCTGCTGGGCTGCCCACCAGCCCGAGGCGAAGCCCATCGCGAGCAGGACGGCCATGGTGAGGCGCCCGCGCCGGGTCATGCGCCGGCGGCGCAGCTCGAGGCGGCCGCGGGCATCCGCCGCGGCTGGGCCCCTGATCGATCTTCGGTACACGGATTCCCCCCGGTCAGTCTCTCGTCGGCCGCTCGGGCACCGACCTGAACGCCCGCGCGACCGGGGGGACGGCGCACGAGGCTGCCTGCTTCGATGGCCTCAGACCGCCACCACCTCCTCGACCTCGGGCACGGCCTCGCGCAGCCGGCTCTCGATGCCGAGCTTCAGCGTCGCGAGCGAGCTCGGGCAGCCGCTGCACGAGCCCTGCAGGTACAGCTCGACGCGTCCGTCGCGGAAGCCCGCGAAGATGACGTCGCCGCCATCCTGCGCCACGTAGGGCCGGATCTCCTCGTCGAGGATGCGCTGGATGCGCAGCTCGACCTCGCTCTCCGACTCGGCACGCTGGCCGTCGAAGTCGGGGCCAAGGGCAGTCTCCCCGCTCGCGGCGAACGCCTTCAGCACGTCGACCAGCGGCTGCGCGAGCGCCGGCCACTCGAGCTCCTCGCGCTTGGTCACGGTGACGAAGTTGCGGGCCAGGAAGACGCCCACCACGCCGTCCACGGCGAACAGGCGCGCGGCCAGGGGCGAGAGCGCCGGGCTCGGCGACGCCTCGAAGTGCGCGCTGCGACCCGCGTCGACCAGGGGCTTCGAGAGCACCCACTTCACGCTGTTCGGGTTCGGGGTTCGCTCTGCGTGCAGGTGGAAGTCGAGGTCCATGGCGGCGGCGCGAAAGGTAGGGCGCCCGCCCGCCGGCGCCAAGGCACAGCGGCGTGTGCGCCGTCAGACGCCCAACAGGGAGGCGAGGTACTGGAGCATGGCCGGAAGCAGCACGCACAAGATGAGCAAGGGGGCGCAGAGGAGCGCGGCAGTTCCGACCGACACGCGAAGGGCCTGGCGCGTTCCGACCACCAGCGCCGCCACGAAGAGAGCCGTTGAGAGCAGGGCGACCACGTAGCGACCCGGGCCGAGCGGAACGACTTCGAGGACGACGAGCGTGAGCGGCGTCATGGCGAAGCCCACGGTGCGGAGCAGCATCGCGTACGGGACCTGCTGCCGCGCCCCCACCCAGAGGAGCCCCGCGCCGAGCAGCCAGGCGCTCGCGATCGCCAGCGCGCCGAAGACGGCGGTGAGCGTCGTGGTGCGCTCCGGCGATGCGAACGAGCTCGCCACGGCGGCCAGCGCCACGACTGCGGCGGCCTGCCCCAGCGCGTTCGGGCTGCGCGCGATCTCGTCGAAGGTGGCGCCGTCGAGCCGCGCGGCGCCGAGCATGCGCTGGCCGAACGTGCTGCTGGCGGAGTCAGGAGTAGCGACCTCGTGCTGGACGCCGGCCTGGCTCATCGTCTCACCTCCGCGGCTGCGTGGGCCCGTGTGCGCCATCCGGCGTCTCATGTCAAGCCCCGGTCTCCCCACCCGCTCGCAGCTCCACCGCCAACCCCGCGATCGAAGAGCTGCGACTCGAGATTCGCGAGCGTGCAGACCAGGTAGCCGCGCGCGCGCGCCAGCGCGTGCTCGCGCGGTCCGTTGTAGCCCCACGCCGCGAGCGCGCATCGCACGCCGAGGGGGGCCGCCGCCTCCAGGTGGTTGACCTTGTCGTCGACGAACGTGATCTCGGGCGGATCGACGCCGAACGCCCGCGACAGGTGCTCGAGATGCGCGGTCTTCGCGACGCCGGTCTCCTTGTCGAGGATCGCGTCGGACGCGAAGAGGTCGGCGATGCCCCACTCGGCGAGCAGGATCGCGACGGAGCGCCGGTCCTTGGCGGTAGCGATCGCGTAGCGAGCGCTCCCGGCGCGCCGGCGGAGCAGCGACACCAGATCGGGATATGGGCGCAGCAGCGCGAGCCACGCCGCGCGGTCGGCCTCCGAGAGCGCGTCGCGCACCCGGTAGAAGCGCTGGTGGTACTGGCGCAGCCAGCGCGGGTCGAGCGACGCGCGGAAGGCGTCGTATGCGGCCTGGTCGGGCACCGCCGCGCCCACCTCGATCGCCGCAAGCGCCGCCCCGTAGTCCTCGGCGCGATTGCCGAGCGGCATCAGCGCGAGGAAGTCGCGGTAGAGCCCCCGCTCGTCCGCATGACGCAGCGCCGTGTCGGGACGCAGCTCGCAGAAGGTGCGCGTCGCCACCGCGAACGCCTCGGGTGCCGAGTCCGCGATCACGCCGTCGAAGTCGAGCGCGAGGAGCTTCATGCGAGGCCGAGGGTAGCGGGCGGTCAGCCGCGACGGCGAAGCATGGAGAGCGAAACGAGCGCGACCAGCACCGCGGCCGAGCGAGCGGCTGCGTCGGGCTCCGGTACCTCGAAGGCTCCGAGGTCGAGGGGACCGACGACGGGCCGCGGCTCCCCCGCCTGGTGCTCGACGTACTCCCGCGTCACCCCGTTGGCCGGCAGCACCGCGGCGGCGAGCGCAGTGCCCGCGTCGACGGCGGCCGAGGTCGGCAGCAGGTGGAAGTCCTGCGAGGCCGCGTCGGCGAAGCCGGGCGACGCGCCCAGCACGCTGGTTCCGTCGTCGTCGATCGTGCCGCCGAGCCCGCCGTGACTCGAGACCCAGCCGGGCTTGAGCCAGTTGTGGGTCATCGCGAGCGCGCCGTCGGAGTCGAGCATCGCGAGCGCGCCGCCCGAGGCCGTGACGTAGAGGATGTTGTCGCGCACGTCGGCGGACTCGTCGTTCGTCGAGAGCCGCAGCAGCGTGGTGTTGCCGCTGCGGGTCGAGACCAGCGTGTTGGCGTAGAAGTAGAGCGTGCCCTTGCGGTAGATGGTCTCGTCGCCGCTGTCGCCGCCGTAGTGGGCGATCTGGCTGTTGTCGTTGCCGTCCGGCTCGATCAGCACGTTGCCGTAGACGAAGGTCGTGTGGTAGCTGGGGTCGTCGACGAGCACCATGCTGTCCTCGGCGTCGACGAGGTCGAGCTCGCGGTTGCCGCCCTCGATCCAGTTGTAGCGGACGACCAATCCCGCCGAGCGGTCCTTCAGGTTGTTGCCCAGCGCGCCCGCGCGCAGCGGCCCGAAGCGGTTGCCCTGATAGGTGATCCCGAGCGCCTCGGTGTAGGTATTGTGCTCGAAGGCGCTGGCGGCGTTGCCGTTGCCGTAGATCCAGTTGTCCTCGATCAGCATGTCCTGCGTGTCGCCGTCGAAGGCGCCGATGAAGAGCCCGTTGCCGGAGTCGCTGATGACGCAGTTCCGGATCACGAGATGCTGCGCCTTCTCGACGTAGATCGAGGCGGCGTTCTCCGCGTAGCTCTGCTGTGCGCCCTGGTCGTTGGTGAAGCTGTAGCCTGCGTAGCCCGAGCGCACGTCGAGGTTCTCGATCACGATCCACGAGGGCAGCGAGTCGGCGGGCACGTTGGAGCCGCCGACCTTGATGACGCCGCGCTCCTCGCCCCAGAAATCGAGCGGGGCCGGCGTCGTGGCGCCGTCGCCGGAGACGACCGGCCGCTCGCCGCCCGGCCCGAGCACGCCGCGCACCACGATCGGGGCGAGCGCCGTGCCCGAGCGGTCGATCACCCACTTCTCGCGGTAGGGCTGCGCCTGCCAGTGGATCTGCACCAGGTCGCCCGGCCCGAGCGTCGCCCACGGCACGGCACCGATGGTGGCGAGCGGCTGGCCTGGGCCCACGTCGTAGGTCGCAGCGGCGGCCGGTGTCGCCGCGCTCGCTGCGACGAGCAGGGCGAGGAGGACGGCTCTCGGCATGAAGGGGTCTCCCTGCCTACGTATCGGCCGGCCATCGACCGACTCCAGTTGCGGGACCGTGGAGCTAAGCTGCCGCTCGCGATGAGCGTGAAGCCCGCAGCACCATGAGCTGGAAGCCGGAGCTCGAGGAGATCGCCGCGCGCGCGGAGCTCGCCCGGCAGATGGGCGGGCCCGAGCGCGTTGCGCGCGCGAGAGAGGCCGGCCGCCTCACCGTGCGCGAGCGCATCGAGCGTCTGCTGGACCCGCGCTCGTTCCACGAGACCGGCGTGCTCGCGGGCCGCGCCGAGTACGGCGGAGAGGGGCAGCTCCGCGCCTTCACGCCGTCGAACTTCGTGTGCGGGCGCGGCCGCATCGAGGGTCGCCCCGTCGTGGTCGGCGGCGACGACTTCACGGTGCGCGGCGGCGCGGCCGATGGCGCGATCGGCAACAAGATGGGCTGGGCGGAGCGGGCCGCGCGCGAGCTGCGGCTCCCCCTGGTGCGCCTGGTCGACGGCACCGGCGGCGGCGGCTCGGTCAAGACCAACGCAACGCTGCGTCGCTCCTACGTGCCGGCGATCCCGGACTGGGAGGTGTCGGTCGAGCTGCTCTCGAGCGTGCCCGTGGTCGCCGCCGCGCTCGGCCCCGTCGCCGGGCTCGGCGCCGCGCGCGTCGCCGCGTCCCACTTCTCGGTGATGGTGCGCGGCACGAGCCAGGTCTTCGTCGCGGGCCCGCCGGTGGTGCGCCGCGCCTTCGGGCGCGAGGTGACCAAGGAGGAGCTGGGCGGCGCCGCGATCCACGCGCGCGGCAGCGGCGCGGTCGACAACGAGGCTGCCAGCGAGGACGAGGCGTTCGCACAGATGCGGCGCTTCCTCTCGTATCTCCCCACCTCGGTCTGGGAGATGCCACCGCGCGCACCGGCGAGCGACGACCCGGCGCGCCGCGAGGAGGAGCTGCTCTCGCTCGTGCCGCGCGACCGCCGCAAGCCCCACGACGTGCGCCGGCTCCTCGAGCTCGTGCTCGACCGCGGCTCGGTGTTCGAGATCGGGCGATACTTCGGGCGGCCGCTCCTCACCGCGCTCGCGCGCCTCGACGGCGTCCCGGTCGGCGTCCTCGCCAACGACCCGCGCCAGCGCGCGGCCGCCGTCGATGCGGACGCCGCGGAGAAGTGGGCGCGCTTCGTCGACCTCTGCGACACCTTCCACCTGCCGGTCGTGAGCTTCGTCGACAACCCGGGCTTCGAGATCGGCGTCGAGGCCGAGCGGCGCGGCACCATCCGCGCCGGCGTGCGCGCGCTCGCTGCGGTCTACCAGGCGAGCGTGCCGTGGTGCTCGGTGATCGTGCGGCGCGTGTTCGGCGTCGCCGGCGCGGGTCACGGCCGACACCACGGGCTGAACCTCCGCTACGCCTGGCCCTCGGGCGAGTGGGGCTCGCTGCCGATCGAGGGCGGGGTCGAGGCCGCCTACCGCCGGCGCATCGAGGCGGCGCCGGATCCCGACAAGCTGCGCGCGGAGCTCGAGGCGCAGCTCGCCGGGCTGCGCTCGCCGCTGCTCACGGCCGAGGCGTTCGGCATCGAGGAGATCATCGACCCGCGCGACACGAGGCCGCTGCTCGTCGAGTGGGTGCGGCGCGCCTACGAGCTCCTGCCGAGCGCGCTCGGGCCCAAGGCCCGGGGGATGCGGCCCTGAGGAGCGCACCCGCGGCGGTCGGCTCGATCGCCGGCGGCCTCCTCGTCTACGGCGGAGGACGCTTCGCCGCGAGCACGCTCACCAGGAGTCCGATCGCGCTGATCCAGCTTCCGACGATGCGCACCGCGACCTGCATCCAGAAGGCCTGGAAGCGCCAGACGACCTGGTTTGCGTAGACACCGAGGAGCGCCACACCCGCTCCCAGGCCGAGCGTCCAGAGGACGGGGCGCGTGATCTGCGCGGCCTCGGGCGCAGTCGCCGCGGCGCCGATCGCGAGCCCCGCCAGCGCGGCGAGCCCGGCGGCCGCGAATGCGGGGAGCCGGAGCTGCGCGGCGGCCATCGGCCCGAACACCAGCATCGCAGCGCGCGTACCCCACTCCGCGCCCGGAAGCCGCTGGCCGAGCAGGGCCATCGCGCTGCCGAGAGCGACGGCGACCGTGAAGCCCGCGCAGGCGAGGAAGCCCGCGCGCGCCGTCTGCTGCGTCGACCAGAGGACGAGCGCGAGCGCGGCCAGCAGCGACTCGGGGTGGTAGATCGGCTGGAGCAGGCCGGCGTAGAAGTCGCCGCCGTTGAAGTTGCCGTGCGCCTGTGCCGGTGTGGCGACGAGCGAGAGCGCGAGCGCCGTCGCGATCAGCCGGCCGAGAGCTGCCATGCGAGGAGGAGGCCCGCGAGGCCTATCGCGGCGCCGCCCGCGCGCAGCGCCGCCTCGCCGTGCGGGAGCTTCGTCACGAAGCCGACCCCGATCCCGGAGAGGTGGATCGCGCCGGTCGCGAGGACGAAGCCCGCGCAGAAGGGGAGCGCGCTCGCCTGCGCGGGGAGCTCGCGGCCGTGCGCGTAGCCGTGGAAGATCGCGAAGAAGGAGACGAGCGCGGCGGCGACCCATACCGGCGGACGCCGGCCGAGTGCGATCGCGCTGCCGAGCAGGACGACGGAGAGCACGATCGCGGGCTCTGCGCCCGGGAGCGGGACACCGAGGATCCCCGCGACGCCGCCGAGCGCCATCACCAGCGGAAACGCGACCGGCAGCACCCAGAGCGCCGGCATGCCGAGCTGCGCGCCCCACATCCCGACCGCGAGCATCGCGAGCAGGTGGTCGAGGCCGCTCAGTGGATGCAGGAAGCCCGCCGAGAAGCCGCTCCCCGCGTCGCCCTGGCCGACGTGCGCAGACGCCTCGAGCGCAGGGGCGATCGCCACCGCGACCTGCACCGCGAGGAGCGGCGCGGCGCGGCGGCCGCGATCGAGCCGGCCGCGATCGAGCGAGAGCCGATGCAAGCTGAGCCACTCCGGCGGTCTGAAGGCGGCGGTCTGAAGGGCCGCCCGTCGATCGGGCCGCTAGGCTACCACGCGCTCTCGGGGTCGGCATCGCTCGCGTCTGCGGAGGGGGAACGAGGGTGAAGCTCGGGGCAGCGATGCTGCTGCTCTGCGCGCTGATCGCACCCGCACGAGGCGCCAGCGCGTCGGGCCAGGGCTCGGAATCGGGCGGCGGGACGCCGCCGGCGGCCGCGCACCCGCCGCCGGATCCGCGCCTCTTCTCGATCCTGGGCGTGACGATGGGTCGCGCCGGGCTCGATCCCGTGATGGCGAAGCTCGGCGAAGCGACCGTCGTCATGCGCCGCGATGCGCCGCGCTCGATCTGCTACGTCGGATCCGACCAGACCTTCGTCGTCTTCGAGGAGACCACCACCGGCTGGGGCTACACGATGTACTCGATGAAGACGCCTCCGCTCGACCTCCTCAACGCCAACGACTGCAAGCCGCTGTTCCGGCTGAACGCCGCGACCAGCAATGGTGTCGGGCTCCACGTGGGCCAGCCGCTCGGAGAGGTCAAGGAGGTGCTCGGCCCGCCGCACGCGGCCGAGCGGCAGCGCTCGTCGTGGGTGTACGCAGCGCAGGAGTCGATCGCGCCCGGCTCCGACCCGCGGCTGCCGCCCGAGGCGACCCGCGTCGAGGTGCGCACCAAGATCTCGATCCGCTTCAAGCACGGCGGCGCGACGCGGATCGCGGTGTTCGCCGTCGAGAGCCCGGTCGCGCCCGCCGGCGACGCACCGCGCTAGCCGCCGAGCTTCGCTCGGCGGCCTCCTAACGCGGTGACCAGTCCTCGCGCAGCAGGGCCCAGCGCTCGTGATCGCGCCAGCGTCCGCCGATCTTCAAGTAGCGCGGCGAGAAGCCTTCGCGGCGGAAGCCGAGGCTCCGGACCAGCGCGATCGAGCGCTGGTTCGCGGGCTGGATGTTGGCCTCGACGCGGTGCAGGCGCAGGGGACCGAAGGCCCGCTCCAGCGCCAGCGCCACGGCCTCGCGCATGTAGCCCCGCCCCGCGAAGCGGGCGTCGGCGTAGTAGCCGAGGTAGGCGCCCTGATACGTGCCCCGCACGATCTCGTTGAGGCTCACCACGCCGATCAGCGCGCCGTCCTCGACGCGGCGGGCGAGGAAGCCGAGGTGCGTCCCGCGCCGCTGGCGCTGGAGCGAGGCGGCGTACGCGACCGACGACGACGCGGGCGCCACCCAGCCGCGGTGGAAGGCGCGGCTGGCGCGCACCAACCCCAGGAACTCGTGGCGATCCCGCCAGACCGGCTTGCGCAGCACGACGCGATGGTTCATGCGGACCGCTCCACCTCGAGCACGGCGGCGCCGCGCACGCGATCGCCCTTCAGGTCGATCAGCGCCTGGTTCGCGGCCTCGAGAGGATACACGCGCGAGTGGGTGCGAATCGGGATCTCGGCAGCCAGGCGCAGGAGGGCTCGGCCGTCGGCGCGCGTGTTGGCGGTCACCGAGGTGAGCGTGCGCTCCTCGAACAGGTGCCGCTCGTAGTCGAGCGGCGGGATCTCGGACAGGTGGATGCCCGCGATCGCGAGCGTGGCGCCGCGGTCGAGGCGCGCGAGGGCGACCGGAACCAGCGGACCGGCGGGCGCGAACAGGATCGCGCCGTCGAGCGCGACCGGCGGCGGATCGTCGCTGCCGCCGACCCAGCGGGCACCGAGGTCGCGCGCCAGCTCTCCGTGGAGCGCGGCGCGCGAGAACACGTAGACCTCGCAGCCGGCGTGCCGCGCGAGCTGGATCACGATGTGCGCCGACCCGCCGAAGCCCCAGATCCCGAGGCGGCCGCCGCGCGCCACGCGCGCGCGCTGGAAGGCGCGGTAGCCGATGATTCCGGCGCACAGGAGCGGTGCGGCCTCGCGCGCGGGAAGCGCCTCGGGGATCGGGTACACGAAGGCGGCCGGCGCCACCGCGAGCTCGGCGTAGCCGCCGTCGACATGCCAGCCGGTGAAGCGCGGCGCGAGGCACAGGTTCTCGTCGCCGCGCGCGCAGAAGCGGCAGACGCCGCACGCGCGCTGCAGCCAGGCGATGCCGACCCGATCGCCGACGCGGACATCGCGCACGTCCGCGCCGCAGCGCTCGACCCGGCCGACCACCTGGTGGCCCGGCACGACCTCGGCGCGCTGCGGCGCGAGCTCGCCCTCGACGACGTGCAGGTCGGTGCGGCAGACGCCGCAGACCTCGACGCGTACGAGCACCTCGTCCGGTCCGGGCTCGGGCGCCGCGCGCTCGACCCTCTCGAGCGGCATCGACTCCACCGGGGCGGGTCGGCCGAGACGCATCGCGCGCATCGGGCGGCTACGGGATGCGCAGCGGCCGTCGCACGACGGTGGCGGCCTCGCGGATGCCGAGCCCCGCGCACAGGCGTGCGAGCAGATCCCGCACCTCGCCGTGGAGCTCTCCGGACCGCATCGCGCGCGCGACCTGTCCCGGCGACACGCGCCGGCCGAGCAGCCGCTCGAGCCCGCCGTGGGCGGCGAAGAGCGGCTTCGCCGCGAGCTCGCGCAGCGCCGGCTCGTCGTCCGGCGCGGGCAGCTCGCTGCGGAAGAAGCGCTCGATGCGCGAGTCGTCGGCGGCCAGCCGCAGGCTGCGGCGGATCGCGTCGGGCACCAGCAGATAGCTCTCGATGTGGCGCCGGCCCCAGGTGAAGAACTCGAGCCCGGGCTCCTCGGGAGCGGGCGGCGGCGCGTCGGCGCGGCCGTCGCGGTCGAGCACGCACAGCGCGGCAGTCGCGCCCCCGCGCTCGCGCCGCTCGCGGAAGTCGCCCGCGGCGCGCGCGGGCTGGCGCCCGCCGAGGATCACCGTGATCGACGGCAGCGCGCGCGCGAGTGGCGGCGAGAACGCCCGCGCCCAGGCCTCGAGCACGCCCCGGTCGCGCGGGCCCTCGACGTAGAGCACGAAGCTCGGCTTGCCGTTGATGGGGGACACGTCGTGAGCCTCGGCCGCCGGAGGTCCGCAGCGCGTCGCGATTCGAGCCGCTCGGGAGGCGCGTTCTGCGCCGTCCACTCTAGCCGTCGCGTTCGAGGAGCGCGAGCACCTCGACGTGGGGCGTCTGCGGGAAGAGGTCGAAGAGCCAGAGCCGGGAGAGCCGGTGGCCGCGCGCCGCGAGCACCGCGACGTCGCGCGCCAGGGTCGCGGGGTCGCACGAGAGGTACGCGGTGCGCCGCGCCGGAAGCGCGGCGAGGCGGGCGGCGGCACCGGGCCCGAGCCCGCCGCGCGGTGGGTCGAGCACGATGGCCTCGGGCGCCAGCGCGTCCGCGCCTCCGCGCTCGAGCCACGCCTCGACGCGTGCCTCGATCACGCGAACGTGTCGGCCAGCGGTGTTGCGAAGCAGATCGCGGGTCGCGGCCGGATCCGCCTCGACGGCCGTCACGCGCGCGAAGCGGCGCGCGAGCCCGAGCGTGAAGGAGCCGGCGCCCGCGAACAGCTCGAGCGCCTCCTCTCCGTAGCCCGCCGCACCGAGCACGGCGCGCGCCAGCGGGTCGAGCAGGGCGGCGTTCGCCTGGGCGAAGACCCCGACCGATACCTCGATGCGATCGGCGTCGACCCGGAGCGGAATCGGCTCGGCGCCGTGGCCCGCGGCGAGCGGCGCGCAGCGCACCCGATCGCCCTCGCCGAGAGCGAGCTCCCACTCGCCGTCCTCGGCGGGCGGCCGGGCCGCGAGCGCCCCGAGCGCTCGGTCGAGCGCAGGAGCGAGCAGCGGACACTGCGTCACCGCGCACACGGCGTGCGAGCGCCGGCGCCGGTAGCCGACCCGCCCCCCGGCCGCGAGCACGCGCGCCCGGCTGCGATAGCCGTACGGCTCGGGCGAGGGGATGGTCTCGATCGGGGGAAGCGCGCGCAGCCCGCCGATGCGGCGGAGCGCCTCGCGCGCAATCGCTCGCTTCGCGTCGATCTGCGCCTCGTAGCGCAGGTGCTGCCAGCTGCAGCCGCCGCACGCGCCGAACACGGCGCAGCGCGGCTCGCTGCGCGCGGGCCCGGGCTCGAGCAGCGCCTCCACCTCGCCGCGCGCGTAGCGCGCCCGCGTCTCGACCAGGCGCACGCGCACGCGGTCGCCCGGAGCCGTGAGCGGGACGAACACCACCCGCCCGTCGGGAGCGCGCCCGACGCCATCGCCGCCCGCGGCGATCGAGTCGACGCGCAGCTCCACGACGGGCGCCGCGCCGACTGCGGCGGTGGGAGCCGACATGGATGGGAATGTAGCGCCAGGGGTCGCCGGGCCCTCCCGCGTATACTCGCCGCCGATGCGCCCCTCCCGCGCCGTCCTCGCGGCTCTCTGGATCGCCTGCGCGGGCGCCGCCTCGGCGCAGTCGGTGCACCCGATGCCGGTCGGGCCCCTGCCCTTCCACCTGCGCCTCGCGCAGGCCGATGCCGTCGCCATCGCCACCGTGACCGCGATCCACGATGGACGCATCGAGGTCGGCGACGCGCAGGTGCTGACCGGCGCGCTCGGCCCGAGCTTCGAGATCAAGCGCGCGCCGTCGAAGCCGCCTCCGCTCGCGGTCGGCATGCCGGCGGTGTTCCTGCTGCGCGGCGCCCGGCCGCCGTACGTGCTGGCCGACGACCCGAAGGACGTCATCGTGCTGCGCGACGCGGCGAGTGCGCGCGCCTGGCGCGAGGAGCTGCCGAAGCTCGTCGCGGCGCGCGGCGACCCGCAGCAGCTCCTCGCGCTCTACCTCTCCTGGCTCGACGGGAGCGACGAGGCGATGCGCGCGACCGCCGCGACGGCCCTCGTCGACCTGCGCTCGAAGCTCCCGCCGCTCGGCGACGCGGCCGCCGTGGAGCGCGCCCGCGTCGCGCTCGACGGACAGCGCCCGATCGAGGTGCGGCGCGTCTCGGCGCGCCTCGCCTCGATGCAGCCCGCCGGCGCGAGCGCGCTGCTGCGCGGCCTGCCGGGCGACGCGCCGGATCCGCTGATCCTGGACGTCGCCCTGCACGGGGGTGCGCTCTTCTCGTCGCCCGAGCTCGGCGCCGCGCTCGATCGCGCCCTCGCGAGCGAGGACCTCGAGCTGCGCCGCCGGGCCGTGCGCGTCGCGGGGCAGATCTGGTCGGACGACGTCGCGGCGAAGGTGCGCACAGTCTCGGAGCGCGACGCAGACCCGCTGCTGCGACAGGAAGCGCGCGAGGCGCTCCAAGAGCACGCCACGCGCTGATCGCCGAGGCGGCAGGGGGCTTCCTGGACCTCCGTCGGGGCAGCCCGGCTCTAGGCCAATCACCGGAGCGACGCGTCGGTGTCCCGGCCTCCGTCGGCGCGTCCCTCGGCGCGTTTCCCGTCCACACGCCGATGGAGCACACCCACGGAGTGCTCGTCGATGGAGCGCGTGCCGAGCCCACGCTTTGCCGCGTCCTCGGGAGGCGTCTCGCCCGCTCGCCGCGCGCCTGCTCGTGCGGAGCTCACGGGATCTGCAGCGCCGCGCGCCCAGGGCCCTGATCGACGACCGATCGAGTCGTCGCCTCCGTCGGTCTCCGGCTTGTGTTTGGAAGCTCCCGGGTCCGGGAAGCCTTCCCCTGCCTCAACCCGCAGCTGCCGGCACTCGTGTGTACCCGGCGCGCACGGCGCTTCGATGGGCCGGCGAGAGCGGGACCTCGGTCTCCTTGCGCCCGACGCCGGGGTACCACGCCACTCTACGCCCATGGCGGAAAAGATCAAGCCGTTTCTGGTCGCGACGTCACGGCCGCGACAGGTCGCGCTCAGTCAGCGCCGCCGCGCCAGTACACGCCGCGCGCGGGGATGCGCCAGAAGTGCTCGTCGGGCACGGCGAAGGGCTCGCGCGCGTCCGGCGGCGGCACCCAGGCGGTGAGGAACGTGGGGTTCGGCGACCCATTGTACACACAACCGCTGTCGAGCCCGCGCAGCATCGGGGCCACGTGGAGTCCCTGAAGCGCCCAGTGTCCGTACACGACTGCGTAGTCGTGCGCGCGCGAGGCCCAGCGCCGGTGCCAGGCGCCGTCGGGGCGCTCCGGGGGACGGCTCGACCAGCGGCCGCGGGCGTCGACGCTGCGGCAGCGCGTGACGCGCGCGAGCACGTCGGCCTCGGGATCCTCGCCGGGCTCGGCCGCGAGCAGCTCGGCGGCTGCGTCGCGCGAGCGGCGCAGCCGCTTCTCCACGCGCCGCGCGTGGGCCTCGAGCTCGTCGAGGCTCCACTCCGGGGCGACGGCGGCGTGCACCATCGCAAAGCGCCGGGCGCCGAGGCGGCCGGTGATCGCGAGCGGCCAGCCACGGATCCAGTCGAGCCACGCGTCGCGGTCGGCGCCGTCGAGCACGTCCCCGAAGGTGTCGCCCGGGGCCGGCGCACGCTGGCCGAAGGCGACGCGCAGCAGCGCCAGCTCGTGGTTCCCGAGCACGGCGCGCGCGCGCCCGCGGTCTGCGAGCGCGCGCACGCGCTCGAGCGCGCGGCGGCTCCTGGGGCCGCGGTTCACCAGGTCGCCGACGAGCCAGAGCTCGAAGGCGTCGCCGTGCTCGCGCTCGGCCCGCGCGATCACCTGCTCGAGCTCGTCGGCGCAGCCCTGCACGTCGCCCACGAAGATCCGCTGCACGCGGCGATCGTAGCGACCCTCGTGTAACGTGGTGACCGTCAGCTCCGGGCGCTCCGGCCGCTCGCGCTCCCGGGCTTCGCGAGGGAGGCCGATGGACTAGACCGATGGACTGGAATCTCGCCGACCTCTTCGAGCTGGTCGCTGACACCGTTCCGGAGCGCCTCGCGCTCGCCCACGGCATCGACGGGCCGACGCGCACCTGGCGCGAGCTCGACCGGCGCGCCAACGCGCTCGCGCTCGAGCTCGCGCGGGAGCACCGACCGGGAGACAAGCTCGCGCTGTACGCCTACAACCGCCCCGAGTTCGTCGAGGCCCTGATCGCCGGCCTCAAGGCGCGCCTGGTGCCGGTCAACGTCAACTACCGCTACCGCGAGGAGGAGCTCTGCTACCTGCTCGACAACTCGGATGCCACGGCGGTGGTCTACGAGGCTGAGTTCGCCGACCGCATCGCCAAGGTGCGCGACCGCCTGCCCACGGTGCGAAGCTGGATCGAGATCGAGGACGGGAGCTCCGGCAACGGCTTCGCGACCCCCTACGCGGAGCTGGTCGGCGACGGGACGGAGCGCCGGCTCGAGATCCAGCGCAGCCCGAGCGATCTGCTCTTCATGTACACCGGTGGCACCACCGGAATGCCGAAGGGCGTGATGTGGGAGCACCGCGCCCTCTATCACGCGCTCGGCGGCGGCGGCAACGCGGTGGTCGCGGAGAAGGCGAGCGAGAGCGCCGAGGAGCATCGCGGGCGCGTCGCCCAGGAGGCGCGCGCGCAGCGGCTCCTGCCCGCCTGTCCACTGATGCACGGCACGGGGCTCTTCACGGCGATCAACGCGCTCGGCAGCGGCGGAACGATCGTGACGCTCGCGGGCAAGAGCCTCGACGCCGAGGAGCTCTGGGCCACGATCGAGGCGCGCGGGGTCAACGCCGCGGCCATCGTCGGCGACGCCTTCGCCCGGCCGATGCTGAAGGCGCTCGACGAGAACCCGGGGCGCTGGGACCTCTCGCGCTTCCTGCTCGTGGTGTCGTCCGGCGTGATCTTCAGCCCCCCGATCAAGCAGGGTCTCCTGAAGCACCTGCCTCACGCGATCCTCTACGACTCGTTCGGATCGAGCGAGGCGGTCGGATTCGGCACCGAGCTCACCACCCGCGACAGCACGGTGCAGCTCGCGAAGTTCCGGATCGGTCCCAACTGCAAGGTCTTCACGCCGGACGGCCGCGAGGTCGCCCCCGGCGGCGACGAGCCGGGCTACATCGCGCGATCGGGTCCGATCCCGCTCGGCTACTACAAGGACGAGAAGAAGACCGCGGAGACCTTCAAGGAGTATCAGGGGCGCCGCTGGTCGATCCCCGGCGACTGGTGCACGGTGAACGCCGACGGCACGCTGAACCTGCTCGGCCGCGGCTCCGTGTGCATCAACACCGCCGGCGAGAAGGTCTACCCCGAAGAGGTCGAGGAGGCGCTGAAGACACATCCCTGTGTGGCCGATGCGATCGTGGTCGGTGTGCCCGACGACACCTGGGGCGAGGCGGTCACCGGCGTGGTCCTGCTCGAGCCGGGCGCCCGCGCCGACGAGGCGGAGCTGCGCCGCCACGTGCGCGAGCGGCTGGCGGGCTACAAGACTCCGAAACGCGTCGTCTTCGCCGACGTGAGCCTGCGTGCCCCGAACGGCAAGGCCGACTACAAGGGCGCCAGGGGCCGCGCGCTCGAGGCGCTCGGCCTGCAGCCCTGAGGGGCGTCGGCCCGAAACCCCAGCAGGCGCCGCACGCTAGGCGCTGAGGCGCGTCTGGCAAGATCACCCGCTCGCGACGGCCCGGCACCGACTCAGGCGAGCCAGGGAGAAGGGTGACCCCGCGGGGTCACGTTCCCATTTTGTAACCATGGCTCCGCTAGAATGCCTGCCCGTCGCAGGGGCCGGCAGGCCGGCTCCGGGGGATGGATTGGACCGCCGCATCATCGTGTGCGATGGCGCCGAGCTCGCGCGGCTCTGGTGTCGCATCGGCGCCGGGGACCACGAGGAGCTCACCTGGGTGCCACGTGACGACGAGTCGCGTGCCCGGCCGCCCGGGTTCCGCGCACTCTCCGGTGGCCTCAGCCCCGAAGCGATCCTGAAGCTCAACCCCAAGGAAGGGGACGTCTTCGGGATCGTCTCGGAGGAGGTCGGCTTCGTGCGGACCGCCGTCGCGGTCATCGCCGAGGCCGTGCCGACGAGCTGCGTGCTCGTGCTGTCCGATCAGATCGCGCCGGAGGACCTGCCGCCGCACCGATGCATCCGCCTCGGTCGCCTGCGCTCCCTGATCCGAGACGACTTCGACGAGGAGTTCGACCACGTCGGCAACCTGCGCCGCGTGGTGGAGCTGCGCGAGCTGCTCGGCGGCCGCGAGAAGCTCGCCATCCTCCTGCAGCCCGACCCCGATCCCGACGGCATCGCGTGCGGCTACGCGCTCCGCGCGCTGCTCGGGCGCAAGAGCCCCACGGCGCCCCTGGTCTCGTTCGGCGCGGTGAAGCGACCCGAGAACCGGGCGATGGTCCAGGCGCTCAACATCGAGGTGCGCACCATCTCGGCCGCCGATCTCGACGAGTTCGACGGCCTGGCGCTGCTCGACGTACAGCCCTCGGTGTTCGGCGAGAACCCTCCAGGACGCGTGCTCTCGGTCGACGCCGTGATCGATCACCATCCGGAGCGCGCCGGCTACGACGCGGTGATCCGCGACATCCGCCCCGGCTACGGCGCGACCTCGACGATCCTCACGGAGTACGTGCGCGCGTCGGGCACCGAGGTGCGGCCGCGTCTCGCCACCGCACTGCTCTACGGCATCAAGAGCGACACGCAGCTCCTCGGCCGCGAGACCGGCTCGCGCGACATCCAGGCGTTCGCCTTCCTGCACGCCCACCACAGCCCGGCGCTGCTGCGCCGCATCGAGCGGCCCGCGCTGCCGCTCGACGGGCTGCGCGCGATGGGTCGCGCGCTCGCCTCGACCTCCGTGGAGGAGGGAATCCACATCCTGGTGTTGGGCCGCGTGCGCGAGGACGTGATCCCGCAGGTGGCCGACCTGGGGCTCCAGGCCGAGGGCGCCGAGTGGGCGGTCGCCGCCGGGCTGGTCGGCTCGGACCTGGTCTTCTCGGTGCGCAACGTCGGCTACGTGCGAGCCGCCGGCGAGGTGGTGCGCGCCGTGGTCGAGGGCCTCGGCGTGGGCGGCGGCCATCGGTCGATGGCGAAGGGCATCATCCCGCTGCGCGCCTTCCGCGACGTCTACGGCAAGACGGACCGCGCGACCATCCGCGAGGCCCTGCACAGCGCGTTCGTGCGAGCGATCCGGCGCGAGGGCGAGTAGGCCGGTCCGGGGCTCAGCGCCCCTTGGTCAGGTCCGTCGAGGACTCGAGCTTCTTGAGCTCGGCCTCGGGCGGCGGCGTCGACACGAGATCCCACGACTCGCGGCGCCAGCTCCCCTCCTCGGCGAGATTCGCGAACGCGGCGCCCACCGAGTCGACCACGCGCACCGGCCGCTGCGGGTCATCGGGCCACTTCGGGTAGTCGGGCCGATCCTCGCTCCAGCGGCTCGCGAAGACGCCGATGTCGATCGGCTCCTCCTTCGAGCTGTACGAGATGTAGTAGAGCGGCACCAGCGTCTGCAGGTCGACGTACATGGTGAGCCGGCTCTCACCGCGAAAGCCCGGCTGGCCCTTGACGCGCGCCTCGAGCACCAGCACGCGCCGCAGATCCCAGCGGTCGCTGGCGAACGAGAGACCCCAGGGACCGAACTCGCGGTTCGCCTCGGCGGGGTACACCGGAGCGGCGATGTTGATCGGCGCCAGCAGGTCCTCGACGCCCACCACGCGATAGGACCACAGCACCGGGCGGATCTCGAGGCCCTCGAAGCCGCTCCGCTTGGTCTGGATGGTGCCGCCGCCCACGCCGCTCGGAGCGCCCGCCGCCGCCACGCCGCCGCCGAAGGAGCCGGCGCCGCTCCCGACCATGAGCTGCTGGCTGGGCTGCACGCCCACGCTGAAGGACGGCATGTAGAGGCCTTCGATGTCGACGGCCGGGATGCGGCGGACGCGGCGCCACTCGGGCAGGAAGGCGACCAGGTCGTCGGTGCGGATCGCCTTGGTCTTGTTCTCGTCGTTGCGGTACTGACGCCAGGCGAAGTCGCGCGCGGCGAACGGCGAGAAGAGCTTGCCGCCCGCGACCCAGTCGTTGCCCTTGGCGAACGACACCGCATAGCCGCTGCCGGGGAGATCGGCGCGGTGCGACACGTCGAGCTTGAAGATCTCGCCGTCGAAGGGCTCCGCGCGGCCGACGCGGCCGAGGAGGTCGGTGACGCGGAACTTCCCGCGGAAGCCCGCGGCCTGATAGCGCTGCGCGACGTTCCACGCCCAGAGCGCGCCGGCCTGCGGATCGGCCGGATCGATCGTGTCCGGCGGGAACGGCTGCCCGGCGAGATATCCCGTGAGGCCGCCGCCGTCGAGCTTCGCCTGCCCGCGCAGCTTCTCGGTCGCCTCGCGGTAGAAGGCCGGGGCACCGTAGTCGCGGAAGCAGGGTCCGATCTCGAGCCGCATGCCCTCGTAGAAGAAGCGGTCGCGATACTGCCAGAGCTCCTTCGGCACGAAGCGGCGCAGGACCTCGAGGCGCCCGATCTCGAAGCTGTCGCCGGTCTGGAAGGGGACCGGCGCGGAGGCATCCTCGCCGGGCGCCGCGCGCAGCCCTCCCTCCGGCTGGCACTTGCCCTCGGCCGGCAGCGCCCACGGCGACGCCGCGCCGGCGGCCCGTGCCTCGGCGCCGGCCATCGCCAGCAGGAGCGCGAGCGCGAAACGCATCGCGATCATGGGCCCCTCCTCCCTAGAGCGGGTCGATGCGCCAGGCGACGCCCGATGCGGCGAGCGCGTCGAGGAGGGCGCGCGGGTCGAAGGCCGCCGCCGTCGTCACGACGCCCGCGCGCTTCGCCCGCCCCTCGAGCAGCCACTGCGCGCCGAGCACCGCGATCACCGCGGTGATGCCGTAGCTGTCGTAGCCGCTCGCCGTGACCCGAACGCCGCGACCGCCGGCGGCGCGCACCCGCGCCTGCACCCACCAGGGCTGGTCGCGCCGCTCGTCGCCGGGCCCGAAGGCCGCGCGGTCGATGCGGCGCTCGATCAGGCCGCGCAGCGGACCGCGCACGAGCGCCCCCGCCGCTCGCGCCAACGCGGGCAGCAGAGCGGCGGCCGCGGCCGGCACCACCAGGTAGGTGCGCACGGCGCGCACGCTCGGCGCGAAGCCGGGCACCGAGAGCACCTCGCCGCCGGGGAAGGAGAGCGCCACGTGGTCCTCGTCCTCGTCGGGGAAGCGGACGCGCGCGCGGTGGGCGAAGGGCACCTCCTCGCGGCGCCGGCCGTTCACCACCGCCAGCGAGGGCTTGCCGAGCACGTCGAGCGCCGACTTCTTGGTGCCGCGGCTCGTCCCGAAGCCTTCGACCCGGTTCACGACCTCGACCGTCTCGGCGCCTGGCGTCTCCTCGACGGCGATGCGCGCGGCGCAGTCGCCGATCGCGTACTCGAAGGCGTGGGCCAGGATCGCCGTCACCCCGGCGCGCTCCGCGTCCGCGCTGTGGAGGTCCATCATGCGCGCCATCCAGAGCTGCTCGCCGGTGGTGTCGAGATAGTGCGCGCCGGCGTCGATCGCCGCGCGCAGCACCGGCTCGCCCAGCCGCGCGAAGGGCCCGGCGCAGTTGATCACCGCGCCGACGCCGTCGAAGAGGCCACCGAGCGTCGCCGGCCGCGCCGCGTCCGCCGCGCGCACCTCGGCACCGCCCACCGCGTCGGCCAGCTCGTCGAGCGACCGGCGGTTGCGGCCGCCGAGCACCGGCTCGAGACCGCGGCGCCGCGCCTCGTCGACGACCAGGCGGCCGGTGAAGCCGGTCGCACCGTACACCATTATGCGTCGATTCGCCCGGTCGTCGCTCATGCCAGGCGCAGCAGCTCGTGCGACTCGATCATGCGGTCCTGGATCGCGATCCCGGCGGGGCATTGGCCGAGGCACGGCGCCGCACAGCCGGCGCAGACGGAGGCGTTCTTGCCGAGCGCTCCGTACTGCGCCATCCCGCGCTTCTCCCAGCCGTAGTCTTCGAAGTACATGCGGAAGCGGAAGACGTCGTGGATCGCGAGCTGCTCCGGGCAGTGGTCGAGGCAGGCGCCGCAGTGCGGCGGGCAGTAGCTCCCCGCGATCACCTCGTCGTAGCGGCGCAGCAGCGCGTGGTCCCGCGCGCTGGGCTCGCTTCCCGACGCGAACAGGTACTCGTCGACGTGCTGCGGCTCGTAGAAGGAGACCACGAGGCACGAGACCTCGGGATTCGAGAGCACCCAGCGGAAGGCGGCCTGGCTGTAGGCGCCGGCGGACTCGCGGAAGCCGGCGAGCCCGTTGTGCCGCGCACCCTTCAGCGTCTTCATCGCCACCACGCCCATGTCGCGCTCGCGCCGCGCGCGCGCGATCACGTCGCCGAGGCTCGGCCAGATGCCGTGATGGTAGGCGAGCATCATCACGTCGAAGCGGTTCGACTCGATCGCGCGGCTCGCCACCTGGACCAGGTTCGGCGTGTGCGACGAGAAGCCGAGGAAGCGCACCTTGCCCTCGGCCTTGAGCTGGTCGAACGCCTCGTGCATGTTGGGATCCATCAGCCGGTCGATCTCGTCGCAGGAGTGCACGTGCGCGAGGTCGACGTGGTCGGTGCCGAGGCGCTTCAGGCTGTCCTCGAGCACCTGCTTGTAGCGCGCGACCGGCGTCCCGGGCGGCAGGTGGCCCTGCGGCGTGCAGAACTTGGTCGCGATGAACAGGCGGTCGCGCTGGCCCTGGATGGCGCGGCCGATCGCGTTCTCGCTGCCCGCGCCCGAGTAGTCCGGCGCGGTGTCGATGTAGGTGACACCGCGCTCGATCGCCTCGCGCACGATCGACTCGCCCTTCGCGCCCTGGAGCGCGCCGGTGCCGAGCGAGATGTCGGAGACCTCCACCCCCGTGCGCCCGAGGCGCCGGTAGGCGCGCACGCGCGAGCCCTTCCACGCGTCGGGCCAGGTGGGACTCGTGTTCTCCACCTTGGCGCCGAAGATCTCGGTCGCCTGCGGGCGCCAGCCGCGGCCCTCGTTGCCGACCCCGTAGAAGGCGCGCGCCATCATGAGCGCACCGCCCGCGGCGCTGGCGGCGACCGCGGCGCCGGCGCCGGATGCCGCGCCCGTCAGGAAGCTCCGCCGCGACGGGTCGACCTGGGAGCGGCTCGCGCGACGCACGAACGCGAAGCTCGCCGCGGCGATCGCGAGCAGCATCGCGATCACGAGCACGACGCCCGCCATCGAGAAGCCGAGGCTCGGGAGCAGCGCACGGCCGATCCCATCGAGCAGCGTGCCGGCGGGGAAGGCGCTCGGGTCGAGGCCGATGAAGCTCCGATACAGCACCGGGCCCGCGAGCCAGAAGCCGGCGGCGGCCGCGATTGCGAGGCTCAAGAGGAACGCGCGGATGGGACGCACGGCGAGCCCTCCTCCGATGGCCGCCAGTATAGACATGAAGGTGACTGCGCACATAGCCCGGCCGCCGCCGTGTGTTACGTTCCGCGTGCCTCTGGGAGCTCCGATGCCCGAGCCCACCGTCGTTCCGAGCGTCGCCGCGCTCAAGACCTTCGTCGGGAAGAAGCTCGGCGCCTCCGACTGGGTGACCGTGTCGCAGGCGCAGATCGACGCCTTCGCCGACGCGACGGGGGATCACCAGTGGATCCACGTCGACGTCGAGCGCGCGCGGCGCGAGTCGCCCTTCAAGGGCCCGATCGCGCACGGCTACCTGACCATCGCGCTGGCGCCCGCCCTGCTGCCGCAGATCGTGCGCGTCGACGGAGTTCGGCTCGCGGTGAACTACGGCCTCGAGAAGATGCGGCTGCCCGCGCCGGTGCCCGCGGGCGCGCGCGTGCGCCTGGTCGGCGAGCTCAAGGACGTGCGAGACATGCCCGGGGGCGGCGCGCGCGTGATCCTCAACCTCGTCTTCGAGGTCGAGGGCGGCGGCAAGCCCGCCTGCATCGCCGACGCCGTGTACGTGTACTACCCCTGACGATCGGCGCGCTCAGTCCGACAGGAACTCACGCACCGCGGCCAGGAACGCCTCGAGCTGGTCGTGGTGCACCCAGTGGCCGGCGCCCGGGATGGTCACGGCGCGCGCCTTCTGGAACGGCGCGATGCGCCCGTCCTTCACCGGATCGCCCGCCCACGAGTCGCCGCCGCGCACCAGCAGCGTCGGACACTCGATGCGCTCCCAGAGTGCGCGCATGTCGTCGACGTCGAAGCGATACGGCGCGAACGAGCGCACGTAGTTGTCGAACTTCCAGGAGAAGGTGCCGTCCTCGTTGCGGGTGACGCCGTGCAGCGTCAGGTGGCGCGCCTGCGCCTCCGAGAGGAAGGAGTTCTCCTCGCGCATGCGCGCCGCGGCGGCCTCGATGGTCGGATAGCGGCGAGGCTGGCGCGCCGCGAGCTCGCGCATCTGCTTGAGCCAGCTCTGCATGCGCTCCCAGGGCGGGCGGCCGCGCAGGCGCTCGATCATGGCGGGCGGCGGGCCCAGGCCCTCGATCGCGACCAGCCGCTGCACCCGCTCGGGGTGGATCCCGGTGTACATGAGCGCGATCGCACCCCCGAGCGAGTGGCCGATCAGCACGACGGGGCGCGGCCCGAGCGCCTCGATCAGGTTGTCGATGTCGAGCACGAAGTCTGCCACGGCGTACATGCCGCCCAGCGCCCAGGCGCTGTCGCCGTGCCCCCGCAGGTCGGGGGCGACCACGTGCCAGTCGGGGCGCAGCGCGCGCGCAACCCAGTCCCAGTTGCGCGCGTGATCGCGTCCGCCGTGCACCAGCACGAGCAGCGGCGCCTGCTCGTTGCCCCAGTCGACGTAGTGCAGCCGCAGCCGCTGCGACACGTAGAAGCTCGAGGTCGGCCCGATGATCTCCGCCATGCGCGCATGCTATCACCGGAAGCGGCCTCGGTTATCCTCCGCGCGTGCGGATCGCGCTGGCGCAGCTCAACCCGACCATCGGCGATCTGGCCGGAAACCGGCGCCTGGTCGAGGAGGCCGCGGCCAAGGCGGCGGCCGCGGGCGCCGAGCTGGTGGTGTTCCCGGAGATGGCCCTCACCGGCTATCCGCCGATGGACCTGCTCGAGCGGCGCGGCTTCGTCGAGGACCAGCTGCGCGAGCTCGAGGCGCTGGCGCCCGCCTCGCGGCGGATCGCGATCGCGCTCGGCGCCGTGCTGCCCTGCGAGCCCCACGGCGGAAAGCGCCTGCAGAACGCGGCCGTGCTGCTCGCGGGCGGCCGCCGCGCCGCGCACCAGGCCAAGACGCTGCTCCCGACCTACGACGTCTTTGACGAGAACCGCTACTTCGCACCGGCGCGAACGCGCGCGCCCATCGAGCTCGGCGGCGCCTCGCTCGGCCTCACCGTGTGCGAGGACGGCTGGACCGAGCGCATCCCCTACGACGTCGATCCCACCGGCGAGCTGTCGCGCCAGGGTGTATGCCTGGTCCTGAACCTCTCGGCGTCGCCGTGGCACGTCGGCAAGCCGCGCGAGCGGCGCGAGATGTTTGCCGCGCTGGCGCGGCGCCACCGGGTCCCGATCGCATTCGCGAACCAGGTCGGCGGCAACGACGAGCTCGTCTTCGACGGCGGCTCGTTCCTCGTCGACGCCGGAGGCCGGATCCGCGCCAGCCTCCCGCTCTTCGAGCCCGCGCTGGAGTGCGTCGACCTCGACGCGCCGTCCCTCTCGCTGGCGCCCGAGGGCGTCGCGGAGCCGACGGGCGCGGCGCAGCTCGAGGCGGGCCTGGTGCTGGGGATCCGCGACTACTTCCGAAAGCAGTCGCTCCCGCCGGGCGCGGTGATCGGGCTCTCGGGCGGCGTCGACTCGGCGGTGACCGCGCACCTCGCGGCGCTGGCACTCGGGCCCGACCGCGTGCTCGGCGTGCTGATGCCCGGGCCCTTCTCCTCCCCGCACAGCATCGACGACGCGCTGGCGCTCGGCCGCCACCTCGGGATCGAGACGCGGATGGTCGACATCCGGCCCATCTACGAGCGCTACCTCGAGGTCTTCGGCTCGCTCCTCGGCCGCCGCGACGACTACGGTCTCGCGCAGCAGAACATCCAGTCGCGCATCCGCGGCGCCGTGCTGATGGCGGTGTCGAACGCCGAGCGGCGCCTCGTGCTCGCGACCGGCAACAAGAGCGAGCTCTCGATCGGCTATTGCACGCTCTACGGCGACACGGTCGGCGGGATCGCGGTGCTCGGCGATGTCTACAAGCGCGACGTGTACGCGCTCGCGCGGCACGCCAACCGCGCCGGCGAGCGCATCCCGGAGCACACGATCGCGAAGCCCCCGTCGGCGGAGCTGGCGCCCGGGCAGCTCGACGAGGACGACCTGCCGCCCTACCCGGTGCTCGACGCGGTGCTCGAGCAGGCGATCGAGGGCGGGCTGGGCGCCGACTCGATCGATCCTCCGGCCGGCGCCGACCGCGAGCTGGTGCGACAGATCGTGCGCCGGCTGGACGGCAACGAGTACAAGCGCCGCCAGTCGCCGCTGGTGCTGCGCACGTCGCGCAAGGCCTTCGGCAGCGGCCGCCGGCTGCCCATCGTGCAGCGCTACGACCGCGACGGCTAGAATCCGCCGCGAGGAGCCGCCCCATGCCCGAAGCCGACGCGCGCGACACCAGGGACTTCCAGCCCGGCGTCGCCCAGAAGAACGAGGGCTTCTTCCTGAAGGGCTGCGGCGCGCTCGACTGGGGGCTCAAGAACCGGCTGTCGCGGATCTTCGACCCCGGCTCGGGGCGGACCGTCATGCTGGCGATCGACCACGGCTACTTCCAGGGGCCGACCACGGGCCTCGAGCGGGTGGATCTCAGCATCGTGCCGCTGCTCCCCTACGCGGACACGCTGATGTGTACGCGCGGGATCCTGCGCTCGGTCATTCCCCCGACCTTCCCGAAGGGCGTCGTGATCCGCGCCAGCGGCGGCCCCTCGATCCTGAAGGAGCTCTCGAACGAAGAGCTCGCCATCTCGATCGACGAGGCCGTGCGGCTGAACGTCGCGGCAATGGCCGTGCAGGTCTTCATCGGCGGGGAGCACGAGACGAAGTCCGTGCACAACCTGACCCGGCTCGTCGACCTCGGCAACGCCGCCGGCATCGCGACGCTCGCCGTCACCGCCGTGGGCCGCGAGATGGTGCGCGACGCGCGCTACATGCGGCTCGCGTGCCGGATCTGCGCGGAGCTCGGCGCCAGCTACGTGAAGACCTACTTCGTGGAGCAGGACTTCGAGACGGTGACCGCATCCTGCCCGATTCCCATCGTCATCGCGGGCGGCAAGAAGCTGCCGGAGCGCGACGCCCTGCAGATGGCGTACGACGCGGTCCAGCAGGGCGCGGCGGGCGTCGACATGGGCCGCAACATCTTCCAGTCCGAGGCGCCGATCGCGATGATCCAGGCCGTGCGGAAGGTCGTGCACGACAACGAGAAGCCGGACGTCGCCTACCAGTACTTCCGCGACCTCGCGCAGCGGCGCTAGCTAGAGCCCGCCCCGCATGCGCAGCCGCTGGTCGGATGCCGAGGCCGCCGCGCTGGCCGCGCGCTTCGGCGCCGAGCGCGGGCCGCGGCTCTACACGAGCCGCCTGCTCGGCGCCGACCCGAGCCTCGTGCTGCACGGCGGCGGCAACACGTCGCAGAAGGGAAGCGCGGAGAACGCGCTCGGCGAGGCGCTGGCCGCGCTCTTCGTGAAGGCGTCGGGACACGATCTCGCAACGCTCGAGCCGGAGGGGCTCCCGGCCCTCGACCTCGGCTGGCTGCTCCGGCTCCGCGCGCTCGAGGAGCTCTCCGACGCCGCGATGTTGAACGAGCTTCGAACGCACCTCTTCGACCACCGCGCGCCGACCCCTTCGATCGAGACGCTGGTGCACGCGTGGATCCCGAAGCGCGTCGTCGACCACACCCACGCGGACGCCATCCTGGCGCTGACGAATCGCGAGGGCGGCGAGGCGTGCGTGCGCGAGGCGCTCGGCCCCGGCGCGGTGGTCCTCCCCTACGCGAAGGCGGGGTTCGCGCTGGCCAAGGCGGCGGCCGCCGCCTTCGACGCGCGACCCGACGCGAGCGCGCTCGTGCTGATGCACCACGGTGTGATCACCTGGGGCGACACGGCGCGCGAGTCGTACGAGCGCATGATCGACGCGGTGGGCGCGGCCGAGCGCTGGCTCGAGGCGCACGCGCGCCGCCCGCTGCCCGCATCGCCGACGCCGCTGGCGCGGGCGCGCGAGCGGCTCGCCACCGTCGCGCCGGTGCTACGCGGGCTCCTCGCGGCGCCGAGCGGCGACGCCGACCGGCCGTTCCGGCGGGTCGTGCTGCGCGCGCTCGTCGAGCCGGCGGTGCTCGACTTCGTCGACGCCGAGGGCGCGCGCGAGCTCGCGCTCACCCCGACCCTGACCTCGGACCACCTGATCCGCACCAAGGCGCTGCCGCTCTTCGTCGACGCCCCGGCCTGGGGTGACGCGGCGCGCGTGCGCGAGCAGCTCCGAGCGGCGATCGACGGCTACACGAGCGGCTACGCCGCCTACGTCGATCGACACCGGGCGGAGCTGGCGCCGGGCATCGCGCCCGCCGACCCGCGCCCGCGCGTGGTGCTGCTGCCGGGTCTCGGCGCGGTCTGCGCGGGCGAGGACGCCGGGTCGGCCGACGTGGCGCGCGACATCACGCGCCAGACGCTCGCGGTGAAGGCGCGCGTCGCCGCCACGGGCGGCCGCTACCAGGGGCTGCCCGAGCGCGAGCTCTTCGAGATGGAGTACTACGCGCTGCAGCAGGCAAAGCTCGCCCGCCCGCCGGCGGGCCGCCTCGCGGCCGAGGTCGCCCTCGTGACCGGCGCGGCCGGAGCGATCGGCGGCGGCATCGCGCGCGGCCTCCTGCGCGAGGGCTGCCACGTGGCGGTGACCGACCTCGCGGGCGAGCGCCTCGACGCGCTGGTACGGGAGCTCTCGGCGGAGGCCGGCGGGCGGGTGATCGGCGTGCCGATCGACGTCGCCGACCCGGAGTCGGTAGCGGCGGGCTTCGCCGAGGTGTCGCGGGCCTGGGGCGGCGTCGACCTCCTGGTCGTGAACGCGGGCGTGGCGCACGTGGCGCCCCTGGCGGAACTCTCGCTCGAGGCGTTCCGGCGCCTCGAGCGCGTCAACGTCGAGGGCACGCTGCTGCCCCTCGCCGAGGCGGCGCGCCACTTCGCGGTGCAGGGAACCGGCGGCGACGTGGTCCTCGTCTCGACCAAGAACGTCTTCGCGCCCGGCGCGAGCTTCGGGGCCTACAGCGCCACCAAGGCCGCCTCGCACCAGCTCGCGCGCATCGCGAGCCTCGAGCTCGCACCGCTCGGCGTGCGCGTCAACATGGTCGCGCCGGATGCCGTCTTCGGCGACGGCGCGCGCCGGTCGGGCCTGTGGCAGGAGGTCGGACCCGCGCGGATGAAGGCGCGCGGCCTCGACGAGCGCGGCCTCGAGGAGTACTACCGCGACCGGAACCTGCTGCGCGCGCGCATCCGCGCCGATCACGTCGCGGCGGCGGTGCTCTTCTTCGCGACCCGCCAGACGCCGACCACGGGCGCGACGCTTCCGGTCGACGGCGGCCTGCCCGACGCAACGCCGCGGTGACTATGCGGCGCCCGACTCGGTCAGCGCGCGCACGTTCTCGGCGCGGGCGCCGCGCGGCCCTTCCTGGATCACGTACTCGACGGCGTCGCCCTCGTTGAGCCCGTCGTAGTCGCCCGCGTTCAGGCCCGAGCGGTGGAAGAACACTTCCTTGCCGTCGTCGCCGCGGATGAAGCCGAAGCCGCGGTCGCGCACCATCTTCTTGATCCGGCCGCGCGCCTTCGGGCCGCTCGCCACCTGCGCGGTGCCCGGACGGCGCCCGCGCGGTCGCGCGCGGCCGCGCGGCCCGCTGTAGCGGTCGCTCGCCACGAACTCCTGCCGGAACAGGTCGATCTTGACCAGCAGGTCCTGGTGGTCGGCGTTGTCGGGCGAGAGCAGCACCTCGTCCGCGCCCAGGTCGGCGACCGTGTAGCGCAGCCCGGTGTTCCTATGGGTCACGCGCGAGCCGGCCTCGATGTCTTCGAGCGACAGCATGCTGCATCCTGCCTCGGGCGGAACGGGATCCCGAGATGATTCGCCGGGATCGGCGGAAGGGGTGCCGGGGGGTCCCGACGAGAGCGGCGGAGCATAGACGAGCGGGCTCGCCTGTCAATTCATCGGCGCCGCCGGCGCGCGGCGGACGGGCGCGCTCGGCTATCCTCGCCGGCCGTGCGACACCGGGCGGTCTTCTTCGATCTGGGCGGTACGCTGTTCAGCTACCGGAGCATCAACTCGCACTTCGACCGGGTGCTGGAGGACATGGCGCGCGGGCGCGGCGTCGGCGCACCGCTCGACGAGCTGCGGCACGCCTACCGCGTCGCCATGGGCACCACGATGGCGAGCTGGACGGCGCGCCCCTTCTACCTCCACCGCGACCTCTTCACGGAGGCGCACGTGCGCTTCCTTCGCAGCCTCGGCGTCGACGCAGGGCCCGAGGACCCGGACGTCCGCTTCTCGGAGGGCCGCGTGCTCGGCGAGCCGGAGGTGGCGCCGCGCGAGGACGCCGCCGCCACCCTGGCGGCGCTGCGGGCTCGCGGCCTCCACGTCCAGATCGTGAGCAACATCGACAACGACCAGCTCGAGGCGATCTGGTCGCGCATCGGCCTCGGCGAGCATGTCGACGCCATCACCACCAGCGAAGAGGCGCGGTCCTGCAAGCCGCATCCGGGCATCTTCCGCCTCGCGCTCGAGAAGGCCGGCACGCCGCCGCCCGACGAGGTGGTCTTCGTCGGCGACTCGCCGTGGCACGACGTGGCCGGCGCGAACGCGCTCGGCATGACGAGCGTGCTGATCGGCGACCCGCCGCCATCCGACGCGCCCCCGGCGCGGCACGTGATCTCGAACCTCGGCGAGCTGCTCGACATCGTCGCCGCTTGAGCCTTGGGGGGCGCCGATGGCGACCTACACGGGAGGCTGTCACTGCGGCAGGATCCGCTTCGAGGTGGAGGGCACCCTCGAGAGCGTGATGGCCTGCAGCTGCTCGATCTGCAGGCGGACCGGGTTCCGGCACTGGACGGTCGAGCCGAGCCGGCTGCGGCTCCTGAGCCGGCCCGGCGACTGGACCACCTACCGCTTCCTGACCGGCAAGGCGGAGAATCGCTTCTGTCCGACCTGCGGCATCTCGCCGTTCCGCGTTCCGCGCTCGGATCCGGACAAGATCACGGTGAACGCCCGCTGTCTCGACGGCGTCGACGTCGACGCGCTCCCGCTCACCCGCTTCGACGGCCAGCACTGGGAGGCGTCCATGCGCGCCGAGCGCGGGCCGGCGTGGAAGGAGGAGTGAGCGGTTGCGATGGTGGGTCGGCTCCAGCGGCTTCTCCTACGACGAGTGGTCGGGCTCGTTCTACCCGGACGACCTGCCCGCCGCCCGGCGCCTCGCCTTCTACTCGGAGCGGCTCCGCGCGGTCGAGATCAACAACACCTTCTACCGCATGCCGAAGGCGGCGGTGCTCGCCGGCTGGGCGGCCCAGGTGCCCGACTCGTTCCGCTTCGCGCTGAAGGCGCCGCGCCGCATCTCCCACGCCAAGGGCTTCGCGTTCGATCCAGAGGCGGTCGCGCACCTCTTCCGCACGGCGGAGGCGCTCGGCGAGCGGCTCGGCCCCGTCCTCTTCCAGCTCCCCCCCTGGCTGCGGAAGGACGTCGTCCGGCTGCGCGAGCTCCTCGCCGCGGTGCCGCCCGGGCGCCGCGCCGCCGTCGAGTTCCGCCACGCGTCGTGGCTCGACGACGAGGTCTTCGCCGCGCTCCGCGCATCCGACACCGCCCTGTGCGGCGCCGACTTCGACGAGTCGGAGAAGCGCGTCCCGCTGGTCGCAACGGCGCCATTCGGGTACTTGCGGCTGCGCGCCGCCGACTACGACGACGGCGCGCTGCGCGCGTGGGCGGGAGAGATCGCGGCACAGCCCTGGCAGGAGGCCTTCGTCTTCTTCAAGCACGAGGACTCCGGCGCGGCGCCGCGCCTGGCGGCGCGACTGCTGAAGCTCGTCGGCTGTTGACTTCGCTCGGCTCCGAAGACTCCGCCTCGCTGCGCGCGCCCGCTCCGCGGGCGCTGGCCGATACGCCAGGCGACCACAGTGCCTCGGAGGAGGCGGGGCCGCTCAGTACCAGACGCAGCGGGTGCGGTGGCGCGGGCGCGCCTTCATCTCCGGCCTCTGCCCGCGATGCCAGAGTGCGAAGTCGAGCTCGCGCGCCGTGGTGGGCATGCCGGCGCGCGCGCACGCGTCGACCAGCCGCTCGACCGCGTGGATCCCGGCCGCGCGGATCTCGACCTCCTCCGGCGAGCCGGCCGGAAGCAGCGCGCCCGCCTCGATGCGCGCCTCGAGCTGCGGGTCGAAGCGGAGCGCACCCTCCATCCGGAGCACGTGCGGGACCAGGTTGTCGGCGAAGGCGGTGAGCTGGTCGAGGTCGTCGAAGCGCCCGGGTCCCGTCGCGTCGAAGGCGAGCGCGAGGTCGGCGGCCGTGATCTGCGCGCGCTTGTAGAACGGCACGCAGAATCCCGGCGTCGCGCCGTCGTAGCGGGCGACGTCGCGGTAGAACGGCATGCAGGCCAGCACCGCGACGAGCTGCTCCGCGGACCCCGCGGCCTCGTCCACCAGCGCCTCGAAGCGGCCGCCGAAGCGCGACAGCAGGAGCTCGCCGAGCTGGTTGAGCGCGCGCGCATAGAGATCCATCAGCTCGGCGACCTCCGGATCCGCGGCGTCCTGCCCGAGCACGCGCGCAACCTCCGCACCGCCGAGCTCGGCGAGCTCGGCGGCGTGCCACGCCCCCTCGTCGTCGAAGCGGTCCTTGAGCCCCATCGCGATCGCGTAGTAGCCGGAGCGGCCGGCCCGCTTGCGCAGGCGAGGGAACCAGCCCGAGCCGAAGTTGATCGCATCGAGCGTGAGCACGTAGGCGAGCGTCGAGGCCTGCGTGCCGCGGTGGTGCGTGGTCGGGTCGTAGGCGGGCGGCGCCGCGCGCTCCGCGGCGAGAGCGAGCGCGAGAGCCTCGAGCGGCGCCGGATCCAGCCGCACGAAGCGGGCGCGCTCGACCACCTCGGCGCACGCGGCGCGGATCTCCCGGAAGAGCGCCGTCACGCCTCCGCGCCGCGCAGCACGAGCGCGCCGGGCAGCAGCTCGAAGCGCGCGGGCAGGCAGCCGAGCGGCTCGCCATCGATCTCGAGCCAGACCTCGCCGCCGGCCTCCGCCTCGATGCGCGTGCCGCGGCGGACGATCACCTCGGGCAGATCCAGGTGCGCCCCGCGGTAGATCAGCGGAAACTTGCTGAGCAGGCGCGGCTTCGAGGCGCCGCGCAGGACGATCACGTCGAAGAGGCCGTCGTCCGGCCGCGCGTCGGGGGCGACCCGCATGCCGCCGCCGAAGCAGGGGCCGTTGGCCACCACCGCGAGGTGCAGGGGGCCGTCGTGCAGCAGCTCACCGTCGACGCGCAGCGCGACGGGCGCCGCCCGCCAGCGCGCGAGCGCTCGAAGCGTGCCGACGAAGAACGAGACGCGCCCGCCGAGCTGCTTGGGCGCGCGGTTCACCAGGTCCGTCACCAGTCCCGAGACGCCGAGGCTCGCGATGTTGACGAAGTAGGTCTCGACGGGACGGCCCTCGCGGTCGCGAAACCAGGCCCGGCCGGCGTCGATGCGGCGCGTCTTGCCCCCCGCGATCCCCGCGATCGACGCGTCGACGTCGCGCGGGAGGTCGAGACCGCGGAGCAGGTCGCCGCCCGTCCCGAGCGGCAGCAGCGCGATCTCGGCGTAGCCTGCGAGGCCGGCGCCGAGCAGCCCCGCGGCGACCTCGCTGGCCGTGCCGTCGCCGCCCGCCGCGATCACCAGCTCGACGCCGGCGCGCACGCCCTCGCGGGCGAGGCGCTCCGCATCGCGCGGACCGCGGGTGAACTCGACCTCGAGCGCGCCGAGTGCCTCGCGCAGCCGGCGCTCGACCGGCGCCCAGCGGCGGTGCGTGGCGCCGCCCGCGCTTCGCGGATTCACGATCACCAGGGTGCGGGCCGCCACGCGGCCAAGGGTAGCGGCCCGCCGCGCGCCTCAGGCGGCGTCCTTCGACTCGCTCCTCGACACGATCTGGTAGCGGCGGCGCACGGCGTCTGCGTACGCCGCGCTCTCGGCGTGCGCGCGCTCGGCGTCCCAGCCTGCGGCCTCGGCCGCCACCTCGGCGATGCGGGCGAGCTGCGGCAGACCCTGCCCCTCGGCGAAGAGCGCCAGCCGGACCCGCCGCTCGAGCAGGTCGCAGAGCGTCGCCGGACACTCGGTGCGGATCGCCCACGGGAGCTCGGCGTAGAGGTATCGGGAGGAGCCGATCGGGCGCCGCCATTCGGGAGCTGCCTGCTCGAGCAGATCCGCCGCGGCAACGCCCCACGTGGCGATCAGATGTCCCGCCAGCCGCGGCGAGAGAGCGAAGCGCCGCCGCAGCTCCTGATCGAGCTCGTCGCGCGAGAAGTCGTCGTCGCGCAGGGCCAGCTCCTTCGTCCGGCTGGGGCCCGCCGTCCGCCGCCGCTCACGAGGCAGGAGGTCGAGAACGCGATCGACGGCGAGCTCGCCCATCGCGCGGAAGGTGGTGAGCTTGCCGCCCGCCAGGCTCAGCAATCCGCTCGGCGCCAGCGTGATCTCGTGCTCGCGCGACACGTCGGAGGGCGGAGACTCCGCGTCCGCGGGTGCCACCAGCGGGCGCACCCCCGCGAACACGCTGCGCAGGTCGTTGGTGGTGAGGCACGCGCGCGGGAACGCCTCGTTCGCGGCGGCGAGGAGGTAGTGCACCTCCTCGATCGTCACGACCGGCTCGTCGATCTCGTCGGTGAACGTGTCGGTGGTGCCGATCAGCGCGACGTCGCCGAAGGGGCACAGGAAGAGATGGCGCCCGTCGCGCGCCTCGAAGGTCACAGCGCCCTGGCTGTGGATGCGGCTGCGCGGGATCACCAGGTGCACGCCCTTCGCGGGCCGCAGGTCGCTGCCGGTGTCGGGCCGGTCGATGCCGCGCACCCGCTGCACGCCCGGGCCGGCCGCGTTGACCAGCGCACCCGCGCGGATCGCGAGCGTGCGGCCGTCGAGGCGGTCGCGCACCCGCGCACCGCCGAGACGGCCCTCGGGACCGCGCTGGAACTCGATCAGCTCGGCGTGGTTCGCGGCCTCTGCGCCGAGTCGGCGCGCGCTCTTCAGCGCCTCCATCACGAGGCGAGCGTCGTCGACCTGCGCGTCCTGGTAGAGCCCGGCTGCGCGCAGCCCCTGCACGCGGATGTCGCGCGAGTAGCCGAGCACCTGGTCGGGCGAGAGCATCCGGAAGCGCGCCGTCCGGCGGAAGTTGGCCACCGCGGCATACGCCACCAGGGCCGCGCGCATCTGCCACGGCGGGATCTTGCCGCCCTCCCACGTCGGGAACAGGAAGGGCAGCGGCCGCACCAGGTTCGGGTTGCGCGCGGCGAGCAGGTCGCGCTCGCGACACGCCTCGCGCGTCACGCCGAAGTGTCCGTGCGCGAGATAGCGGATGCCGCCGTGGATCATCTTCGACGAGCGGCTGGAGGTCCCGGAGGCGAAATCGCTGCGGTCGACGAGCAAGGCGCGCAGCCCGCGCGAGGCGGCATCGCGCAGCACGCCCGCTCCCGTGATGCCGCCCCCGATCACGAGCACGTCGACGCCGTCGCGCTCGGCGCGCGTGAGCGCCGCGCGGCGCTCCGCCGGCGTCCAGTGCCCGCTCACAGGAGCTTCCCCGGGTTCATCAGGCCGCGCGGGTCGAGCGCCGCCTTGAGCGCGCGCAGCGCCTCGAGCGCCAGCGGCCCCTTTTCGCGCGCGAGCCACGGCGCGTGGTCGACGCCGACGCCGTGGTGGTGAGAGAGGGCGCCTCCGGCCGCGAGGATCGCCTCGGTCGCGTCGCGCTTCACGGCGCTCCACTGGTCCAGCGCGCGCGCCGGGTCGAGCGGGTAGAGGACGGTGAAGTAGAGGCTCGCGCCATCGGCGTAGCCGTGCGAGAGATGGGCCATGGCGAGGCCGCCGCCGGCGTGGGCGGCGAGCGCCGTCTCGAGACCCCGGACGATCGATGCGTGCCCGCCCGCCAGCCGGCTCCACGGCAGCGACGTCTCCATCGTGTCGACGGCGACGCCGTGGTCGAGCAGCCAGTCGCGCAGATAGGGGGTGCGGAAGCGATCGCGCCGCCACGAGCGCCCCGGCGCGCGCCCGAGCGGCAGCCCGCCGCAGCGCCACCCAACCGCGCGCGCGGCGCGCAGCGCCGCGCGCACCCCACCGGGCTCTCCCTCGGCCCCGTAGAGGAAGGCGCATCGACCGCGCCCGTAGCCACCGCGCTCGGCGGCCGCGAGGACCCACGCCGCGGGATCCACGCGGCGCGCCGGATCGCGTCGCAGCGCGAGCGAGAGCTCGGTCTCGGCGGCGTCCGAGAGGCGCGCCATCGAGAGCGGCACCTCGCGCCGTCGCAGCTCGCGCACCGCGGCGAGGCCGTCGGCGAACGAGCGGAACAGCATGCCGCGTTCCTCGCGGGCGCGCGGCGCCGGGCGCACCCGCAGCGTCGCCTCGACCACCACGCCAAAGACGCCTTCGGAGCCGAGCACGAGCTCGTTCACGTCGGGGCCGGCGGCCTCGCGCGGGACCTCGAGCGTCCGGATGACACCCGACGGCGTCACCATGCGCACCGCGACCAGCAGGTCGTCGATGCTGCCGTAGCCGTCGGAGCTCTGGCCCGCCGAGCGCGTGGCGATCCAGCCGCCCAGCGTCGAGTGCTCGAAGGACTGCGGGAAGTGGCCGAGCGTCAGCCCCTGCGCCGCGAGCGCGGCCTCGAGCGCCGGACCGTCGACCCCGGCCTGGAAGGTGGCGGTTCCGCTCTCGTGGTCCACGCGCACCAGGCGATCCATGCGCGTGGTGTCGAGCGCGAGCGCGCCCTGCTGTCCCGGCGCGCAGCGCGGCTCGACGCCCCCGACCACGCTGGTGCCGCCCCCGAACGGCACCACCGCGAGGCTCGCCTCCGCGGCGATCCGCAGCACCGCCGCCACGGCGCCCTCGTCGGCGGGATGGACCACCGCCTCGGGGAAGCGATCGACCTCGCCCGTGCGCAGGCGGATCAGGTCGGGAAGGCTCTTGCCGAGCGCGTGCCCGACGCGTTCGGCGGCGCTGGTGCGGACCCCGTCCTCGCCGCAAGCCGCGCGGAGGCGGGCGAGCGCGTCGGGCGGCAGCTTGCTGGGCGGGAGCCGGATCGCCGCCAGCTCGACCGGCTCGGGCGCGCGCGTGAGCCGCCGGCCGAGCCGGCGACCCAGCTCGGCGAGCAGCGCCTGCTCGCGCTCGCGCGACAAGCCCATCGACTCGCCGAGGCGGCCCCACCCGTTCCAACGGAGCGACTCGCGCGCGATCACGACGGCTCGTCGCCGGGCACGTCCGGGCGCGCGGGTGTCCGGCGGATCACCCCGGCGGCCTCGAGCCTCCCGACCTCCTCGAGGATGCGCTCCTCGCTGTAGCGCAGCATCTCCTCGACCAGGCGCACGGCGGCCGCCGCGTCCCGGCGCTCGATCGCAGCCAGCATGGCGCGGTGGTTCTCGGTGGAGCGATGGTGGTCGCGCTGCTCGTTGTAGTAGAGCGGGCCGAGGCGCGCGACGAGGCGGGTGAAGAGGTTCGTCACCAGCCGGTACATCAGGTTGCCGGTCGCCTCGCCGAGCAGCGCGTTCCAGCGGAGGTCGATCTCGAGCGCGTGCTTCGGATCGCGACCGTCGGCCAGCTCCTCGTCGAGAAGCGCGCGGGCGCGCGCGAGCTGCTCGACGTCGCGGTTGCGCGCCGCCAGCTCGACCACGTGCAGGGTGATGTGGCGGCGGAACACCAGGAGCTGCTCGAGGAGCCCGCGCGTCACCACCGCCGGATCGCGCAGGATCGCCTCGACGACCTGCAGCGCGGAGGATCCGGACAGATCCTGCACGAAGGTGCCGAGGCCGTGTCGGACCTCGACCAGCTCGAGGAACTCGAGGCGCTTCAGCGCCTCGCGCACCGAGCCCCGATTGACGCCGAGCGTGTCGGCGAGGTCGCGCTCGGTGGGCAGGCGGCTCCCGGCCGGGATGGCGCCCGAGAGGATCTGGGAGCGGAGCTGCTCGAAGACCCGATCGACGCGCGTCTCGGACCCGACCGGCTCGAGCTGCATGCTGCCTCCTGAGCGCCCGAGATGGCGGCGCCCGGATCGCGAGATCGCCAACGCGAGGTCGCCAACTCATCGGAGGTCCGAGGTCGGACCTCATGCGGTGGGACTCTAGCCCCTCGCTGCAACCGCCGTCCAGAGGGTGAGAGGTGAGATCTCGTTTGAGAACGAGTTCGCTAAGTGGCGCCGCTGGTCTGGCAGGCGCCGCAGACGCCCTCGGCGACCACCCGGAAGCGATCGATGTGGAAGCGCGCGCCGGCTTCGGGATCGATTCCCACGGGGAACCAAGCCGGCGGTACGTCCTCGAGCTGTCCGCAGCGCGTGCAGAGGAAGTGCTGGTGAGACTCGGGGTTGGCGTCGTACCGCGCCTCGCCTCCGGGACCCGGCAAGGCCGAGACCACGCCGAGCTCGCGAAGCAGGGTGAGCGTGCAGTAGACGGTCGCTCGGCTGGCCAGCGGGAAGTCGCCGGTCAGGCCCTCGAGCAGCTCCGCAGCCGTCCAGTGACCGCCCCGCTCGACGAGATGGCGCACGATGGCGCGCCGCTGGGGCGTCAGCGACAGGCCCTGCCCGCGCAACAGCGCCTCGATCTCCTCGGCGGTCCGGCGGCGCACTGCGACTCCCCCAGGCTGGGGACGGGCTCATGATACGCGCACCCGACCGCTTCGATCAACGAATCGTGTCGCAGCGACAGAGGGTCCCGATCCGGCGCCACGCGGTGGTACGCCTTCCCCCGGGTGGGCCCCGAGCCCCTACGCGGCCTCGTCGCCTCCGCCGCCCGAGAACCGCACGTGCAGCCACTCCGCGAAGAGGCGGCAGGCATCGGTCACGGTGAAGATCCCGACGAGCTTGCCCCGGCGCACGACGAGCGCCGCGCCGATGTGATCGCGCGCCATGCGGAGCAGCACGCGGTCGAGCGGCTCGCCGTGGTCGACGACGTAGGCGTCGAGCACGCACGCGTCGCGAACGCGTCCCGCCTGGCTGCGCTCGCGGGCGACGCGCGCGACGTCGCGGTCGGAGATCACGCCGACCAGCGCGCCCCGCTCGGTGACCGGGAGCTGGTGGATCGCGTGCTGGCGCATCATCTCGCGCGCTCGGGCCAGCGGCTCGTCGATGTCGACGGCGTGCGGGAAGGTCGTCATCGCCAGCTTGACCGTCGGCACGTGGTCGAGGCGAGACAGATCCATGGCGTCGCGTGCAGAGTATCACGCCGCTACCGTGTCCGCGTGGAGCCGGCCTCGATCCGCGTCCCGGCCAGCGATGGCCTCTCGCTGCACGCGCTCGAGTGGAGCCGCGACGGTGTCGCGCTGCTCCTGCTGCACGGCTTCGGCAACGACGCACACGTCTGGGACGACGTCGCGCCGGCGGTGGCGCCCTACTACAGGACGGTGGCACTGGACCTGCGCGGCCACGGTGACTCCGACCGCGACGCGGAGGCCCGCTACGACTACGACGCCCACGTGGCGGACCTGGAGGCGGCGACCGAGGCGCTCGGGATCCAGCGCTTCGTCCTCGTCGGTCACTCGTTCGGCGGCCGCGTCGCGATGCGATTCGCCGGCCGACACCCGGAGCGCCTCGCGGGGCTGGTGCTGGTCGACTCCGCGCCGGAGCTCGACACGCGCGGCACGCTGCGGATCCAGCTCGACATCCAGCGAGCGGGGCGCGGCGGCGGTCTCGAGGGCGGCGCGAGCGGGCCGGCGTTCGCGTCCGAGTCCGAGTATCGCGACGACCTGGCGCGCAACTATCCGGCGGCGCGCCCGGAGGTCCTCCGCCGCATGGCGCACCACGGCCTTCGCAAGCGCGCGGACGGGCGCTTCGAGCCGAAGCTCGACCCCGCCTGGTTCCGGCGGCGCCGCGAGGCGAGCGCGGCGGAGGCGCGCGAGCGCGAGGAGCGCCTCGGGCGCGAGATGTGGGACGCGCTGCGCGCGCTGCCCTGCCCCGCGCTCGTGATCCGCGGCGCGGCTTCGGACGTGCTGTCGGCCGAGGTGGCGGATCGCATGGCGGACGAGGTGATGCGCCACGGTCGGCTGGTGGTGGTTCCGCGCGCCGGCCACTCCGTCATGGTCGACAACCCCGAAGGGTGTCGCGACGCGCTCACCAGCTTCGTCCTGGGAGAGGAGTGATGCGACGCCTGGCCCTCGCCGTCGCGGCGCTCGGCGCGCTCTGCGCTCCTGCGGCAGCGGAGCCCGCGCCGGCCAGCTCCGCCGCCGCGAAGAGCGTCGTCGAGGAGCTGAACCGCGGGCTCCTCGGCATCATGCAGAACGGCAAGCAGCTCGGCTTCGCGGGGCGCCGGGACCAGATCGGCCCCGTCGTCGAGGCGCGTTACGACTTCCCTTTCATGGCCGAGAAGTCGGTGGGCAGCACCTGGCAGCAGCTCGACGAGCCGCAGCGCGCGCAGCTCGCCGAGGCGCTCGCCCGGCTCGCGATCGCGACCTATGCGGGGCGCTTCGCGTCGTACGACGGCGAGCGCTTCGAGACGCTCGGGGTCGACGACGGCGGCTTCTCGACGCTGATCGTCCACTCGCGCATCGTCGAGAAGAACGGCCAGACGACGCCGCTCGACTACCGGATGCGCCAGACGGGCGACGGCCAGTGGCGCATCATCGACGTGCTGCTGAACGGAACCGTGAGCGAGCTGGCGCTGCGGCGGGCCGACTGGACCGCCGTGATCAAGCGCGACGGCTTCACCGCGCTGATGAAGGCGCTCGAGCAGAAGATCAGCGATCAGGCGCAGGGGAAGGGGGAGACATGAGCGGTACCGCGCTGGCTTGCTGCTCGGCCGGCGCCGACCTGCGGTCGGCGCGGTCCGCCGGCGCGTGGGTGAGCGTGTCGTCGCGGATCATCGCCTCGCGATCCATCAGGTAGGCGCTGCGCACCGCGGCGTAGAAGTCGACCGACGAGCGCTCGAGCGCCGCGAGCTCGCGGCCGTGCGCCTCGCGCTCGGCGATGCCGTGGGTGCTGCCGAGAACGATCTGCTCAGCGAACGGGAGCACCCAGGTGTCGGGCCGCAGCAGGAGGTCGAAGACCCCGCCGACCGCGTCGCGCGCCGTGCTCGGTCCGAGCAGGGGGATCACCAGGTAGAACCCGGGGCCGACGCCCGCCTTGCCGAGCGTCTGACCGAAGTCGGCGTCGTGGGGCGGGAGCCCGAGGCGCGCCGCCGGATCCCAGATGCCGAGCACCCCGATCGTCGTGTTGACGACGAAGCGCATGCCCGCCACCTCGGCCCGCTTTCCCTCCGACTGCAGGATGTCGTTCACGAACACGGCCGGCTGATTCAGGTTCGCGAACACGCCGCGCACCGCGCGCTTCACCGGCCCGGGCAGCACCCAACCGTAGACGCGCGCGATCGGGCCGATCAGCGCGCGGTCGAGCCAGCGGTTTCCGCGGAAGACGCCCCGATTGACCGGCTCGATCGGGTCGGCGACGCGCAGCTCGATCTGCTCGTCGAAGGACGCCTCGAAGAGAGGGTCGGGGGCGGCGGCAGGGGCCACCGCGGGGGCGCTTCCCGCCTCGGGCCCTCCGGCACGGGCGGGGGCGGCGAGCAGCCAGGCCGCGATGCCGGCGGCCACGAGCGGCGCGGTCCTGCTGGACACGGAGGCGCAAGGTAGCGACTGCGGCGGTCGCGGCATGCTCGCGGACCGTCTCGCGGCCCATCTCGCGGACTATGTGCCCCGTGGGGTTCGGGGCTCGGATCGGTGCTTCGATTGACACACGACCCGGCTCGGCTGCTACAAGAGGATGAACGGAGGTGAACGATGCGCAGCGGAGTGTTTCGGATCGGAGGGCTGGTCGTGGCCGCGGGGCTCGCCCTGGGCACCGGCGAGTGTACGCCGCCGCCGCGCATCCTCGCGCCGGTGAACGCCACGCAGCTCCAGGTGTCCGGCACCCCGGTCCAGATCGACCTCGGCCAGGTGCCCGGCCCCCACTCCGCGGTGCGCGTCACGCTCTTCCGCGCGATCGACCAGACCCCGGTAAGCTCGATCGACGTCACGTCGGAGCTCTCGTTCGCCGGAGCGATCGGAACCGGCACTCTCGGTGCCGCGGACCTGCTCGAGGGCCGCAACCAGCTCCTGGTCCAGCTCGACGAGGACGGCGACGGCTTCTTCGAGCGGAGCGCCTGGTCGACCTTCTCCTGGGAGCCGAACGTCGACGTCACCAACGCGGACCGCTGCGACCCGCTCGACCCGACGCGCTGCCTCTATCCGTACCCGAACGACTACTTCACGGTGGCCGACGCGAGCACGCCGACCGGCCGCCGGCTGCACCTCGCCTCCGCCTCCATGCCGGCGAACTTCGCCAACAAGCCGGTCGATCCCTCCGCCCTGAACGCGCTCGACGGCTTCAGCGTGGGCCCGATGCTCGTCTTCGACATCGCGGACCTCGACCTCGCCCAGACGGGAGCCCCGCCGATCACAGATCTCGCGCGCTCGCTCGATCCCACCTCTCCGATCGCGCTGATCGACGCGCAGAGCGGCGAGCGCCAGCTCTTCTGGGCCGAGCGCGACGCCACCGTCGACGATCCCACGCAGCAGGCCGTGATCCTGCGCGTCGGGAAGAACCTGCCAAACGCGCACCGCTTCGTCGTCGCGCTGCGCAACCTGCGCGATGCCTCCGGGGCGCCGATCGCGCCGAGCCGGCTCTTCCGCATCTACCGCGACGGCATTCCGACCTACCTCCCGGCCGTCGAGGGGCGCCGACCGCACATGGAGGAGCTGTTCGCGACGCTCGCCGCGGCAGGCATCCCCCGCGGCGACCTCGCGCTGGCGTGGGACTTCACGACCCAGAGCGTCCAGAGCGTCGCCGGCAAGATGCTGCACATGCGCGACGACGCCTTCTCGATCCTCGGCGGCGCCGCGCCATCGTTCCACGTCAACACCGTGACGCAGCCGCTCAACTCGAGGACCTTCCGCCAGATCGACGGCACCTTCCAGGTACCGCTGTACCTGACCAACGGCGGCGTCACCGGCTCGCGGCTGCGGCTCGGCGCGGACGGACTGCCGGTGAACCTCGGCGACTTCTTCACGGCGAACTTCCGCTGCATCATCCCCTACTCCGCCACCACCAACGGCGCCGCGCCGCTCTTCCCCGCGCGCGCGTCGCTGTACGGCCACGGCCTCCTCGGCACGGAGCAGGAGGTCAGCGCGGGCAACGTGCAGGACATGGCGAGCGAGCATGACTTCGTGTTCTGCGGGACGCGCTGGAGCGGAATGGAGGCGACCGACCAGACCACCGCGATCAACATCCTGAAGGATTTCTCGCTCTTCCCGGAGCTCTCCGAGCGGCTGCACCAGGGGCTGCTGAACTTCCTGGTGCTCGGGCGCCTGATGATCCATCCGCAGGGCTTCTCGACCGACCCGTCCTTCCAGATCGGCGGCCAGTCGCTCATCGACACCAGCCACCTCTACTACGACGGGAACAGCCAGGGCGGAATCCTGGGCGGCGGACTCGCCGGCTACGCGCAGGACTACACGCGCGCCGTGCTCGGCGTCCCCGGCATGAACTTCAGCACGCTGCTCTCGCGGAGCGTCGACTTCGACGACTTCAACACCTTCTTCCTGATCTCCTACCAGAACGCGCTCGACCGGCGCCTGCTCGAGTCGATGGTGGAGGCGCTGTGGGAGGAGACCGAGGCGAACGGCCAGGCCCTGCACCTGACCAGCGACCCGTATCCCGGGACGCCCGCGAAGAAGCTCCTGCTGCACGAGGCATTCGGCGATCACCAGGTCGCGAACGTCACGACCGAGGCCGAGGCGCGGAGCATCGGCGCGCGCCTGCACACGCCCGCCCTCGACGCGGGCAAGGTCGTGCCCGACGTGACGCCCTACTACGGGATCGACCCGATCCCGAGCTACCCGTTCGACGGCTCGGCGATCGTCGTGTGGGACAGCGGCAATCCGGCGCCCCCGACCGACAACGTGCCGCCGCGCCTCTCGTCGACCGACCCGGAGTGGGCGGATCTCCTGCCGTGCGCCGTGAACGGCGGGGGCGACCCGCACAGCTGCCCGCGCAGCCAGCCAACGGCGCGCACGCAGAAGTCCGAGTTCCTGAAGCCCGCCGGCAGCGTCATCGACGTCTGCAGCGGCGGGCCCTGCTTCGCGCCCTGATGGCGGGCCCGGCGGGCGGCCCGTCGCCGCTCGGCGCCGTGCTCGCGCGCACGGGGGCCGCGCTCGCGGGCGGGCTCGCGCGCGCATGGCCTGCCGTCAACCACTCCGAGGTCGACCCGCGCCTCGAGCTCGAGAGCTGGGACGTCGTCGCCGACGGCCGCCACAACTCCAACACCGACATGATCCTGTGGCGGGACGAGCTCCTGCTCGTGCACGACGCGAGGCCGTACCACCTCGGGACGCCCGAGTCGCGCCTGGTGGTGCGTCGCTCGAAGGACGGGCGCGACTGGGAGACGCTCGCGAGCCTGGCGGTGGCGGGCAAGGACATCCGCGATCCGAAGCTCGCCGTGATCGGCGGCCGGCTGCACCTCTACGCGCTGCCCAACTCGGGCACCTACGCCGTCCCCGAGAGCACGGTGCTGGCGACGAGCGACGACGCCGTGCACTGGACGCCCTTCGAGCCGGTGGAGCCGCGGGGCTGGCTGTTCTGGCGCCCGAAGACGCGTGACGGCGTGACCTGGTACGTCTCCGCCTACTGGCATCGCCACGGGGAGTCGATCCTGCTGCGCTCGACCGACGGCCGCAGCTGGACGACGGTCTCGACGATCCACCGCGGCGACGCCAACGACGAGACCGAGATCGAGTTCCTGGGGGACGGGCGCCTGCTCGCGACCGCGCGGCTCGAGATGGCAGCCGACACGCTGGTGGGTCACGCGGACGCTTGCACGGCGATCGCCGTCTCCGAGCCGCCGTACCAGACCTGGACCGAGCATCGGAGCCAGGTGACGCGCCTCGACGGGCCCGTGCTCTTCTCGCACGGCGGCACGGTCTACGCGGTCGCGCGCTACCAGCCGGGCGCGCGCGGCCCGCTGACGCAGCTCGGGAGCGCGCTCGCCCACAAGCGCACGTCGATCTTCCGCGTCGAGCCGGAGCGCCTGGTGCGACTCTCCGACCTCCCGAGCGCGGGCGACACGTCCTACGCCGGCGCCGTGCTGCGCGACGGCTCGCTCTGGGTCGACTACTACACGAGCCGCATCGACCGCGACTACCCGTGGCTCCTCGGCATGTTCCTGCCGAGCGACATCCGCATGGCGCGGATCCCGCTGCGCGCGCTGGCGGCACTCTCCACCGCGACGCCGTAAGCTCCCGCCGCGCGCCCGATCGGGAGGTGGACATGCCGGGTTCGGCCATCGTGGTGGGCGTGGGCGCGAGCGCGGGGCTCGGCGGCGCGCTGTGCCGCCGCTTCGCGTCCGAGGGGCTCCACGTCGTCGCCGCGGGGCGCACCCCGGCGAAGCTCGACGCGCTGGCCGCCGAGATCCGCGCGCGGGGAGGTGCGCTGACGGGGGTCGTCGCCGACACGACGCAGGCGGCGGACGTCGCCCGCGTCTTCGACGCCGCGAAGCCGCACTCGGCGAGGGCCTCGGGGGCTCCCGAGATCGCGGTCTACAACGCCGGCAACAACCGCATGCGGCCGCTGCTCGAGATGGACGACGCCTTCTTCGAGGAGACCTGGCGGGTCGCGTGCTTCGGCGGCTTCCTGGTCGGGCGCGAGGCGGCGCGCCGCATGCTGCCGGGCGGCGGAACGCTCGTCTTCACCGGCGCCACCGCGTCGCTGCGCGCGCGCCCGCCCTTCACGGCCTTCGCCTCGGCCAAGGCCGCGCTGCGCGCGCTGGCCCAGGGCATGGCGCGCGAGTTCGGGCCGCAGGAACTGCACGTGGCCCACGTCGTGATCGACGGTGGGATCGACGGCGACCAGCTGAACAGCCGCATCCCGCAGCTCAAGCAGGCGCGCGGCGAGGACGGGATGCTGGCGCCCGACGCCATCGCCGACGCCTTCTGGGCGCTGCACGCGCAGCATCGCAGCGCGTGGACCCTCGAGCTCGACCTGCGGCCCTACAAGGAGACGTTCTAGAGGGCACCCTCTCGCGTCAGCAGGGCGCGCTTGCGCTCGAGGCCGAAGGCGTAGCCGCCGAGCCCGCCGTCGGCCGCCACCACGCGGTGGCACGGGATCACGACGGCGGCGGGATTGGTGGCGCACGCCTGCGCCACCGCGCGCGCCGCGCGCGGCGCCCCGATCGATCGCGCGACACCGGAGTACGACTGCGTCTCGCCGCGCGGGATCGCCCGCAGCGCCTCCCAGACGCGCATGCGGAAACGGCTCCCCGCGACGTCGAGCGGCAGGTCGAGCCGCGCCGCGTGGCCGTCCACGTAGGCGACGAGCGCGTCGCTCCAGCGCTTCAGCCCGACGTCGTCCCGCTCGACCTCCGCGAACGGAAGCTCCGCCCGCAGCATCCGCTCGAGCTCCGCCTCGCTCTCCCCGAACGCCACCCGACAGACGCCGCGCTCCGTCGCAGCCACGAGGAGGCTGCCGAGACTGGTCCCCGAGATGGTGAAGTGGATGTGCCGCGCCATGCCGTCTCTCCTCCGCGAATCCGCTCCCGGATCCCGCGCCGGATCATGGCGCCGCGGCGCGCCGCGGGCTGGCGGTTTTCGGACCTCTCCAGCACCGAGCGCGCCACACCCAGTCCATCTCGGAGAGCAGCAGCACGTCGGCGCGGGGGCCGGCTGACACTCGATCGCGTCGAGCCACCCGAGCTCGGCGAGCAGCGCCGCGTGTGTCCGGCGGTCGGCGGGAAGCCCGCGCAGCGCCGCGCGCCGCTCGCCGGAGACGACCGGGAGCTCGTCGCACAGCTCGCGGCAGAGCTTCACTCCGCCGTCGCCGCCGCGGTCGGCTCGTCGTGCTCGTCCTCGATCTCGCCGACGATCTCCTCGAGCACGTCCTCGAGCGTGACGAGCCCCTCGACCAGACCGCCCGGCGCGCGCACCAGCGCGAGGTGCGCGCGGCGGCGGCGGAAGCGCCGCAGCGCCTCCAGCACCGAGAGCTCCGGCGGCATCTCGGCGACGTGGCGCAGCAGGTCCTGGAGGATCAGGAGCCGCCGGTCCGCCTCGATGTGCGAGAGGTCCTTGGTGTGGAGCACCCCGAGCGGGCGGTCGAGGCTGCCGTCGAAGACCGGCACGCGGGTGTAGCCCTGGTCGCGCACCCGCTCGATCAGCGCCTCGAGGGGGAGCCGCGCGTCGACCGCGAAGATCCGATCGCGCGGGATCATCACGTCGCGCACCCGCGTGCGCGAGAGCCGGAAGACGTTGCCGAGCAGACGGCCCGTGTCGGCGCGGATCGCACCCGCGCTGCGCGCCTCGTCGACCAGGAGCGAGAGCTCCTCGGGCGAGTGGATCCGGTGCGGCGAGGACATGCGGCCCGCGCCGACCGCGCCGGCGAGCGCGGTGCCGGCCGCGTTGATCAGGTAGAGGCCCGGCCGCAGCGCGCGGCCGAAGAGCAGGAGCGGTCCCGCGCAGGCCAGCGCCACCGGTCCGGGGCGGTCGAGCGCCAGCGCCTTGGGGGCGAACTCCCCGGCCACGACGGTGACGAACGTGATCGCCGCGAAGGCCACAACGCCCGCCGTCGTGTGCACGAAGACGGGCGAGCCGAGCCCTGCGGCCGCGATGCCCGGCTCGATCAGCCTCGCCAGGGCCGGCTCACCGATCCAGCCGAGACCGATCGAGGCCAGCGTGATGCCGAGCTGCGTCGCCGCGATCGCATCGTCGATGTGCTCGACGGCGCGGGTCGCGGCGGCCGCGCCGCGCCGCCCCTCGGCGACCCAGAGCTTGAGCTGGCTGCGCCGCACGGCGACCAGCGCAAACTCGGTCGCGACGAAGTAGGCGTTGATGACGACGAGCGCGGCGACCGCCAGGACGCCGAGCAGCGGGAGGCCCACGCCTGGATTCACCGCGCGCTCCGCCCGTCGCCGCCTTCGGAGGTCTGCAGCGCGAGCCGTCCGGCCAGGTCGTCGACGAAGTGGTGCGCGGTGCGGCCCGAGCGGCTGCTCCGGTCGAGCGCGAAGCGCAGCGCCTGGGCGTGCAGGCGCTCGCGCGGGAGGTCGACGCCCGCCTTGCGCGCGTAGCGGTCGACGATGCGCAGGTAGGTGGCCTGGTCGAAGCCGTAGAATCCGAGCACCAGGCCGAATCGGTCCGCCAGCGCGAGCTTCTCCTCGAGCGCCTCGCCGAGGTGCAGCTCGCCGGCGTCGTCGAGGTGCGCCGCGCGGTTGTCGGCCACGCGCTCCGGCACCAGGTGTCTGCGGTTGCTCGTCGCGGCGATGCGGACGTGGGACGGCGTCGCCTCGAGGCTGCCCTCGAGCACCGCCTTCAGCTCGCGCATGCCGGCCTCGCCTTCGTCGAAGGCGAGATCGTCGCAGAAGATCAGGAAGCGGTAGGGCAGGCCGCGCAGCGCGGCGATCACGTCGGGCAGCTCGAGCAGATCGCTCTTGCGCACCTCGACCAGCCGCAGTCCCTGTCCGGCGAAGCGCCCGAGCAGGCCCTTCACGGCCGACGACTTGCCGGTGCCACGCTCGCCGTAGAGAAGCACGTGGTTGGCGGGCAGCCCGCGCACGAACTGCTCGGTGTTGCGCACGAGCTCCGACACGGAGCGCTCGACGCCGAGCAGGTCGTCGAGGTCGAAGAGCTGGGGCGCCTCGATGGGCACCAGCCGGCCGGCGCCGTCGCGCGCGTCCCAGCGGAACGCGGTGGTGCGCGCCACCTGCTCGGCGCTCGGCCGCGCGCCGGCTCCGCGCTCGAGCCAGCGCTCGGCGAGCTCGAGGACGCGTTCGATGCGTGCGATGAAACGCGCGGGGCGGCCCACGACCTCGCAGTGTAGCGTGGCTAGACTGCACGCGTGCGACGCCGCGCCGCCACGCCGAACGCAGTCCTGCAGGTTTGCGGTGCCGGCACCGCGGAGCGCGGCGCGCTCGAGCTCGATCTCGGCGATGCCGTCGCCCGCCTCGACGTGTCGCGCGACGGCTCGCTGCGGCTCCGCGCTGCGGCGGGCCGCCGGCTGCCGCCCGATCGCAGCGAGGTGCTCGGGCGCGAGCCATGGCGCGCGTCGAACGCGGAGGCGTTCGCGCCGCGCGACGGCGGCTTCGCGCTCGCCTTCGACGGACCGGACGGAGCGCTGCGCGTCGAGGTGGACGAGCGGCCGTTCGGCGTGCGCATCTTCGAGCGCGGAGGCCACCAGATCGCGCGTCTCGCCGACCTCCGCTTCGGGCCGGGCGCCGCGTCCCGCATCGAGCTGGTCGCCTCGCCCGAGCAGCGCTTCTTCGGCTTCGGCTCGAAGACCGGGCCTCTCGACAAGCGGGGCTCGGTGCTGCGGATGCGCTGCCGCGACGCGCCCGTACGCGAGCACGCCGACCCTCTCTACGTCTCGATCCCGTTCTTCCTGCGCCTCTCGCGCGCCGGCGACGACTCGCGCGCCGACGGCTTCCTGCTGGACGTGACGGCACCCTCGCGTTTCGACGTGGCCGCCGCCGACGCCTCGCGCGTCGCGATCGAGACCGACGACGGCGGCATCGACCTCACCTTGTTCCCCGGACCGCTGCCGGCGGACGTGCTGCGGCGCTACACCGCGCGCACGGGACGCGCGTCGAGGCCGCCGCGCTGGGCGCTCGGCCATCACCAGTCGCGCTGGGGCTACGGCAGCGCCGCGCGCGTGCGGCGCGTGGCACGCGAGCTGCGCCGTCGGCGCATCCCGACCGACGTGATCCATCTCGACATCGACCACATGGACGGATACCGCGTCTTCACGTTCGATCGGCGGCGCTTCCGCGACCCGGCGGGCCTGTGCGGCGACCTCGCCGGGCAGGGCTTCCGCGCCGTCGCGATCGTGGATCCCGGCGTGAAGGCCGACCCGCGCTGGGCGGTGTTCCGCGAAGGGGTCGCGCGCGACGTGTTCCTGCGGCGCGCGGACGGCACGCCCTACACGCTCAAGGTGTGGCCGCGCGACGCCGCGCTGCCCGACTTCGCACGCGCCGACGTGCGCGCCTGGTGGGGCGAGCAGCATCGCGCCCTGCTCGCCGCGGGCGTCGCCGGCATCTGGAACGACATGAACGAGCCGGCGGGCTGGGCCCGCGAGCTGCGCCTCGGGCGGCTCATCGTGCCGCTCGCGCGGCAGGACCTCTCATCGGTGGTGCAGGCCGATCCGGCCGACCCGGAGCGCAGCGTGCCGCACGAGTCGCTGCGCAACGCCTACGGCCACCTCGAGTGCCGCGCGACCCGCGAGGCGCTCGAGACGCTGGCGCCGCGCCAGCGCCCCTTCGTGCTCTCGCGCTCGGGCTTCGCCGGCGTGCAGCGATACGCGGCTTTGTGGACCGGCGACACGTTCTCGCGCTGGGAGCAGCTCCGTCTCTCGGTGCGCATGCTGCTCGGCCTCTCGGTCTCCGGCGTGCCGTTCTGCGGCGCCGACATCGGCGGCTTCGCCGGCCACTGCTCGCGCGAGCTCTTCGCGCGATGGATGCAGGTCGGCGCCCTCTACCCGTTCTCGCGCACGCACTCGATGTGGCTGAAGCGGCCCCAGGAGCCGTGGCGCTTCGGCGCGCGCGTCGAGTCGATCGCGCGCGCCGCGCTCGAGCTCCGCATGCGGCTCCTGCCGTACCTCTACGGGCTCTTCTGCGAGGCCGAGGCGTCCGGCTCGCCGGTCTGGCGGCCGCTCTTCTACGAGTATCCGGACGACGCGCGCGCGGCCGACGTCGACGACCAGTGGCTGCTGGGCCGCGACCTCCTGGTGGCGCCGGTGATGGCGCAGGGCGAACGACATCGAGAGGTGTATCTCCCCGCCGGCACCTGGTTCGCGCTCGACGACGGCGCGCGCTGGATCGGCCCGCGCAGCATACGCGTGGCGGCGCCCCTCGAGCGCATTCCGATCTTCGCGCGCGGTGGCGCGGTGATCCCGACGCAGAGCCCGGTGCAGCACACCGCGGAGGTCCCGGCGGAGCCCCTCGTGCTCGAGGTGTTCCCGGGTGGGGACGGCGCCGGCGACCTCGTCGAGGACGACGGCGCCACGACCGCGTACCGCAACGGCGCGGAGCTGCGAACGCCCTATCGGCTTCGCGGCCGCGCAGGCGGGCGGCTGCGCCTCGAGCTCGGCGCGCGCGAGGGACCGCTCTCGATGGCTCCGCGCCCGCTCCGCGTCGCGCTCAACGGCTGCCCGCCCCCGACAGCGGTCTGGCTCGACGCGCTGCGGCTCGCGCCGGCCGCACCGTCCGAGGCCGACGCACCGGGCGCCTGGTCCTGGCGCGCCGGCGTGCTGTCGGTGCGCTGGATCGACGACGGCACCGCGCACACGCTCGAGGTCGAGCCCGCGCCTTGAGCGAGCGGCCCGAAGGCGCGGATCCTCGCGTCGGGCTCTGCTCGCTCTGCGCCCTCGCGCGCGTGCAGCGGAGCGCGCGGGGCTCCGCCTTCTGGCGCTGTCTGCGCGCGCAGACCGACCCGTCCTTCCCGAGCTATCCCCCGCTCCCGGTCGAGCGCTGCCGGGGCTTCGCGCCGAGGCCTCGGGAGGAGCGCTGAGCGTCCTTCGCCACCTGTGCGAGCAGGCGCCCACTTGGTAGGAGGCGCCCCTCGATGGCCGAGGGCCGGGGGCGCCGATCCATGTGGAGGTGCCGGATGCGAGGAGCGCACGGGGAACGGATCGGCTGGGCCGCCGCGGGGCTCGCCCTGTGCTCGGCGATCGCCGCCGCGAGCCCGGCTGCGGCGCTCTCGGTCTTCACGCTGCCGCTGGTCGCGCCGAGCGCGATCACGCCGATGGGAGGCTCCGCTGAGCCGCTCTCCGGCTCGCTGGTCGTCGCGATCGGCACGCTCCCGGCCGTCGCCAACACGACCCTCCAGCTCACCGACGTCTCGGTGGTCGCGAGCGACGGTACGACCTTCGCGCTCGATCCCTCGGTTCCATCGGCGGGACTCGGCGTGCTGCATCCCGACGGCAGCTTCCTCTTCCCCACCCTCTTCCTCCAGGTCGATGACGGCTCCGGTCCCCAGGACCTCGCGATTCCGAACGTCACGGGCCTGGCCAGCTTCTCCGGCGGTGGCACCGCGCTGGTCGGCCTCGACGCGTCGTTCGACGTCGACTCGCCGTCCGGGACGCTCGCGGTGCGCGTGGTCGCCGCCCCCGAGCCGGCGACGCTCTTCCTCGTCGCGGCCGGGCTCGCCGCCCTTCGCGGTGGACGCCGGGAGCGCGGTCGATGACGCCGAACCGCCTGGCCCTCGCCGCACTTCCCGTCTGCCTGGCCGCCGCCATGGGCGTCGCGAGCTGCCCGTCGGGCGGCCCCGGCGGCTCGCTCGTCGCACAGCAGGTCGTGACCGCACCCGGCTACGTCGAGCCGCACACGCCGGGCTCGGGTGTCGCCGGCGTCGAGATGGCGGCAAGCCCAGCCGTGCAGGCGATCCTCGGGCGAGCCCCGAACCTGAACCGCGTGACCTATCTGCGCACCTATCTGACCGGCGCGACGCCGCGCGCCATCCTGATCCTGGTGCCGGGCTTCCTCGGCGGCGGCGAGACCTTCTCGCCGCTCGCCAGGCAGCTCGTCGCGAAGTTCAACGGCAGCCTCGAGGTGTGGGCGATCGATCGCCGCCCCAACCAGCTCGAGGATCGGCGCGGATCGGTCTACGCGCAGCAGCTCCTCCAGAGCGCGACGACGCCGGAGCAGGTGGCCGACGCGCTCTATCAGGGCGTCTTCTTCTACCTGCCCGAGTCGGACGGGGTCGATACCAATCAGAACGGGGTGGTCGATCCGCCGACGCTGCTTCCCGACGCACTGGGAAGCACGAGCTCGTACGTCCAGCTCGCGCAGGACGACATGCGCTTCGCGGCCTACTGGGGGCTCGATACCTACCTCCGCGACTGGCGCACGCTGGTCGACGCGGCCCGGGCGGTGGTCGGTTCCCAGGGTCTCGTCCTGTTCGGCGGACACTCGATGGGCACCTACTACGCAAGCGTGTACGCGGCCTACGACTTCGACCCGGACCCGAACGTCGTCGACGCGGGCTATCGCAGCATCGACGGCATCGTGCTCCTCGAGGGAGGCGGAGGAGGCGCGCCGAGCGCGAGCGCGCCGGACCTGCCGACCTACCAGAGCACGGTCGCGAGCCTCGCGACGCCGGGCGGTCCCCAGGTCTACCTCGAGTCCTTCCAGGGCATCGAGCCGGCCGTCCTCGGGCCGGGTGCCGAGATGGCGGGCCTCGCGGGCGTCCACCTGCCGCTCGAGTCCTCGATCCTCCAGCGCACGTCGCTCTTCCTGAATCCGCCGTTCTCGCTGCTCTTCCAGTCACCGACCACGAATCGCGCGGCGGTCGGCTTCTTCATCGACGACGACTTCCAGCCCGTGACGGCGTTCCGCGCCTCGGTCGGCTTCAGCGACGACGGACCGAACCTCTACGTGAAGGCATCGCCCACCTTCCCGGCCCCGTTCTACGTCGCGAGCCCGAACAGCGACCTCCGACAGTGGAAGGACTTCGACGACCCCACGCTCCCGACCTGTCCGCCCAACACGTTCAACGTGAGCCCGGGATGCGCGATCCGCGACGACGGCCCGCGCCCGCCGCCGAGCGCGACCCCCCAGAACTGGGGCGTCCAGCGCGAGGTCACGAGCCTCGACGACGTCCTCGCGATCCAGTTCCAGCAGATGAACTTCATCGAGTGGTACTACCTGTCCGGCCGCACCAGCCTCGACGGCAGCTACGGAGTGGACTCGAGCGCGCTGGTGGCGCAGTCGGTGGCCGCCACCGGCAGCGAGGGGCCGCTGGTGCTGACGCAGAACGCGCACGTCGACGTGCCGGTGCTCTGCATCGGGGGCTCGAACGGGCTGGCGCCGCTCGAGAGCAGCTTCGCGCCCTATCTCGCGTCGATCGCCACGCCTCCGGCGGACGAGGAGGTCCACATCATCGAGGGCTACGCGCACCTCGACATGATCGCCGCCAAGAAGAACGACGCGGTTCCGCTGATCACCGACTGGGTGACCCGCCTGATGGTGCGCAAGCTGATCGGGCCGTAGCGCGCCGGGGCCCTCGCTAGAGCGACCGGCGCCATCGGTCGGGCAGCGGGCGCCCGAGCAGGGCGAGGAAGGTCTCGAGGAAGCGATAGGTCAGGCCCCACACGACGTGCGGCTCCGGCTCGCCGACCCGGATCCCGGGAAAGCCGCCGCTCGCGACGGGGTACTCGACCTGGTGTCGAGGATCGACGAGATCCGCCAACGGCACCCAGAGCGCCTCCTCGACCTCGTGGTTCGTCGCCAGCGGACCCGCGTCGGGGAGGTGATACACGTAGGCGGAGATCACGAGGGGCAGGCGCCGGCCCGCGTGGCGTCCCTCGAGATCGTCGAGCTGGCCGAGCGCCTCGGCGCCCGCCAGCGAGAGCCCGACCTCCTCCAGCGTCTCGCGCTCGGCGGCCGCGCGCGGGTCGCGATCGCCGGGATCGACGCGCCCGCCCGGGAACGCCATGTGACCCGACCAGGGATCCTCCGGATGGCGCGCGCGCTCGATGAAGAGGAGCTCGGGCCGCGGCGGCGCGCCGCGCAGCACGAGCGACACGGCCGCGCGCGGGCGCGCGGGATCGAGGAGCTGCTCGGGCTCGTGCGCGGCGAGCGCGCGGCGAATGTCGTCGAGCGAGATCACGCGAGGAAGATAGCGGCACCGCTGGCGCGACCCGCCGCCGCGTGGCGGTCAGTCCGCCGCCGCACCGCCGTCCGCGATCCACACGCGCCGGCGCGGATAGTCGATGCGGATCACGAAGCGCTTCAGGAAGTCGACGCCGAGCAGGGCCTCGCCGCGCGCACCCTGCTCGGCGAGCCCGTTGGGCGCCACCAGGAGCGGCACGTCGTCGTCCTCGAAGGGACCGATGCGCACGCGCGCGGCGGTGGCGGCCGTGAGCTGCGGGCTGCCCGGCGGCAGCGCGAGCCGCGCGGTCGCCTCGGCGTCGTCCCGGAGCCCCGCCTCGGCCGCCCAGCCGCCCGGCACGATGAGCGTTCCCTGCGCGCCGGTCGCGATCACGGCCGGCACGCGCGCGCCCCCGATCTCGATGTCGATGAGCGGCCGGCTCGCGACGAGGCGCACAGGGAGCGTCGCCGCGCCCGGCTCCCGCTCGGGCACGCGATAGCGATCCGGGTCGAGGAAGCGCAGGCGCGCGCGGGGGAAGTCGAGCTCGAGGACGTAGTTCGAGAGGAAGGGGCCGCCGACGAATCCGTGCTCGCCCTCCACGCCCGCGCCGGTGTCGCTCCGGCGCGTGTCGACCATCAGCTCGAGGTCGCGTCCGAGGCGGGTGGCGCGCCGATACGGCGTCTCCTTGCTGCGATTCACCACGATGCCGAGCGCGCGCGCCTCGGCGGCCGTGGCGACGCTCTGTGCGGCGCCCGTGTCGACGAGCAGCGCGAGCGGGCGCGCGGCGCCCGGCGGGGCGAGGTCGACGAGCACCTGATTCGGCTGCGAGTCGAGGAAGGGCAGCGCGGCGAGGACGGCGGCGGCGGGCGGCTCGTCGGCGGCGACGGCGAAGGGGAGCACGAGCGCAGCGAGCGCGAGCGCGGTGCGCACCTAGCGGGCCGAGGCGGCCGCCGCGCTCGAGGCGGCCGCCGTCTGCGCGCACTCGAGCGACACCGATACGAGTCGCTCCTCGTCGGCGCCGCGGCGCTGCCCGATCACGATGCCGCTCCCGTCGCGCTCGAGCGCGATGCCGGTCGGCTCGCCCCACGCGGCGACGTCCTCGGGGAGGCGCAGCATCTTCGCAGACGGCGCCGCACCCGCGAGCCAGTCCGCGCCTGCCGGGCCGCTGCGCAGCCCGGTCGTCGTGCGCAGCGCCTGGCTGCGCGCCAGCGCCTGGGCCCAGGGCGCGAGCGCGAAGCCGAGGCCGGCCGGGAGCGCGCCCGCCCAGTGGCCGCCGCGCGCCGTCGCGAGCGCGAGCCAGCCTCCGTCCGCGTCGAGGCTCGCGGCCGGCGCCGCGTCGTCGCCGAGCGCGAGCGCAGCGCCGGTCGCCGGGTCGAGGGCGACCGCCGCGAGCGGTGCGAAGGGGTTGCCGCGCGCCACCACGAGCGTCCTGCCGTCGGTCGACCACGCGAGCGGCGCGACCCACTGCGCGCCGCCCTCGAAGAGCGGGCTCGGCTGGCCGAGCAGCACGCCCCCGTGCCCGCTCCGGATCGCGGCGCCGACGACCTGGTAGCGACCTCCGCTGCGCCGGGACCACGCCACGACCTGGGACCCCGGTCCGAGCACGGGGTGGCCGTCGGGACCCGGCGAGAACGTGAGCTGATGCGACGGAGGACGCGGCGCGACGGTGCCGGTCGTCGCGAGCTGCACGTTGGTGTCGTCGGGGTGCCACCAGCTCGCGTCGCGATCGCTCTCGAAGACGAGCGAGACGCCCGAGTCGCCCGCAGAGGGGCGCGTGTTGTTGCCGGGCTCGCCACAGCTCCAGCACACGACCTGCCCGGTCGAGCGCTCGAGCCGGTGGATCTGCCGGCGGCCCTGCTCGGCCTCGACGGGGGCATCGAACCAGAGCGTGGAGCCGTCGGGCGAGAGGGAGGGATGCGCGCCGCGGTCGAGGATCACCCGGGTGTGCACCGGCGCGTCGCTGCAGATCGGCAGCGGGCGCGTCGGCACCGCGGCGTCGACGTCGAAGATGAAGCTGCGAAGGGTGCCCGGGAGCGGAGGCACCCCGGAGCCGCGCGCCGCCGCGGCCGCAGCGCCGAGGAGCGGGGCCGCGATCGCTCCGAGCACGGCCGCGACCAGCGCACGCACGAGCCAGCGCAGCGGGCCGCCGGCGCCGCCGATCGAGCGCGCGCCCGCCAGCAGCGCGACGCAGAGCGCCGCCAGCACCGCCGCCAGATAGAGCCAGGCTCCCGGACCGAAGCCGGCCACCACGGCGCCCGCCGCAGGGAGCGCCGTCCACCCTGCGCTCGAGGCCGCGGCCAGGTGGCGCGGGCGCTCGGTCTCGTCGTCGCGCCAGCGCGCCAGCAGGGAGACGGCGACGACGAGCGCGACGCCTCCGGCCGCCGCGCACCAGGCGAGCGCGAGCGGGCTCGGCGCGCGGAGCAGGACGAGGCCAGCGAGGGCGCCCATCGGCAGACCCGAAACGAAACTCCACGTCCGCCACAGCAAGGCGCCGTCCTCCCCGAGCCAGCGACGAAGCGCGGGATGGTACCATCGGCCGGTGTCCGCCGAGGACTCGCGCGAGGCGCTGGGACGAGCGGTGCGCGCCCGGGTGGGCGACCCGCGGATCTGCGACGCGCTCCTCGACGTGCCGCGCGAGCTCTACGTCGCCGAGAGCTGCCGGGCCTCGGCGTGGGACGATCGCGCGCTCCCGCTGGCCGAGGGCGCGACGATCTCGCAGCCGACGCTGGTCGCCCTGATGACCGCGGCGCTCGAGCCGCAGCCCGGCGACACCGTGCTCGACGTCGGCACCGGGAGCGGATACCAGGCCGCGGTGCTCGGGCGTCTGGTGCGGCGCGTCTTCGGGATCGAGCTCCGGGCCGCGCTCGCGCATCGCGCGCGCGCGAGCCTGCGCGCCGACCGCGGGATCACCGCCTCGGTCGAGCTGGTGATCGGCGACGCCTGGCGCGGATTCCCCGGTCGCCTCCGCTTCGACGGAATCGTGGTCGCAGCCGCGGTGCCGCGCATCCCCCCGGCGCTCGCCGAGCAGCTCGCTCCGGGTGGCCGGCTGCTGGCACCCGTCGGCCCGCCCGGGCTGCAGGAGCTGGTGCGACTGCGCCGCCGCGCCGACGGGTCGCTCGGTCGGGAGGCGCTCGGCGGCTGCGCCTTCGTGCCCCTCGTGGAGGGCGCGCGGCGCTAAGCTCCGCGCGCATGCCCGAGCCGCCCGACCTCCCCGTCGACGCGCGCCGCGTGCTCGCGCTGGCGCGCAAGGACCGCCCGGCCGCCCGCCGCGCCCTCGACGAGCTGCCGCTCGACTCGCAGGTCGCGTTGGTCTGCGAGGCGCCGGTGGCGCGGCGCGCGGAGCTGCTCGAGCTGGCGCAGGCGCCGGAGCGCCTGATCCCCGCGCTGCCCGAGGCCGAGCTGGTCTTCACGGTCAAGGCGCTCGGGCTCGCCGACGCCGGCTGGATCCTCGCCCACGCGACCGACGAGCAGGTGCAGACATGTGTCGACCTCGACGCGTGGAGCGGCGAGCTGCCGGATCGGGGGAAGCTCGGCGAGTGGCTGGCCGCACTGGCGGAGGGCGGGGACGAGACGCTGCTGCGCGCCGCCCACGCGGTCGACCCCGAGCTCCTGATGCTCTGGCTCGCCGACATCGCCGAGGTGCATCTGAAGCAGGGCGACGACCAGAACTGGCAGTCGCCGGCCGGTGGCCAGACCATCGACGGCGTCTTCTTCCTCGTGGCCCGACAATCGGACGACGACCTGCAGCTCGCGCTGCGGCTGCTCGCGCTGCTGTTCGAGGAGGACTACTGGTTCTACTTCCGCCTGCTGCAATCGGTGCCGTGGGAGTCCTCCCCGGAGAACGAGGAGTTCGCCCAGCGCTGGCGCACGGGGCGGCTTCAGGACCTGGGCTTCCCGCCGCGCGAAGAGGCGCTCGCGATCTACGCGCCACCGCGGCGCGAGGAGCTCGAGCTGCTGGCGGATGCGCCGCCGCCGATCGGCGAGTGGCACCTCCCGGTGTGGCTGCCGGATCTGCCGGGCAGGGCCGGATCCCCCCATCTCCTCTTCCGCGCCGCCGCCGAGCTCGACGAGAACGCGCGCCGCCCGCTGTTCTTCGCGTTCGTGTCGCTCGCGAACCAGGTGGCGGTCGCCGACAAACTGGCGCTCGGCGACGCGGAGTCCCTGCCGAAGGCGATCGAGAAGGCGGCGCAGATCGCGAGCCGCGGACTGGCGTGGCTCGCGGAGCGGCACGAGCTCGCGCCCGCGGAGGTGCTTCGTCGTGCTCCGCTGCTGCAGCTCTTCCGCGTCGGCTTCCGGCTTGACCGCACGGAGAGCGCTGCGTAGTCTCGCCCGAGCCGGACGCGCCCGGGGGGAGGAGACGGATGGCGAGGCTTCGGATCGCGATCGCAGGCGTCGGAAACTGCGCGAGCGCGCTGCTGCAGGGCATCGATCACTACCGGCGTGTGCCCCCGGAGCAGCACGAGGCGTGGGGCCTGATGCACCTCGAGATGGGTGGGCTCCGCCCCGGCGACGTGGAGGTGGTCGCGGCCTTCGACGTCGATGCCCGCAAGGTCGGCCGCCCGCTGCACGAGGCCGCCTTCGCGCTGCCCAACTGCACGCGCGCGATCCGCGACCACGTCGCTCCGTCGCGCGTGGTCGTCGCGATGGGCCCGCCCCACGACGGCATCGCCCCGCACATGGCGGACTGGCCGGCCGAGCGCTCGTTCCGCATCGCCGACGAGACGCCCGTCGACGTGGAGCGCGCGCTGCGCGAGAGCGGCGCCGAGATCCTCGTCTCGTACCTGCCCGTCGGCTCGCAGAAGGCTACCCAGGCATACGCGGAAGCGTGTCTGGCGACCGGCGTCTCGCTGGTGAACTGCGTCCCGGTCTTCATCGCCTCCGATCCGCAGTGGGGCGAGCGCTTCCGCCAGGCCGGGATCCCGTGCGCCGGCGACGACATCAAGTCGCAGCTCGGCGCGACCATCCTGCACCGCCAGCTCGTGCGGCTGTTCGCCGACCGCGGGGTGCAGATCCGTCGCACCTACCAGCTCAACACCGGAGGCAACACCGACTTCCTCAACATGCTGGCCCGCGAGCGCCTGGTGTCCAAGAAGGTCTCCAAGACCGAGGCGGTCACCTCGCAGATCCCGTACGAGATCGACGCCGACGACGTGCACATCGGCCCGAGCGACTACGTTCCGTGGCAGGGGGACAACAAGGTCTGCTTCCTGCGCGTCGAGGGGAGCGGCTTCGGCGGCGCCCCGATCGAGCTCGAGGCGCGGCTCTCGGTGCAGGACTCCCCCAACTCCGCCGGCATCGTGATCGACGTGATCCGCTACGTGGCGATCGCGCGACGGCGCGGGATCGCGGGCCCGCTGCTGCCGATCTCGGCCTACACGATGAAGCACCCGCCGGTACAGATGCGCGACGTCGACGCGGCGCGCCAGATCGAGTCCTTCCTGGAGAGGGCGACCGGGGATGGAGCCGGGTAGCCCGACGCCGCGCCTGTGCGTCCTCTTCGCGCCGCGGGCGCCCGGCGCCGAGGCCACGCCGCTGTTCGGGCTGACACCGATCGAGCGCACCGCGCTCGCCTTCGCACGCAGCGGGGTGGGCCGCTTCCTGCTGGCGGGCGATCCCGCGGCCGTCGCGCACTTCGAGCCGCTGCTGCGCCAGGGCCCCTGCAGGCGCCTCTCGCTGCGCAGCGTCGACTCGCTGGCGGTGGCCGTCGGCGACGGCCCGTTCCTCCTCGCCCGCGCGGACTGCCACTACGACCGCCAGCTCGTGGCGCGCTTCGTCGAGGAGACGCGCGACGCGGCCGACTCCGTGGTGGCGGTGGACTTCCGCGGCGAGGCGCGAGTGCGCGGCCCCGATCTGCCGCAGGCGAGCGTCTGGAGCCGCGAGCCGCGCGCGCGTCTGCAGCGGGTCGGGCGGGGGCTGGTCGGGGCCGACGGCACGCTGATCGGCCTCGCGGTGGCCACGCCCGCGCTGGCGCGCGGGATCGACGCGTGCGCGGATCCCGACCGCGCCTACCTCGAGGCCGTGTCGAACCTGCTGGCGCGCGAGCCGGTCGAGAGCTTCTCGGTCGCCGAGCGGTGGCAGTGCGTGCGCCGCGACGCCGACGTCCCCCGCGCGCGCCGCGAGGTGCTGGCTGGAGCGGTGCGCGTCGGCGACGGCGTGATCGCGCGGCATCTCAACCGGCCGATCTCGCTCCGCATCACCGAGCGCCTGGTGTCGCAGCCGGTGAAGCCGTGGCAGGTCAGCCTCGGCTCGTTCGCGCTGACGCTCGGCGCAGGCCTCGCCTTCGCCATCGGGCACGCCACCACCGGCGGCCTGCTGGCGCAGATGGCGTCGGTGCTCGACGGGGTGGACGGCGAGCTGGCGCGCGTCCGCTACCAGGACTCGGCCTTCGGGGGGCTCTACGACGCGCTGCTCGACCGCATCGGCGAGGCCGTCGTGATCGGCGGCATGACGCTGTACGCGTGGCTGGCCGGTGCCGGCGCCGTGGCGGTGGCGCTCGGCTTCGCGGCGCTCGCGGGCAACAGTCTCTCGATGCTGGTCAAGGAGAAGTACGGAACGCAGTTCCGGCGGCCCTTCGCCGCCGAGCGCGAGGGCCGGCTGCGCTGGCTCCTGCTCGGCCGCGACGGCCGTCTCTTCCTGACGTTGGTGGCGGGCGTCACCGGGCAGGTGGAGCTGGTGCTCGCGTATCTCGCGGTGGGAACGCACGTGCAGGCGGGGGCGCGCATCGTGCGCATCCGCGCCGAGGCGGCGCGCGCCTGAGCGTCGGGGAGGAAGAGCAGTGGGAATGTTCGGCGAATTCCGGGATTTCATCCAGCGCGGCAACGTGATCGACATGGCGGTCGGCGTGATCATGGGCGCGGCGTTCGGGAGGATCGTCTCGTCGCTCGTCGACGGCCTCTTGATGCCGCCGATCGGTCTCGTCACCGGCGGGGTCAACTTCTCGAGCCTGAAGGCGGTGATCGGTGGCACCGAGAAGACGCCCGTCACGCTCAATTACGGTGTCTTCATCCAGAACGTGATCGACTTCCTGATCGTCGCCTTCTGCGTGTTCCTGCTGGTGAAGGCCGTCAATCAGCTGAAGAAGCCGGCCCCGCCGCCGCCGGCGCCCGCCGAGCCCGCCGACATCAAGCTGCTCACCGAGATCCGGGACCTCCTCCGGCGCGGCTGAGCGGCGGGCGGGGCGTACGTCGGCAGCCTGCTAGAGTGGAGCCGTGGTGTCGGATCCCGTCGGGGCCCGACACCACGGAGGCTCGACCCCGACTCGACACCAAGGAGGGACGCAATGAGGAGGATCGCGATCGCATTGGGCCTGTCGCTCGCGGTGCTGGCGTGCGGCGGCGACGAGAAGACCTCCGCCCAGAAGGCGATGGATCAGACCAAGGCGGCCGCGGAGGAGGCGAGCCGGGCGGCGAAGGATGCCGCCGATCGGGCCGCCGCGGCGACCAAGGCGGCGGCGGACAAGGCCGCGGCCGACGCGCAGGCGGCCGCGCAGGCGACCAAGGACGCCGCCTCGAACGCGGCCACCGCCACGCAGAACGCCGCCGGCCAGGCGGTCGACGCGACCAAGCAGGCCGCGTCGAACGCGGCGGACGCGACCGCGAATGCCGCCAACAAGGCCGTGGACGCCACCAAGGAGGCAGCCGGCAAGGCGGCGGACATGGCCAAGGATGCGGCGGGCGGTGCCAAGGACGACGCGAGCGACGCCGCCAAGAAGACGCCCTAGCGCTCCGCGACGGGAAACAGAGGGCCCGCGGACGACGCCCGCGGGCCCCTTCCATCTGCCGCCGAGCCGGCCGATGGCGTCTCGACTAGAGGTCGACCGGCTTCAGCGTCTTGCGCTTGTTGCCCGCCGCGCGCTCTTCCGCCGACGCGATCAGCTTGCGGACGTGCGCGTCGAGCGCGCCGTAGAAGTCGCCGCCGACGTTGCACTTCCGGGCAGCGGCCTTCACGCGCGACTTGGAGATGATCAGCTCACCTCCCTTGCCACCCTTCTTCGCCGCCGCCTTCTTCCTCGCTGCCATCGTTCCCCCCGCTTGCGTGGCATGCGACCCGCGGCTCGCGGGGCAGTTGCCACGCTTTGTGAGTTGCTTTGTGTGTTGGTCCTCCGCACGCCATGGCCGCACGGTTTCGCGGCGCATCATACGGCTTCCGCCGATGGAGTCAAACCCGAAGCGCGCGAATTCGGGCCTCCAGAGGCCGAAAGACGGCGTTTCTCGAACTCAGACGACGGCGACCCGGAAGCCCGCGCGCGGGAAGTGGACGACCACCTCGCCGACCTCGGGGGCCTCGCGGCGCAGCGCCACCTCGTGGACGTCGGAGGCGACCAGGCGGATCTTCTCGGAGAAGGGGGAATCGTCGTAGTGGTGGAAGATCAGCTCGCTCATGGGAGCGATGGTACACTCGCCCGCGCCGAGGGAGGAACGCCGATGACCGAGCTGCTCCGCCGACCGCTCACCGAGATCGCCGCACGGCTCGCCCGCCGCGAGCTCTCACCCGTCGAGCTGATGGAGGCCACGCTCGCGCGGATCGAAGCGCTGAACCCGAAGCTCAACGCCTTCGTCGCGATGCGCTCGCGCGAGGCGCTGCTCGCCGACGCGCGCGCGGCCGAGGACCGCATCGCGCGCCGCGAGGGCCGACCGCTCGAAGGCGTGCCGCTCGGCGTGAAGGATCTCGAGGACGCCGAGGGCCTCGCCACCACGCACGGCTCGCTGCCCTTCCGCGACCACATGCCGCAGCGCGACTCGGTGCAGGTCGAGCGACTGCGCGCGGCCGGCGCGATCGTCGTCGGCAAGACCAACGCGCCCGAGTTCGGTTACACCGCGATCACCAAGAACCTGCTGTTCGGGCCGACGCGCAATCCGTGGAACCTCGAGCACACGCCGGGCGGCTCGAGCGGCGGCTCGTCCGCCGCGATCGCCGGCTCGATGATTTCGCTCGTGACCGCCAGCGACGGCGGCGGCTCGATCCGCATCCCGGCGACCTTCACCGGGTGCTTCGGCCTGAAGCCGAGCTACGGGCGCATCCCGCACGGACCCGAGGCCCTCTGGCCGATGGACGACACCGCGGTCGTCGGGCCGCTCACGCGCACGGTCGAGGACGCCGCCCTGCACCTCGACGTCGTGGTGGGCGCGCATCCGCTCGATCCCAACTCGCTGCCGCATCCCGGCCACTCGTACCGCGAGGTGCTCGCGCGTCTGCCGGCCAACCTGCGCGTCGGTTTCTCTCCCGACCTCGGCTACGCCGTCGTGCAGTCGGACGTCGCGGACGTCGTGGGAGAGGCGGTGCACGTCTTCGAGCAGCTCGGCCACGGCGTCGAGTTCGTGAAGGGCGGGCCGCCCGAGCCGGGCCGCGACTGGGGTCTGATGGGCGCCTTCCAGCTCCTCGGGCGCCTCGACGCGTTCCTGCCGCACCGCGAGGCGGAGTTCGGTCGCGGCTTCATCACCGGCGTCAAGCTCGGCGCACAGATGACACCGGCCCGGTTCGCCGCGTTCCGGCAGCGGCGCGAGGAGCTGAACCGCTGGTGCGCGGAGATCTTCGAGCGCTACGACCTGCTGGTGACGCCGACCGTCCCCTACGACCCGCCGGGCGCCAAGGGCCCCCTGCGCGCCGAGGTCGAGGGACGGAAGCAGCCCGATGCGAACGTGGGAAGCTTCACCATGCCCTTCAACCTGTCGTGGCACCCCGCGGCGACCGTGCGCGCCGGCTTCTCGAACGCGCGCCTTCCGGTCGGCCTGCAGATCGTCGGGCCGCGCCACCGCGACGACCTGGTGCTGCAGGCGGCCTACGCGTTCGAGCAGGTGCGGCCCTGGGCCGGCGACTGGCCGGTGCTCTAGCCGTCCGCCTCGACGCATCGGCGCCGGCTCGCGGGGGAGGCGCCGCGCCTGTACGGCCCCGCGGATCGGTGGCATGATCGCGTCGGCGCGGCTCGAAGTGCGACCGCACGGTTCGGCGCGCCGGGAGGATCGCGATGGCCGCCTTCATGCGTCCCTACAGCACCCACACCTACGCGCTCTTGCGCATCATCACCGGCCTGCTCTTCATGAGCCACGGGCTCCAGAAGGTCCTCGGGATGTTCGGCGGTGCACCCGCTGCTGCGCCGCCCTTCGTGGTCTACGGCGCCGGAGGCATCGAGCTGGTGGCGGGCGCGCTGATCGCGATCGGGCTCTTCACTCGCTGGGCTGCCTTCATCGCGAGCGGCGAGATGGCCGTGGCGTACTGGATGGCGCACGGCACCAACGCCTTCCACCCGATCGTCAACAAGGGCGAGCTCGCGGTGGTCTACTGCTTCGTCTTCCTGTTCATCGCGGCGCACGGATCCGGGATCTGGAGCGTGGACGCCGGCCGCGGAGAGGTGTAGCTCCGGCGCGAGCGGCACTCGCGCGGGAGCGCCCCGAGATCTCCCATGCTGACGGTCATCGGCGCCGGCTCGGTGGGCCTCACGGTCGCCGCGCGGCTGGCGCGATCCGGAAGGCCGGTGCGCGTGGTGACGCGCAGCGAGGACGCGGCGCGCGCGATCCGCGACCGCGGCATCGAGCTCGAGGATCCCGCGAGCGGCGCCGTCTGGCGCGCCGCCGTCGAGGCGCAGGCGGAGCTCCCCACCGGCGAGATGGGCTTCGCGCTGCTGTGCGTCCGGGCGCCCGACACCGAGCCCGCGTCAGCCGCGCTGGCGCGCCGGTCGCCCGCCGCCACGCTCGTCAACGTCCAGAACGGCGTCGGCGGCGACGCGCTCGCCGGCCGCCACCTCGGCCGCGTGCTCGGCGCCGTCTACCGGCAGCCCTGCATGCGTGTCGACGCCAATCGGGTGCGGGCGCTCGGCAGCGGGCGCATCGCCGTCGGCGCCCATCCCGAGGGCGCCGGTGCCGACGTCGAAGAGATCGCCGCGGCGCTGCGGGCGGCGGGCTACGACGTCGGCGTCTCGCGGCGCATCGCCGAGGACCGCTGGCTCAAGCTCTGCGTCAACCTGATGTCGGCCCCGAACGCGCTGGTGCGCCGGGCCGAGCACGCGACGACGGCGTTCACGGAAGGCAAGGCGCGGCTCCTGGAGGAGGCGCGCTCCGCGCTCGCGGCCGCGGGCATCGCGGCCCGTTCGTGCGACGGACGCGACCGCTCGCTCGAGGCGGAGATCGCGTTCCAGCGCGGGGCCCTCGCGCGGGGCGAGGCCTCGCGCTCGCTGCCGGTCTTCAACAGCGTCTGGTCGGGCCTCACGCGCGGCGCGCCGCTCGAGGCGGACTCCCACCACCGCGCCATCATCGAGCTCGGCGCGAGACACCGGATCGAGACGCCGACGAACGAGCGCGTCCTGGCGGCAGTCGAGCGCGCCGCCCGCGACCGCCTCGGACCGGAGTGCTACGGCGTGGAGATCCTCGCGCCGTAGCGACCCGCCCTGCTGCCTCCGTGGCCACCCGCCTACTGCATCCGTGGCTACCCGCCTACTGCATCGGATGGGCGCCCGCTCCCTGCCCGCCGCCGCCGTGCATCCCGTGGTGCGCCGGGACACAGGCGAGCGCCCCGTTGTGGTCGGTGCAGGTGCCGGTCAGCTCGCGCCCCCGGCGTCCCTGGAACTTGCACTGGTCCCCGGCCTTCGAGCTCTTGCATGCGTCGGTGGCAGCCGCCGGGGGCGTCTTGCCCGCGGCGGGCGTGGTGCCGCCCGAGCCCGTGTCTGCTGCCCACGCCGAGGCCCCGATCACGCTGGCGCCCGCCAGGAACGCGCCGAAAGCGAAGCCTGCGATCCGCATCCCCATCCCACGGTCCTCCTCGAGAGCGAGCGGTACGCCGCCCGCTCCGCCCTTCGACCCTTGCGCGGGCGCCTCGGTTCAAGTTGCCGGCTCGCGGCATGACGCTGCCTTCATGGCGCGCACCGCCGATGGTCCCGCCCCCCGCCCGGTAACCCGGGGCGTTCGGGGCCGGGTCGTTCATCGCGGAACCAAAATCCCAGGAGGATGCGCGTATGCAGAGCCGTTGGAAGTCTTCGATCGCGATCGGTGCCGTGGCGCTCGGGCTCGCCGCGACCGGCGCCCTGCACGCGTCGGCCTTCGGGCCGGGCGGCGGCTGCCGGGGCGGCCACGGTCTCTGGGGGCTGGAACACCGTCTCGGCCAGATCGGGCTGCCGTCCGACACGCTCCAGTCGGTGACCCAGACGATCGAGCAGGCCAAGACCCAGGAGAAGGCGACCCACGAGCAGATCCGCGCTGCCCAGGAGCAGATGCACACGCTGCTCCAGCAGAGCCCTCCCAATCTCGACCAGGTGCTCGCGCAGGCCGACTCGATCGGCTCGCTCGAGACCCAGGCGCACAAGATCGAGCTCCAGGCGATGGTGACGGTTCGCGGAATGCTCTCGGCCCAGCAGTGGCAGGCGCTGCAGCAGCAGCGCTGGCATCACGGGCAGGCAGACCCGCAGAGCACGCCGCAGGACGGGACGTCGGCGGCGCCGTCCACGCTGTAGCTCCGGGTCGCGTCGCTCGCAGGGGTCACCCTGAAGCTCCCGAACGAGTGGCCGTCTGAATGCCTCGGGATGGCCCCTGCGAACGACGGCATCGGGTTCCGAGCCGACCGGATCGACGGCGGGGCCGGACGGACCGGCGCAGCCACCCCGCTCCTGTTCGACGCCTTCGTCGCCGAGCACCGCGATCGGGCGGTGGCCCTGGCCTGGCGCTTGGTTGGCGGCGATGGCGCGGCCGCCGAGGACATCGCCCAGGAGGCCTTCTTGCGGGCCTACCGGAGCCTCCACCGCTTTCGAGGAGAAGCCAAGCTGTCCACGTGGTTCTATCGCATCCTCGTGAACGAGGTGAAGCGATATCAGCGCTGGCGCTGGGTCCGGCAGCGCAGGGCCGGCGAGGTGGAGGAGGAGCCGCCCGACCCGAGACCCGTGGGTGGGGATCCCGCCCTGCGCGACCGGGTCGCGCGCGCGATGGCGCTCCTCTCCAACGGCCAGCGCGAGGCGTTCGTGCTGGTGCATCTGGAGGGATTCACGGTGCAAGAGGTCGCCGCCCTGACGGGACGCGCCGACGGCACGATCAAGTCGCATCTCCACCGCGCGCTCCGCCGGCTCCGCGAGCTGCTGGCGGACCTCGAGCCCGGCCGGGAGCCCACACCGTGACGCACGACCGACGCGACCCGATGAAGCTCGCCCCGGACGAGCAGGCGCTCGTGCGGCGCATCGGCGATCTCTATGCAGCGCCGCCGCTCTCGGGCCCGCACCGCACCCGCTTCGACGCACGCCTCGCCGAGCGCGTGGGAGCGCGCGCGCCGCGCACGCGGGCGCTCGTCGGCATCTCGTTCGCCGCCGTGGCGGCCGCCTCCTTCGGACTCTGGATGGTGGTGCCGCGCGGCGGCACACCGGGCGTCGACACGCCGTCGGCGCTCCCGGCACCGCTCGCGATGGCCGCGCAGGACGACGACGCGATCCTCGCGATGATGGAGCCGATCGCCAGCGCCGACGAAGCCCTGCCCGAGGACTATCGTGCGATCGCCGACCTGGTGATCGACGAATGAGGAGACGAGTGGGCATGCGACGCCGACCCGGGATCCTCGCCGCGGGGCTCCTCGCGCTCTCGCTCGCGGGTCTCTCCGCGGGCGCGGGAGCGCAGGCGCCCGGAGCGTCGGACGCGCCGCCGCCGCCGCCCGGTCGATGGCGGCCGGGGCCGCCCGGCGGCCCCCCCGGCCCGCCGTTCAGCGACGTGCTGGAGCGCCACGCCGACGAGCTCGGGCTCGACGCCGACACGCTCGCGCGCATCCACGCCATCGCCGAGAAGGCGCGCGTGGCCGAGCAGCCTCTCGCGGAGCAGCTCCGCTCGCTCCACGATGCGATGCGCACGATGCTGCAGGCCGACTCGCCCAAGGTCGACGACGTGATGCAGCAGGCCGACCGGATCGGCGCGCTCGAGACCGAGCTCCGCAAGGCGCGTCTCAGCACGATGCTCGAGATCCGCTCGCTCCTCACCGCCGATCAGCGGCAGAAGCTGGTGCAGCTCTTCGAGGCGAAGAAGCAGCGCTGGCGGGAGCGGCGGGGAGACGCGACGGGCGAGCCCGGTGGCCCCGTCCCGCCGCCCTCACCGCCGCCCCAGTGATCCCGGCGCGGACGCGCCGCGACTAGGGCTCCCGGCCCTCCACCTTCCCCGGGTCGTGCCAGATCTCGGTGTCGGGGTGGAAGGCCTTCCAGGCGAACCAGTAGGCCTCGGTGACATCGACGTCGGCCGGCGCGGTCCAGCGGAAGGACATCGTGTCGGGGACGTACGCGACCTCGATCTTGCGGCCCTGGAGCTCGTCCTCGAGCTTGCCGCCCGCGCGGGTGACGAGGGACGCGAGGTAGGCGCGCGGCTTCCCGTTCACCACGACGCCCAGCACCAGCTCCTTGGCGTGGAAGCGCCGGTCGCGTGCCTCGACCGGGAAGACGGAGCCGTCCTTCTCGGAGTACCCCTCGTAGGGGGAGGTGTTGTAGTCGAGCTTGTCGGGGTCGGGCGGGATCAGGATCCCGGTCTTCGGCTCGCGCTGGATCCAGCTCGAGAACTGCTCCTGCCGCACCGGAAGGCGCTCGAGCGTCTTGCCGGCCAGCTCGCCGGCGATCGCGCGCCCCTGGAACTGCGACCACAGGCTCTCGGTCTCGCGATCGTACATCAGGAAGCCCGAGTTGTAGAGCAGGCCCGACACGCCGAAGTGAAGCTCGCGTCCGCTCACGGTGCGCTTGAACACGCGCGAAGCCCCCGTCAGCGGGTCGTAGGTGACGGCGATCGGGACGCCACCGAGCGTGTCGTTCACCACCTGGTGGTACTCCAGGATCGGGATCAGGTAGGCGCGCGCACTACCCCCGAGCGACACGCCGAGCACGGGCGTCTCGGGCGCCACGGCGTCGCCAGCGTCCGCGCTCGCGAAGGCCGGCGCGTCGATGCTGTGGATGCCGTCGCGCGGCGGGCCGCCCGGGATGATCTTCTCGCGGTCGACGAGCTGGCGCGTAATCGAGAAGCCATTCATGGCGTCGGGCTTGGCCGCGGCGCCCTCGGGTCCCGACCTCACCGGCTCGTCCGCAGCGACCAGGGCGAGCGAGGCGATGGCGAGCGCGAGGAGGCGGCGCACCGTCAACCGCTCCCGATCGCGGCGCCGACGCTCTCGCCGACCACGCCGAGGAGCAGGTCGAGGTCCCCGTCCGGGATGTTGAGCGGCGGCGTCACGTAGACGACGTTCCCGAGCGGGCGCAGATAGACGCCGCGGCGGCGCGCCTCCTCGTAGACGCGCCAGCCGGCGCGCGCGAGGTAGCCCTCTCCTCCCGCCAGCTCGAGCGCACCGATCATGCCGAGCGCGCGGCTCCGCACCACCCCCGCGCACTCGCCGAGGGCAGCGAAGGCGGCCGCCACGCGCGCGGCCTTGGGCTTCGCCCGCTCGAGGATGCGCTCGTCCTCGAACACGCGCAGCACCTCGAGCGCGACGGCGGCGCCGAGCGGATTGCCGCAGAACGAGTGGCCGTAGTAGAAGGCGCGCTCGGGCGCGCCGAGGAAGCCGTCGTAGAGCCTGCGCGTCGCCAGCGTCGCGGCCATCGGCAGCATGCCGCCCGAGAACCCCTTGGCGGTGCAGAGCAGGTCGGGCGACACTCCGGCGTGCTGGCACGCCCACATCGGCCCGCTGCGGCCGTAGCCACTGAACACCTCGTCGGCCACCAGCAGCACGTCGTGGCGGTCGCAGAGCGCCCGCGCCGCGCGCAGGTACTCCGGATCGTAGATTCGCATCCCGGCGGCGCCCTGCACCACCGGCTCCACCACCAGGCACGCGATGCGGTCGGCCTCGCGCGCAAAGAGGTCGGCGAGCGCCGCGACGGCGGCGTCGAGCGAGATCGCAGGATCGCCCGGCGACGGCAGGTGAAAGCAGGGCGCCAGCACCCCCGCGAAGGGGCTGCGGAAGAGCTCCACGCCGCCGAGCGCCGTCGCGCCGAGCGTCTCGCCGTGGAAGCCGCCCTCCAGCGCCGCGAAGGCGCGGCGCTCGGGTCGGCCGTTCTGCGCCCAGTACTGGACCGCCAGCTTGAGGGCGACCTCGACCGCCGTCGAGCCGTCGTCGCTGAAGAAGACGTGCTCGAGCGCGCGGCGACCCGGCGCGCCGGCGCTGGGAGCGGCGGCGCACAGCGCCTCCGCCAGCTCGGCCGCGGGCGCGTGCGTCATGCCGGCGAGCGCGCTGTGGCAGTTGACGCGCGCCTGGCGCTCGAGCGCCGCCACGAGGCGCGGGTGGTTGTGGCCGAGCGTCGCGACCCACCACGAGGAGTTCGCGTCGACGAGGCGACGCCCATCGGCGTCGTGGAGCCACGCGCCCTCCGCGCGCACGACGACGATCGGGTCGACGTGCTTCGCGTAGTCGTCCATCGCCGTGTACGGATGCCACACGCGTCGCTTGTCGAGCGCGACGATCTGATCGCGATCCGGCTTCATGATCTCGCCGCTCGCCTTCGGCTCGCTACGCGGGAACGGGACACGGAGAACATTGATCTCGCCGCTCGCCTTCGGCTCGCTACGCGGGAACCGTGCGTTGCGCTTCGGCCGACCTCAGAGTGCGAGCTCGGCGAGCACCCTGAGCGCCTCGGGCTGTGCCGCGCCGACGAGCAGCGTCCGCACCGGGGACGCCTTCCACGCCTCCAGGCGATCGCGGATGCGCTCGCGCGGCCCGAGCAGCGCGATCGCGTCGACCAGCTCGTTCGGCACGAGCGCCATCGCCTCCGCCTTCTTGCCGGCCAGGTACAGGTCCTGGATCTTCACGGCCGCCTCCTCGTAGCCGAGGCGCATGGCGTAGTCGTTGTAGAAGTTCTTGCCGCGCGCCCCCATCCCGCCGATGTAGAGCGCGAGCATCCCGCGCACCGGCATCCGACACCGTTCGATGTCGTCTCCCAGCACGCAGGTGACGAAGGGCGCCACGTCGAAGCGGTCGAGGCCCTTGCCGCCGCCTGCCTTCTTGAAGCCCGCCTCGAGGTGCGGCGCCAGCAGGTCGAAGCGCTCGGGGTTCATCCACACCGGGATCAGCCCGTCCGCCACCTCGGCGCTGCACGCGATCCCGGCCGGCCCGATCGACGCGGTGTAGATCTCGAGATCCCGGCGGCCGTGCAGGATGCTCTTCAGCGGCTTGCCGAGGCCGCTGGCGCCCGGGCCGCGGTAGGGGATCTCGTACACCTCGCCCTTGAACTCGACCGGCGCCTCGCGCGCCAGGATCTTGCGGATGATCTGGATGTACTCGCGCGTGCGCGTGAGAGGCTTGCCGTACGCCACGCCGTGCCATCCCTCGACCACCTGCGGGCCCGACGGCCCGAGCCCCAGGATGAAGCGCCCGCCCGAGAGGGCGTCGAGGGTCATCGCGGTCATCGCCGTCATCGCGGGCGTGCGGCCCGGCATCTGCATGATCGCCGTGCCGAGCCTGATCCGGCTGGTGAACGCCGCGATGTACGCGAGCGGCGACACTGCGTCGGAGCCGTACGCCTCGGCGCTCCACACCGAGTGGAAGCCGAGGCGCTCGGCCTCGAGGATCAGCTCGCGGTTGATCTGCATGTTGGCGCCGGAGTAGCCGGCGGTGAGTCCGAGGCGGAGTTTCGGCATCGAGGGGCTCCTTGGCTCGCGGCGCGGCGATTGTAGCCGCTCCGCTTGCGCGCGGCGCACATCGAGGGCACCCTCGCCGGCGTCGGCCGACGGCCGGCCGGCGCGAGGCATCGGGCCCGCGCCGAAGCTCCGCGGGGCGCTCGCGAGCCCCCGCGCGAGGAGACACGCGATGCATTCGCGTTTCCATCGTCATTGGCTGCGATTCCACGGCGTCGATCCCCATGCCTACGCGGGCTGCGGGCACGGCCGGCGGCGCGAGGAGTGGGCGGACGAGGCGCTGCGCCGGGCGCAGCGCTTCGCGCACCGCCGCTTCGCGGAGGAGGACGGGCTCGGCGGCACGGGGCTCGGCATGCGCCGCCCGCTGCGCTTCCTCTCGTGGAAGCTCGACCTCTCGCCCGAGCAGACCTCGTCGCTCGCGCGCATCCTGGAGCGGCTCAAGCTCGAGCGCGCGCAGGCAGCCCTCGATGCGCGGCGCGCGGCGGCGGACCTCGCCGACGCGCTCGAGTCGGGCGACTTCGCGCGCGCCAAGGTGGAGTCGGCGGGCGCGCTGCGCGCCGAGGCCTCGCGGCGCGTGGAGGCCGCCGTGGCGAAGGCGATCGAGGAGCTGCACGCGCTGCTCGACGCCGAGCAGCGCACCCAGCTCGCCGAGATGGTGCGAACCGGAGCGATCCGGATCTAGGGGCTGGCGGTCCGCGCCTCGGCACGGACCGCCCGCTCAGCTCGCCGCCTGCGGTGCGACCGGGAGCTCGATCACGAACCGGGTGCCGGCGCCGGGCTCGGACTCGCACCAGATACGCCCACCGTGGCGCTCGACGATGCCGTGCGAGAGCGAGAGGCCGAGCCCCGTCCCCTGCCCCACCGGCTTGGTGGTGAAGAAGGGCTCGAAGACGCGATCGCGCAGCGCGTCGGGGATGCCCGGTCCGTCGTCCTGGAACTCGAGCCGCACGCGCCCGTCCGCGGTGCGGGTGCGCACCCAGATGTGCCCCTTGTCCCCGATGGCGTCGCACGCGTTCATCAGCAGGTTCATGAAGACCTGATTGAGCTGGCCCGCGTGACAGCGGACGCGGGGAAGCTCGCCGAAGTCGCGCTCGACCTGGATGCAGTTCTTGCAGCGAGGCTCCATCAGCGTGAGCGTGCGGTCGATCTCGGCGTTGAGGTCGGCCTCCTGGAGCTCCGCTTGGTCCATGCGCGAGAAGGTGCGCAGGTCGGCGACGATCTTCTTGACCCGATCGGTGCCCTCGCGGCTGCGCGAGAGCAGCTTGGCGATCGCCTCGCGCGCGCGCCCGGTGTCCTCTCCGGATCGCTGCGCCGCGGCGAGCTTGTCGACGTACTCCTCGAGCAGCTTCAGGTTCGCGTGCACGAATCCGATCGGGTTGTTGAGCTCGTGCGCGACGCCGGCCACGAGCTGGCCGAGCGTCCGCATCTTCTCGCTCTGCAGCAGCAGGTTCTGCGTCTCGCGCAGCTCGCGCGTGCGCTCCTCGACCCGGGCCTCGAGCGTCTCGTTCAGCTTGGCGATCTCGTCGAAGGCCTTGGCGTTCTCGATGGCGATCGAGCTCTGGTTGGCGAGCGTGAGCAGGAGCTGGCGGTCGTCGGGCGAGAAGCGGTCCCCCGACGCCTTGCGCCCCACCGCGATCACGCCGAGCAGGTCGACCCCGAAGAGCACCGGCACCAGCAGCGCCACGTCGAGCCGCTCGAACACCTCGAGGCAGACGGCCCGCAGCTCGGTGTCGGGCTCCTCGTCGACGTCCTTGCGCGACACCTCCTGGCGGCGCATCCACAGGTACTTGCAGAGCGGGTGGTCCATCGGCAGCGCGAAGGCGCCGACGTCGATGTGCCAGTCGCCCCCGAACGCCTCCGGGCGCAGCGTGCGCTCGTCCTCGGCCAGCAGCAGCACCATCGACCGCTCGACGCCCATCGCCTCGGTCAGCGCCCGCACGATGCGCTCCACGATCTCCTTGATCGAGAGCATCGACACCATCGCCTCCGAGATCTCGCGCACCGTCTGCCGGTAGCGACCCTGCTCGCGGTCGAACAGCCGGTCGACGAGGGCCTGCACCCGGCTGCGGATCGGGTTGAAGGCGAGCACCGCGAAGAACAGGAAGACCATCGAGAAGCGCGGCGAGAGCGCGTTCACGTCGAAGTGCTTCACCAGCGCATCGGCCGAGGCGACCAGCAGGGCGTAGAGGCCGGTGATCGCCAGCGTGGCGGCGCCGTAGGCCGCCGACGAGCGCGCCAGGTGGCGGATGTCGAAGAGCTGCTTGCGCACGATCCCGTACGCCACACAGACCGGGAAGACGACGAACCAGAGCAGCGCGAGGTACACGGGGAGGCCCGTCTGCAGGAAGATCTCGGTGAGCAGCAGGAGCAGCACGGGCACGAACGAGACGAAGGTGCCGAACAGCATCACGTCGGCGCGGTCGGCGTCCTCGTCGGCGCGCCGGCGGCGGCGCTCGACCGCGAGCGCGCCGATCGAGATCAGCGCCACGCCGATCGCGAAGAAGAAGGCGGCCGTCTGGATCTGCAGCGGCGGAATCCAGCCGGTCGGCTCGAGCAGCACCAGCGGCACGCTCACGGCCGCGATCCCCCACACCAGCGGCCGCAGCCAGCCGCGCCGCTCCACCCACGCCGGCGCGAAGGGATAGGTCGTGAAGAGCTGGAAGGTGGCCGCGCCGACGAAGGCGAGGCTCAGCAGCGCGCGCTCGTAGCCGAGCGGCTGGCGGTACGTCTCGAAGGAGGTGAAGAGCTGGCCGGCCATCGCCGAGCAGAAGAGCGAGAAGGCCCAGGACTCCTCGCGCCCGCGGCGCAGCATCCACACCAGCAGCCCGAGGGCCAGGTAGGTGCTCGCGACCAGCAGGGTGGCGGCGTTCACCGGGACGCCGAGCGCGGGCCCGGCCGCCGCGGGCACGGGCAGGAGGTCGAGCTCGAGGCGGTGGCCGCTCCTGTCTTCCATCGCGTACCGGTTGGGATGGTCGGGCTGCATCTGGCGCCAGCGGGCCTCGCGGAACCAGCGCAGCGCCGGCACGCCGTCGATCTCGAGCACGCGGTCGCCCTGCTGGACCCCGGCCTCCTTGGCCTGGCGCGTCACCCACGACACGGCCATGTGTCCTGCCGCGTTGGCGGTGTCGAAGGGCGGGACGTATCCGGCCGACAGCACGACCGCGTCGAGGAAGGCGAACAGACCGGCGAACCCCCAGAGCGCGGCGAGCATCACGGTGATGCGCCGGAAGCGCATGCGCGCGGCGGGGTTCATCCGACGCTCCCCTCGAGATCGCCGCCCGGCGGCCGGGCCACCAGCGGCAGCTCGATCACGAAGCTGGTGCCCTCGCCGGGCGCCGAGCCGACCAGCATGCGTCCGCCGTGTCGCTCGACGATGCCATACGAGATCGAGAGCCCGAGCCCCGTGCCCCGCCCCACAGGCTTGGTGGTGTAGAAGGGCTCGAAGATGCGCGCCTGCACCTCGGGCGGGATCCCGGGCCCGTCGTCGTGGAACTGCAGGCGCACGCCGGTCGGGCGACCCGACGCGTCGAGCCGCGCGCGCGTCCGGATGCGGATCCTGCCCTTGCCGTCGAGCGCGTCGCAGGCGTTGGCCAGCAGGTTCAAGAAGACCTGGTTGAGCTGGCCGGCGTAGCAACGCACCCGCGGCAGCTCGCCGTAGTCGCGCTCGAGCTCGATCCCGTCGCGCAGGCGCGGCTCCATCAGCGCAATGGTGCGCTCGATCTCCTCGTTCAGGTCGACGTCGGCCAGCTCGGCCGAGTCCATGCGCGAGAAGGTGCGCAGGTCGGCGACGATCTGCTTGACCCGCTCGGTGCCCTCGCGGCTGCGCGAGAGCAGCTTCTCGATCGCGGCCTCGATGCGCGCCGTGTCCTCGCCAGCGCGCTGCGCCGCGACCAGCTTGCGCGCGTACTCCTGGAGCAGCTGGAGGTTGGCGTGCACGAAGCCGATCGGGTTGTTGAGCTCGTGGGCGACGCCCGCCACGAGCTGGCCGAGCGAGCGCATCTTCTCGCTCTGCATGAGCTGCGCCTGCGCCTCGTGCAGCTCGCGGGTGCGCTCGTCGACGCGCGCCTCGAGGGTGGCGTTCAGGTCGGCGATCTCGTCGAAGGAGCGCGCGTTCTGGATCGCGATCGAGCTCTGGTTGGCGAGCGTCAGCAGGAGCTGCCGGTCCTCGGTGCCGATGCGCTCGCCCGAGAGCTTGCGGCCGACGCCGATCACGCCGATCAGGTCGGTGCCGAACACGATCGGCACCAGGAGCTCCACCTCGAGCTGATCGAAGACGTCGCGGCACGCCTCGCGCACCTCGAGGTCGGGCTCGTCGTCGAAGTCGCTGCGCGCGAGCACGTCGCGCCGGCGCAGCAGGCGCCGGCACAGCGGGTGCTCGATCGGGAGATCGAAGGCGAGCGCGTCGGTCTCCCACTCGCCCCGCGAGGCGGCCGGGGCGAGGCGGCGCCCGCCCTCCTCGCGCAGCAGCACCACGGCGCGCTGCACACCCATGGTCTCGGTGAGCGCCACCAGGATCCGGTCGACCACCTCCTTGGTCGACAGCATCGAGACCATCGCCTCGGAGATCTCCCGCACCGCGCGCCGGTACAGCGCGTGGTCCCGGTCGAAGATCCGGTCGACCATCACCTGCATCCGCGAGCGCAGCGGATTGAAGGCGAGGATCGCACCGAACAGGAACAGCACCGAGAAGAGCGGCGAGCGCGCGTTCAGGTTGAAGCGCGTCACCACCGCGTCGGCGAAGGTGATCAAGAACGCGTAGACGCCAGTGATCGCGAGCGTGACGGCGCCGTAGGCAGCCGACGACTTCGCCACCACCCGGATCTCGAAGAGCTGCTTGCGCACGATCCCGTACGCGACCGCGAGCGGGAAGACGAAGAACGAGAGGAAGCACAGGTACCACGGGAACTGCGGACCGAGCAGGTCCTGCGCCAGGAGCGCGATCACCGACGGCAGGAAGCTCACGATCGCACCGACCAGCATCACGTCGGCGCGATCCGCCGCCTTGGACTCGCGCAGCCGCCGCTCGTTCATCGCGACCGCGAGCGAGGAGACCGCCATCGCCACGGTGAACCAGACGGCGGTCGTCTTGGCCATGACACCGGAGGAGCCGATCAGACCCTCGCTGGCCGCCGCCAGCCCGAGCGGCAGCGCAACCAGGTAGGGCAGCGGGCGCAGGAGCGGCCGGCGCACCACCCAGGCTGGCTCGACGGGGTACGTCGTGAAGAGATGGAACGTGGTGGCTCCGACCAACGGGAGGTTGACCCAGAGCGCGAACCAGGTGAGGCCGCTCGGGCAGGCCGGCAGGAACAGCGCAGTCGCCATCGCGCAGCAGAAGAGGAACAGCGCCCAGGTCTCGGCGCGACCCGGCCTCATCCGCCAGACCGCGATTCCGATCCCGAGGTACACGAGCCCGATCGCCGTCATCGCGACCAGCGTCGAGACGCGCAGCGGCGAGAACACCTCGCGCTGGTCGACGGCGCGGAGCGCGAGCTCGACCTCGCGCCCGTCCGGCTTGCGCACTCGATAGAGGTTGGGCTCGCCGCGCTGGAAGTAGTGGGCGCCGCGCAGCATGACGCGCTCGGCGGGCTCGCCGTCGATGGTGAGCACCCGGTCGCCCGGCGCGAGGCCGGCGCGCGCCGCGTCGCGCGCCACGACCTCGATGCGGAACGGATCGCTGGCGAAGCCCTGGAGCAGGAAGGGCGGCGCCACGACCTCCCGCAGGCCGATGCGCTCCACCGCCGCGAAGCCGAGAGCGAGCAGCGCCCAACACAAGGCCACGAACGCCGTGGCCCGGCGAAAGCGCAGGGTCGCGGTGGGGTTCATCTCGCTCCCGGCGGCACCCGGGCGGTAGGGTACGGAGCCGGGCGCGGAGCCGCAAAGCGCGGCCCCTCGGGGCCTCTCCACTCACCGCGGCGGCTCCTGGAGCCCAGGAGCCAGTCGTCAGGCCTCGGGAGACGTCAGTTCTGGGGCGGAGCGCCGGCTTCGAACTGGAGCATCTTCGGGTCGGTCACGGTCTGGTTGTCGTAGTTGTAGCCGCGGTTGTTGAGCACCACGAAGTCCGGGTCCTTGGCGGCCGCCTGGGCATCCGCCGCGAGGCGGGCGTTCGCGTCGGCGAGCGCCGCGTCGCGCGCCGTGTCCGGCGTCGCGTCGACCCGGCAGCTCGGCCCGTCCGCCGGGGGCAGCGCCGGCGTGGCAGTGGCCCCGGCCGGCGACTGCAACGCGCTGGTCTCGGCGTCGTCCGCCTCGACCGCCGGGACGCCCGACGAGAGCAGGAGCAGGGCGACGGCCGCGCAGAGCATCCCTCCGACGGCCGCGAAATCGATGCGACGGGTCATGGAGCCTCCGTAAGCCTCCCCCACCGTCTGGCTGCATCGGCCGGTGGACGGTCGGACTTGACCGCTCGGCGAGCGGCAAGAGGATCGTGCATCCCGGCGTCCGCGCGAGAGCTGCCGGCGGGCTGCCGGCGCGGCTCGCACCGGCTGCCGAGGCGCACCTCTCGACGCTCGGCGCGCCCGGTCTGCGCCGCCGCGATCGGCCGGCGCCCGATCGCCAAGGCGTCGACACAAATTTGTGATGAACCGCGAGCTCGCTCACCGGGGCGGGCCGCCTGTGGGCCCAGGAACCGTCCGGACCCCGCGGCGCGCATGCCGCCCTGGGAAAATCGCCCCATCTGCCGGCTCCCACCGTCGAACGAGAGAACCGCGTTTGACAGGCGTCTGTGCTCGTATAGTCTCGACGACGAGAGCAAGAAGCGGCTTTCCCCCTACCCCAATCGACCGTGCCGCTTCCCTCTCCCCAGCCCTCTGTCGGGGGGCTCTCGGGCCCCCCGGCAGACCTGATCTCCAGCAGTCGACGACCCGCGGAGACCGGATGCTCGCGCTGCTTCTCGCGTTGGCCGTCGTGTCCGGAGCCGATCCGAGCACACCTGCCGCTCCGACGCTGTACGGCTTCACGCTGAAGCGCCTCGACGGACCCGAGCAGAGCCTCGTGGAGTATCGCGGCGACGTGCTCCTGCTGGTCAACACTGCGGGCAGATGCGGCTTCACGCCACAGTACGACGCGCTCGAGAAGCTCTACGAGCGCGAGCGGGATCGCGGCTTCGCAGTGCTCGGCTTCCCGCGCATCGACGCGCTGCTCGCGGCCTCCGGCCCCGCCGCGCGCTAGATCGGCGTCGGCTCCGCTTCCTTCTTCGCCCGCTGGTCGTGCGCTCGCTTCGCCGCGAGGAGCTCGGGCATCGCGCGGTCGAGGTCGGCGAGCGTCCAGAGCCTCTCGCTCTCGAAGGAGCGGATCACGGCGGGCTGCTGCATGATGCCCACCGTTCCCCGCATCACGTTCAGGATCTGCCCGGTGAAGTGGCGCCCGGCCGCGGAGGCAAGCCACGTTACGACGGGCGCGATCTGGGCCGGGCTGCGGCTCGGGTCGTCAGCCGCCTCGGGCTGGCCTCGCCCCTCCATGAGCGGAATCGTGAGCCGCGTGGCGGCGCCCGGCGAGATCGTGTTGACGGTGCACTCATACTTGGCGAGCTCGAGCGCCAGCACGCGCGAGAAGCCGGCGATGCCGGCCTTCGCCGCCCCGTAGTTCGACTGCCCGAAGTTGCCGAAGAGGCCCGACACGGACGAGAAGTTGATGATGCGGCAGCCCAGCCGATTGGTGTCGCGGATGTAGCGCGCGAACGGAGCCGTGCAGCAGTAGTGGCCCTTCAGGTGGACGGCGATCACGGCGTCCCAGTCCGCCTCGGCCATCTTGAAGATGGTGCGATCGCGCAGGATGCCGGCGTTGTTGACCAGGATGTCGAGCGCGCCGAAGCGGTCGAGGGCGGTGCGGAAGATCGCCTCCCCGCCCGCCACCGTCGCCACGGAGTCGAAGCTGGGTGCCGCCTCGCCCCCGGCCGCGCGGATCTCGCCGGCCACCTCCTCGGCGACGCGGCCGGCCCCGCTGCCGTCCTCGGCGCCGCCGAGGTCGTTCACCACCACGCGCGCGCCCTGGCGGGCCAGGTCGAGCGCAATCTCGCGGCCGATCCCGCGACCCGCTCCCGTGACGACGGCGACCTTGCCCTCGACGACGCCCATCGTGCGCCTCAGCCCTTCGAACCCGCCGGCGGGCCGGCCTTCACCGGCTCGTAGCGGATCAGGATGCGGGTGCCCTTGTCGATGCCGTCCCGCATCTCGTCGTGCCAGCGATCGAAGTCGGCGCCGTACTTCTTGACGTAGGCGGCGAGCTGCTTCTCGAGCAGCGCCTTGTCCTTCTCGAGCCGCCCCACCGCCTCGAAGCTCGGCGCGTCGCGGAAGCCCTGGTTGTCGGGACCCAGGTGGCTCTTCCAGCGGCCGTGGTCACCGACCCAGATGCGCGCGCGATCCTGGCCGCGCGCCACCGCCCGCGCGCGCCAGCCGTCGGGCCGCGTGTTCACGATCACGGCGCCGTCGATCCACGCGTACCAGATCTCGGCGTGGCACGTGCTCTCGGTGCCGTCCTTGCGCAGCGGCGAGATGTAGACGAGCGGGCTCGACTCGAGCAGGCGCACCGTCGCTTCGGGGAGCTTCGCGCCCTCCGGCGCGTCTGCGGCACGCGCGAGGCGCGGCCACACCAGCAGGATCGCCGCCCCCGCGAGGAAGCCGCGCCGGTCGATCGCGAACCGCTCAGATGCCCGATCCATCCCGCTCCTCGCCGACGTGGATGCCGCACTCGCGCGTCTCGGGGTTCTCCCACCACCAGCGGCCGGCCCGGATGTCGTCGCCCGGCTGGATCGCGCGCGAGCACGGATCGCAGCCGACCGAGGGATAGCCCTCCTTGTGGAGCCGGTTCACCGGCACGCTGTGCTCGCGCACGTAGTGCCAGACCCTCTCCCCATCCCAGTCCGCCAGCGGGTTGAGCTTCACGATCCCGCCGTGCGTCTCGTCGATCTCGACCTTGCGCGTCTCCTGGCGGGTCACGCCCTGCTCGCGGCGCAGCCCCGCCACCCAGGCGTCGACGCCGGCCTCGGCGAAGTAGCGCCGCATCGGCTCGACCTTGCGCACGCCGCAGCACATCTGGCGCTTCTCGACCGACTCGTAGAAGAGGTTCTGGCCGTGGCGCCGCACCATCTCCTGCACGGCGCGGGGATCCGGGAAGACCACCTCGACGTCGATGCCATAGCGGTCGCGCACGCGGTCGATCAGGTCGTGCGTCGCCTGCGGCAGCCGTCCCGTGTCGAGCGTGAACACGCGCGAGGCGGGCTCGATGCGGTGCATCATGTCGAGCAGCGCCATGCCTTCGGGCGCGCCGAAGGAGCACGAGAGCACGAGCCGGGGGTGGAAGCGCTCGATGCCCCAGCGCAGGAGCTCCTCGGCCTCGAGGCGCTCGAGCGTGCCGCCAGCGATCTCGGCCAGGGTCTCGTCGGACGCCGTCCGCGCGACCCGTGCCAGTGCCTGGTTCGTCATCTCGACGCGTTCCTCCTGCACGGCGCGTCCCCCGGCGTCCGGCGAGGATACGATGCCGGCCAAGCGGCGCAATTTCACGGGTACCGAGGCGGGGGCTCAGGCCGACCCCGGAGCGCGTCGATACCCCTGGGATGCCCGGGGACGAGGCGCTCGCCGGCGAGATCGCGCAGCTCGAGCTGCTCCGCGGCCTCGCGCCCGGAGCGGCGCACACGCTCAACAACGCGCTGGCCGCGATCCTGGCCGAGGTGCAGCTCCTGGCCGAGGAGCGCAAGGGCGACCCCGCCGTCGCCGAGTGCTGCGCATCGATCGAGCGCGAGATCGAGCGCTGCGCGCGGCTTGCCCGCGCCCTCTCCGAGCGGAGCGCGCGCCTCCACACCGCGATCGCGTCCGACGCGGAGGTCGACCTGGTCGTGCTCGCCCGCCGCCTCGCCCCGCTGCTGCGCGACACCGTGAGCCGCAGCATCGGCATCGAGTGGCAGCTCCCGGGCGGGGCGGAGATGGTGCGTGGAGAGCGCAGCGACGTGGAGCGGCTGCTGCTCCTCGCAGCCTACGGGCTTGCGCGCGGAGCGCCGGCGGGCGCCGCGCTGCAGGTCGCCTTCGAGGGTGCGGCGCACGGACCGGAGCTGCGATTCTCCCTGAGCGCGCCCGCAGCGAGTACCGTTCGCGAGGCGCCGTGGGATCGCGCCGTCGCGGAGGCCGTGCGCTGGCTCGCGGAGCGGAGCGGCGTCGCGATGGAGGCGACGAGCGGCGCCGTGCGCCTCCGCTTCTCGCGCCCGCCCGGCGACACGCGCTGACGTCACCCGAGCGCGCCGTGCCAGGGCCGCACGGCGCCGGGATCGCGCCGGCGCGCGGCAAGCGCCCCGATGGTCGCGCCGAGCTCCGGATGGCGCAGGTCGGGTGCGAGCGCGGCCAGCGGCTCGAGCACGAAGGCGCGCTCGGCCAGCCGCGGATGCGGCACGCGCAGGCCCGGCACGTCGATCACGCGTTCGCCGTAGAGCAGCACGTCGAGGTCGAGGGTGCGCGCGCGGTTGCGCTCGCTCCCGCGCGTGCGGCCCTCCTGCCGCTCGATCGCGAGGAGGTGCTCGAGGAGTGCCTGCGGCTCGAGCTCGGTGCGCAGGCGCGCGACGGCGTTCAGATAGGCGCCCTGCGGAGGCGGGCCGACGGGATCCGTCTCGAAGATCGGCGAGAGCGCGGCGACGGCAGTGCCGGGGAGCGCGTCGAGCGCGCGCAGCGCCCGTCCGAGCGCGGCCGCCCGGTCGCCCAGGTTGCTGCCGAGCGAGACGAAGACGTCGGCCATCGGAGCGGTCGAGGATACCAGGGGGCGATTGCGCCGGTCGCTAGAATCCGCGCATGGCTCCGAGCCTTCCCCCCGCGCTCCGCACGGAGGTGCCCGGGCCGCGCTCGCGCGCGCTCGCGGCGCGGCTCGCCGCCGTCGAGTCGCGCAACGTCACCTGCCTCGATCCGGACCCGCCCATCTTCTGGGAGCGCGCCGACGGCGCAAACGTCTGGGACGTCGACGGCAACCGCTTCGTCGACCTCGGCGCCGGCTTCGGCGTCGCCAACGCGGGGCACGCCCATCCCCGGATCGTCGCAGCGGTGCAGGAGCAGAGCGAGCGCCTGCTGCACGCGATGGGCGACGTACACCCGGCGGCGGTCAAGGTGGAGCTGCTCGAGCGGCTCGCCGCGCGCTATCCGGGCGGCGTACCGGCGCGCGCGGTGCTCGGCTCGTCGGGCTCCGACGCCGTCGAGGTGGCGCTCGAGACCGCGCTCCTCGCCACCAGCCGGGCCGGCGTGGTGGCCTTCGAGGGCGCCTACCACGGCCTCTCGCTGGGCGCGCTCGACACCACCTGGCGTCGCGGCTTCCGCGATCCCTTCGCCGCGCGCCTGCCGCAGGCGACGGTGTTCGCCCCGTTCGGCGATGCCGCGGCGGCCGCGCGGGCGGGGCGCGCTGCGCGCGTGCCGGTCGGCGCCGTCCTGGTCGAGCCGATCCAGGGACGCGGGGGAGAGCGCATCCCGCCGGACGGCTTCCTCGCAGAGCTGCGCCGCCTCTGCGACGGCGAGGGCTGGCTGCTCGTCGCCGACGAGGTCTACACGGGATTCGGTCGCACCGGGCGGCTCTGGGCCTGCGAGCACGACGGCGTGGTGCCCGACCTCCTGTGCACGGCCAAGGGGCTCGCAGGCGGGATGCCGATCTCGGCCTGCCTCGGCCGGGCGGAGCACATGGACGCCTGGCCCGCGTCCAGCGGCGAGGCGCTGCGCACGCAGACCTTCCTCGGCCATCCGCCGGGCTGCGCGGCTGCGCTCGCGTCGATCGCGGTGCTGGACGAGGAGAAGCTCGTCGAGCGCGCCGCCGAGCTCGGCGACCTCGCGCTGGCGCACCTGCGCGCGCGCCTCGCGGCGCATCCCGGCGTGCGCGACGTGCGCGGGCGCGGCCTCCTGATCGGCATCGAGTGCGACGGAGGCGCCCGCGCGGCCGCGGCGTGCGCGGCGGCGCTGCGGCGCGGCGTGATCGCGCTCTGCTCGGGCGACGACGGCCGCGTGATCTCGATCACGCCGCCGCTCTCGATCGAGCGCGAGCTCCTCGTCGCGGCGATCGACCAGCTCGCGGACTGCCTCGCGTGAGCGCCGATCCGGCGCGGGTCGCGCTCGACGCCGAGCTGCTGGCGTGGATGCGCGAGGAGCCCTGGCGCGACGACGAGGAGCGCTTCGAGCGTCTCGCGCTCGCGCTCTTCGCCTTCCAGCTCGCGCACTGCGAGCCCTACGCCCGCTTCTGCGCGGGTCGCGGAGCGACACCCGATCGCGTCGCGAGCTGGCGCGAGATCCCCGCGGTGCCGACGGGCGCCTTCAAGGAGATGGCGCTGCGCTCCTTCCCGGCCGCGCGCGAGCGGCACGTGTTCCGCACCAGCGGCACGTCGGCCGGCCGGCGCGGCGAGCTGCACCTCGACACGCTCGCCCTGTACGAGGCGTCACTCCTGCCGACCTTCCGGCACTTCGTGCTGCCGGAGCTCGCGCCCGGCGAGCGAGCGCGGATCCGCGTCCTCGCCCCGGCTCCCGCGGAGGCACCCGACTCGTCGCTCTCGCACCTCTTCGGCTGCGCGGTCGACGCGCTCGGCGACTCCGGGAGCGGCTTCGACGTGCGCGGCGGGGCGCTCCAGCTCGACGCGCTCCTGCCGCGGCTCGAGCGCGCCGCGGCGGAGTCCGTCCCGATGACGATCTGCGGCACCGCCTTCGCCTTCGTGCACCTGCTCGACGCGCTCTCGGCGCTCGGCGCGAAGCTCGTGCTCGCCCCGGGCTCGCACGTGATGGAGACGGGCGGCTTCAAGGGGCGCTCGCGCGAGCTGCCGCGCGCGGCGCTCTACGCGGCGATCGAGGAGGGGCTCGGCATCCCGCCGGAGCGGGTCGTCAACCAGTACGGCATGACGGAGCTCGCCACGAGCTTCTATGACTCGGTGCTCGCCGAGCCGGACCGGCCGCGGCGCAAGCTCGGCCCGCCCTGGGCACGCGTGCGCGTGATCGACCCGGAGACCGGCGCCGACGCCGCACCGGGCACCGCAGGCGTGATCTCGATCGTCGACCTCGCCAACACCGGGAGCGTGCTCGCGCTCGAGACGGCGGACCTCGGTCGTACGGTGGAGGACGGCTTCGAGGTGATCGGGCGCGAGCCGGGCGCGGAGTCGCGCGGCTGCTCGATCGCCGCCGACGAGATGCTCGCGCCATGACATCGACTGGTGTCGACGCGGCGCTCGCGCGCGCGAGGGAGGCGGGGCACCTGCTGCGCGCGCGCTCCGCCGAGGCGGTGCAGGATGCGCTGGCCGACGTGCTCGACGCCTGGAGCGCACGGGACTCGCCGTGGCAGAAGGCGCTGGTCGAGGCGCTTCCGGACGCCGCCGGCTTCTCGCCCGCGGTGGTGCGGGAGGGGCTCGCGCGCGGCCTCGCGCCGTTCACGGGCGCGGCGCTGCGGGCCGTGGTGCGGAGCGAGCTCGACGGCGGCGCGGCGACGGGCTTCGAAACCACCGCCGTCGTGCTCGCGGGCGCGATTCCGATGCCGACGCTGCTCGCGGTCGTGGCGCCGCTCGCGCTGCGCTCGCCCGTGCTGGCGAAGCCGTCGGCGCACGATCCCGTGACCGCGCTCCTGATCGCGCGCTCGCTCGCCGAGCGCGATCCGCTGCTCGGCGCCTGCGTCGAGGTGGTCGACGTGCGGGGCGACGACGAGGCGTCGATGGCGGCGCTCTGCGAGGCCGACTGCGTCGTCGCGAACGGCTCCGACGCGGCGGTCGCCGCGCTCGCCGCCCGCGCGCAGCCTCACGGCGCGGGCGCTTCGGGCCCGCGCCGCTTCGTCGGCTACGGGCACCGCTTCTCCCTGGCGCTGCTCGGGCCCGGCGCCACGCGCGGAGAGTCGCTCTTGCGCGCGGCAGAGGGTCTCGCGCTCGACATCGCGCTCTGGGACCAGCTGGGATGTCTTTCTCCGGTGTCGGTCCACGCGGTCGACCCGGAACCGCGCGCCGCCGACCGGGTCGCCGAGGCGCTGGCGGACGCGCTCGCGCGGGCCGAGACGCGCTGGCCACGCGGCCGGGTCGACACCGCGGTGGCCGCCGCGATCGCGCGCGAGCGGGCCGAGGCGGAGATGCGCGCCGCGGCGGGCCGCGGCCCGGTGGCGGTGCACGCCTCGTCCGGCACCGCCTGGACGGTGGTGCGCGAGGCCGATGCGGCGCTGCGGCCGGCGCCGCTCAACCGCTTCGCGCGCGTGCATCCCGCGGCGGACGTCGACGCCTGTCTCGATGCGTTGCGGGCCGACGCGGCCCACCTGGCGGCCGTGGCGATCGCCGGCTTCGGTACCGCCGGCGCCCCGCTGGCGGCGGAGCTTGCCGGGCTCGGCGCCTCTCGCGTCTGCGCGCCCGGCACGCTCCAGTCGCCGCCGCTCGCCTGGCACCGCGGCAACGTCGGCGTGCTGGCGCCGCTCGCGCGCTGGACCGACATCGAGCTCTGACGCGAACGCGGCGACGCGATAGGCTGGAGCGACAGCGAGGAGGAGTCGATGCGCATCGGACTGCAGATTCCGAGCTTCACCTGGGCCGGCGGCGCCGGCGAGATCCGCCCCAAGCTCGCGGCGATCGGGCGCGCCGCCGAGGACGCCGGCTTCGCGAGCGTCTGGGTGATGGACCACTTCTTCCAGATCCCGATCATCGGCCCGGCCGAGCAGGAGATGCTCGAGGGCTACTCGACTCTCTCCTATCTCGCCGCGGTCACCGAGCGCGTGAAGCTCGGCACGCTCGTCACCGGCGTCACCTATCGACACCCGGGCGTGTTGGTGAAGACCGTGACGACGCTCGACGTGCTGTCGGGCGGTCGCGCCTACCTCGGGATCGGGGCGGCGTGGTTCGACCGCGAGCACGCGGGGCTCGGCGTCTCCTTCCCTCCGATCGCCGAGCGCTTCGAGCGCCTCGAGGAGGCGCTGCGCATCGCGAAGCAGTTCTGGTCGGGCGAGGTGGCTCCCTTCCGCGGCCAGCACTACCAGCTCGCCGAGACGCTCTGCTCGCCGCCGCAGATCTCGAAGCCGCACCCGCCGATCCTGATCGGCGGCATCGGCGAGAGGAAGACGCTGCGCCTGGTGGCGCGCTACGCCGACGCGTGCAACCTCTTCGCCTTCCTCGGCGCGGACGCGCTGCGCGGCAAGCTCGACGTGCTCCGGCGCCACTGCGAGGTGGAGCGGCGCCCCTACGACGCGATCGAGAAGACCACGCTCGGCTCGGTGAACTTCGCCAAGCAGAGCGCCCGCGACGTGGTGGCGCAGTGCCGCGAGCTGGCCGGGCTCGGCATCTCGCACGCCATCCTCAACATCCGCGGCGTCGAGGAGCTCGCGCCGATTGCGATCTTCGCGAAGGAGATCATCCCGGCGGTCGCGGAGCTCTGACTGCGAGTCGAGACCTCTAGCCGAGCGTCCAGCCGCCCGGCCCTCGCCGCCATCCGCCGGCGGCGCACTCGCCGCCGTCGACGTGCAGCGTCGTCCCGGTGACGAAGCGCGAGGCGTCGCTCGCGAGGTAGAGCGCGGCGGCGGCGACGTCCTCGGCGCAGCCCCGTCCGAGCGGCGTCGGCGGCATCGCGCCGCCGAGCCCCGGCGTCTCGATCGCGTCGGGCGCGATGCAGTTGACGCGGATCCCGCGCTCGGCGAGCTCGAGCGCGAGGGTGCGCGAGAGGCTCTCGACGGCGGCCTTCATCGCCGCGTAGACGGCGAAGCCGGGCGCGGCGCGGTGCGCCTCGATCGACGTCAGGTTGACGATCGAGCCGCCGCGCGCGGGCACGTGCGGGACGAAGGCGCGCACGAACGACGCGACCTGCGAGAAGTTCTCGTCCACCAGCGCGCGCTCGCCCTTCTCGGAGATCTCCAGGAATGGCGACGCGAAGGTGCCGCCGGCGTTGTTGATGAGGACGTCGAGCGGGCCGAGCTCGCCGGCAGCGCGATCGACGAACCCGCGCACGCCCTCGGCCTCGCGGACGTCGAAGACGGCCTCGGCCACGCGCGCGCCCTCGCTGCGGAGCGCCTGCGCGACGGCCGCGAGCCGGCCGCCGTCCCGGTCGCAGAGGGCGAGGGCAGCGCCGGCCGCCGCGAAGCGCCGCGCGATCGCCTCGCCGATGCCGGCCGCGGCGCCCGTCACGAGCGCGACGCGCCCCTGCAGCTCGAGGTGGGACGGCATCGCCCGGCGACTGTCCAACGGGGCGCATCGCCCGTCAATCGAGAAAGAGGATGGATGCCCCCGGGGACCAATCAGGAGCGCTTCAGTCCTCTATTTACGGGACCGGAGCAGTCCCTTATGCTCGATTCCCTCAGAGCCCCTGGAGGGCCTCTCGCATGCTTCGCATGAGTCGGCTCACGGACTACGGCATCGTGCTGCTGACGCACCTCGCCGCCGCGCCCGACGACGCCGTCCACAACGCCCGCGAGCTCGCCGAGCGCGCGCGCCTCCCGCTGCCGGTCGTCTCCAAGATCCTGAAGCACCTCGCGCGCGAGGGCTTCCTGCACTCGCAGCGCGGCGCAAAGGGAGGCTACGCGCTGGCGCGGAGCCCGGAGGAGATCTCGGTCGCCGCCGTGATCGACGCGCTCGAGGGCCCGATCGCGCTCACCGACTGCGGCACGCATCCCGGCGCCTGCGATCGCGAGGCGAGCTGCGTGACGCGCGCGCCGTGGCAGCGCATCAACCGCGTGGTGCGGCAGTCGCTCGAGGGTGTGCGGCTCGCCGACCTCGTCGGCCGCACCGAGCCCCGGCCGCAGGAGCCGCTCCATGCCGAATGAGACCGTCGAGCAGCTCGCACGGCGCGAGTACAAGTGGGGCTTCACGACGCCGATCGAGCAGGACGTCGTCGAGCCCGGTCTCTCCGAGGACGTGATCCGGCTGATCTCCGCCAAGAAGGGCGAGCCGGCCTGGATGATCGACTGGCGCCTCGAGGCCTACCGGCGCTGGCAGAAGATGGAGGAGCCGCACCACTGGGCCAACGTCCGCTATCCCGCGATCGACTACCAGGCGATCCGCTACTACGCCGCGCCCCGCCAGAAGGCGAAGCTCGAGAGCCTCGACGAGCTCGATCCCGAGCTGCGACGCACCTACGAGAAGCTCGGCATCTCGCTCGACGAGCAGAAGCGGCTCTCGGGCGTCGCCGTCGACGCGGTCTTCGACTCGGTGTCGGTGGCGACGACCTTCAAGAAGGAGCTCGAGAAGCACGGCATCATCTTCTGCCCCTTCTCGGAGGCGCTGCACAAGGCGCCCGAGCTGGTGCAGCAGTATCTCGGCTCGGTGGTGCCGCAGGGCGACAACTTCTTCGCGGCGCTCAACTCCGCGGTCTTCACCGACGGCTCGTTCGTGTACATCCCGCCCGGCGTGCGCTGCCCGATGGAGCTCTCCACCTACTTCCGCATCAACGCCTCGGAGACCGGGCAGTTCGAGCGCACGCTGATCATCGCCGACCGCGGCGCCTACGTGAGCTACCTCGAGGGCTGCACGGCGCCGCAGCGGGACGAGAACCAGCTGCACGCCGCGGTGGTCGAGCTCGTGGCGCTCGACGACGCCGAGATCAAGTACTCGACGGTGCAGAACTGGTACCCCGGCGACGCCGAGGGCCGCGGCGGGATCTACAACTTCGTCACCAAGCGCGGCAAGTGCGCCGGCCGGCGCTCGAAGATCTCCTGGACGCAGGTCGAGACCGGCTCGGCGATCACCTGGAAGTACCCGAGCTGCATCCTGCTGGGCGACGAGTCGGTCGGCGAGTTCTACTCGGTGGCGCTCACCGCCAGGCGCCAGCAGGCGGATACCGGCACCAAGATGATCCACATCGGCAAGGGCACGCGATCGACGATCATCTCGAAGGGCATCTCGGCCGGCCACGGCCAGAACAGCTATCGCGGCCTGGTGCGCATCCAGAAGGGCGCCGACGGCGCGCGCAACTACTCGCAGTGCGACTCGCTCCTGATCGGCGACGAGTGCGGCGCACACACCTTCCCGTACCTCGAGGTGGCCAATCCGACCGCGCAGGTCGAGCACGAGGCGACCACCTCGAAGATCGGCGAGGACCAGCTCTTCTACTGCCAGCAGCGCGGCATCTCCGAGGAGGACGCCGTCAACATGATCGTGAACGGCTTCTGCAAGCGGGTGCTGCGCGAGCTGCCCATGGAGTTCGCCGTCGAGGCGCAGAAGCTGCTCGGCGTGAGCCTGGAAGGAGCCGTCGGCTGATGACCCGCGAGAGCGCCAGCGAGCGCCCGATGCTCGAGATCCGGAGCCTCCACGCGAGCGCGAAGCCCTCTGGTTCATCCGGAGCGGACACGCCGATCCTGAACGGGCTCGACCTCTCGATCCGGCGCGGCGAGGTGCACGCGCTGATGGGTCCGAACGGCTCGGGCAAGAGCACGCTCGCCCACGTGCTGGCCGGCAAGCCCGGCTACCGGGTGACGTCGGGCGAGGTGCTGTTCGAGGGCCGCGACCTCACGGCGATGACGCCGGAGGAGCGCGCGCGCGCGGGCGTCTTCCTGGCGTTCCAGTATCCCGTCGAGATCCCCGGCGTCTCCAACATGTACTTCCTGAAGCAGGCGGCCAACGCGGTGCGTGCGAGCCGCGGCCAGGAGGAGCTCGACGCGATCGAGTTCCTGCAGCTCGCGCGCGAGAAGATGAAGCTGGTCGAGATCCCAGAGGCGCTGATGAGCCGCGCCGTGAACGAGGGCTTCTCGGGCGGCGAGAAGAAGCGCAACGAGATCCTCCAGATGGCGCTGCTCGATCCCCGGCTCGCGGTGCTCGACGAGACCGACTCCGGCCTCGACATCGACGCGCTGCGCATCGTGGCGAGCGGCGTCAATGCTCTGCGAGGACCGGAGCGCGCGATGCTCGTGATCACGCACTACCAGCGGCTGCTCGAGTACATCGTTCCGGACCGCGTGCACGTTCTGTCCGGCGGCCGCATCGTGCGGAGCGGGGGCAAGGAGCTGGCTCGAGAGCTCGAGGCGAAGGGCTACGGGTGGGTGGCGCAGGGCGGCGAGTCGCGCGCGCCGAAGCGGGCGGCGGGCGAGCGCGGTCCGGACGGGCCGGAGGCGGCGGCCTGATGCCGGACGCCGGCGCCGAGCGACACTGGATGGAGTGGTTCGCGCGGCTCGAGGGCGCGCGCGCCGAGCCCACCTGGGTCGGGGCCGCGCGCAAGGCCGCGATCGCGCGCTTCGCCGAGCTCGGCGTGCCGGACCGGCGCCACGAGGAGTGGAAGTACACGAACGCGGCCCGCATCGCGAAGGGGCCGTGGCGGCCGGCGGGCGAGGCCGCGCTGATGCCCGACGCGCTCGCGACGCTCGGCCTCGGGCTCGACGCCGCTCCGCATCTCTGCTTCGCGAACGGCCGCTTCGCGCCGCGGCTCTCGTCGCGCGGCGCGCTCGATGCGGGCGTCGTCGCGTCGAGCTTCTCGGCCCTCCTCGCGAGCCGGCCGGACGAGCTCGAGCCCTACCTGGGGCTGCCGTCCGCGCTGGACGATCGCGCCTTCGCCGCGCTCGTGGCCGCCTTCGCGACGGACGGCGCCTTCGTGCGCGTGCCGCGCGACCTCGCGGTCGCGCAGCCGATCTTCGTCGTCTTCGCCTCGGTGCCGGAGCGCGAGCCGGCGGCCGCGCATCCGCGCCTCGTCCTGGTCGCCGAGCGCGGCAGCCGCGCGACCCTGGTCGAGGTGCACGTCGGTCTCGGCGGCGCGCCGCACCTGAGCAACACACTCGGCGAGGTCGTGGTCGGCGAGAACGCATCGGTCGAGCACGTGCGGCTCCAGCTCGAGGGAGCGGGCACGACCCACCTCGCGCACTTCCACGCGCGCGTCGAGCGCGACGGCCACTTCGCCACGCGCTCGGTCTCGCTCGGCGCCGCGCTCGCCCGGCACGACGTGGCGGCGACGCTCGACGGCGCCGGCGGCGCGTGCAGCCTCGACGCGCTCTACGTCGCCGTCGACCAGCACGTCGACAACCGGAGCAACGTCGACCACCGCGCGCCGCACACGACGAGCCGCGAGCTCTACAAGGGCATCCTCGCGGGCAGGAGCCGCGGCATCTTCAGCGGCCGGGTCGCCGTGCGGCCGGCGGCCCAGAAGACCGACGCACAGCAGCGCAACGCCAACCTGCTGCTCTCGGGCGAGGCCGAGGTCGACTCGAAGCCGCAGCTCGAGATCGAGGCCGACGACGTGAAGTGCAGCCACGGCTCGACCATCGGCCAGCTCGACGCGGAGGCGCTGTTCTACCTGCGCGCGCGCGGAGTGGACGAGCGCGACGCGCGCGGGATGCTGACGCGGGCGTTCGCGGCGCAGATCACGGACGCGCTCCCGGTCGCGGCGCTGCGCGAGCGCGTCGAGCATGAGCTCGACGAGCGCCTCTTCGGCGCGGCGCGCGGAGGGCGCGCGGCATGAGCAGCGCCCACGAGATCCTGCACCCGGACGCGGCCCCGGCGCCGCTGACCGAGCTCGAGGTGGCGCGCCTGCGCGAGGATTTCCCGATCCTGCGCCAGACCATGCACGGCAAGCCGCTCGTCTACCTCGACAGCGCCAACACGTCGCAGAAGCCGCGCTCCGTGATCGACGCGGTGGCGCGCTTCTACTCGACCGACTACGCCAACGTCCGCCGCGGGGTGTACGAGCTGTCGGAGCGCGCGGACCGCGCCTTCGAGGGAGCCCGCGAGCGCGTGCGCCGCTTCCTCAACGCGCCCGACGCGCGCGAGGTCGTCTTCGTCCGCGGCACCACCGAGGCGATCAACCTGGTGGCCGCGAGCTTCGGCCGCGCCCGCGTCGGTCCCGGCGACGAGGTGCTCATCACCGCGATGGAGCACCACTCGAACATCGTGCCGTGGCAGATGCTCTGCCGCGAGCGCGGCGCGAGCCTCTCCGTGGCGCCGATCGACGACCGCGGCGACGTCCTGATCGACGAGCTGGCGCGGCGCATCGGCCCGCGCACCCGGCTCGTCTCCGTCGTGCACGTCTCGAACGCGCTCGGCACCGTGAACCCGGTGCGCGAGATCGTCCAGATGGCGCACGCGCACGGCATCCCGGTCCTGCTCGACGGCGCGCAGGCGGCGCCGCGCATGCCGGTCGACGTGCAGGCCCTCGGCTGCGACTTCTACGCGATCTCGGGTCACAAGCTCTACGGCCCGTCCGGCATCGGCGCGCTCTGGGGCCGCGCCGAGCTGCTCGAGGAGATGCCTCCCTGGCAGGGCGGCGGCGAGATGATCGAGACCGTGACCTTCGAGGAGACGAAGTACGCGGCGATTCCCGCGAAGTTCGAGGCCGGGACGCCGAACATCGCGGGCGCCGTCGGGCTCGGCGCGGCGATGGACTGGATCGAGGCGATCGGCCTCGACCGCATCGCGGCCTATGAGCACGAGCTGCTCGCCGAAGCCACCGCGCGAGTGGCCGAGCTCCCCGGCGCGCGCCTCATCGGCACGGCGCGGCAGAAGTCCGGGGTGCTGGCCTTCGCGCTCGACGGGATCCACGCGCACGACGTCGCCACCATCCTGGATCGCGAGGGCGTGTGCGTGCGCGCCGGCCATCACTGCGCGCAGCCGGTCGTCGAGCGCTTCGGCGTGCCCGCGACGGTGCGCGCGTCGTTCGGCGTCTACAACACGCGCGAGGACGTCGACGCGCTGCTGCGCGGCCTGCGCACCGCGGTCGAGGTGTTCCGCTGATGTCGGACCTGCGCGACCTCTACCAGACGGTGATCCTCGATCACTACAAGAAGCCGCGGAACTTCGGCCGGCCCGAGGGCGCCGACCGCACGGCCCAGGGTGTGAATCCGCTCTGCGGCGACCGCGTGCAGGTGTTCGCGCGCCTCGAGGGCGACAAGGTCGCCGCGGTCGGCTTCGAGGGCTCGGGGTGCGCGATCTCGACGGCGGCCGCGTCGCTCATGACGCAGGCGGTGCAGGGCCGCACGCGCCGCGAGGTCGACGAGCTGTTCGGGCACTACCACGACATGGTGACGGGCGAGGGCGAGGGCGACGCGAGCCTGGGCAAGCTCGAGGTGCTGGCCGGGGTGCGCGAGTTCCCGGCGCGCGTGAAGTGCGCCACGCTGTCGTGGCACGCGCTCCGCGCGGCGCTCGACGGGCGCGCCGAGCCGGTGACCACGGAATGAGCACGCAAGCGGGGATGGGCGAGTCGGAGCGCAGCAGGGAGGCGATCGAGACCGACGTCGTCGAGGCGCTGCGGACCGTCTTCGATCCGGAGATCCCCGTCAACATCTACGAGCTCGGCCTGATCTACAACATCGACGTGCGCGACGACCGCAGCGTCGAGGTGCGGCTCACGCTGACGTCGCCGATGTGTCCCGTCGCCGGCTCGCTGCCGCCCGAGGTGGAGGCAAAGGTGGCCGCGATCCCGGGCGTCAGCGCGGCGACCGTCGAGCTGGTCTGGGAGCCGCCCTGGAACCCGAGCATGATGTCGGAGGCGGCGAAGCTCGAGCTCGGGATGGACTAGCGGGACGACGCCCGCGCTGCGGTATGCTCGCTGGCGCATGCCCCCCCACGAACGGCCCAGCGACCTCGACGAGCGGCGCCACGCGCTGGAGAGCGCGTTCTTCGGCCCGCAGGGCGAGCCGCTGCGCGCGCGCCTCCAGCTCGCGCAGGACGAGGAAGAGGCGAAGAAGGCGCTCGCCGGCGCGAGCGGGATCACCGATGCGGAGCTCCTTCGGCGGCTCGTCGGCCTCGGCATCCGCGTCGAGACGCTCGCCGCGCTCACGCTGATCCCGCTGGTCGAGGTGGCCTGGGCGGACGGCCACATGGACCGGCGCGAGCGCGAGGCCGTGCTGCGCGGCGCGGAGTCGTGCGGCATCGAGCCCGGGACGCCGAGCCACGGCCTCCTCGAGATCTGGACGCAGGACCGCCCCGCGTCCGAGCTGATGCCCTCCTGGAAGGCCTTCATGAAAGCGCTCTGCAGCGAGCTGAGCGCCGACCAGCGGCGGCACCTCGAGGAGAAGATCGTGGGCCGCGCGCGCGCCGTGGCCGAGGCGGCCGGAGGCTTCCTCGGGCTCGTGTCGAAGGTATCGCGCGAGGAAGCCGCGGTGCTCGACGCGCTCGAGGAGGCCTTCATCCTCTAGCCATCCGGGCCGCCGGCGGGCGTGTCGGTTCCGGCCCGGAAAGCGCGGGCGGGCGGGCGCTCCTGCGACGCACGGGTAGACTCCCGATCGAAGGAATCGCGCGGGAGTCACGTCCGACCCCGAGTCCCGCGAAGGAGGTGGATCGACATGGCCCGACTCTCGACTGCATGGATCGCGCTGTTGCGGATCGCGTTCGTCGTCCTGGCCCTCACCTCGGTGGGCCGCGTCTCCAAGGCCCACGCGCGCGTGGCGACTCCCGCGGTGAGCACGCACGATGCTTCGTGGACCGCGTCGTCGCAGACCAGCGAGGGCGACGAGGATGACGGCGGTGACGACGACGACGACAGCGACGACGACAGCGGCGAGTAGCGCCGCGGCGCCTCAGCCGGACCCACCTCCGACCTCGATCCGCTCGAGGAGCGCGCGGTACACGCCGGCGTCGCCCTCGCGGAAGCAGCAGAACGTCACGCGCTGCGGCAGCTCGTTCGCGACGAGCCACGCTGCGACCGAGCGCACCGCCACCTTCGCCGCCTCGCCGAACGGGTATCCGTAGGCGCCGGTCGAGATCGCCGGGAAGGCCATCGACTCGACCTGGTTGCGCGCCGCGAGCCGTAGCGATTCGGTGTAGCAGGCGCCGAGCAGGCCCGGCTCGCCCGAGCTCCCGCCGCGCCAGACGGGCCCGACCGCGTGGATCACCCATCGCGCGGCGAGCTCGTAGCCGCCGGTGAGGCGCGCCTCGCCGGTCGGGCAGCCTCCGATCGCACGGCACTCCTCGAGCAGCTTCGGACCCGCCGCGCGGTGGATGGCGCCGTCGACGCCTCCGCCGCCGAGCAGCGACTCGTTGGCGGCGTTCACGATGGCGTCGACGCGGAGCCCCGTGATGTCGCCGGTCTCGACCGCGATGCGCGCGCGCAGGAGCTGCACCGCGGGCATGGAAGCCCGCCGCGCCGCGCGCGTCAACGCCGAGCTATGCTCGCCGCGCATGTCCGGCCCCGAGCGGATCCTGGTGACCGGCGCGAACGGCAACCTCGGGCGCGCGCTCTGCGATCGGCTGGCGCGCTCCGGCATCCGGGCCTGCGGGCTGGTCCGCTCCGAGCGGGCTGCCGCCGCTGCTCGCGCGCACGCCTCCGACGTCACCGTCGTGGACTACGCCGATGCCGACGCGCTGGCGCGCGCCGCCGAGGGTTGCGACGCCGCCGTCCATCTGGTCGGCATCCTGAAGGAGACGCGCGCGTCGACCTATGCCGCGGCGCACGAGGCCAGCGCCCGCGCGCTCGTTGCGGCCGCGAAGCAGAGCGGGCTCCGCCGCGCGGTCTACCTCTCGATCCTCGGCGCGCACCCCGGGAGCGGGAACGCGTGCCTCGCCTCGAAGGGGCGCGCCGAGGCGATCCTGCTCGAGAGCCCGCTCGCCACCACCGTGCTGCGCGTGCCGATGGTGCTCGGCGGCGACGAGCCCGCGAGCCGGGCGCTGCGGGCGCGCGCACGGTCGAGATGGGCTCTGCTGGCGCGTGGCGGCGCCTCGCTCGAGCAGCCGATCGACGTCGACGACGTCGTGTCCGCCATCGTCGCAGCGATGGATCGACCCGAGCTCGCCGGCCGCGCGCTCGACCTCGCGGGCCCCGAGTCGCTCTCCCGACGCGATCTCGTGTTGCGCGCGGGGGCGATCCTCGGCAACCGCCCCCGGATCGTGCCGGTGCCGCTCGCGGCGCTCCAGCTCGTCGCCGCCGCGGCCGAGCGCCTCTTCGCGGATCCGCCGCTCACCACCGCGATGCTCGGCGTCCTCGAGCACGACGACGCGATCGACCCCGCGCCCGCCGCTCGCGCGCTCGGGCTCGCGCTGACCCCGCTCGACGCGACGCTCCGCCGCTGCCTCGGAGCCGCGCCCTCGTGAGCGCGACCGCCCCGGCGCGCACGCGCGGCTCGTCCTGGGCGCTGCGCATCCTGCCGTGGGCGATCACCATCGGGTGCTTCGCCTTCCTCTACCGCCGCGTAGACGCCATGGCGGCCAGCCAGCACTCGACGGCGCTGCGCTATCTGGCCGCCGTCTTCGAGAAGGTCGACTGGACGCGCTGGCTCGCGCTCATGATCCCGTACTCGATCTTCTACCTCCTGATCGACTCGCTGGTGCTGTGGCGGGTGATCAACTGGTTCAACGCGCGGGTGCGCTACCTCGACATCCTGCCGGTTCGCGCCAGCACCTACATCCTGTCGATCGTCAACGAGCAGGTCGGCAAGGGCGTGATGGCCTTCTACTTGCACCGCCGCGACGGCGTGCCCGGCTGGCAGGTCGGCTCGAGCATGCTCTTCATCATGTTCTGCGAGCTCTACTACCTGCTGCTCTGGGCGGTGATCGGGGTCTGGCTGCGCGGCCCCGAGCTGCCCGAGGCGTTCCGCGCGGTGCCGTGGGTGGGGTTCGGCGCGCTCGTCTTCTTCGCGCTCTGGACGCTCTACTTCCGCGGCGTGATCGCGCCGCGCTCCGGCGTGCGCGACCGCCAGCTCCTGCACGCGTTCCGCCAGGCGCGGCCCTGGCAGTACCTCGCCGTGATCGCGCTGCGCACGCCCGCGCTGCTCTCGGGCGTCGTCGTCTACACGGCCTCGCTCGGACTCTTCGGCGTGCACGAGACGATGGGGCGCATCCTCGCCGTGCTGCCACTGGTCTTCTTCGGTGCGGCGGTGCCCGGGCCGATGCGGGCGGTCGCGATCTCGATGTGGGTTCTGCTCTTCCCCGATCACCCGGCCGAGATGGCGGCCTTCGGCCTGGTGATGCACAACTTCTTCATCTTCTTCAACGCCGCGATCGGCCTCTTCTTCCTTCGGCGCGCCAACCGCGAGATCTTCGCCTCGGGCACCGCCGGCGCGGTCAGGACGTGAGGCGCTTGCGGAAGAAGTCGAGGATCTCGTCGACTGCCTGACGCGTGGGCTCGCCAGCGCGGTCGATGAGATGCAGCGTCACCACGCTGTGCGGGTTCTTCATCGGCGCGTCGGGGTTGGCGGCCGAGTCGGGCAGCACGCGCCCCTGGAAGCGGTCGCCGAGCACCTTCTCGTAGGCCTCGAAGCGCTGCGCGCGGCAGAACGAGTCGCCCGCGAAGCGGTAGGCGAGGACCGTGAGGTCCTCCTCGTCCATGCGCGTCTTCACCGCGGCGAGCTCCTCCGGCGCGATGTGCATGCCCGCCTTGTCGAGGAACGGGAGCGACGGCTGCGACAACACGGGCGCGAGCATCGCCGGCTCGAGCATCATCGAGAGCGCGAAGTTTCCGGTGAAGCACATGCCGATCGCGCCGACGCCCTTGCCGCCGCAGAGCGGGTGCGCGTGCGCGGCGAGCGCGCGCAGCCACTGCGTCACAGGGCTCGACGCGTTCGAGGCGAAGGCGCGGAACTCGCTGCTGATGCAGGCGCGCGCCATCGACCCGAGCGCGTAGCCGATGCTGAGCGGGCGCCCCGGATCGCCGAAGAGCTGCGGCATCCAGACCGTGAAGCCGGCGTCGCGCACCATGCGCGCGAAGCGCGCCACGTGCGGCGAGATCCCCGGCATCTCGGTCATCACGATCACCGCCGGTCCCTGGCCGGTCACGAACACGAGCTTGGTGCGTCCCTGCAGCGTGACGTCGCGCCGCTCGAAGTCGTCGAGGGGATCACGCTCGGTGAGGGTTCGCTCTGCCATCGGGTCCTCCGTGTGCGCCGGACTCTATCACGGCGAGGGCGGCGAAGCGGCGGCCCGAGGGACGCCGTCCCTCAGCGGGAATCCGCACCACGGCGATGCAGAGCCATCAATCGGTCGAGCATCGAGACCAGCGTCGAGACGACGAACACCCAGCCGGCGGGGCGCATCCAGGCCGCTCCCGGCCACGAGAGGCCGAGCGCGTCGCGGAACACCGGCACCGACACCAGCACGTAGTAGGCGATGCCGTTCCAGCGGCCGAGGCGCGACGCGCGGAGCGGGCGGCCCGCGAGCGAGCGCGAGTCGAGCGCGTACTGGGCGAAGGCCAGTGCGACGAGCGGCGCGAGCGCGCGCGGCAGCTCGCCGCGCCCGGCGAGCGCGAAGAGGCCGAGCACCACCAGCGTCGCATCGCTCGCGTGGTCGACGAGCCCGCCGAACGCCGACACCTCGCCGTAGCGGCGCGCCACCGCTCCGTCCGCGAAGTCGGTCGCGATCGCGAGCAGCAGGAGCCCCGCCGCCGCGAAGCGATGCTCCGCCGCGATCGCCAGCGCGAGCAGCGGCGCGATCGCGAGCCGCAGCCCCGAGAGCGCATTGGCCCGCGTCAGCCAACGGCCCCGCGATCCCGACGAGAGCGACGTCGCCTCCATCCGGGAGCACGATACCGCAGGGGGAAGCGGGCCCTTCGCGGCTTCGCAGCGGACCGCCGGGCGCTGTATGGTCGCCACTCGGCCGGGCGGCAGTTGAGCCACCGTCCGGTGGGCGGCGGGAGCCGATCATTCTCGAGTTTCTCGGCGATCTCGGAAACTTCGTGGGCGGCATTGGTGTCGTCGTGACGCTCGCCTACCTCGCATTTCAGATTCGCCAGAACACCCGCGTGATTCGCACTTCCAATAGCTTTCCGAGATTGACCAGATCCGCTTTCACGCTCTGGTCTCCGAGCTCTTCACGGCAGCTCAGGTCACACATCAACTCAACGCCCGTCGGCTGATCGACGAGAGGCTCTATCAGTCCCACCAGGAGGCAATTACTCTTCTCTTGCGCGCATCGGGGATTCAGGAGTGGTGGCGAGCGAACCAGCGCTGGTACCACGCGGACTTCCGAAGCTTCATGGAGAAGGAAATTCGGCGGCACGCTGCGTAAGGAGACGCTGCAGCTGAGCGGCGACCGTTCGACAGCCGCGGAGACACGGCCGGGCAGCAGTGCGAGCGGACTCGAGAGGAGGCCGAGAATGCAAGAGCAGACCATTCGGACGGCCATCGATCGACATTGGGCCGCGTCCGCTGCGGGTGATCAAGCTGCGGAGCACGAGATCTATCACGACGATGCCGTCTGCGAGTACCCGCAGTCCGGCGAGGTGATCCACGGTCGGCGCAACCTGCAAGCCCTTCGCAGCCATCACCCCGGTAGACCATCGGGATTCTCGGTCCGGCGGATCGCGGGTGAGGGCAATCTTTGGGTTACCGAGTACGTGATCAACTACGAAGGCAAGCGCGCCTACGCCGTGAGCATCATGGAGTTCCGCGACGGAAGGGTGTCGCACGAGACCCAATACTTCGCCGATCCCTTCGACGCGCCCGCCTGGCGCGCTCAGTGGGTCGAGCGGAAGGAGTGATTGGCGGAGTGCCGTGGCATGACATGCCCGAGCACTGGTACGAGGCGTACGAGCGGGGCAGGCCCGGCTATCCGTCGGAGGCCCTGGCAGCCCCGGGCCTGCCCCCGTCGTCTGTCGTCCTCGACCTCGCTGCGGGCACGGGCAAGCTGACGCGTATTCTATGTGTCACCTTCGCCCGCGTGCTGGCGGTCGAGCCCGACTCTCACATGCGACGCCGCCTCGTGGCCTTCTGCCCAGCCGCTGAGGCGCTCGCCGGGAGCGCCGAGCAGATACCCGTCGCCGACGGCTCGGTGGATGCCGTCTTCGCCGCGCAGTCCTTCCACACCTTCGACCCGGAGCGTGCGCTCGATGAGATTGCCAGGATCCTTCGGCCGCGGGGTGCGGTCATCCTGCTGTGGAACGTATCTGCCGGGCCGGCGTCGCCTTCCATCGCGGCGGTCCACGAGCTGCTGGATGCGCACTGGCCGAAGGGATGGGACCCGATCGATCTCGGGCTCGCATACGCCTCGAAGGACTGGCCGCGCGAGTGGCGCGAGCTGTTCGCGAAGTCGGCGTTCGACGAGCACGAAGAGGTCCGGATTCCGAATCCCCAGACCGTCGACAAGGAGGCTCTCGTCGCCTTCTTCGAATCGATGGGCTGGATCGCGTCACTTCCGGATGAGCGCCGCCTTCCGCTGGTGCGCGAGGCGAGATCGCTTCTCGCCGCCCCGCAGTATGTGCTGCCCTGGGAGACGCGCGTCTACTGGGCGCGACTCGGGAAATCACCGTCTCGGGGATAAGGGCGGCACCGTGGGCGCACTGATCATGCTCGGCACGCTCGTCGGACTGATCGTCCTCATCTTCGCATTGGTTCTTCGATACGATCCGGAAGCGCGTGCTCCCCGAAAGAGTGCGGGGCCCAATGACGTCTGAGCTGACCCCGCTCCTGAGGGCAGCGATCGGCTTCGCCTACGTCGGCGGCCTCGGCTTCGTGGCCATCGGCTTGCTCTTGAGCTACCGCCGAGGCCGCCTGCACCCGCTCCTGCTCGTGTGCATCTCTGCCATCTCGTTCTCCTGGATCGAGGCCCCCTATGACTGGGCGGTGTACGCGCAGTTCCCGCCCGCGATTCCGCGGATGCCATCGTGGTGGCCGTTGAACATGACGTGGGGCGGCCTGCCGGCATCGGTTCCCCCCGGCTACATCGCCTACTTCGTCCTCCCCGCCGTGACGGGTGCCCGGCTGGGGCGGCGGCTGATCTCGAGATTCCAGTGGCGTGCGCCGATCACGCTGCTGATCACGGGCCTCGTCGTCGGATGCCTGTGGGCCTTCCTGTTCAACGCGATCCTGGGGGCCCAGCTCGGTGTGGTCTACTACGGGCGCGCGATCGAGGGGCTCGCTCTCTGGCCGGGCACGCGGCACCAGTATCCGCTCTATGATGCTCTCGCGATGGGCGTCCAGATGATGGTCTTCACGTACATCCTCGGCCGAACCGACTCACAGGGACGAACCGTCATCGAAGCGTGGGCGGATTCGAGGTCGAAGAGCCGTCTGGGCTCGTCCTTCCTCTCGATTGCGGCCGTCATCGTCATCGGCCATGTCGTCTATCTCTCGGTCTTCGCGCCCCACCTCGCCACCAAGCTGCTGCATCTGCAGACCGTCGGGCCGACCGAGCCATTGTTCGAAGGCGTGGCGAACCAGCCGCTCTAGCAGAGCTGCAAGGAAGAGAGGCCGGCATGAGGAAGAGCGAGGCGATCGCCCTCAACGAGTCGAAGCGCAGCGCTGGACGGTGACGGCTCGAGCTCGACTCCGAGCGACTACGCGTGATAGAACACCTCGCGGACGATCTTCCCATTCCGCCAGGTCTGCACCGCCGCCTGCTTCTGCACCACACGCTTACCGCCCTTCGGCGTGAAGTCGAGGGTCATCTCGTACGCGCTGCGGTCGCCGTCGACGATCACGGCCCCGGGCGTCGCGCCATGGAACGTGACACCGCTCGCGAACTCCTGCTCGCGCTTCCGGTTCACCGCCTTCCCCGCCCACTCCTGCTGGCCGTTCTCGCTCATCACGACGTCGTCGGCGTAGAGGCGATCGAACGTCTCGATGATCCTTCCGCTCACGATTCCGTCGACCAGAGCCTTCACGCTCTCGCGATTGTCCACGTGCAGCTCCTCTCGATACGGGCGTCCCCCAAGTGAAACGTGCGCAGGCGGGGATGTCCAGCGCGGCCCGCTTGTCTCCGCTGGCCCGCGATGGCATTCTGGCGGAGGTCAGAGGGAGCGTCGCTTCCATGAGTCGCATCCCCAGCGGAACGGAGCTGGCGCGTCCGTTCATGCCAACGCGCGACTTCGAGCTGTCGAAGCGCTTCTACGAGTTGCTCGGCTTCGAGAAGGTGCTCGAGGGCGAGGTCGCGATCTTCAACGCGGGCTCGGGCGGCTTCATCCTGCAGCGCATGTACCAGAAGGAGTGGGCCGACAACTTCATGATGCAGCTCATGGTCGACGACCTCGACGCGTGGTGGGCGCACATCGAGGGCCTCGACCTGTGCGGCCGCTTCGGCGTGCGGCCGCCCCGAGCGCCGGCGATGCAGCCGTGGGGCCTCCGGGTCGCCTACCTGAGCGATCCGTGCGGCGTCCTGTGGCACGTTTCGGAGCGCCGTGAGGGTGCAGTCCAGGATGCGTGAGCGCACCGCTACCGACGGCTGAGCGCGACTCAGCCCCGTGCGGCAGGAGGCAGCGATGCAGACCCCCAGGATCTGGTACGTGAACGTCTTCGTGAGCGATCTCGGACGAGCCGTCGAGTTCTATCGCGACAAGCTCGGGCTCCCCTTCCAGTTCCGGGAGGACGAGTTCGGCTACGCGTCGTTCGCCACGGAGGGCGCGCGGCTCGGGATCGCGCGCGTCGATCCGAAGGCGCCGGAGTCCGCCGGGCTCTTCGGCCGACACACCGGGGTCGGCTTCGGAGTTCCCGATCTCGACGCCGCGCACAAGGAGCTCGTCGCGCGCGGAGTCCGCTTCACGATGCCGCCGACGAAGCAGCCGTGGGGCGGCTACATGGCGACGCTCGCCGATCCGGACGGCAACGGCTTCTACCTGGACCAGCTTCGCGCCGAGTAGAGCGCCTCGGAGTCCCTCGCATGATGCAGCTCTACGCCCATCCTTTCTCGTCGTACTGCCAGAAGGTGCTGATCGCGCTCTACGAGAACGCGACTCCGTTCGAGCTGCGCATGCTCACGCCTGGCGACGAGAAGATCGCCGCCGAGCACGCCGCCCTCTGGCCGCTCCGGCGCATGCCCATGCTCGTGGACGACGGCCGGACGGTGGTGGAGTCGAGCATCATCATCGAGCACCTGGGGCTGCGTCATCCGGGACCGGTGCGCCTCGTCCCGGCAGAGCCCGGCGCGGCGCTCGAGGTGCGGATGATGGACCGCGTGTTCGACAGCTACGTCTCGACGCCGATGCAGAAGATCGTGGGGGATAGCCTGCGCCGCGCAGAGGATCGCGACGCGAGGGGCGTGGCCGACGCGCGGGCGACGCTCGACACCGCCTACGCCTGGCTCGAGCAGACCCTGGCCGGGCGCGAGTGGGCGGCGGGCCGCGCCTTCAGCATGGCAGACTGCTCGGCCGCCCCCGCCCTCTTCTACGCCGACTGGACCCATCCGCTCGGCGAGGCGTTCCCGAAGGTCCGCTCGTATCGACGGCGGCTCCTCGAGCGGCCCTCGTTCGCGCGTGCGGTGGACGAGGCGCGGCCCTATCGGCCACTCTTCCCGCTCGGCGCGCCCGATCGCGACTGACCACGGAACGGGGAGCGGATCGACGATGCGCACGGTCCCGGTGACGGGCGGCGAGGACGCGGTCGTCGCCACGGCCGAGAGCCTGGTGAGGCTCGGAATCGCCGGCGCCTAGCGCGGGGCGCGGCGCCGGTCTGCGAGGTGCGAGATGGATGTGCGGATCGCGGCCCTCGTCGGCTTCGTGATCGTCCCCGCCGTGTGCATCGCGCTCGAGCGGCTCTGGCCCTCGGTTCCGACGCGGACGCTCGCGCGACCGGGCGTGCCGTCCGACGCAGTCTGGTACGTCTTCCAGTCGTTCGTCGCCCGCCGCATCGCGCCCTGGGCAGTCTACTTCGCATTGATTCCGTGGATGCTCGCGCTCGGGATGAAGCCGCCGGAGTTCTTCCAGGGGTTCGGACCTGCTTCGCGGATCCCGTTCTGGTGGCAGGTGCCGATCGTCTTCGTGCTGGCGGACTTCCTCTCGTACTGGCAGCACCGCTTCTTCCACACGCGCAGGCTCTGGCCCGTGCACGCGGTGCACCACTCGTCGAGGCGGCTCGACTGGCTGAGCTCGGGGCGTTTCCACCCGCTGAACGAGATCGGCGTGCAGCTCGTGAACGTGGCTCCCGTCCTCGCGCTCGGCTTCCACGCAGCGACCTTCCTCGTGCTCGCGCCGTTCACCACCTGGTACGCCGTCTTCCTCCACTCCAACGTCTCGTGGTCGTTCGACCCGCTGCGCCACGTGATCGCGAGCCCCAGGTTCCATCGCTGGCATCACACGGGCGAGGCCGAGGGTCTCGACAAGAACTTCGGAGGCATCCTCGTCGTGTGGGACCTCCTCTTCGGCACCTTCTACATGCCGTGCGACCGCGCGGCCACCGTCTTCGGCACCGACGATCCCGTGCCCGACGGGTTCTTGGGTCAGCTCGCGTATCCGCTTCGAGCCGCCCGGCTGCGCCTCGAGCAACCCGCAGCCGGAGCGGCGAACTCGCGAACCAGGTAGCTGCTACGGTCGCGTCGTGTCGGCTCCCTTCACGGTGCGCCCCTTCGAGCGTCACGAGTGGCCGCTGCTGCGCGAGCTGCGCCTCCGCGCGCTCGCGGACGCACCCGACGCCTTCGCGCGCACCGTCGAGGAGGAGCAGGATCGGCCCGACGCCGAGTGGGCGCGGCAGCTCGCGCTCTCGACCGCCTCGGACGACCAGCTATCGCTCGTCGCCGAGCGGGCCGGCCGCGGCGTGGGGCTCGCCTACACGCGGCTCGATCCCGTCGCGCGCGACACCGCCCACCTCTTCTCGATGTGGGTCGCGCCCGAGGCGCGGCGGTTGGGCGTCGGCCGGGCGCTCGTGGCGGCGGTGGCATCGTGGGCGCAGGCGCACGGCGCACGCCGGCTCGAGCTGCGCGTGACCCGGGGCAACCGCGCGGCGGAGCAGCTCTACGAGCGTGGCGGGCTGCGCTTCACGGGCGAGGTCGAGCGGCTCCGGGCGGGATCGCCGCTCGAGGTGCGCACCATGGATCTCGACCTCGGAGGCGGGCCGGTCTCCGTTTGACCCGGTGTCGCCCGAGGCGGTAGCGTGGCGCGTCGTGCGCCTGACGTACGCCGCCGCCCTGCTCCTCTCGATCCTCCCCGTCATGCAGGCGTCGGCGCAGCCTGCCTGCGGCGACCCCGATCGGATGGAGCTCGAGAGCGTGTTCTCGACGGGGGGAACTCTCGACTTCGCCTGCACCGGCACGATCGACATCGAGCAGACGCTGATCGCACAAGGCGTCGACGTGACGCTGCACGGCGCGACGGTCACGATCGAGCGCGATCCGCTGACTCCGCCCGCGCGCGTGATGGAGGCGCATGCCAGCGCGCTCGTGCTCGACGGCATCCATCTCGTGAACGGCCTCGCGGTCGGTGCCAACGGCGCAGCCGGCCAGGACGCACAGGACGGCGACGGCGGGCTCGCGGGCACCGATGGAGGTGATGGTGCGAACGGGACGATGGGTCAGCCCGGCCACGACGCCACCGAGGCGGGCAACGGCGTGGACGGCGCCGAAGGGCGCGGCGGCGCCCTCTCGATCGACTCCGCCAGCACCGTCACCCTGAGCAACTGCTTCATCAGCCAGAACAATGCCGCCGGCGGGGCCGGCGGCGGCCAGGGCGGGCGCGGCGGCAACGGCGGACCCGGTGGACGAGGTGGCGGCGGGCCCGGGATGAACGCGGGCAACGGGGCGCGCGGCGCCGACGGCGGCCATGCGACGAAAGGCGGTGACGGTGGCGCGGGGGGCAGTGCGTTCGGCGGCGCGATCGACAACGCGGGCACCCTGCACATCGACGGCTGCACCTTCCAGAGCAACGGCGCCGCCGCTGGCCTCCCGGGCCGCGGCGCCTTCGGCGGCAACGGCGGGACCGGAGGCAACGGCGGCGCCGGCGGCGCCTCGTTCAACACCGCCCCGATGTTCCCGAACGACAACACGGGGCTCGGCGGCGACGGCGGGTGGGGCGGCAACGCGCAGAACGGAGAGGACGGCGGCAAGGGCGGCGACGGGGGCAGCGCCTTCGGCGGCGCCATCTACAACACCGGCACGCTCGTGGTGACCAACACCGCCTTCCGAGGCAACTCCGCCTTCGCGAGCTCCTCGAGCTTCGGCGCGAGCGCTGGCTTCGGTGGCCAGGGTGGCGACGGCGCACTCGGCGGCGACGGCGAGCCAGGCGGCCTGGGAGGAGACGGGGGCAACGGCGGCGACGGCGCGGACGGCGGCAGCAACGGCGGTGGCGGGAGCGGCATCGGCGGCGCGATCTTCAGCACGACGCCGATCTCGCTCGCGGCCGTCACGTTCGCGCAGAACTCGGTCGGAGGCGGCGGCGGTGGGAGCAACACCTGCTCGCCGGGCGACTTCACCTGCTTCGGCGCCGCCGGTGGAGGCGGTACAGGAGGGACGGGAGGAAGCGGCGGCGCGAACACGCCGAACGGAAGCGGCCACGCGCCCAACGGCATCCCAGGCAACGACGGCGCGGCGGGAACCGACGGGATGGCCGGCGCCTTCGGCCTCGGCATCGCGCCGGACTGCCAGGCCGCCGGCGTGTCGTGCGTGGTGCCCGAGCCGTGCTTCGACGCGCTCGCCGTGGTCGCGATCGCGACCTGCGCGGCGCTCCGCCGTCGAAGGCTCGCGGTGGAGTCGTGAGCGAGCCGAGCGTGATCGCTCCGACGCTCGTCCCGTCGGTCGCGTACGACGATCTGGTCGCCGCGATCCGCTGGCTCACGGAGGTGCTCGGCCTCCGAGCTGCCTCGGTGTATGGCGGTCCCGACGGCGCCCCCGTCTTCGCGGAGCTCGCGTGGCGGACCGGGGTGGTCTTCGCCCATGCGCGGCCGCCCGCCGACAACCCGTGGGCCGCCGCCGGACCCGCCTCGATCGCGCTGGTCGCCGAGGACGCGGGAGCCGTCGACCGGCAGTACCGGCGCGCGCTGGCGGCGGGGGCCGAGATCCTCCGCCCACCGCACGTCGCCCGCACCCCCGCCTTTCCGGACGGAAGCCACCAGTTCGACCTGCGGGACCCGGCGGGCAACTTCTGGACGATCGGCACCTTCCAGCCGCGAATCCCCGCCGCGCCCGGCGGAGGCGAGCGATGAGTGCGATCCCCGGCCTCGCGCGCGGCGCGTCGCGCTGGGCATTCCCGGCGGCCCTGCTCGCGTGCGTGGGCTGCGACCAGGCGACGAAGCAGGCCGCAGGCCTGCTCCTCGAGAGCTCGCAGCGGCTGACACTCTTCGGCGACATGCTGCGCTTCGAGCTCGTCGCGAATCCGGGCGCGTTCATGAGCCTGGGCGCCGGCCTGCCCGAGCTCGTGCGGCGCGCGCTGCTGGTCGGCCTCGCCCCCGCCCTGCTGACGGCGGTCTGCCTCGTCGCCGTGCGGACCGGGCGAGCCTCGCGCCTCGGGCGGGTCGCGCTCGGCCTCGTCGTCGGCGGCGGGCTCGGCAACTGGCTCGACCGGGTGCTCCACGGCGGCGCCGTCACGGACTTCGTGAGCATCGGCGTCGGCCGCTTCCGCACGGGGATCTTCAACGTCGCCGACGTCGCGATCGTCGCGGGCGTGCTGCTCCTCATGACGTCGGGGCGGCGCGCGCCGTCGATGGACGCCGCCCGCGAGGACGCCTGACGACGGGCGCGCCGGAGGACATCGCGCTCGCGGTCGCGCGGCCGGACGATGCGCGGCTGCTCGACAACCTGCTCGAGCTCTACATCCACGATCTGAGCGAGGCCTTTCCGCTCGAGCCCGGTCCGGACGGCCGCTTCGGCTACCCGCGACTCCAGCTCTACTGGTCGGAGCCGGATCGCCGCTTCGCGTTCCTGATCCGAGCCGGCGGCCGCGTCGTCGGCTTCGTCCTGGCGACGCGCGGCTCGCCGGCGAGCGACGACCCCGAGGCGCTCGACGTCGCCGAGTTCTTCGTGCTCCGGCGCCATCGGCGCTCCGGGATCGGGCAGCGGGCCGCCGTCCTGCTCTGGGAGCGGCTCCCCGGCGACTGGACCGTGCGCGTCTCGGAGGCCAACCGCCGCGGCCTGCCGTTCTGGGAGGCGACGATCCGCGCCTACACACGAGGCGCGTTCACCGAGTGCACGCGCCCCGGGAGCCCGAACCGATGGCGCATCTTCTCGTTCCGCAGCGGGGCGGCGGCCGCGCCGCCGTAGCACCGACGCGTGTCGTGGCCGGCGCCGGCGCCCCGCGCGACCCGTAGCGCCCCTGCCCTGATACCCTCTCTGCGGTCGCGCAGCGGGCGGCTTCCTCCCCGCCCACACCTCGAGAGGTCGATCGCGATGCTCTTCATGGTGATCGAACGCTTCAAGGACGCGGACGCGGTGGCCGCCGTCTACCAGCGCTTCCGCGAGAAGGGCCGCATGATGCCCGAGGGCCTCGAGTACGTCGGGAGCTGGATCGACGCCGGCTTCGAGCGCTGCTTCCAGCTCGTCCAGTGCGACGACCCGCGCCTGATCCAGCAGTGGGTGCTGCGATGGCGTGACCTCGCCGACTTCGAGATCATCCCCGTCGTCGCCTCGAAGGAGACCGCCGAGGTCGTGGCATCGAGCCGCGGGTCGGGGTGAGCGCATGCGGCTCTCGGGACACTTCCGTGCGATGGCCCGCAACAACGCGTGGTCGAACCACCGGCTCCTCGCCGCCTGCCGCGAGCTGTCGCAGCAGGAGCTCGAGGCGGAGCGGGTGAGCTTCTTCCCCTCGCTCCAGCAGACGCTGAACCACATCCTGATCGTCGACTGGTACTACCTCGACGGCCTCGAGCGGGGCGGGCGCGGGCGCACCGTGTATGACGACGAGATGCCGTTCCCGCGGCTCGCGGAGCTTGCGATCGCGCAGGCGGCGGCCGACACGCGGCTCGTCCGCTACTGCGACGCCCTCGGCGACGACGCGCTCGAGGGCGAGGTCGTGCTCGACCGGGGCGAGGACGGCGAGACCCGCGAGGCCGTGCACGCGGTGCTCGCCCATCTCTTCGTCCACCAGATCCACCACCGCGGCCAAGCGCACGCGATGCTCTCCGGAACGCGCGTCGCGCCGCCGCAGCTCGACGAGTTCTTCCTGGTCTGGGACGCCCCGCGCCGCGCCGCGGAGCTCCGGCGCCTCGGGCTCTAGGCGAGATCCCACCGAAAGGAGTCATCATGTCGAACCCCTCGAAGAATCCGCGGATCGTCCCGAGCCTTCTCTATCACGACGCGCCCGCCGCCATCGAGTGGCTCTGTCGAGCCTTCGGCTTCGAGAAGCACCTCGTGGTGCCCGGCGAGGGCGGCGCCATCGCCCACGCCGAGCTCGTCTTCGACGGCAGCATGGTGATGCTCGGCTCCGCGCGCGACGACGAGTACGGCAAGCTCGTCCGGCCTCCGCGCGACCTCGGAGGCGTGAACACCGGGAGCCCCTACGTGATCGTCGCCGAGGTGGACGCGCACTACGCGCGGGCGGTCGCGGCGGGGGCGAAGATCGTCCTCGACATCGAGGACAAGCACTACGGCGGGCGGGGCTACACCTGCCGCGATCCCGAGGGCCATCTCTGGAGCTTCGGCAGCTTCGACCCCTGGGCCTCCTAATCTCGCTACGCTCGCCCCTCGCGAGGAGGAGCGATGGGGCGGCGGTCGATCTCGCGATCGGTCTCGGGCTGGCTCGGAACGGGCGTCGCGGTGCTCGGGCTCGGCTGCTCGAGCGAGGCGCCGCTCTCCGAGGCGGCGCAGCGCGGCCGGTCGACCTACATGAGCGTGTGCATCGCCTGCCACAACCAGGACCCCGCGCTCGACGGCGCGATCGGCCCGGCGATCGCCGGCGCCTCGCGCGAGCTGATCGAGGCGCGCGTGGTGCACGCCGGCTATCCGCCCGGCTACCAGCCGAAGCGCAGCTCGAGCGCGATGCCGGCCTTCCCGCAGCTCGCGGGACAGGTCGACGACCTCCACGCCTTCCTCGTCGAGTGCTGCAAGCCGCGCTGATCGGCCCGTCTACGAGTTGATGATCGCTCCGAGCAGGTAGAGCACCAGCGTCAGCCCGAGCCCGGCGTGGATCGTGCCCGACACCGTCGAGAGGAACTTGTGCCGGGGCTGTCCGCTGCCGGAGAGCGAGTTCCACTCGAAGAAACCCACTACGATCAGGTAGAGCAGGAAGTAGATGCGGTCGTGGTGGCCATTGTTGAAGCTCGTCAGGTGGCTCGCCGAGCCCATGAAGAAGAGCATCGGAATCGAGAACAGCGTGTTGGTGCGCGACGACAGCCCGGCGCGCGCGCCGCGCGCCGCGGCCTCGGCGATCGGCTGGCCGCCACCGGCCACCTGCTCCGCCGAGCGGATCACCACCTGCTGCGCCGGCCAGATCACGAACCAGACGTTGGCCCACATGAGCGTGCCGAGCAGGCCGCCGCTCAGGATGCGCGTCATGTAGCCGTCGCCGATCGCGATGCCCTGGTGCAGCTTCCAGAGCACGATCGTCCAGCCCGAGAGGAAGGTGAACATGGCGCCCCAGCGGAACCACCAGAGCGCGTTCGGCACCAGCCCGCGCACGACGGCGCCGCGCGCCGTTCCGCCGAGCTCGGTGCCAAAGAACGGTGTCTGCACGAAGTTGAAGTAGTAGAGCATCCCGATCCAGGTGATGCCGGCCATGAAGTGGATCCAGCGGAGCAGGAACTGCCAGCCCTCCGCCGTGGTGATGATCTCCATCGATGCTCCTTCCGTGCTTGGGCGCTCCATTCTAGCTGGACGCCGCGCCGATCGCGCAATCAATCCGTCCGCGCGCCGAGCCGGAGCGCGCGGTCGCCGAAACCGCGCCAGCCGAGCCGCTCGCAGAGCGCGGCGATGCGTGCGGGGTCGGGCCCCCGCCAACCGAGCTCGCGCGGGAGCCCCGGCACGTCGCGGCGGAGCGTCGCCAGCTCGCGGGTGCGCAGCGCCCGCGCGCGGTGTTGGTCGACGAGCCGCGCCAGCCGGTCCGCCCCGCGGACCTGGGCCGAGCGCCACCCCGACGCGTCGGCCGGGATCGCCTCGATGCGGCCGAACGCGGCGAGGAGCGCCGCGGCCGTGCGCGGCCCGATGCCGGGCACGCCGGGCAGGTTGTCGACCGCGTCGCCGACCAGCCCGAGCCAGTCGGGAATCTGCCCGGGCGCGACGCCGAAGCGGGCGCGCACGGCGTCGGCGTCGAGGCGCTGGGCCCGGGCGAAGTCGAAGACGACGACGCGCCCGTCCTCGCGCACGAGCTGCGCCAGGTCCTTGTCGGCGCTCACCACCACGACCGACCCGCCCGCACCGACCTCCTGCTCCGCCAGCGCGGCGATCACGTCGTCGGCCTCGAAGTCGGGGGCCGAGAGCGCGGCGAGGCCGAGCGCCTCCGCCACCTCGCGGCACAGCGCGAACTGCGGCTCGAGGTCGGCGGGCGCCTCGGTGCGGCCCGCCTTGTAGCCGGGCTCGAGCGCGTTGCGGAAGCTCGTCATCGCGTCATCGAAGACGCAGGCGGCGCGCGCCGGTGTCACCTCGCCGAGCCAGCGCACCAGCATGCCGCCGAAGCCGTAGGCCGCCCCGCACGGCACCCCCTCCGGCGTCTGGATCGGCGGCAGCGAGTGGTAGGCGCGGAAGATGTAGAGCGATGCGTCGACGAGATGGAGAGCGGTCAAGCGCTAGGAGCGCCGGGTCGGGAGTCTGCGGAGCCGAGCGGAGCGCATCGGCTAGCGGCGCTCCTCGAGCACCGCCTCCGCGACGGCGTCGGCGGCGCGGTCGATCGGGAGCTCGCGTGCGGCGGCGCCGCCGCGGCGGCGCTTCAGCTCGACGATCTTTCGCTCGAGACCCTTGGGGCCGACGGTGAGGCGATATGGGATGCCGACCAGCTCGGCGTCCTTGAACTTGACGCCCGGCCGCTCATCGCGCGCGTCGAGGATCACCTCGATGCCGCGCTCGCGCAGCGCCTCGTAGAGGCGCTCGCCGGCCTCGGCCGTCTCGACGTCCTTCGGGTTCAGCACCGTCACCACGACCTCGAAGGGCGCGACCGACACCGGCCACACGATCCCGTTCTCGTCGTGCGAGTGCTCGACGATCGACGCCATCACGCGGCCGATGCCGATGCCGTAGGAGCCCATCACGAGCGGCCGGTGGCTGCCCTGGTCGTCGAGCACGACGACGCCGAGCGCGTCGCTGTAGCGGGTGCCGAGCTTGAAGATGTGGCCGACCTCGATGGTCTTCTGCACCGCGAGCGGCGCGCTGCAGAGCGGGCAGGCCTCTCCGGCGCGCACCTCGCGCAGGTCGAGCCAGCGCTCGACCGCGACGTCGCGCTCCACGTCGACGCCGCGGAGGTGGTGATCGTCGCGGTTGGCGCCGGTGGTCATGCCGCGCCGGCCGCGCAGCGCGGCGTCGGCCAGCACGCGGAGGTTTTGCACGCCGACGGCGCCGAGGCTGCCCGCCGAGGCGCCGAGCGCGGCGCGAATCTCCTCGGCGCGCGCGGGGCGGAGCTCGCGCGCGCCCGTCGCGTCGATGAGCTTCTGCGCCGAGAGAGCATGGTCGCCGCGCAGCAGCACCAGCGCCGGCCGACCATCGAGGACATAGACCAGCGTCTTGATCTGGCGCTCGGCGGGCGCGCCGCCCGGAAACGTCGTCAAGTCCTCGATCGTGCGCACGCCCGGAGTCGGGAAGAGCTCGGGCGCTGCGCCCACAGGAGCGCCCGCGTCGTCGATCGGCGCGAGCTGCGAGGTCGCCTTCTCGACGTTCGCCGCGTAGCCGCACGCGGCGCACGAGGCGACCCAGTCCTCGCCGGCGTCGCTCGCCACCATGAACTCGATCGACTCGCTCCCGCCCATCACGCCCGAGGACGCCTCGACCGCGAGCGGCGCGAGGCCGCAGCGCTCGAAGATCCGGCGGTACGCCTCGAAGTGGAGCTGGAAGGAGCGGTCGAGACCGGTCTCGTCGAGGTCGAACGAGTACGAGTCCTTCATGGTGAACTCGCGAACCCGGAGCAGGCCCGACTTCGGGCGCGGCTCGTCGCGGAACTTGGTCTGGAACTGGAACCAGATCTGCGGCAGCGCGCGGTAGCTGCGGATCTCGGCCGCGAGCGAGGCGAAGAGCTCCTCGTGCGTCATGCCGAGGCAGAGGTCGGCGCCCTTCCTGTCCTTCAGGCGGAACAGCTCCTCGCCCATCACCTCCCAGCGCCCCGAGCGCTGCCAGAGCTCCGCCGGCTGGAGCGTGGGGAGCTGGAACTCCTGCCCGCCGATGCGCTCCATCTCCTCGCGGATCACGCGCTCGATCTTGCGGCACACGCGCCAGCCGAGCGGCAGGATCGAGTAGCTGCCGGCCATGAGCTGGCGGATCAGGCCGGCGCGGACCAGGAGGCGGTGGCTCAGCGCCTCGGCGTCGGCCGGATCGTCGCGCAGCGTCGGGATGAAGCCCTGCGTCCAGTGCACGCCGCGGAAGCTAACGAAGCGCCGGGGTGGAGGCCCCCTCAGCCGAGGAGCGCCAGGACGCCTGCGTAGGTCAGGCGCTCGGTCGCGCCGGCCACCGGTCCGAACGGGAAGGCGGCGAACATGCCGCCCACCGGCGCGGGCTCGAGCGCCTGCGCCACGTAGGCGGTCTCGAGGCCGGCGTGCTCGAAGAGATCGCGGCCGCGGCCCGAGCAGCTCAGGTAGAGCCCGGCGGCTGGGTCGCCCGCCGACGCACCGGCGCGCATGCCCTCGAGCGCGCGCTTCAGGTCCTCCCGCGCGAGGCCGGCGTCGCGCAGCGCGAGGTGGATGCGCGCCCCCGGCCGCAGCTCCTCGACCAGGGCGAAGGCGCCGCGCTCGGGAGCGAAGCCGGCGACGTTGCGCGCCACGTACGCCGCGGCTCCAGGATCCTGCGCCTCGCGCCCGCGAGGGCGCGGCAGCGCCACGACGAGGCGCTCCGCAGCGCGGCGCAGGTCCGCGGCCAGCGGCCCGCGCGCGACCTCGCGGTAGACGTCGAGCGCGGGTCGGCCGTCGAGCTCGAGGATCCAGTGGCCCTCGGCGCCCGTGACGCAGAGGCTCTCGGTGATGGGCAGGCAGCCCTGCGTCAGCACGGTCCGCGGCGGCCGCGCGAGGCGGAGAGCCAGGCCCGACACCGCGTCCGCGGCGACCTCGCGACCGCTCCAGACCAGCGACCGCCCGCTCGCCCCGAGCGCAGCCCCGGCTCCGACCAGGGTCGCGGGCCCGAGCGTCAGGTCGAGGCCCCGGAGCAGGCGCTGCGGGTCGAGGGCCAGCGAGTCGGCCAGGACGACGACCAGGTCCCGCTCGCCCGCGGAGCCGCCGAGTACGGCCTCGATCTCGGGGCCGGCGGCGTCCTCGACGCCGGCGAGGTCGCGGAGCAGGAAGGGCGCCGCCTCGACCCCCGTCAGGACCAGGATCCCGAGGGCGGGACGCTCCTGCTCCTCGAGGCCTCCGGCGATGATCCCGTGGGCCGTGGCTCCCACCACGGCGGTCGTGCCGAGCCGCTCGACGGCGGCGGCGCACAGGCGCTCCGCGGCGGGCGCGTGGTGGACGCTGGCGAAGAGCAGCGCTGCCTCGGCGCGCGAGGCGCCGGCGCCTGCCAGCGCCGCGGCGGCCGCCTCCTCTGCGGCGCGGAGCGGGTCGGGCTCCAGCGACATGGCGACACCGGCGCGAAGCATGGACCGGAGGATACCCGTGCGGCGCGCCGGGACGGCCGGCCGCCCGCGCTTCCCTCCCATCCGGCCCTCGGCTACGATCCCGATTCGCGCCGCCGCTCCCTCCCGGCGCACGGCCCCTCGAGACGACATCGCCCCTTAGGAAGTCGAGATCTGGCATTGGCGGACTACGAGCGCGTCGAGCGCGAGGCCGAGCTCAAGGCGCTGGCGCGGGACCTCCTGCGCGAGAAGGTGGTGGCGGTCGATACCGAGGCCGACAGCTTCTACCACTATTTCGACAAGACCTGCCTGGTCCAGATCGCCTCGAGCCAGGGCATCTTCCTGGTCGACCCACTCGCCCTCGGCGGGCCCGCGGAGATGGCGCCGCTCGCGCCGGTGTTCGCCTCCAAGAAGATCCGCAAGGTGTTCCACGCCGCCGAGTACGACCTCTTCGTGCTCAAGCGCGACTGCTCGTTCGAGTTCGCCAACCTCTTCGACACGATGGTCTCGGCGCAGCTCCTCGGCTATCCGGCGGTCGGCCTGGCGGCGCTCGCCGAGCGACACTTCGGCGTTTCGCTTCCGAAGGACGAGCAGCGCTCGGACTGGTCGATCCGGCCGCTGCGCGAGGAGCAGCTCCTCTACGCCGCCGCCGACGTCGCCTACCTGATCACGCTGGCCGAGCGCCTCGAGGCCAAGCTCGAGGAGCAGGGGCGGATCGGCTGGGCGCGCGAGGAGTTCGAGACGCTGGTGCAACGCACCTGGCCGGCCCGCGAGTTCGACGACGCGGGCTACTTGCGCATCAAGAGCGCGAAGGGTCTCCAGCCAATCCCCCTCGCCGTGCTGCGTGAGCTCTACCTGATGCGCGACGCGCGGGCGCGCGAGGTCGATCGGCCGCCGTTCAAGGTGCTCGGCAACCGCACGCTGCTCGAGATCGCGCACCGCCAGCCCGCCACGCAGGGCGAGCTCGCGCAGATCAAGGGCATCACGGAGCTGATCCAGCGCCGGCTCGGGCGCGAGGTCCTCGCGGCGGTGGCGCGGGGACAGCGCTCACCGCACGGGCCGCTGCGGCGTGCGGACGGCAATCTGCGCCGCCGCATGGACCGCCGTACCGAGCGCCTCATGCTGCGGCTCAAGCGCTGGCGCTCGGTGCGCGCGCGCGAGCTCGGGCTCGACCCCGGCGTGCTCTGTCCGAACACGGGGCTCGAGGCGATCGCCTGGCGCAACCCGGCGAAGCCCGCCGACGTCGCCGAGGTCACCGAGCTGAAGCGCTGGTTCGTGCGCGAGTTCGGCCGCGAGATCGTCGAGGCGCTGGGCGGCGCCGACGACGAGGAGCCGTGAGGCGGCGGCTCGTCGCGTGCGCCAGAAGCAGAAAGCCCCCCGGAACACTCGTCCGGGGGGCTTCTTCGATCTGGTGTCCCGGGGACTCCGGGAAGGCGGGGTGCCGATTTTTGGGGGAAAGCGCCTTGTTTGGGGTGCTAACCCAGAGTCCCCGAGACGCCGGTAACGGTGGACGAGCGCGCCCGATGCCGTCCTCCGCTACCGATCCAGAACGTCTCCACGCCCGCTGCACAGAGCATGTTCCGTGCCATTCCGGCGACGAGACCGGGGATCGCTGCAAGTCCGCGAAGTCCGGACGCCTCCTCCCCGCTGGCGCCCACCTCGCGAAGGCGCTTGCTGCAAACTGCGGCGGCAGAATCTACGATCGTCCGGAACCCGAGCGGCGTGGCATGGAACGGCAAGGCCTTGCCGTGGAAGGTGATTCCTTCATCGTTCCATCCGACGCCCGATGCGGCAGTGCCGCCGCCAGCGTCCTGTCACCCAGGGCAGCACTCCTGGGCTGTCTCGTGGCCTTCGGCCTTGCCGCCTGCGCCCGGGGCGTTCCGGGTGCGCCACACCCGGCCGAGGCTCCTGCACCAAATGAGACGGTCGTGCGCACCGCGCCCCCGCCGAGTGATCGCGAGCACTACTGCGCCTGGTACGGCGACGCGCGCGACGGCGTCCTCTACTTCGGCGAGGCGGCCTTCTGGAGCTCGCTGCGCACGGCCGGCGACGCGACGGCCGACCTGCGCGTGCCCGGCCCGCAGGTCGTCGGGCGCTTCGACCTCGTCCACGAGCGCCTGCTCCCAGCCCTCGCGACCGGAGCGACGGCCCCGCGTTCGGGGACCTGGGACGTGCTCGCGCATCCGAACGGACGCGTCTACTTCACGACCTTCTACGAGGCGGCCGGCTACGTGGACCCTGCGACCGGCGCCACGCGACTCTTCGACGCCGCGGGGACGGGGCTCAACGAGCTGGCTCTCGGGCCGGACGGGACGATCCTGGCGACGCGCTACGCCGCCCGGGGCTCGGTCGTCGTGCTCGATCCGGACGGCGCCGTCCTGGCCGAGCACCTGCTCGCGCCCGACCCGGGCTTCCAGGTCGCACCGAAGAGCCTCTCCTTCGACCCGGTGCGCCGCGAGATCTGGGTGAACACGGATCTCGTGCCGGCCTCGGTCACCAAGCCCGCACCCGACGGCGCCGGCGTAGGCCACGACGCGCGCGTGCTCGACTTCGCGAGCGGGCGCGAGCTGCGCCGCTTCCGCGAGCCGGAGCTCCAGTTCATGCGCTTCGAGGCCGACGGCGTCGGGCTCTTCGCCTGGCTCGCCGGGAGCCGGCTCGCGCTGCGCGTGGTCGAGCCCGGCGGCGCCCTCGGCCCCGACTCGGGCCGCGAAATCGTGCTCGACACCGACTTCCCGGCGCGGCACGACTTCGTGCAGGACCTGAGCGTGGCCGCCGACGGGCGCGTGCTCGCGACGCGCTGGAGCGGCACCGTCCACGTGGTCTCGCCGGGAGGCGAGGTCCGCACCGCGCATCTTCCGCGCCTCGCGAGCGGCGGCCTCTACTACACCGCCGTTGCAACGGACGACCGGGTGTGCGCCAGCTACTGCGCCGACGTCTCGATCGTGTGCGCGCCCCTGCCGTGAGCCGTATCCTCGCGCGGCCATGCACGCCGCCCGCCGCCGCCGCCTGCTCGACGCGATGGAGCCCGACTCCGTCGCGCTGCTGCTCGGGGCGACGCCCGCCGTGCGCTCGCGCGACACGCACTTCCCGTTCCGCCAGGACAGCGACTTCCACTACCTGACCGGCTTCGACCACCCGCACGCTGCGGCCGTGCTGCGCAAGGACGGCGGCCCGCCGTTCGCGCTCTTCGTCGAGCCGCGCGACCGCGACGCCGAGACGTGGACCGGCTATCGGCCGGGCGTCGAGGGGGCCGTGCGCGACTTCGGCGCCGACGAGGCGCACCCGATCGGCGAGCTGCTCGACAAGGTCCCGACCCTGATCGAGCGCGCGCGCCGCGTCTACCACGTGCTCGGCCGCGACGCGCGCGTCGACGCGAAGCTCAGCGAGACGATGGAGCAGGCGCGGCTGCGCTCGCGGCTCGGCGCGGCACCGCCCGACGCCATCCTCGACCCGCGCGCGCTCCTCCACGAGATGCGGCTCGTGAAGGAGCCCGAGGAGCTCGACATCATGCGGCGCGCGGCCGAGATCAGCCGCGAGGCGCACGCCGCTGCCGCTGCGCTGGCGCGCGAGGGAGTCTACGAGTACGAGCTGGCCGCCGCGCTCGACTTCACCTTCCGGCGCCGGGGCGCGGCCGGTCCGGCATACGAGTCGATCGTCGGCGGCGGCCGCAACGCGACGATCCTGCACTACGTCGCGAACGACCAGCCGCTGCACCAGGGCGACCTGGTGCTGATCGACGCGGGCGCAGAGTTCCAGGGCTACGCCTCCGACGTGACGCGCACCTATCCGGTCGGCGGGAGCTTCGGCGGCGCAGCGCGCGCCGTCTACGAGGTGGTGCTGGCGGCGCAGGAGGCCGCGATCGAGCGCGCGCGGCCGGGCGCCACCATCGAGGAGATCCACGACGCGGCGCTGCGTCGGCTGGTCGAGGGCATGGTCGAGCTCGGTCTCGTCGCGGGCCCGGTCGACGACGCGATCCAGGGCGGCTCGTACCGGCGCTACTACATGCACCGCACCAGCCACTGGCTCGGCCTCGACGTGCACGACGTCGGCGCCTACGTGCAGGCCGGCAAGCCGCGGCCGCTGGTGCCGGGCATGGTGCTCACCGTCGAGCCCGGGCTGTACGTGCCGGCCGACGACGAGAGGGCGCCCGCGCCGCTGCGGGGCATCGGCGTGCGCATCGAGGACGACCTCGCGATCACCGACGAAGGGCACGACATCCTGACGGCGGAGATCCCGAAGCGAGCGGCGGACGTCGAGGCGCTGGTGCGCGCCGGCATCCGCCACTGAGCGCCGCCCGGCCGCAGGAGACCGCGCCCGCATGGCCGACATCGAGTCCCTGCTCAAGGAGAGACGCCGCTTCGCGCCGCCGAAGGCGTTCGCCCGGCAGGCCAACTGGACGCCGCGCGCCGTGGCCGAGCTGCGCAAGCTCGGCGCGAAGAGCCCCGAGCGCTTCTGGGCGCGGATGGCGAAGGAGCGCGTCACCTGGTTCGCGCCGCCGCGCAAGACGCTCGAGTGGAAGCCCCCCTTCGCGAAGTGGTTCGTCGGCGGCAAGCTGAACCTCGCCTACAACTGCCTGGACCGGCACCTCGAGGGCGCCGGTGCCTGGCGCCGCAACAAGGCCGCGATCATCTGGGAGGGCGAGCCGGGCGACTCGCGCGTCCTCACCTACGGCGAGCTGCACCGCGAGGTGTGTCGCTTCGCCAACGCGCTGAAGCAGCTCGGAGTGCGAAAGGGCGACCGCGTCGCGCTCTACATGCCGATGATCCCGGAGCTCGCGATCGCGGTGCTCGCCTGCGCGCGCATCGGCGCGCCGCATAGCGTGGTGTTCGGCGGCTTCTCGGCGGAGTCGCTGCGCGACCGGATCCTGGACGCCGGCGCCCGGGTCGTGGTGACCGCCGACGGCGGCTTCCGGCGCGGCGCGGCCCTGCCGCTGAAGCCGGCGGTCGACGAGGCGCTCGCCGGCGCGAGCCCCGTCGAGCACGTCGTGGTGGTGCGGCGCACCGGCACGCCGACGCACATGGCGGTCGGCCGCGACCACTGGTGGCACGATCTGGTGGCGCACGCGAGCCCGCGCTGCCCGGCCGCCCGGCTCGATGCCGAGCACCCGCTCTTCATCCTCTACACCAGCGGCACCACCGGCAAGCCGAAGGGCGTGCTGCACAGCACCGGCGGCTACCTGGTGCACGTCGCGACCACCGCGCACGCGATCTTCGACCTGAAGGAGGATGACGTCTTCTGGTGTACTGCGGACGTGGGCTGGGTCACGGGACACTCGTACGTGCTGTACGGCATCCTCGCCAACGGCGCCACGACCGTGATGTACGAGGGCGTGCCGACCCATCCAGGACCCGACCGCTGGTGGTCGATCATCGAGAAGTGGGGCGTCTCGGTGTTCTACACCGCGCCTACCGCGATCCGCACCTTCATCCGGCTGGGCGACGAGCACCCGGCGCGCCACGACCTCGGCTCGCTGCGCCTGCTCGGCACCGTCGGCGAGCCGATCAACCCCGAGGCGTGGATGTGGTACCACCGCGTGATCGGCGGCCGCCGCTGCCCGATCGTCGATACCTGGTGGCAGACGGAGACCGGCGGGATCCTGATCACGCCGCTGCCGTCCGCGGTCGCCACCGCCCCCGGCTCCGCGACGCTTCCCTTCCCCGGCATCGATGCCGCGGTGCTCGACCAGTCGGGCCGCGAGGTGCCGCCGCGCGCCGGCGGCTTCCTCGCGATCCGCAAGCCCTGGCCCGGCATGCTGCGCGGGATCTGGGGCGACCCGGAGCGCTATCGCGACACCTACTGGAGCAGGTGGCCGGACGTGTACTTCCCCGGCGACGGCGCGCACCGCGACGAGCGCGGCTACTTCTGGATCATGGGCCGCATCGACGACGTCATGAACGTGTCGGGCCACCGGATCGGGTCGATGGAGGTGGAGAGCTCGATCGTCTCGCACGAGCAGGTGGCGGAGGCCGCCGTGGTCGGGCGCCCCGACGCGATCACCGGCACGGCGATCGTCGCCTTCGTGACGCCGCGCGCGAGCGCGCGGGCGGGGCCGGCGCTGGCCGCCGAGATCCGCGAGCACGTCGGCAAGCACATCGGGGCGCTCGCCAAGCCGGCCGACGTGCGCTTCACCGACGCGCTGCCGAAGACGCGCTCGGGCAAGATCATGCGACGCCTCCTGCGCAGCATCGCGGCCGGCAAGGAGGAGGTGGGCGACACCACCACGCTCGAGGACTACAGCGTGCTGGCGAAGCTGCGCGAGACGGACGAGTAGCGGCGGCGCAGCCAGAGCAGCGCGGTCACGGCGAGCGCCGACGCGTCGCGCGGCTCGGGCACGCTCAGTACGAGCGTGCTCACGCTGTACGCGGGCATCGCGTACTCGAGGCCCTGCGGGCCGCTCGTCGCGACGGGGCCCGCGTCGACCGGCACGGCGCCAGCGGACGTGAGCTGATACGCGTGGGCGGCGGTGACGGGGCCCGCGCTCGCGAGCTGCACCGCGGCCACGAGTGGCGCCCCGGTCTTGTTGAGCGCCACCAGCACCATCCGGGTCGGATCGCCGGAGTCGCGGCTCGCGTAGATCGAGGTGTCGGCGACGTCGTCCGTGGCGGCCTGCACCGAGACGTCGCCGAAGGAGCCGTTCGCGCCGTCGAAGTCGCGGAACATCTGGAAGGCCGCGCCGATGTACGACTCGTCGCTGGCGAGCGGCCACTCGGCGGCGGCGAAGACGCCCTCGCGGCCGAAGATGCCCAGCACGTCGGCCTCCGCGATCGCGCCGGAGATGTGGCCGCCGCCGCCGTAGTTGTACTCGGTGATGGCGAGCCGGGTCCCGGGATCGTCGGCCGCGATCTTGTCGAAGAGCCGCGGGATCAGGCGGATCGGCCCGAGCGTCGAGTACTGCGTGATCCAGCTCGTCTCGGTGTAGCCCGGATCCCAGAGCGAGCGCGGGGCCTGGAGCCGGGCCGCCACCACCGCCGGCGTCGTGTCGGTGCCGGTGATGCGCGTGCCGCCGCCGGTCGCCTCGGGGTACCAGTGGACGTCGAGGACGTCGACCAGCCGGTGGCCGGCCGCCTGCTCGGCCGCCGCCACCTGCGCGAGCCAGAACTCCTGGAAGTCGCGCCCGCCCGCGTCGGGCGCGCCCTGCAGCGCCGTGTAGCCGTACCAGCCGTAGTTGACCGGGCCGAAGACCAGCGCCGCGGGGCTCACGTTCTTGATCGCGGCGGCGTAGTCGATCGTCTTCTGCGCCAGCTCGGCGTAGGTCGTCGGGTCCGGGTGGATGCGCGGGTGCGTGCTCGGCCACAGGTCGGGCTCGTTGTCGAGACAGTAGAAGACGGGGTGATCCGGGCTCTGCGCGTCCGGGAACTCGTGGTTCACCCAGTTCACGAACTCGTCCTGGTAGACGTAGGCGTCGGTCGGGTCGGGCGTCAGCGTGAAGGGAGCGCCCTTCGCGGCGCGCTCCTGCTTGAAGCGCACCTGCAGGTAGTTCGGCGTCTGGTCGACGTCGCCGCCGCCGTCCTTGTCGGCCGCGACGTAGCCGTTGATCGGGACGGTCACGACGATGCCGGCGTTCTTGGCCTGCGCGTTGGCGATGCCGGGGCGCACCGCCTCGCCGGGCGTGTCGCTGCTCGAGAGGAGGCCGTCGTTCTGGTTGTACCAGTCCGTGCCGGCGTTGGAGGCGTTGTTCTCCCAGTTGTACGCGGTGAGCCGGTTGCCGCCGATGCGCGTGAAGGCGCAGTTCGAGCAGGCACCCTCGAGCGGTCCGTTGATCCCGTAGACGAAGCGCGAGATCGGCCGCACGTCCTGCTGCGCATCGATGGCGAAGTGCACCGAGGCGGAGTCGGCGACCGCGTGCGGGGCCAGCAGGAGCAGCGCGGCGGCCGAGGCCGTGACGAGCCAGCGCCGGGGCATCCGGGAGTGGATCGGAGCGATGCCCGCCGCGCCCGGTGACCGACGTCACCGGACCGCGTCAGTAGCCCGGAATCTTGATCGGCCAGTTCGAGGCGACGGTGCCGCCGTCGATCTCGAAGATCTTGCCGGTCACCCACGCCGCCGCCGGCGACGCCAGATAGAGCACCGCGCAGGCGATGTCCTCCGGCGTTCCGAGCCGGGCCATCGGCGTCAGGGCCTCCATCTGCTTCTGCAGGTCGCCGGCCTGGAGGAAGGGCGCGAGCGCGTCGGTCACCGTGGCGCCGACGGCGAGCGCGTTCACGCGCACGCGCGGTGCGAACTCGCAGGCCATGAGGCGCGTGAGATGCGAGAGCCCCGCCTTGGCCGTGCCGTACGCCGTGAAGCCCGACTCGACCATGTGCGAGAGCGCGGACGAGATGTTGATGATCGCCCCGCCGTCGCCCGCCAGCATGTGGGGGATCGCCCTCCGAGAGAGCCGCATCGCCGAGGTCACGTTGAAGTGGAACGCCTGCTCGAAGGCCTCGTCGCCGAGCTGCAGCATCGGCGTCGGGGGCGTGCCGCCCGCGTTGTTGACCAGGACGTCCAGGCGCCCGAAGGACTCGTGCGCACGCGCCACCAGTGCGTCGAGCTGCTCGCCGGCGTTGACGTCGCACGGCACGGCCAGCGCTCGCCGGCCGAGCGCGCGGATCTGCCCGGCCACGGCCTCGAGGTCGTCGAGCCGGCGGGCGGCGACGGCCACGTCGGCGCCCGCCTCGGCCAGCGCCAGCGCGCTCGCCCGGCCGATGCCGCGCCCGGCGCCGGTGACGATCGCGGCGCGGCCGTCGAGACGGAAGCGTTCGAGCAGCACGCCGTGCCTACGAGGCGATGGCGGTGGCTGGATTGGCGACGCCCGGCGGATTGCTCGAGCGCACGCCCAGCGCCCAGCGGCTGCCGGGGCGGCGCGTGGCGAAGAGCACGTCCCCGAGCGCCGGCTGGGCGCGGTCGGCCAGCGGCTCGCCGATCAGCGCCTCGACCAGGACCCGGACGACGCCCTTGTGCGCCACCACCAGGGCGCCGGTCGCCGGCGCGCTGAGCAGGCGCTCGAGCCCGTGCGTGACGCGCGCCCGGAACCGGGCGCGCGGCTCGCCGCCGGGATACTCGAACTCGGGCGCGCCCTCGCGCCACTGCCGGAACGCGATCGGATCCGACGCCTCGAGTTCCTCCAGCGTGCGGCCCTCCCAGCGGCCGAAGTCGATCTCGCGGAAGTCGGCGTCCAGCCGGGCGGGGACACCGCCGGTCAGGATCTCGGCCGACTGCCACGCGCGCCGCGCGGGGCTCGCGACCACGAGATCGACCACCTGCCCGACCAGATGAGCGCGCGCGCGCCGCATCTGCTCGGCGCCCTCCGGCGCGAGCGCCGGATCGCCGCTGCCGATCAGCCGCTGGGCCGAGTTGCCCACGCTCTGACCGTGGCGGACGAGGACGAGGCGGCGCAGCGCGGCCATGGACGCTCCTCCGTGCGGGAGGGCGCAGGATGGAAGAGCGCCGCAGCGCCGTCAACCGGGACGCCGGCCGCACGCCGCGGCGCGCCCGCTTGTTAGAATCCGCGGCTCCGATGGGGATCGGTGAGAGGAGTCGTGCATGATGCGCTCGATCTTGGGGGTGCTCGGCCTCCTGCTGGCGGTGGGAGCGGCGGGCGTCGCCACGCTCCGCTGCGAGGGGACACCGCCGAGCGTGAAGGCGCCGGAGCGGCTGGCGATCGGACACGCGCCGCGCAGCGTCGCGATCGAGGTCGACGACGCCGGCTCCGGCGTGAACGAGGTGGCCGTCGCGCTGGTCCACCCGGGCGGCGAGGCGACCCTGCTCACCGAGAGCTTCCCGGCGCGCTGGATCCCGTTCGGGGCGCCGGCGCCGCCGCAGCACCTCGAGGTGCCGATCGACCCCACTGCGCTCGGCCTGAAGGAGGGGACGGCGACGCTGCGCATCACCGCGACCGACCACGCGTGGCGGCACGGCCTGTCCGGGAACCAGACGCAGGTCGAGGTGCCCGTCGCGCTCGACTTCCATCCCCCGCGCATCACGCTCCAGCCGGCCAACAGCTACGAGCGGCGCGGGGGGGCCGGGGCGGTGGTCTACGAGGTGTCGGAGGCGACCGCGCGCGACGGCGTCCAGGTGGGCGAGCGCTTCTTTCCGTCCGTGCGCCCGGGCGGCGGCGACGCGCACGCCGCCGGGCCGCGCTTCGCGCTCTTCCCGCTGCCGATCGACGCGCCGCCCGACGCCAAGCCGATCGTGGTGGCCGTCGACGCCGCCGGCAACGAGGGGCGTGCCGTGCCGCAGATCCACGTGACCGAGCGCACCTTCCCGGAGGTCCTGCTCCCGCTCTCGCCGAAGTTCATCGACGAGAAGATCCCGGAGCTGGCCGGCATCGTGGGCGTCGACGCGAGCGACCACGTGAAGGCCTTCCAGGAGATCAACACGCGAATCCGCGGCGAGAACGAGGCGCGCATCCGCGAGGTCGTGAAGGACAGCGCCCCCGAGCCGCTGTTCTCGGGCGCCTTCGAGCAGCTCGCCAACTCGAAGGTGACGAGCACCTTCGCCGAGTCGCGCTCGTACCTCGTCGACGGCAAGAAGGTCTCGGAGTCGCGTCACTATGGCTACGACCTGGCCGCGCTGGCGAGCACGCCGGTGACCGCCTCGAACGCGGGGCGCGTGCTCTTCGCCGGCGAGAACGGCGTCTACGGCAACTGCGTGATCCTCGACCACGGGCTCGGCGTGTCGTCGCTCTACGGGCACCTCTCCGCCATCCACGTCCAGCCCGGCGACAAGATCGAGAAGGGGCAGGTGCTCGGCCTCTCGGGCCAGACCGGGCTCGCGGGCGGAGACCACCTGCACTTCGCCATCCTGCTCGACGGGGTCTACGTCGACCCAGTCGAGTGGTGGGATCCGAAATGGGTGCGCGAGCACGTCGAGGAGCCGCTGGCGTCGGCGAAGCGCTGAGCGCGCGCCGGGCCCTGCTCGCCTGGTACCGCGCGAATCGGCGCGACCTGCCCTGGCGCCGCACCCGCGACCCGTGGGCGATCTGGGTCTCGGAGGCGATGCTCCAGCAGACCCGCGTCGAGACCGTGATCCCCTACTACGAGCGCTTCCTGCGCCGGTTCCCGGATCCCGCCGCGCTCGCCGACGCCGAGCTCGACGAGGTGCTCGGGCTCTGGGCCGGGCTCGGCTACTACGCGCGCGCCCGCAGCCTGCGCGCCGCCGCGGCGCAGGTGGTCGAGTGTCACGGCGGCCGCGTTCCGGACTCGGTCGAGGCGCTCCAGACGCTCCCCGGTGTCGGCCGCTACACGGCGGGCGCGGTGGCCTCGATCGCCTTCGACCGCCCGGCGCCGGTGGTCGACGGCAACGTGGCGCGCGTGCTCTCGCGCCTGCGCGGCATCCGCGAGCCGATCGACGGCGCCGCCGGCCGGGCGCAGCTCTGGGCCGATGCGGAGGTGCTGGTGCGCGGGCCGGCGCCGGGCGACCTCAACCAGGCGCTGATGGAGCTCGGCGCGCGGATCTGCCTGCCGCGCGCGCCGCGCTGTCCGGCCTGCCCGCTCACGCGCGAGTGTGCGGCGCGCGCCGCCGGCGACGCCGAGGCCCTGCCCCGGCGCGCGCCGAAGCGGCGGCCGCGCCGCGTGCACGCGGTGGCGGCGCTGGTCGTGCGGGGCGGCCGCGCGCTCGCGGTGCAGCGGCCGCCGCGCGGCCTCCTCGGCGGCCTCTGGGAGCTGCCGGGCGGCGAGGTCGCCAGCGCGCGCGCGGCCGACGCCGCGGCGCTGGCGCGGATCCTGCGCGAGCGCCTCGGCCTCAAGGCGGGCGCCGCCCTGCCGTGCGGTAGTATCCAGCACGGCTTCACGCATCGCACGCTCCGGCTCCGCGTTTTCCGCTGCGAGGCGAAGCCGGGCCGCGTGCGTCTCGCGGGCTGGGATCGACACCGATGGGTGACGGAGCGCGCGTTCGCCGCGCTCCCGCTCGGGACGCTCGCCCGTCGGGCGCTCGCACTGGCTTCGCGTCGCGAAGGGGAGGATCGCTCATGAAACGCAACATCTGCCGGCAGCTCGGCTGGATCGCGCTCTCGGTCGCGCTCGCGACCGACGCGGGCGCCATCATCGGGGGCACCCAGGACAGTGGGCACCCCGCAGTCGCGCTGATGCTCGACACCATGACCGGCATCGAATGCTCGGGCAGCCTGATCGCGCCCCAGGTCTTGCTCACCGCCGCGGAATGCATCGCCGGCGACAGCGACGCGAGCCACTACACGGTGCTCGGCGGCGCGACTGCCTTCGCCGCGCCCGACTGGTCGGTCGGCGTCTCGTCCGTCGTCGTGAACCCCGCGTACGACTTCATGACCTTCTCCAACGACGTCGGCGTGTTGCTACTCGCGAGCGCTCCCCCCGTCTCGCCGTTTCCCTGGCTCGCCACCGATCCCGGCGGCGCTTACTTTCCCGGCATTCATTTTACGGCCGTCGGCTACGGCGTTTCGAACGCGCAGTCCGAGAGCGGTGACGGCGTGCGGCGCATGGTGGGCCTGACCATCTCCATCGCCGACGCTTCGACCTTCCGGATCGACGCCACGGGCGGCAAGAGCCCCTGCATCGGTGACCAGGGAGGTCCGGCGCTCGAGGTGGTGAATCAGGTGGAGACGGTGATCGGGACCTTCGCCTATGGCGACCAGGCGTGCGCGCAGTTCGCCGTCTACGAGCGCACGGATGCGAACGCCACCTTCATCGCGGCCTACGCGCCCGAGCCGGGTGCCGCGACCTCGGGCGGGGTCGCGTCCGCGCTGCTCGCGTGGCGGGCGCGCAGGCGCCCGTGTTCGAGCTGAGCGATCGCGGCGGCGGAGCTCTCGAGGGCATCGCGCCGGGCTTCGACCGCCGCCGCCTGCGCGCGCTGCGGCGCGGCGAGATCGCGCCCGACCTCGAGCTCGACCTGCACGGCCTGCGCCGCGAGGAGGCGCACCGCGCGCTGCGCAAGGCGCTGCGCGAGGCGCTCGCGGACGGTGCGCGCTGCGTCCTCGTCGTGCATGGGCGGGGCCTGCGCTCCGAGGGCGACCCGGTGCTGCGCGCCTCGCTGGCCGGGTGGCTCGCCGAGGCGCCGCACGGGCCGCGGGTGCTCGCCTTCACCCCCGCCGAAGGACGCCACGGCGGCGCAACCTACGTGCTGCTCCGAAGATCGCGCTAAGTTCCGCGCGAATGGCGAGCTCGTTCGGCCACCTCTTCCGCATCACCAGCTTCGGCGAGTCGCACGGCGGTGGCGTCGGCGTGGTGATCGACGGCTGCCCGCCGCGCCTTCCGATCTCGCTCGAGGAGATCCAGCGCGACCTCGACCGGCGCCGGCCCGGGCAGAGCCACCTCACCTCACCGCGCCAGGAGGAGGACCGCGCCGAGATCCTGTCGGGGGTCTTCGAGGGCGCGACGCTCGGCACGCCGATCGCGATCCTGGTGCGCAACCAGGACGCGCGGCCGGAGGCCTACGAGCACCTGCGCGACGTGTACCGGCCCTCGCACGCGGACTGGACCTACGAGGCGAAGTACGGCATCCGCAACTGGCAGGGCGGCGGGCGCGCCAGCGCGCGCGAGACGATCGCGCGCGTCGCCGCGGGAGCCGTCGCGCGCAAGCTCCTGTCGACACAGTGCGGCGTCGAGGTGCTGGCGTGGGTGCGGCGCGTGCACGAGGTCGAAGCCAAGATCGATCCCGCCAGCGTGACGCGCGCGGCGGTCGAGTCGAATCCGGTCCGCTGCCCGGACGCGGAGGCGGCCGCGGAGATGGAGCGCCGCATCGACGCCGCCCGCCGGCGCGGCGACTCGCTCGGCGGGGTCGTCGAGTGCGTGGCGCGCGGCGTTCCGGCCGGCCTCGGCGAGCCGGTGTTCGACAAGCTCGAGGCCGACCTGGCGCGTGCGCTCATGTCACTGCCCGCCTCGAAGGGCTTCGAGATCGGGAGCGGCTTCGCCGGCACGCTCCAGACCGGCATCGAGCACAACGATCCCTTCGAGCCGGGGCCGGACGGGCGCCCGCGCACGCGCAGCAACCGCTCGGGCGGCGTGCAGGGGGGCATCAGCAACGGGGAGGACGTGGTGGTGCGCGTCGCATTCAAGCCGACCGCGACGATCCGACTGGCGCAGGACACCGTCGACCGGTCCGGGCGCGCGGCGCGCCTGGAGGCGCAGGGCCGCCACGATCCGTGCGTGCTCCCGCGCGCGGTGCCGATGGTCGAGGCGATGGTGCTGCTGGTGCTCGCCGACCACTGGCTGCTCCAGCGCGCCGCGGAGGCGATCCCGCGATGAAGGCCGCCGTCTACTACCGCACGGGCCCGCCCGACGTGCTCCGCTACGAGGACGCGCCCGATCCGAAGTGTCCGCCCGACGGCGTGGTGGTCCAGGTCGAGGCGATCTCGATCGAGGGCGGCGACGTCGGCAATCGCGCGCGCGGGCAGATGGCGCACGTGCCGCACATCGTCGGCTACCAGTGCGCCGGGGCGGTGCGCGAGGTCGGAGCCGACGTGACCGATCGCCGCGTCGGCGAGCGCGTGGTGGCGATGATGATGCACGGCTCGCACGCCGAGCGGGTCGCCGTGCCCGCGCGCTTCACCTTCCGCGTGCCCGAGGGCCTCTCGCTCGAGATCGCCGCCTGCGTGCCGATCGCCTTCGGCACCGCCGACGACTGCCTGTTCGAGTTCGGCCACCTCCGCGCGGGCGAGACGGTGCTGATCCAGGCCGGCGGCGGCGGCGTGGGGCTCGCGGCGATCCAGCTCGCCAAGCGCGCCGGCGCGACCGTGATCGCGACGGCCTCCAACGAGAAGAAGCTCGCGCGGCTGCGCGACGAGTTCGGGCTCGACTACGGCATCGACTACCGCGCCCGCCACTTCATCGACGCGGTGCGCGAGATCACCGGCGGGCGCGGCTGCGACCTGGTGGTCGACTCGGTGGGCGGCGCCACGCTGCAGTGGAGCCTCGAGTCGCTGGCCTATCGCGGGCGCTGCATCACCGTCGGCAACGCGAGCCGCGACGACACGCGCCCGGACCTCTCGGTGCTGTCGGCGGGGAATCGCTCGCTCACGGGCGTCTTCCTCGGAGCCGAGGCGTTCTTCCAGGCGGCGCGCGTGGGCCCGATGATCGAGCGACACCTCCGCGACGTCGCCGACGGCAAGCTGCGGGTCGTGATCGACCGGCGCTTCCCGCTCGCGCAGGCCGCGGCCGCCCACGCCTTCATCGAGAGCCGGGCGGCCTTCGGGCGCGTCATCCTGGTGCCCTGAGCGGGCGGCGCAGCCCGCGCAGGGGGAGCGGCGCGAGCGCCATCGCGGCGGCACACGTCGCGAAGAGCGCGCGATAGGCGGCCACCGGCTCGATCCCGAGGTGGATCGCGCGATCGAGCGCGAGGCCCGCGGCGAAGGGTGCCGCTCCGTACGCCAGGCTGGTCGTCACGTCGGCGACCACGAGCGTGAGGGTCGCCGCGGACTCGGGCGCGATCGAGAACAGCGCGTGCGTGTCGGCCACGCCGAAGCCCGCCGTGAGCAGAGAGAGCGCGAAGAAGAATCCGACCATCGCGGCGACCGAGACGTCGCTTCCGCGCAGCGCCAGCAGCGCCAGGAGCGCCGCGGCGCCGAGCGCCGTGGCGCGGAAGACCGGCTGCGTGCCGACCCGGTCGACGACGACGCCCCAGGCGTAGAGCGAAGCGAAGCCGCCCGCGAACCAGCCGATCGTGGTGAGCACCACGTCGGCGTCGCTCATGCCCATCGCGCGCCGCATCATCACGATCGCGAACGGAAGCGCCGCGCGGCGCGGGGCGCCGGCGAGGATCATGCCCACCAGGTAGCTGCGGAGACGCGGCTCCCCGCGCAGCAGCGCGAGGCCATCGCGCGCCCGCACGAGCTCGCCGCGCGCCGCCTGCGCCTCGGGCAGGCGAGAGACGAGCGCCACTCGCAGCAGGCCGGCCGCCGTCGCCACGCCGAAGAGCGGCCCGAAGCGGCCCGGGTGCGAGGCCAGCCAGCGCTGCGCGGCCACGAAGTACGCGATCAGCGTGAGGTGCCAGCCCGTGCGCAGCAGGCCGAAGAACGAGCCGGTGCGCTCGCGGTCGACGTAGCCCCGCAGCAGCGGGAACCAGACGGTGTTGGAGACGGCGAGCCCGATCGTGGTGGCGGCCAGGCTGGCGAGCGCGATCGGCACCGCCCGCGACCCCAGGTGCGCCAGCAGGGCGTAGCCGACGAGCGGGAGCCCGCCCGCCACGGCGGCGAGCTGGCCGGCGACCAGGATCGAGCGCTTGCGATAGCGGCGCACGGCACGCAGCGTCGCGAGCTGGAGCAGCTCCGAGAACGGGTCGAAGGCGCGCTGCACGCCCACCCACGCCTCGCTCGCGCCGAGCTCGACCAGCGCCAGCGTCGGCAGCTGATCGGTGTAGATGTTGGCGTGCATCATGCCGGCCGGGTGCGAGAGCAGCGCGAGTCGGCGGCCGCGGCGCCGCTGCGCCGGGTCGAGGGCCGCCGCGGGGCCGGCGTTCGGGTGATCCTGCGCGTCCATGGAGGCCGCGAACGGTAGCGGCCGGCTCCCTAGGGCAGCAGCACCAGCCCGGTCGCCGCGGCGAGGCCCGCGGCCAGCAGCGCGAGCACCGCGAGGAGCGCGTGCGCGTCGAGCGGTCGACCGCGGCCACGCTCGAGGCGCCGGCCGAGGAGGGCGGTCGCGAGGAAGAGAGCCGCCGCGACGAGCCCGATGCGTCCGTGCGCGCTCTCGAAGGGTGCCCGCCCGCGCAGCCACGCCATCGAGAGCGGCCCCCCGATGAAGCCGAGCCCCACGAGCACGACGGCGGGCTTGGCGCGCCCCAGGTGCCGTCGCACGTCCTCGGGCCGCCGGCGCCCGCGCCCGTGCCGTGCGCGCCGCAGCGCGAGCCCCGAGCGCAGCGCCAGCCCGGCGCACGCGATCGACGCCGTCATCCAGAGCGGGTGCGCGTAGGCGAGCCAGTGGGACAGCGGATCGCGGGCCGCCGGGTCCAGTCACTCCACCTTGTGGATCGCATCGGCGGGCAGCCGCTCGAGCAGCGCGCCGAGCGCGCGCTCGACGTAGTCCCCGTCGCGCGACTCGAGCGTCAGCAGCACGTGGAAATCGGCCTCGCCCGTCCGTGGATACGACCCGAGCATCAGGTCGGGGAACTTCGCCAGGAGCTGGTTGAGGTCGGCCGCGATGTCGCTCTCGCGCCGGCGCACGTACACGCGCCGCAGCACGAACGGCACGCCCTGGAAGCGCGAGCGGATCGAGTCGAACTTCTTCCGGAGAAGGTCCGGGATGCCCGGGAAGATGTGGACGTTGCCGACCACCACGACGGGGAACCACAGGTCGCCCGCGTCGATCAGCACGGCGCCGGCCGGAAGCGCCGCCATCTTGAGCAGGCTCTCGTTCGCTGCGTGGCCCTGCGCCCGCTCGATGCGCGCGACCAGCGTGTCGTTGACCTCGACCGGGACGCCGAATGCCTTCGCGATGCCGTCCATGGTGAGGTCGTCGTGGGTCGGCCCGACACCGCCCGACGTGAACACCCAGTCGTAGCTGCGGCTCATCGAGCCGACCTCGCCGGCGATCACGTCGACCGCGTCGGGAATCGTCACGATGCGCTCGACGTCGACGCCGAGCGCGCGGAGCTCGCGGCACAGATAGGGCGAGTTGGCGTCGACCACCTTGCCGGAGAGGATCTCGTTGCCGATGACGACGATGCCGGCGGTCGGCATGGCCGGCAGGGTAGAAGAGCCCGCGTCGCCAAGGCAATGACTCGCGGTCACGCTCTCGACCATCCGGTTGGTGGTGCGCGACGCCTCGCGTATGCTGGCGCCGATGGCGCGCGTCGGCTTCCAGCCTTCGGGCTCGTCAGTCGAGGTGCCCGCGGGGAGCACGTTGCTCGATGCGGTGCTCGCGGCTGGGCTCCCGATCGCGCGCGCCTGTGGCGCGGAGGCGCTGTGCGGTCGCTGCGGCCTGCGCGTGCTCGCGGGCGCGAGCGAGCTCGATCCCGAGTCGCCCGACGAGAGGCGCGGCAAGCAGCGAAATCGGCTCCCGCCCGACCTGCGCCTCGCGTGCCAGGCGCGCATCCGGGGTGACGTCGAGGTGACGGCGCTCTACTGGTGAGGACCATGAAGTTCGAGACCCGCGCGATCCATGCCGGGCAGGACGCCGATCCCGCCACCGGCGCGACCATCGTGCCCGTCTACCAGACCGTCACCTACACCCAGGACGCGATCGGCCAGCACCGCGGCTTCGAGTACTCGCGCAGCGGCAACCCGACGCGCGCCGCGCTCGAGAGCTGCCTCGCGTCGCTCGAAGGCGGACTCTTCGCGCTGGCGTACGCGTCGGGCATGGCTGCCATCGCGGGCACCATGCAGCTCGTGCGGGCCGGCGACCACGTGGTCGTCGCCGACGACCTCTACGGCGGCTCCTATCGGCTCTTCAGCCGCCTGCTGCCGGAGTACGGCGTGCGCTTCAGCTACGTCGACGCGCTGCGGCCCGAGGAGATCGCCAAGGCGATCGAGGCGTCGACGCGGATGGTCTGGGTCGAGAGCCCGACGAACCCGATGCTGCGCATCGTCGACCTGGCCGCCTGCGCCGAGATCGCGCACCGACACGGCGCCTGGCTCGTGGTCGACAACACCTTCGCGACGCCCTACCTGCAGAACCCGCTCGAGCTCGGGAGCGACGTGGTGGTGCACTCGACCACCAAGTACATCGGCGGCCACTCCGACGTGATCGGCGGCGCCGTCGTGGTGCGGGACGAGGACCTCTACGGGCGGCTCAAGTTCGCGCAGAACGCGACGGGAGGTATTCCCGGACCGTGGGATGCGTGGCTCACCCTGCGCGGGCTCAAGACGCTCGCGCTCCGCATGCGGCAGCACGAGGCGAACGCGCGCCTGGTCGCCGAGACGCTGCGCGGAAGACCCGAGATCGCGGCCGTGCACTGGCCCGGCTTCCCCGACCAGCCGGGCTTCGCGCTGGCGCGGCGCCAGATGCGCGGCTTCGGCGGCATGGTGACGATCGAGCTGCGCGGCGGCGAGGCCGCCGCGCGTCGGCTCTGCGAGTCGACGGAGCTGTTCTCGCTGGGCGAGAGCCTCGGCGGCGTCGAGTCGCTGATCGGCTACCCGTGGTCGATGAGCCACGCGGCCTTCCCGCCCGAGGAGAAGCGCAGGAAGGGCCTGACCGAGGCGGTGGTGCGGCTCTCGATCGGCCTCGAGGACGCGGGCGACCTGTGCGACGACCTCCTCCGGGCGCTCGCCAGGACGTGACGAAGCGGGCCATCCTGCTGGTCGACCACGGCAGCCGGCGCGCCGAGGCCAACGCCGTGCTCGAGCAGGTCGCGGCGCTGCTGCGGAGGCGCCTCCCGGACGACATCGTGCGCGTGGCGCACCTCGCGCTCGCCCCGCCAACCCTGGTCGAGGGGATCGAGGCCTGCGTATCCGACGGCGCGCGCGAGATCGTGGTCCACCCGTACTTCCTGGCGCCCGGCGACCACGCCGCGGGCGGGGTGCCCGACCTCGTCGCCGAGGCCGCCAGTCGACACCCAGGAGTGTCGATGCGCGTGTCGCCTCCGCTCGGCGTACACCCCGCGTTGCTCGACGTCATCCTGGCGCGCATCGGAGAGGCGTGAGGGGCGGCGGGCGGCGAGGTATGCTGCGGCGCGCCGGAGGGGGAGGGACCATGCGCCGGACGCCGTGGATCGGCCTGCTTCTCGCGCTCGCCGCGTGCGCGCCGGGCCCGAAGGCGCCGGCGAAGCCGGCCGCGCCGACCCCGCAGCAGGTGAGCGCGCTGCGCGACCGCATCGCGCACGCCACGGGTGCGATCGACGACGCGCGGCTGCGCGCCGCCGACGCCGACCGCGGCGACTGGCTGACCCACGGACGCACCTACGACGAGCGGCGCATGAGCCCGCTCGACCTGGTGAACGAGAGCAACGTCGCGAAGCTCGGCCTCGCCTGGAGCATCGACCTCGGCACGCATCGCGGCATCGAGGCCACCCCGCTGGCCGTCGACGGCGTGCTGTTCGCCACCGGCCCGTGGAGCGTGGTGTACGCCATCGACGCGCGCGCCGGCCGCCTGCTCTGGAGCTTCGATCCCGAGGTGCCGCGGCGCTACGGCCGGCTGGCCTGCTGCGACGTGGTGAACCGCGGTGTCGCCGTCTACAAGGGCAAGGTCTTCCTCGGCGCGCTCGACGGGCGGCTCATCGCCCTCGACGCCGCCACCGGCCACAAGCTCTGGGAGACGCTGACGGTCGACCCCGAGCGGCCCTACACCATCACCGGCGCGCCGCGCGTGGTCGAGGGCAAGGTCGTGATCGGCAACGGCGGCGCGGAGCTCGGCGTGCGCGGCTACGTCTCCGCGTACGACGCCGAGACCGGCGCCATGGTCTGGCGCTTCTACACGGTCCCGGGCGACCCCTCGAAGCCGTTCGAATCGAAGGCGCTCGCGCGCGCCGCGAAGACCTGGCACGGCCGCTGGTGGGTGCAGGGCGGCGGCGGGACGGTCTGGGACTCGATGGCCTACGACCCCGAGCTCGGGCTGCTCTACGTCGGGACCGGCAACGGCTCGCCGTGGGCGCGCCAGCTTCGCAGCCCCGGCGGCGGCGCCAACCTGTTCCTCTCCTCGATCGTGGCGCTGCGGCCCGCCACCGGCGAGCTGGTCTGGTACTACCAGACCACGCCGGGCGACTCCTGGGACTACACCGCGACGCAGCAGCTGATCCTGGCCGACCTCGAGATCGACGGGAAGCCGCGCAAGGTGATCATGCAGGCGCCGAAGAACGGCTTCTTCTACGTGCTCGACCGCGCGACCGGCGAGTTCCTCTCGGCCAAGGCCTACGTGAAGGTCACCTGGGCCAAGGCCGTCGACCCGAAGACCGGCGTGCCGATCGAGTCCGGGCTCGGCGACTACTCGAGGCGCATGCGCGTGGTGTCGCCGTCGACGCTCGGCGGCCACAACTGGCAGCCGATGTCGTTCAACCCGAAGACGGGGCTCGTCTACATCCCTGCGCAGGACATCTCGGCCGCGCACGCCCTCGACAAGGAGTTCGAGTACAAGCCCGGCCACTGGAACACGGGCACCGCGTTCGACGCCTTCGGCAGCTTCCCCGACGGCTGGAGCGACGCCGTGAAGGGGCGGCTGCTCGCGTGGGACCCGGTCGAGCAGCGCGAGATCTGGCGAGCGCCTTACGACTCGGCGTGGAACGGCGGCACGCTGACGACTGCGGGGAATCTCGTGTTCCAGGGCACGGCGGACGGGCGCTTCGTCGCCTACCGCGCGACCGACGGCAAGCTGCTGTGGCAGGCGCCCGCCGGCACCGGCGTCATCGCCGCGCCGATCACGTATCTCGTCGACGGGGTCCAGTACGTGACGGTGATGGCGGGCTGGGGCGGCGCCTACGCATTGGCCTTCGGCGAGGCGGCCGCCAAGCCGCGCGTGCAGAGCGTCGGCCGCGTGCTGACGTTCGCGCTCGGCGGCAAGGCCGAGCTGCCGCCGCCCGCTCCCTTCCCGACCACGCCGCCGCCGGCGCCCGTCTCGATCCAGGCCAGCGCGTCGGAGCTGCGCCGCGGAAGCGGCCTCTTCCACGAGTGGTGCGCCGTGTGCCACGGCATGAAGGCGGTCGGCGGGGGCGCGCTGCCGGACCTGCGCTTCGCGTCGGCGGACACGCACGCGCACTGGAGCGACATCGTCCTCGGCGGCACGCGGGCCGAGAAGGGGATGCCCCCGTTCGGCGACGTCCTCACGCAGGACGACGTTCGACTGATCCAGGCCTACGTGCTGCAGCGCGTCGCCGAGGCGCAGCCGAAGGGCGCGGCACTCGAGCGAATGATGCAGCAGCTCGACCCGAACCAGAGGCACGGGATCGACATCGATCGGCTGACAAAGGGGCGCTAGCCTGCGCGATCCCTTCGATCGCAGCGCGTGGCCGCCGCTCCCGCAGGCGCACACAGACTTCCTGTCGACGGCGCTCCCGCGTCTCGGCGCCGACCCGCGGATCGTGGGCGTCGCCGCGGCCGGCTCGTTCGCCCGCGCCGAGGTGGACCGGCACTCCGATCTCGATCTCGTGATCGCGGTCGAGCCCGACACCCTCGACGCCGTCCTGCACGAGCGCCAGGCGATCGCCCGGTCGCTCGGCCCCCTGCTCGCGAGCTTCGTCGGCGAGCACGTGGGCGAGATGCGGCTCCTGATCTGTCTCTACGGCCCTCCCCTGCTCCACGTCGACCTGAAGTTCCTGGCGCTGCCGGACGCGGGACATCGGGTCGACGAGAACGCCGTGCTCTTCGATCGCGCCGGGCGTCTCGCGCGCGTGCTCGGCGAGAGCGCGCCGGCCTATCCCGCGCCGCGGCCGCAGTGGATCGAGGATCGCTTCTGGACCTGGGTCCACTACCTCGCCGCGAAGCTCGCGCGCGGCGAGGTCTTCGAGGTGCTCGACGGCCTGGGCTTCCTGCGCGCGCGGGTCTTCGGTCCCCTGCTGCTCGCGGCGCGCGGCGCCCAGCCGAACGGCGTGCGCCGCCTCGAGGAGCGCGCTCCGGAGTGCGTCGAGCGGCTCGGCGCGACGGTGGCACTCCACGACCCCGGTGACTGCGCGCGGGCGGTGCGCGCCGCGATCGAGCTCTATCGCGAGCTGCGCGCCGCCGCGCCTCCAGGGCTGGCGTGCGGCGCCGACGCCGAGGCCGCCGCGGTTGCGTTCTTCGAGGAGGTGGCCGACGCGCTCTGATGCAAGAGGGAAGCCTGCGCCGCGAGAGAATCGCCCTGCTCCTCGTACTGCTGCTCGCGGCCGTGCAGCCGGCGGCGGCGGAGCCGCCCGCTACCGCGCCGGTGCTGCGCGTCTACGTCGTGCGCCACGCGCAGGCGTGGAAGAACGTGCCCCGCATCCTGCGTCCGAAGGGCATGACCGACGACCAGCTCGACGCGCTCACGCCGAAGGGTCTCGAGCAGGCCGAGCGCCTCGGCAAGGCGCTCGTCGGCCACGACATCGTCGCGGTGTATACGTCGCCGGCGCGGCGCGCGCAGCAGACCGCGCAGGCCATCGCGCGAGCGCTCGGCCTCCCGACGCCGCCGGATGTCGACCCCGCCTTCGCCTCGCTCTCGGCCGGCAGCGAGAAGGCCGCGCTCGACTGGCGCTGGCGGACGCGCAACTTCGACACCGGCAAGGACCCGCGCCCGGCGGAAGGCGAGTCGCTCGCCGACGGGCTCGCGCGCGCCGAGCACGCCATCGCGGCGATCGCCGAGGCGCACGCGGGACACGCCGTGGTCGTGGTGACGCACGGCGAGATCGCCGCGGCGCTGCTGGGGCGCGCCGCCGGCACGCCGCTCGTCGCGAGCTACCGCAAGAACTTCATCGACGAGGGCACCTGGCGCGAGATCGCGATCGACAGCTCGGGTCGGTGGACCCTCATCCTCCCGCGCTGAGCTGCCGCAACGCCTTCTCCACCATCCGCAGCTGGAAGTCGAAGCCGGGCTCGCGCGGCCCGTCGCGGCGCGCCGTCTCGAGCCAGCGCTGTGCCTCGTCGCGGCGACCCGTCGCCGCGTAGAGCCGCGCCATGGCGAGCGACATCGTGGCCGGCGGGTCCCCCGGGAGCTGGGCCGCGACGCCCTCGTAGATCGCGAGCGCCTGCGCGGGGCGCCCGAGCGCCTCCTCGGCCTGCGCGAGACACGCGCGCAGCCCCGGCACCGCCGCCAGCACCGGATCGACGCGCGCGAGCTCCTCCGCGTCGCGCTCAACCTGTGCCTCGCGGTGCAGTGCGAGGTCGTTGGCGCAGGCGAGCTGGCGCACGCCGACTTCGTTCACGTAGCTCCAGGTTGGACCCGTCGAGGCGTCGGGGCGGAGCAGCTCGCGAAGCTCGAGGTCGGCATCGGCGTAGCGCTGGGCGTCGAAGAGCGCGTGGGCGAGGTGGAAGCGCCCCTCGCGGAAGTCCGGATCGCGTGCGACGTCCGCCTCGAAGAGCGCGCGGGTCGAGCGCCAGTCCGGCGTGCGCACCCAGGTGCGCTCCGCCAGGAAGAGCGCGCAGAGCCCGAGCACGGCGACCGGCCCGATGCGCCGCCAGCGCGGCGCCCAGCGCGCGAACGCGAGGTCGGCGAGGTCGACGGCCAGGAGCGCCGCGCCGAACACGGAGAGGAACAGGTAGCGCTCGGCGCGCGCGTGGATCTGCGGAAACAGGTTCGCGGAGGGCAGGAAGGCGATCCAGAGCCAGGCCAGGCCGAGCGCGCCGACCGGCCGCCCGATGCGCAGCAGCGCTGCGAAGGCGGCGAGCGAGCCGAGCGCGAGCGCGGCTCCGAGCCAGACCGCCGGATCGGCCACCGAGTGGACCACGCGCACCGCGTCGCTGGTGCTCGACCGCAGCGGGAGCACGAGCCAGGCGAGATCGGCCGGCCAGCTCGCCAGCGCGGAGAGGATGTGCGTCGCGCGGCTCCCTCCGATCGGGGGAGCCGGGACGAGCCCGCTCCCGAGCATCGCCGGCCTCCACACGAAGACGTAGGCCGCGAGCAGCGCGACCTCGATCGCGACGAGCCGGACGCCCCGCCGCAACGCCTCCGCCCCGAGCGCCTCCGGGCGCCCGAGCCGGAGCGCCGCGAGGGCAACCGCGAGGAGCGCGGGTGCCGCAACGCCCTTCTCCTTCGCCAGCAGGGCGAGCGCGAGCGCGACGACCGAGAGCGCTCCCAGGACGAGCGCCCGGCCGCGCGTCGCGGCGGTCGCGGCGAGCAGACCGAGCCCGACGCTGGCGATGGTGAAGAGCGCCGACAGCGCCTCGGCGATCCCGGAGATCCAGACCCAGCTCTCGATGCCCACGGGATGGAGCGCCGCGAGCGCCGTGGCGAGCAGCGCGAGATCGAGCCGGCCGAAGAGCCCGAGCGCGAGCGCGCCGAACGCGAAGCAGGTGGCGACGGCGAGCGCAAGCGACACCACCCGATACGCGGGCGGCTGTGGTCCCGCGACGCGGTGGATCGCCGTGACCAGCAGGATCTGCAGCGGGCGGTAGTACGGGTTCGCCGCCGCGATGCCGGGCTCGCTCCGGTGCAGCGGCCGCGTGAACGCATCCGTCCACGGCTCGTCCGCCCCGAGCACGATCTCGCCCTGCCCGATCTCGCGCTCGTCCATCCACGCGAGCCCGTAGCCGAGCGCGCGCGCGTAGAGCACCGCGATCGCAGCGGTCGACACCAGCAGCACGAGCGCGAGAGGGAGCGCGCGTCTCACGCGCCGCCGGCGCTGCGCCCGGTCCCCCGCCAGAGCCGCTCGCGCAGGCCGCGGTGCGCGAGCGGAGCGAGGACCGCAGCAGCGAGCACGCCGCCCGCCAGCCAGAACCTCGCCGAGCCGGGCTCGAGCAGCGTCGAGCCGAAGAAGGCGTAGGCGAAGGCGCGGAGCGGCGCGGCGAGCGCGACTGCGACGGCGAACGAGAGGGCAGGAACCGCGGCGAAGCCGGCGGCCCAGTGCACGGGCGCCATCGGCCCGGCGGGATGCGCGGTCACCAGGCCGACCAGAACGGGCGCGGCGGCCCCGGTGCGGTGCTCGAACGCCTCGACCGCGGCGCCGAAGCGCCCGCTCAGCCACTCGCGCCCGAGGCGGCGCGCGACGGTGTACTTGAACGCGGCCGAGAGCCCGATGCCCACGCTGCCGAGCAGGGTCCCCATCGCCGCACCGAACACGATGCCGCCGATCGACAGCACCAGCGCCGAGGGCAGCAGCAGGAACTGGCGGAACGCGACGAGCCCGAGGTAGATCGCGGGCCCCTTCCAGCCGAAGCCGGTGACCACCGAGCGGATCGACTCGGGCGACAGCTCGATGCCGAGCTGTCCGCGCACCAGGTGACCGGCCGCGAAGAGTCCGACCAGGAGCGCGACGAGGGCCAGCGGGACGAGGCGCCGCATCCGCGGCAGGGTAGCAACCCGGGCCGCTATCCCTCCCTCGCCTCCCGGGTGAGCCGCACCATCTCCGCCCGCACGTCGCCGGCGCTGTGGCAGGCGCGCGCGAAGGGCAGCCAGCGCACCCCGCGCGCGGTGCGCACGTGGAAGCCCTCCGGGTCGACGGCAACCAGGGCAGGCTCCCCGTCGTCCTGGCCGAGGAACCGCTTCGAGATCGCCGCGAGCGCGTCGGCGTGGTCCTCGTTCATGTGCGACACGATCGAGCCCTCGCCGTCGCGCCACGCGGGCGTCGCGAGCAGCCACGCGGCGCGCTCGATCCAGTGGATCTCGCCGAAGCCCCCGATCCAGCGCACCCGCAGCGGCTCGATCGACCAGAAGCCGAAGTCGCGCATCGCGAGGAGATTGCGCTGCTCGGGGTAGAGCGCGAGGTAGCGCGACGCCGCGGCCTCGCGCTCGGGCTCCGGCAGCGGCCTCGCCTCGCCGAGCAGGCTCGCGCGCCCGCCCGCCTGCTTGTCGGCGGGCGTCGGGTCGAAGACCGTGAGGCAGCAGCGCGGGTCGGCCGACAGGTTGCGGGTGTGCTCGGCGAGCGCGCTCACCAGCAGGATGGGACGCGCCTCGTGCGTGAGGGCGAAGGGCGCGAGCGAGCCGAACGGCCAGCCCGGCTGCGCGAGCGAGTGCGTCGACAGGACGCCCGCGTCGACGCGCCGCAGGAGCGCGCGCGCCTTGGAGGCGATGTCGTGGGGGGCCGCCACCCTGCGTCAGATCCCGAGGCTCGCCAGGGTGTCGATCACGCGCCCGGCCGCCTCGGTGAGCGCGGGGTGCTTGCCCTCGAAGCGTTCGACGGCGACGCGCATCCGCTCGGTCAGTGAGTCGTGCCGCCCGCTCCGCTCGCTGCGATCGAGCGCGCCGCGGATGTCGTCCATCACCTGCTGCAGCATTTCCCGCGCCTCGGGATCTGCCGTGTCGGCGTCGCGCAGCGCCGCGTGGAGCGCCGCCAGCTGGTCGCGCAGTTGCTGCTTCTCCATCGCTCACCCCTCTCCGGAGCTGCCCGTGCCGAAGGACGCGTCGAGCGCCTTCCACCGCGCGAAGGCCGAGAGCGCCCCGCCCACCGAGAACAGCGCCGCCGCGGTCCAGAGCCGCCACTCGAAGGCGCGGTCGAGCAGCAGCTCGCGGTCGATCGACCGTCCCTGCAGCACCTCGAGCAGCAGGATCAGGGCGATGGCCATCGGGATGCCGCGGAGGACGCCGCGCATCAACAGATGCCGAGCGAGCCCCTGGTCGCGGATGCGCTCCCACTCGGCCCGACTGCCCTCGCGCCAGCGCGCCATCCCGCGAAGCTAGCGTGTCCGCGCGCGCGGTCCGACCCGTCCCGCCGCCGCCTTGCGCGCGCTCTCGCGGATGTAGCGGCGCGTGATCGGAGAGAGGTCGTCGGGCGCCACGCGGCACTCGATCAGCGCGAACTCGCTGACCTCGTGCGCGGCGCGCAGCGCCTCGCGCAGCTCGGCGCGATTCGCGGCCCGGAAGCCGACCCCGCCCCAGGCCTGCGCCAGGTCCGCGTAGGGCCAGGGCGGGATCTCGAGCAGGTCCTTGCGCGGCGACACCGGGCGGAAGATCTGCCAGCCGCTGTTGTTCACCAGGACGGCGATCGGCGAGAGGCCGAGGCGCGGCGCGTGCGAGATCTCGGGCCCGGTCATCTGGAAGGCGCCGTCGCCGGTCAGCACCAGCGGGCGGCGGCCGGTCCCGATCTGGGCGCCGAGCGCGGCCGGCACGGCAAACCCCATCGACGCGTAGTAGCCCTGCGAGAAGTAGAGGCCGCCGCGCAGCCGCAGCTCGAGCCCTCCGAACAGGGCATCACCCGACTCCGCGAAGACGTTGTAGCCGGGGTGCGCGTCGAGGAAGCGGTTCAGCTCGAGCAGCATGTCGTTGACCGAGAGGTGCGCCGAGCGCCGATCCGCGCGCGTCCTCTTCAGGTTGTCGTGGTAGACCACCGTCTCGCGGAAGCGCGGCAGGCGCGCTCCGGCGAGCGCGGTCACGAAGTCGCGGAGCATCACGTCGGTATAGGTGTGGAAGGACACGTTGACGCGCCCGCCCACCGCCCACACCGAGCGGTCGCGCGGCACCTGCGGCCGCGCGGCGCCGAGGTTCATGTCGGTGAGGACGGTGCCGAGCGCGAGCACCACGTCGGCGCCGCGCACGCGCCTCTCGATCGCGGGCGGGCTGAAGGGACCCATGTGGATCCCCATGTGCAGCGGATGATCCATGGGGAAGAGGCCCTTGGCGTCGACGGTGGTGACCACGGGCACCCCGAGCTTCTCCGCCAGCCGCTGGAACGCGCGCTCGGCGCTCGCCCGATACAGCTCGATCCCGCCGATCAGCACGGGACGCCGCGCCCTGGCCAGGTGGGCGATCGTGTCGGCGACCGCCTCGGTGAGCTTGCGCCGGTCCGAGGCCGGCGCGGGGAAGCTCCCGCTCCAGGCCTGGATCGCGCGCGGCACCGGGATCGGGACGCCGACCATGTCGCGGTGGATCTCGAGGTAGCCGGGTCGGTGCTGCGTCATGACCGCCTGCACCACCTCGTGCACCTCCGCGGCCGCGCGCTCGGGATGACGCAGCACGCGCGCCGCGCAGGTCACCTCGGCGAACATCCTGCACTGCCCCTCGACGTCCTTCGCCTGGTGGTGCACGCCCGAGAGCTTCTGCTCCGCCTCGCCCGGCCCGCCCGAGACGACCAGCAGCGGCACCTGCTCGGCGTAGGCTCCCGCCACCGGGTTGATCACGTTGTGGCCGCCGGCACCGTAGGTGACGCACACGACGCCGAGCCGCCGCGTGCTGCGGGCGTAGCCGTCTGCGGCGAAGCCAACGGCCGGCTCGTGCGAGAACGTCACGATCTCGAGCTCGCGGTCACGCCCGAAGCGGTGGAAGAGCGCGAGCACCAGGTCGCCGGGCAGGCCGAAGAGGTGGGTGACTCCGGCGCGTTTCAGATAGGCGACCAGGAAGTCGCCGAGCGGCATGCGCGAGCGCATCGAGGAGCGGGCCCGCGCCGCCCTCACATCGCGTGCTCCGCCAGCCGGAACCAGTGCAGGGCCGCGACCACGAGCGCGTGGCGGATCTCGCCGGCGCGAAGCCGCCGGTCGAGATCGGCGAGGGGCACGAGCTCGACCACCGTCTCCTCGCGCGCATCGTTCTCGATGGCGCCGACCGGCTCGACGCCGCGCGCGCAGAAGCTGTGCACGCGGTTCGCGAACAGGGCCGGGTTCGGGTTCACCTCGCCGATCGCGGAGAGCTCCCCGCCCGCGTAGCCGGTCTCCTCGCGCAGCTCGCGGAGCGCCGCCTGGTCCGGCCTCTCCCCGGGGTCCACGATGCCGCCCGGGATCTCGAGCGTCACGTCGCGCGAGCCGTGGCGCCACTGCCGCACCATCACGATCTCGCCGTGCCGGGTGAGCGGGACCACGTTCACCCACTCCGCGGCCTCGATGCGCCAGAAGCGATGCGCGTCGCCGGTCTGCGGCGAGCGCGCGAGCGTGCGCTGCACCCGGAAGACGTCGCAGTCCTGCACCTCGCGCGTCTCGACCACGGTCCAGGGGCGCGGATGCGACATGGCGGCGGAGGCTAGCCCGCGGCAAGTGCTTCCGCGCGCCTAGAGCACCTGGTCGATCACGAGCGCGACGCCGCTGTCGCCGGGCTGATGCGGCTCGGGCGCCGCGCCGGTCAGGTCCCCGGGCAAGCGCGTCATGGCGTTGCCGTCCGAGTCGATGCGCGCCGAGAGCTTGATCGGGCCCGCAAAGGGCATCGCCTGGATCATGCGGTCGTCGGGTCCGATCGAGAACGCGAGCGGAAGCTTCGGATCGGGGATGCGCTTGACGGCGAGCGGCGGGCCGGTGTCCGCGCTCCGCGCGATCACGAAGAGCACGGCACCCGGCGGGATCCGGCCGGCGAGCTCGGGAGCGATCGAGACCGTCCCGCTGATCGGCTGAGCCGTCGACGTAGCCGCCATGGGCGGCGCGCCCCGGCCGCCGCGCGGCGCCCCGGACTCGGCCTCCTGCCGCGCGGCCTTCTCGGCGCCCTCGGGAAAGATGCGCGAGAGATCGGGCGGCTCGGGCTTCTCGCCCGGGACGAACGGCTCGATCTTGCGGTCGCAGCCGAGCGCCAGGGCGATCCCGATCGCCAGCGCGAGGCCCCTGCGGAGCGACATGGGGCGGCGAGGCTAGCGCACGGTACGCTGGCGTCCGTGACGGGCGAGGCGGCTCGGCTCGACGAGGCAACGCTCCCGGACTACCTGCGACGCCTCGGCCTCGTGCAGCCGGGCGAGCGCGTTGCCGTGGAGCCGGCGGGCGACGGGAACATCAACTGGGTGCGACGCGCGCGTAGCGGCGCACGCTCCTGGATCGTGAAGCAGGCGCGCCCCGCCCTCGAGCGCTTCCCCGAGTACCGCGTCACGACCGATCGCATCCTGTTCGAGGCGCGCTGGCTCGAGCAGGTGCGGCCGCTCGACGCCGAGGGCGTCTGCCCCGGCGTTGTTCGCTTCGACCCGGAGGCGCGCGTGCTGGTGCTCGAGGACCTGGGCCGCGCCCCGCGCCTCGATCACCTGCTGGCGCGCAGCCCCGACGCGGGGACGGCGGCGGCAGGGAGGCTGGCGCGCTTCCTCGGAGGGGTCCACGCCGCGACGACGGACCCCGCACTCGCCGCGCGCTTCGAGAACGACGAGATGCGGCGCCTGCACGGCGAGCACATCTTCGTCCTCCCGTTCCGTCCGAACGACTTCCCGCTGCCGGCCGCGCTGCGGGCCCGCGCCGAGGAGATCTGGCGGGACGGGGAGACCGCTGCCATCGCCGACGCCGCCTACCGCCGCTACCTCGAGCCGCGCGGCGCGCTCGTCCACGGCGACGTGCAGGCGGGCAACGTGCTGATCGGGCCGGCCGGCGCCGTCCTGCTGGACGCGGAGATCGCCCACGTCGGCGATCCCGCCTTCGATCTCGGCACGCTCCTCGCCCACCTGCGGATTCCAGCGGTTGCGCGCGGGAAGCCGGCCGACGCCAGCCCGGCGGTCGAGGCGGCGTGGCGCGCCTACGCGGCGGCGTCCGGCGCCGAGCCGACCCGGCGCGCGGACGCCGAGCGCTATGCCGCGCTCGAGATGCTGCGCCGCGTGCTCGGCGCCGCGCGCGTCGAGGTGGCGCCGGAGGCCGGCCTCGCGCTAGTGGACCACGCGCTGCGGGCGCTTCGGGGTCGTTGAACCTCAGCGGATTGCGCGGGCGTCGTCCTCGCGCTCGGCGTCCTCGACCCAGCGCATGCGGCTGTAGTCGAAGTCCTTGGCGACCGGATTCAGCTTCACGATCTCGAAGAAGGGCGAGAGGTCGAAGTCGCGCGGCGTGATCAGGGTCGGATGCCGCATGCGGAAGAGGCCCGTGAAGTGCGCGCTCGGCTGGCCGAAGACGCGCCGCACCAGCGCGGCGCCGGGGCTCCCGTCCTCCGGGAGATCCGCGGCGTGGCGCTCGACCGTCGGCTGGATCGGGAAGCGCACGCGGTAGAAGAGCCGCGCCAGCAGGCTCGAGCAGATCACCTCGGTCGGCTCCCCGCTCCCGAAGTGGAGCGCCGCGGCGCGCCAGCGCGGCGGGACCAGCCGGACGGGGATCAGGTAGCGCGCCAGGTCGAAGACGTTGCGGAGGTCGTAGCGCCAGCCGATCGCCGCGACCGCCTCGTCCATGATGACCCGGCAGTGATCGGGCCGAAGCTTGTGCGGGCGGCAGATGCGCAGGTTGAAGTCGACGTACTTCACGAGCGGGGAGGCCACCACGCCGCGCGGCAGCGCCTCGACCACGAGGTGCTGGGCGCCGTCGCCGAAGTGCTGGCGCGCCCAGGTCGCCTGCTCGCCCCCGCGCCGCAGCAGCTCGTCGCCGATGTAGAGGGCGGAGTGCGACCACGAACTCTGCGTCAGGTAGCGGATGATCGCCGAGACGCGCTGGTCGCCCTCGATCAGGATGACGTCGGCCTTGCGCGCGCTGCCGAGCAGGGCGCCGAGGTCGTTGCGAACCCGCCGCTCGTAGTTCGGCAGGGGCTCCATCAAGTAGTCGACGATTCGATCGACGAGCCGCCGGCGCAGCGAAGCCCAGATTTCCTTTACAGCGAGGAAGCGATCGGGAACCATCGCCTGCCGTGCCCTTCTCCGCCCGGGCCGTGCTCCGGCCGGCGCTCTGGATCGCGCTCGGTGCGTGGCTCGGCGCCATGCTGCTCTTCGGTGCGGTCGTCGCGCGCGCCACCTTCGAGGTGATCCCAGACGCCGACCTCGCGGGCCGGCTCATTGGACGAGTGCTGGGGCCTCTCCAGCTCGGTGGCGCAGTGATCGGATTCGCGCTCTCGGCCCTCGGGGGAGCACTCGGCCGTGGTCGGATCGCGGTCGTCCTCCCGCTCGTGCTGGCGCTCGTGTGCCTCGTCAACCACTTCGGCGTCACGCCGGCCGTGGCTGAGATCCGCCTCGCCCGCCTCGGCGAGGCGGGGGCGAATCCGCAGATGGCGCTGAGCTTCTCCCGGCTGCACTTCCTGTCCGTCTCGCTCTTCATGCTGACGGCTGCGGGCGCGATCGCGCTGGCGGTCGTCCATGCGCGGGCAGAAGCCCGCGAGGGTGCTGGGGCCGGCGTCCCCCACCTCTAGGTCCGCGAAAAAAGTGGAAATTCCCGTGGCCGGCGAGGCCTCCGTCGGGTATGTTCCGCGGCCATCACGGCGATTTCGCGAGCGCCCGCGCGGGGTTTGCTGGCCCTTCACCGCCGCCGCCGCTACCCGATCGGGGCACGGAAGGTTTCGCGAGCATGGACGTCAAGATCAAGGCCGTCTTGCAGTTCACGATCTCGGGATCGAGCCTCGAGGACGCGCTGGCGGAGTACGACGAGCTCACGGTCGAAGGCCTGCTCAAGGAAATCGTCGACAAGGCGATCGCGGTCGACGGCATCAAGGCCCAGGTGATCGAGGGCCCCAATACGCTCGAGGACTACGACAAGCAGGCCGACGCAGTCCCCGAGGGCTGAGCTTCCCACCCTTCCGATCCGTTTCCGATCCGCCGCTTCGATCAGAAGAGCGTGAGTTGCTCCGGGCGCCGCACGGCGTGGCCGGCGCGGGCCGAGAGGGCCGCGAGCTGCCGGCGCGGGGCGCGCAGCCGGATCGGACCCGGCGAGGGCGCCTCGCGGCCGGGTCGATAGATGCCCTCGCTCCGGGCGTGCTCGAGGACGCGGCGGTAGAAGGCCTGGAAGCGCAGGCCATGATTGAAGTGGCGCAGGTGCGCGAGCTCGTGACACAGCGTGTCGACGAGGCTCGAGTACTTGAGCGGGCGGCCCGTGCTGGCGTGGAAGAGACGGATGCGAATCGTGCCGTCCGCGTAGCAGACGCCGAGACGGCGTCGCACACCGGGACGCTCGGGCTCGATCGCGCGGTACGCGAGGCCGAAGGCGCGCGCGATCGCCTGGGCGTCGAGCGCGAGGCGCGCGATCAGCTGCTGCGCCGTTGCGCGATCCATGCCAGAGCTGCGAGTCTCCCGTCTCGCCGCAGCGGCGTCAAGCTGAAGAGCGGTGTTACCGTTCGAGCGTGCGCGAGGCGAGCCTCGTCCAGACGATTCCCCTCTTCCCGCTCGGGAACGTCGTTCTGTTTCCCCGCTCGCGCGTCCCGCTGCACATCTTCGAGCCGCGCTACCGGCAGATGACGGCTGCGGCGCTCGCGGGCGACCGCCGCATCGGCATGGTCGCGGTGCGACCCGAGCACCAGGCGGAGATGGCGGGCGATCCTCCCGTCTTCGCGGTGGGCTGCGCGGGCCTGATCCAGCAGGCCGGTCAGCGCGACGACGGGCGCTACGACATCGTTCTGCTCGGAACGCACCGCTTCCGCATCGTCGAAGAGATTCCGCGAGGCGCGGAGCAGCTCTACCGCGTGGCGCGTGTCGAGCCGCTCGACGAGCGTTTCGACGAGGCGATGGAGGGGATTCCGCTGCAGGGCCTGCGCGCCGACTCGATCGACCTCCTCGGCCAGCTCGCGCGCCACGTCCAGCCGGATGCAGCCCATCACTTCGATGCGCGCCGCTTCTCGGGCATCGACGACCTGACCTTCGTCGACCTGCTGTGCCAGTCGCTCGAGCTGCCTCCCGCCGACAAGCAGGGACTGCTCGAGACCGAGGGCCCGCTCGCGCGCTGCGAGCGGCTGGTCGCACTGCTCCAGTTCCGGCTCGCCGAGCTCGGCGGCGGCCTCCTCGGCGCCTCGCGCACGCTGCACTGATCTCGCGAGCGATTTCGATCTGGTATCAGCAATCTCTCGCATTCCGTAGATCCGTGATCGAGGTCGCGACCGGCCGCGCGCCGCCCGCCAGCGCGTTCGGAGCATCTTGGAGCCTCTCGCGAGCGGCTCAGAACTGCGCGGAAAGGAATCTCCTTCGCGTTTGCAAACGGAAGTTCTCCGCCGGTGATCCGCTGTTTCGCGCTGTAACATTTTAGTGTCGGACGATTTTCGCGATCGCTGCATTTCCTCTCTTGCGAACGCGCGGGCGCTATGGTCTACTCCGCGCGCTTCCGGCGGTTCTCGTTCGGGAATCTTCCCGGCGAACCCCAAAAAGCTCCGAGAATCGCATTGATGACCTGCTCCCCCCAGGTCGATCGGGCGGTGTCTGCGCTCGCCCAGGCGACGAGCCTGTGGGACGGCGTGCTGTGTCGTCTCGCCCGCGAGCTGCCGCCCCTCGCCCTCGAGGCGTGGCTCAAGCCGCTCTCCCCCGAGTCCGCAGACGAGGGGCTGCGGTTGGTCTGCCCGAGCGCCTTCCACTGCGAGCGCGTGCGCGAGCGCTATCTCGCGCGCATCGTCGAGCACGCCGCGGAGGCGTGCGGCCGGTCGATCGCGGTCGCGCTCGCGGTGCGGGCGGTGAGCACGCCGGCACCGGAGACGTCGGACACCTCGACGACCGCGGCCCGACCCGTGACGCGCGTCTTCCCGGTGCGGCCCCAGGCGGCGCCGCGCGCCGAGCCCTCGCGCGCTTGCGCCGCACCGGCCTTCGACGAGTTCGCCGCCGGGAGCAGCAACGCGCTGGCGCTCGAGGCGGCGCGCGCGCTGGCGGGCGGTCGGCAGCTCGCAGTGAGCCCGCTCTACGTCGCCGCCGCCGCGGGGCTCGGCAAGACGCACCTCGCCTCCGCCGTGGCGGCCGAGGTGACCGGGCGGGGCGAGCGCGCGGTCTACGCCTCGGGCGAGCAGTTCACGAACGAGCTCCTCGCGTCGATCCGCGCCCAGCGCACGGCCGAGTTCAAGCGCCGCTACCGCGAATGCGACGTGCTGGTGCTCGAGGACGTCCACTTCCTGCGCGGGAAGCAGTCGACGCAGCTCGAGCTGCTCCACACCCTGGAGCAGCTCGCCCGTCGTGGGGCGCGCGTGATGCTCACGGCCGAGCGGCTGCCGCGCGAGATCCCCGACCTCGACGCGCGCCTGGCCTCGCGGCTGGCGAGCGGGCTCGTCGCCGAGATCGAGACGCCGGACCTCGAGCTGCGACGGCGCATCCTGCGTGCCAAGGCGAGCGCCGCCCAGATCGCGCTCCCGCCCGACTGCCTCGAGCGCCTCGCCACCGCGATCCCCTCGAGCGTGCGCGACCTCGAGTCGGCGGTCGTCCAGCTCGCGGGGAGCGCCGCGCTCCTCGGGCGCTCGATCGACCTGCTGCTGGTGGAGGCGGCGCTGCGCAAGGTGCTCCCGAGGCGCGCCGGCTGCGCGATCGATCCCGAGCGCGTCGCCGCGCTCGTCGCGGCGCACTTCGGCACGAGCATCGACCTGCTGGCGTCGCGCTCGCGGCGCCGCGACTTCCTGGTGCCGCGCCAGATCGCGATGTACCTCTGCAGCCGCTACACCGACGCCTCACTGCAGCGGATCGGCGAGGCCTTCCGCCGCAACCACCCCTCCGTCGCCAACGCGGTGCGCGCCGTGGAGCGCTCCCTCGCGACCCGCTCGCCAGTGGCCTCCCGCGTCGCCCCTCTGCTGGCGGAGCTCGACGCCCTCACCGGCGGCCGCAAGGGCCCGCACCGGTTCCCCCACGGCACCCCCCGCCCGTCCCGGAGGGGCCAGATCGCCTGAACGGAATCTCCGAGGCACACTCAGCAACCATGCTGGGCGATCTCTTCCACCCGGCCGTCTCGACGTGGTTCGCGCGGCGCTTCCCGGCGGGTCCCACCGAGCCGCAGGCCGAAGGTTGGCCGTCGATTGCCGCCGGCAACCACACACTGATCGCCGCGCCGACCGGGAGCGGCAAGACGCTCGCCGCCTTCCTGGTCTGCATCGACCGGCTGATCCGGCGCGCCGAGCGCGAAGGCGGCCTCGCCGACGAGACGCGCGTCGTCTACGTCTCCCCGCTCAAGGCGCTCGCCTCCGACATCCAGCACAACCTGACGACGCCGCTGGCCGAGATCCGCGCCGTCGCCGGCGAGCTCGGGCTCGCAGTGCCCGAGATCCGCGCGCTGGTCCGGAGCGGCGACACGCCCCCCTCCGCGCGGACGGCGATGCTCAAGCGCCCGCCGCACCTGATCGTCACCACCCCCGAGTCGCTCTACCTGCTGGTCACCGCCGAGCGGAGCCGGGAGCGCCTGCGCGCGGTCGACACGGTGATCGTCGACGAGATCCACGCCGTCGCGCGCGACAAGCGCGGCTCGCACCTGGCGCTCACGCTCGAGCGCCTGGGCGCGCTCTGCGACGCGCCGCCCGTGCGCATCGGGCTCTCGGCCACGCAGCGCCCCATCGAGACCGTGGCGCGGCTTCTGGTCGGCGCGGGCGCGGAGAGGGAAGACGCAGGGCGGGAAGCGCCTGGCCCGCCGGATGATCAGGCCGACGGGAGGCCGCGCTGCCGCATCGTCGACTTCGGCCACCGCCGGGCGCTCGATCTCGGCATCGAGGTGCCTGGCAGCGAGCTCGAGGCGGTCGCCTCGCACGAGCAGTTCGGCGAGATCCTCGATCGGATCGCGGGGCTGGTCGAGGCGCACCGCACCACGCTCGTCTTCGTCAACACCCGCCGCCTGGCCGAGCGCACCGCGCACCTGCTCGCGGAGCGCCTCGGAGAGGACCGCGTCGCCGCCCACCACGGCAGCCTCTCGAAGGACCGGCGCGCCGCGCTCGAGGCGCGGCTCCGCGCGGGCGACCTGCGCGCGCTCGTGGCCACCGCGTCGCTCGAGCTCGGCATCGACATCGGACCCGTCGACCTGGTCTGCCAGATCGGATCGCCGCGCAGCCTCGCGACCTTCCTGCAGCGGGTCGGCCGCTCGGGGCACGCGCGCGGCGCCGTCCCGAAGGGGCGACTGTTTCCGGCGACGCGCGACGAGCTGGTCGAGTGCGCCGCGCTGCTGCGCGGCGTGCGCGCCGGCCACCTCGACCGCGTCGCACCCCCCGATGCGCCGCTCGACATCCTGGCCCAGCAGCTCGTCGCGGCCTGCGCGGCCGAGGCCTGGCGCGAGGACGACCTCTACGCGCTGGTGCGGCGCTCCGCCTCCTACGCGGGGCTCGCCCGCGAGGACTTCGATGCGGTCGTGGAGCTGCTCTCCGAGGGCATCGCGACCGGTCGCGGCCGCCGCGGCGCCTGGCTCCACCGTGACCGCGTGAACGGGGTGCTGCGGGGCCGGCGCGGCGCGCGCATCGCGGCGCTCGCCGCGGGCGGCGCCATCCCCGACACCGCCGACTACCGGGTCGTGGCGGATCCCGACGACACCTTCGTCGGCACCGTGAACGAGGACTTCGCCATCGAGAGCATGGCGGGCGACGTCTTCCTGCTCGGCAGCACCTCGTGGCAGATCCGGCGCGTCGAGAACGGCGTGGTGCGCGTCGCCGACGCCAAGGGCGCGCCGCCGAGCGTGCCGTTCTGGCTGGGCGAGGCGCCGGCGCGGACGCAAGAGCTCTCGGCGGAGGTGTCGGCGCTGCGCGCTGGTGTCGGCGAGCGGCTCGAGACCGGAGGCATCGCGGCGGCGGTCGACTGGCTCACCGGCGACGCTGCGCTCGAGCCCGCCGCGGCCGAGCAGATCGCCCGCTACCTCGACGCGGCGCGCGGCGCCCTCGGAATCCTGCCCACGCGCGAGCACGTCGTCTTCGAGCGCTTCTTCGACGAGTCGGGCGGAATGCAGCTCGTGGTGCACGCGCCGTTCGGGGGGCGCGTGAATCGCGGCCTCGGGCTGGCGCTGCGCAAGCGCTTCTGCCGCACCTTCGACTTCGAGCTGCAGGCGGCGGCGAACGACGACGCCGTCGTGCTGTCGCTCTCGCCGCAGCACAGCTTCCCGCTCGAGGACGTCCCGCGCTTCCTGTCGCCCGATACCGTCGAGGAGGTGCTCGCCCAGGCGATGCTCGCCGCCCCGACCTTCGCGGTGCGGTGGCGCTGGAACCTGGGCCGCGCTCTGCTCGTGCTGCGCCAGCGCGGTGGGCGTCGCGTGCCTCCGCCGCTTCAACGCATGCAGGCCGACGACCTGCTGGCGGCGATGTTTCCGCAGCTCGCGGCCTGCGGAGAGAACGCGGCCGGGCCGCTCGAGATCCCCGACAACGTGATCGTGCGCCAGACGATGCGCGACTGCCTGTACGAGGCGGCGGACCTGGCCGGGCTCGTCGAGCTGCTCCGCGGCATGCGCGAGGGCCGCGTCGCGGTCCATCTGCGCGACACGACGGAGCCCTCGCTGCTGGCGCACGAGATCCTGAACGCGCGCCCCTATGCCTTCCTCGACGACGCGCCGCTCGAGGAACGCCGCACGCGCGCCGTGGCCCTGCGCCGGGGCATTCCGGAGAACGCGCGCGACCTCGGGCGCCTCGACCCCGAGGCGATCGCGCGCGTGCGCGAGGAGGCGCGCCCTGCGCCGCGCGACGCGGAGGAGCTCCACGACCACCTGCTCGGCGCCGTGCTGGTCCGCCCGGAGCCGGCCTGGCAAGAGTGGTTCGAGGCGCTCGCGGCGGCCGGGCGCGCGGCCTCGGCCGACACTCCGGCGGGTCGGCTCTGGGTCGCCGCCGAGCGGCGTGCCTGGGTCGAGGCGCTCTTCGCGCGCGCGCGCATGACGCCCGACGTGCGCGTGCCGGATGCGATCGCCCGGGCCGGGACGCCGGACGCCGAGATGGCGGCGGTCGACGTCGTGCGCGGCCATCTCGAAGGCTGCGGGCCCGTCACCGTCGCCGACGTGGCTGCGCGCACGGGCCTCGCGCCGGACGCGATCGAGCTGGCGCTCGCGCGGCTCGAGGCGCAGGGCTTCGCCTTGCGCGGCCGCTTCGACCCCTCGCGCGGCGTCGAGGAGTTCTGCGCCCGCCGCCTCCTCTCGCGGATCCACCTCTACACGCAGGAGCGGCTGCGGCGCGAGATCGAGCCCGTGAGCGCGCAGGACTTCATGCGCTTCCTGCTGCGCTGGCAGCACGCGGCGCCCGGCACCCAGCGCGAGGGACGGCGCGGGCTCCTGGCCGTGGTGGAGCAGCTCCAGGGCTTCGAGCTGGCCGCGGGCGCCTGGGAGGAGTCGGTGCTCCCCGCGCGCGTCGCCGCGTACGACCCGGCCTGGCTCGACGCGCTCTGTCTCTCGGGCGAGGTGGTCTGGGGGAGGCTCACGGTGCGGGCCGGAGCGGCCGAGGGCGAGGAGCCGACGCGCGGCGGCGTTGCGCCCTCGCGCGCCACGCCGCTCGCCTTCGCGTGCCGCGACGACCTCCCCTGGCTCCTCGCCGCTGCGCGCGGCGACGCCGCGCCGCCCGTCCCGGGCCCGGGGCCCGCGCGCGACATCCTCGAGCGGCTCGCCGCCCAGGGCGCCCTCTTCGAAGGCGATCTCCTCGCGAGCACCGGCCGTCTCCCGGTCGAGGTCGAGGAGGCACTCTGGGATCTGGTGGCGCGCGGGCTCGTCACGGCGGACGGCTTCGGCGCGGTGCGCGCGCTGCTCGCCCGGCGCCAGGTCGATCGCGAGCGGCGCCGCACCCGGGTCGCGAGCGCGCGCGGCCGGCTGCGGCGCCGGCTGCGCGAGGCGCACGCTGCGCCCGGCCGCTTCGCGCTGCTGCCCACGGCCGCGGGCACCGGCGATCGAGAGACCCTCGCCGAGGCCATCGCCGAGCAGCTCCTCGCGCGCTGGGGCGTCGTCTTCCACGACCTGCTCGGCCGCGAGCCGCTCGTGCTCCCGAAGCGCGAGATCTTCTGGGCGCTGCGCCGCATGGAGGCCCGCGGCACCGCGCGCGGAGGACGCTTCGTCACCGGCTTCACCGGCGAGCAGTTCGCGCTGCCGGGCGCCGTCGACGCGCTGCGCCAGACACGCAAGCTCCCGCGCCGCGGGGAGACCGTGCGCCTCTCCGGCGCCGACCCGCTGAATCTGGTGGGCACCGTCGTCCCCGGCGCGCGCGTCCCCGCACTCCGTGGACACTCCGTGGTGTATCGCGACGGCGTGCCGGTCGAGTCCGCGGCCGGGGCCGCGCGGCTCTAGGTCCATGGAATCCCGCGCCAGCGGGCGGGCGGCGGCCGCGTGCGCGATCGCAGGCAGCCTCCTGCTCCTCGTCGGAACCTATCTGCACCCGATGGGAGCGGACCCGAACGACGCGCAGGCTGCGTTGGCCGCAGGAGTCGCCATCGCCTACACGGGCTTCTCCGGGCTCGCGATGGCGATCAACATGCCCGCGAACTCGCTGCTCCTGGTCTGGATGCTGCTCCTCGGCGGCTTCATGTGGCGCCGCAGCTCCTGACCGCTGCGGGCCGGCGCATCCCGGACGTCATCGCGCCGGGGCTCGACGTGCTCTTCTGCGGGATCAACCCGAGTCTCTACTCCGCCGCCGCCGGCCATCACTTCGCGCGGCCGGGCAACCGCTTCTGGCGCGCGCTGCACGGCGCCGGCTTCACGCCGCACGTGCTCGCCCCCGCGCAGGACCGATCCCTGCTCGCGCACGGCTGCGGCCTCACCAACCTGGTGGCGCGCGCGACCGCGTCGGCCGACGAGCTCGGCGACGACGAGCTGGTCGCAGGCCGGAGGACGCTCGCGCGCAAGGTCGCGCGCCACGCGCCGCGCGCGGTCGCGGTGCTCGGGATCGGCGCCTTCCGCGCCGCGTTCGCGCAGCCCGACGCCGAGCCCGGACGACAGCCGCAGCGACTCGGGCCGTCCGCGCTCTGGTTGCTGCCGAATCCGAGCGGCCTCAACGCACACTACCAGCTCCCGGCGCTGGTGCAGGCGTTCGAGGCCCTGCGACGCGGCGCGGTCGGACGAAGCGGAACGCGGGAGGCGTGATAGAGTCGCGCGACGCATGAAGGCGCTGCTGCGGCTCCTCTCCCTGTGCTTCGCCGCCGGCGCATTCGGCGCGTGCGCGAACAGCCTGGCCGTCTGGGCCAGCGGGCACCTGGGCCTCACCGCCGCGCTCGGCGTGTCGCTCGCTCCTGCGCTCACGCTCGGCTGGCTGTATCCGCGCCTGGTGTGGGGAGGGCTCTGGGGGCTCCTCTTCGCCCTGCCGATGACCTTCCGAAGCTGGGTGGTTCACGGCGTCGTCGTCGGCCTCGCGCCCGCGCTGGCGCAGCTCTTCGTGTTCTTCCCGCGAGCGGGCAAGGGCACGTTCGGCCTGGAGCTCGGCGCGATGACTCCCCTTCTCGTCGTCGTGTTCGACGCCGTCTGGGGCATCGCGACCTCGGGCTGGCTGCGCACGACGGGGCGCTAGCGTGCCGGCGCGCGCCCTCTTGCGCGGCGCCGCGCTGCTGCTCGCAGCGCTCGGCGCCACGGGCTGCGCCCTGCGGCCGTCGGCTCCGCCCGCGCGGCCAGCGCTCGATCAGTCGCTCGGCGTCCTCGCCGCGCGCGGCGACGCGCTCTTCTTCCTCACCGCGAACCGACACCTCGCGGCGGGCACCTCGGTTCTGCTGGTGGATCCCGCCGAGCGCGTCACCTTCACCGTCGCGGCCGGTCCACTCGGCGGCGACCCGCCCGATTCGTTCCCGCTGGTCCTGATCGACGAGGTTCCGGCCGCCGCCTACTCGCTCGGGAGCTCGCGCAGCGCCGCATCGCTCGATCTGCCCGAGCTCGCGGTCGCCGTGGTGGCCGGCGTCGCGGTCGACCCGATGCGACCGGACCTCGACGGCGACGGAGAGGCCGAGACGGTCTCCGAGTGCACCAGCCTCGAGGGTATGCACATCCTGGTGTCGACGGGCGAGGGGCCGCCGCGCTGGCACGCCTACGTCGCCCTCGGCTACGACGTCGAGCCGACCTGCCCCGAGTGATCTACGGCGTGACGTCGATCTCGCCCTTGGCGTTCGGGTGCTGGACGATGTGGATGTGGACGGTCCCGGGCTTGTCGAACTTCTGCGTGAAGCTCTCGTCCTTCTTCATCGGCGGGCTCGTGAACGAGCCGTCGTCCGCGGCGATGGTGTGCCCGCCGGGCATCTCGTCGACGTTGTGGAAGGTGACCGATCCGCCGGCCTTGATGGTGACCTTGGCGGGATCGATGAGATTGTGACCGACGGTGACGGTCGGACCGGCGGCACGCGCGGCGGCGGAGCCGAGCAGCAAGGCCGCGGTGAGCGCGAGGGCGAGGCTGCGTGCGGACATGGTGTTCCTCCTGGCGCGAGCATAGACCGCGGCCGCGCGCCGCTCTACTTCGAGTCGGCCGCGCTGGGAGCCGCCTCGATGCGGTAGAGCGCGTAGCGGTCGCTGCGCGCGACCTCGGGGAGCTGGAGCCTCCAGGTGGACGGCACGAGCACGTCCGAGGCGCCGAAGCGGGTGCGGAGCTCCGTCCAGCCCTCCGCGCTGCGCCCCTCCCACGCGGACCGCACCGGCTGCTCGGGCAGCACCGCGCGGTTGCGCGCCTGCGGCGGCGGATCGAAGTAGTCGACGGCATAGACGTCGCGCAGGATCCGCGCGAGCTCCGGCCCGCCATCGGCTGCGTACGGCAGCATGTCGAGCGCTTCGGGGTCGAGCAGCACCGGCCGGCGCGTGGCGAGCTGCATCTGGGCGAGCCCGGGACCGGGCACGAGCAGCCCCTCGCCCCGCGACGCGGCAGCCAGCGCGGCGTCGCTCGTGCGGTCGCGCAGCGCGGCCATGCGAGCCCCGAAGCCAGTCGCCACCGGAACCGCCAGCGCGAGGACCGCGACCGCGAAGGCGACGGCGAGCGGCCCGTCGAGGTGCGACGCCAGCCGAGCAGCCGGCGGCGCGAGGCGGTCGCAGAGCGCGCGCCCCCTCGCTTCCCAGCCCCGGCGCGCGGCCTCTCGCTCCGCAAGGATCCAGATCCACCCGAGCGCGAGCACGCAGAGCGCGAGCGCCGCGACCCCCGACGCCCCGCGCGCTCCGAGGATCGGCAGTCCGAGCCAGAGCCGGTAGACACCGAAGTACGTGAGGAGTCCGAGGCCGATGAGCCGCAGCGCGGCGCGCGGCTCCGTGCGAGCCGCCACGATCAGCAGCGGGACGACGCTCACGGCGACGAGCCCGTACGCGCGCAGCCACGGCGCCTGCCGCCAGAAGATCGCCATCACGGCCAGCGCGAGCAGGAGCAGCCGCGCCGCCGCCGACTCGCGCAGGCGCCACAGGACGCCGAACAGCAGCGGGACGAACGCGAGGGCCGGCAGGTTGGCGAGGCGGGTCGGCATCGCGACGAGGAGCGCATCGGGAATCGCGCGGGCGGGCACCAGCCGCAGCAGGAGCGAGATCGCCATCCCGAGCGCGCCGCAGGCGACGAAGATGCGAAGCGAGAGCCGGTTCACCGCCGGGATCACGCGCCGCCCGTAGCCGAGCAGCGCGATCGCCAGCAGCATCCCGCACCAAACCATCGCGACGTTCCACGCCGCGAGATTGGCGGGACGGCGATGCGCGTCCCAGAGCTGCACGAAGGTGTCGAGGTAGCGGGCCGCGGTGGTGGCATCGGAGACCGGCGGTGCGGCGACCGCGAGCCGCTGCACGCCGAAGCTCAGCCCGGCGAGCGCGGCGCCGACCCCGCCCCAGAGAACGACCCCGCGAAGGTGCGGGCGCAGCTCGCGCGGATCCGCGAGCGCGCACGCCCCGACCACCAGCGCGAAGCACGCGCCGAGCGAGGCGTGCACCGCGGGCGCGAGGCCGATCAGGAAGGCCGCCGTGCGCCGGCAGCCGGCGCCGAGCAGAGCACACGCGAGGAGCAGCCACGCGAGGCCGGCCATCCCGTAGGTGTGGCCGTATCCGACGAGCAGGATCGGGTAGCTGAAGCCCCACAGCGCCGGCTCGAGCCGCACCAGCGCGAACGGCGTCGCGAAGGCGAGCGCGGGATGCGCACCGTGAGCCAGCGCCATCAGGGCCAGCGCGGCGAACGCGAGCGCGCCGAGGACGCCCGAGAGCGCCACCGTGAGCGCGCGCTCGGGCACGCCGAGCGCGAGCAGCGGCGCCAGCAGCTGGTGCCAGAGCGTCCAGAGGCGGAGCTCGTAGAGCCCGAAGGGGTTGCCCGCCGGATAGTGGACGATGCCCGCCAGCACCTGGGCGGGCTCGATCGCCACCTGCCACGCCGGCTCGAGCGCACCCATCGTCGCCCCCGCGAGCGCGCTCGCGGCGGCCACCGCCGCCACGGTCGCGCCCGGCGGCGGCTCAGGCTCGCTCATCGAAGCCGATGGTGCTCTCGATCACGTAGCGCGGTCGTCCCAGCACCTCACGGTGTATTCTGGCCAGATACAGCCCGATGGAGCCGATGCCGAGCGCCAGGGTCGCCCACAGGAGGAGCGCGAAGGCGACGAGCCCGGCGCCGTGCGGCCAGGCGATGCCGGCCGCGCGCAGCAGGGCGACGGCGACGAGCGCCCCGAGCGAGAGCGCGCAGCCGGCGGCGCCGAGCACGAGGAACGCGAGCAGCGGCGCGTGGGAGAACGAGGTGAGCGCGGCCGCGAAGCTGCGGGCCGGACCCCAGCTGCGCAGCAGAGGGAAGTGCGAGTGACCCGCCGCGCGCGGCGCGCGCTCGTAGGGGACCGCGACCTGCCGGAACCCGACCCAGGCGACCAGGCCGCGCATGTAGAGCTCGCGCTCGGGCAGCTCGAGCAGCCGGTCGAGCGCCCGCCGCGAGAGCAGCTTGAAGTCGCCCGCCTCGATCGGCAGCTCGATCTCCGAGGCGAGGCGGATCAGCCGGTAGGCGGCACGCGTGATGAGGCGCTTCGCCGCCGACTCGCCGCGGCGCGCAGTGCGCACGGTGTAGACGACCTCGGCGCCCTCGCGCCAGCGCGCGACCAGCTCCGGGAGCAGCTCCGGGGGGTCCTGCAGGTCGGCGTCCATGTACGCCACGGCGTCCCCGCGCGCGAGCTCCATCCCGGCCATCACGCAGGGCGCCACGCCGAAGCGGCGCGACATGGTGACGATCTTGATGCGCGGGTTCGAGGCGCGCTCGGCCTCCAGGACCGCGAGCGAGTGGTCGGTCGAGGCGTCGTTCACGAAGAGCAGCTCGTAGTCGAGGGCCTCGCCGCCGAGCGCCTTGGCGAGCCGCGCGACGAGCTCGGGCAGCACCTCCTCCTCGTTCCGGAAGGAGAGCACGACCGAGAGCAGGGGGCGCGCACCGCTCACGCGACGTTCCGGCGTTCGAGCCGCAGCGACGTCATGTCGCGGATCTCGCGCACGGTCTGCGCCCCGAACTTCGCCTCGGCCAGCGCGAGATAGCGCGGGCTCGCGAAGTAGGCGTGGAACGCCTGGTCGCGGAAGCGGAGCACCTCGGCGGCGGACAGGTGGCGGGTCGGGAGCGGCAGCGAGTCGACGCTGTGCTGCGAGTAGCCGCTCCAGCTCGAAGGCAGCGACCAGCCCTCGGCCTGCGCCCGCTCGTAGAGCGGCGATCCGGGGTACGCCATCGCGCAGTAGAAGTTGGCGAACTCGCAGTTCAGCTCGAGGGCGAGGTCGAGGGTCTGCTGCATGCTCGCGAGGTCGTCCTCGGGCAGGCCGAAGATGTAGTTGCCGATCACGTGGATGCCGGCGGCGCGCACCCGCTCGAGCGTGCGGTGAACGAGCTGGTCGTCGAACCCCTTGTCGACGTCCGCGCGCACCCGCTCACTCGCCGCCTCGATGCCGAAGGCAAGCCAGCGCACGCCCGCGCGAGCCAGCTTCTCGATCATCGAGTCCTTCACGGTGTCGACCCGCGCATACGCCCAGATGTTGAGATCGAGGCCGCGCTCGGCGATGCCGTCGCAGATGGCGTTCACGTGCCGCGCGTTCAGCACGAACATCTCGTCGGCGATCTTGACGTGGCGCACGCCGTGGCGCTCGACCAGGGCCGTGAGCTCGTCGACCACGCGGGTGGGGCTCCAGAAGCGATAGCTGTTGGTGCTGGCGCGGTAGCCCGCCTCCGCCTCGCCGCTCTTGAACGGGGCCTGGATGCAGCAGAAGCTGCACTTGTAGGGGCAGCCGAGGGTGGTGTAGATCGCCGCGTAGGGCGCGCGCGACGCCTCGCCGAAGCAGTGCCAGTTGTGGGCGCGGTAGCGCTCCATCGGCAGCAGGTCGAACGCCACTCCCGGCATCTGGGCGTCGAGATCGTCGAGCAGCGGCGGCACGCCCGACGCGGCGCGCGGCCGCCCCGCGTCTCGATACCAGAGGCCTCGCACCCTGCCGAGATCCGGGTCCGCGCTCGCGAGCGCCTCCAGCAGATCCACCAGTGTGTAGAGGCCTTCGCCGGCGGCGACGAAGTCGGCGCGCTCCTCGGCGAGCGTGCGCGCGGGCAGGGCGGCCGCGTGCCCGCCGAGCAGGAGCACCGGCAGCTCCGGCTCCGCCTGCTTGAGCGCGGTCGCCGCCGCGCTCGCGGCGGGCATCACCTGGGTCGACGCCGAGGGCTGGTGGCCGTAGACCACGACCGCCGCGAGGCGAGGGCGCATCGCCGCGACCCGCGCGGCCGTCTCCTCGGGGGTCAGCCCTTCGGCGTTGGCGTCGACGATCTGGACCTCGTGGCCGCGGCGCTGCACGAAGCTCGCCATCAGCCCCGCCCACACCGGCGGCTCGACGGCGGTGAGCGACGCCGCGAGCGACTGGTAGATACCCGCGCGCCCGCCCGGGTTCACCAGCACCAGCTCGACCTCGCGCTTCGCCGCCACGCCTACACTCCGGCCGGAAGGGCATTCAGCATATCGCACAGTCCGAGGATGGAGCCCTGCGGGAGCTCCGGATAGTTGCCGATGTAGAAGCCGTAGAAGTGCACGTGGTCCACGCGCGGGAAGCGGCGGCGGATCTCCGCCTCCGGGACGCGGCCCTGCAGATAGGGCTGCCGGAGCTGGTTGCCTCCGCCCGACGTGCCGCGCCGGAACTCGATGCCGTGCTCGCGCAGCGCCGCCACGACGCGGTCGCGCAGCGCCGTGTCGGGCTCGCGAAGCACGAGGGTCAGCGCGTAGTTGCAGCTCCCCTCGGTGTCGAAGTCGGTGACGTAGTGCGCGGGGTCCAGGTGGCGGAGGAACAGCGCCAGGTTCGCGCGGCGCAGCTCGTTGTTCGCGTCGAGGCGCCGGAGCTGCGAGCGCCCGATCACGGCGCTGATCTCGTTCGAGCGCACGTTGAAGCCCGGCAGCGCGAAGATGAAGTCCGGCGTGAGGTCGGGATGCGCGTCGGCGTAGCGGCGCTTCACCGCCTCGGAGCCGGCCTCGCGCACCAGGCCGTGCGCGCGCAGCATCCGCAGCATCGCCGCGAGATCCGCTTCGTCGGTGCACACCATCCCGCCCTCGATCGTGCTCATGTGGTGCGCGTAGTAGAAGGAGTAGTTCGAGGCCAGGCCGAAGGTCCCGACCTTGCGGCCGCGGAAGGTGGTGCCGTGGGACTCGCACGCGTCCTCGAGCAGCGGGATCCCCCGCTCGCGCAGCACGTCGAGCAGGCGCTGCGAGAGCGCGTTGTAGCCCAGCACGTGGGTGAGGAACACCGCGCGCGTGCGTGGGCCGAGCCGCTCGATCACCTGCTCGTTGTCCATGCCGAGCGTGCGCGGATCGATGTCGACGAAGACCGGCGTCATGCCGCAGTGGAGCACCGCGGCCACGTCGGACACCCAGGTGAGGGTGGGGACGATCACCTCGCCGGGCCCGTCGCGATGCCGCAGCGCAGCGATCGTGATCAGGTTCGCGGACGACCCAGAGTTGACGAATACGCTGTGGCGCACACCCAGCCAGCTCGACCACTCCTGCTCGAAGAGCTCCACCTGCTTCGACTGGGTGAGCACCGGCTCGTCGTCCGAGAGGAAGCGGATCACCGCGTCGAGATCCGCGCGCGCGATGTTGCCGCGCATCAGGGGCCACGACATCAGAACGGCCCCCGGAACTCGAGCTCCGCGTCGTCGGGCCGCTCGTCCGGCATCCAGCCGGTGGCGCGGCCCTCGACCAGGTCGAATGCGGCGGCCGCGATGCTGCGCGGATCGGGGTAGAAGAGCTTCTCGAGCGCCGGCGTCGGCGGGCACGGCGTCGGCGCGAAGCCGAGCCGTGCCACGCGCAGATCCCGCGCGCCGCCGAGCCGCTCCGCGACACCGGCGACGATCTCGGCGCCGGCGCCGCAGGGGATCCAGCCATTGTCGACCGCGACCAGCCGCCCGGTCCGGGCCGCGGACTCCGCGATCGCGTCGAGGTCGAGCGGCGCGAGCCAGATCGGGTCGATCACCTCCGCCGAGACGCCCACCTCCTCCAGGTGGCGGCGCGCGCGCAGGCAGTCGATCAGCGCGTGGGAGACACCGACGAGCGTCACGTCGGCGCCGGGGGCGGCGACCCGGGCGCGCCCGGGCGCCACCTCGTAGGGCGCCTCGGGGAGCGGGCCGCGATGCGGATACAGGAGCCGGTGCTCCACCATCATGACCGGGTTGTCGTCGCGAATCGCCGCCACGAGGCAGCCCTTGGCGTCGTGCGGGTTGGTGGGGGCGGCGACCTTGAGCCCGGGCACCTGCATGAAGAGCGGGTAGAGCCCCTGCGAGTGCTGCGCGCCCTGCCCCCAGCTCTTCCCGATCATCGAGCGCACCACCAGCGGCAGGTGGACCTGTCCGCCGTACATGTAGGACGCCTTGGCGGCGATGTTCACGAGCTGGTTCATCGCGAGCAGCAGGAAGTCCATGCGGATGTGGACGTGGATGGGACGCAGCCCCGCCAGCGCCATGCCGATCGCGACGCCGGTCATCGCGTCCTCGGCGAGCGGCGTGCCGAAGACGCGCTCGGAGCCGTACTTCTCGGCGAGCCCGCGCGTGGTCCCCTGGATCGCCTTCGGGTCGTCGACGTCGAGCCCGAAGCAGACGACTGCGGGATCGCGCGCCATCTCCTGGTCGACGGCCTCGCGCAGCGCGTCGACGTAGCTCCCGGTCCGCTCGCTCACGCCGCCGGCTCCCGGAAGACGTGGCGGAGCAGCTCGTCGGGCGCGGGAAACGGGCTGCGCTCCGCCCACGCGAAGGCGTCCGCGACCTCGGCGGCGACCTCGGCCTCGATGCGGCGACGCGCGTCGTCGCCCACGGCCTCCGCCAGCGTCGACACCGGATCGCGTCGGAGCCACGGCTCCGCCTCCGCCCGGTCGCGATAGCCGAGGTGCCAGTCCTCGCCGGGGCCGACGTGCTCCTTCAGGCGGTAGGTGAGGCACTCGAGGAAGCGCGGCCCCTCGCCGGCGCGGAGCGCGCGCACGAGCTCGCCCGCCCGCTCGACGATGCGCAGCACGTCGCCGTCGTCGATGCGCTCGGCGGGAATCCCGAGCGCGCGCGCCCGCGCGCACGCGTCGGGCACGTGCTGCCGGAGGCGCTGGTGGGTGTGGATCGCATAGCCGTTGTTCTCGCACACGAACAGCACCGGGAGCTGCTTCAGCGCCGCGAAGTTGATGCTCTCGTAGAAGACTCCCTCGTCCACCGCGCCGTCGCCGAAGACGCTCGCCACGACGCGCGGCTCGCGGCGCAGCTTCACGGCGTAGGCGTAGCCGACGGCGTGCGGGATCGTCGTGCCCACCACCGCCGACGCGCCGAAGACGCCGTGGGCCGCGTCGACCAGGTGCATCGACCCGCCCTTGCCTCGCGCGCAGCCGCCGACCTTCCCGTACAGCTCGGCGATCATCGCGCGCAGGTCGCCTCCCTTCGCCAGATAGAGCGCGTGGGAGCGGTAGCTCCCGAACGCAGCGTCCTCCGGGCGCAGCGCCTCGCACAGCCCCACCGACACCGCCTCCTGCCCGATCGACAGGTGGATGGGGCTCTTGATCGCGTCGGTCGGGTAGACGCGCGCGATCTCCTCCTCCACGCGGCGGATGCGGTGGAGCGAGCGGAAGATGCGCTCGAGGCGCGCGTCACCCACGCATCACCTCGTCATCGCGCTCGAGCAGCCAGCGATAGGTGGCGGCCAGCGCGTCGTCGAGCGAGGTGCGGGGCGTCCAGCCGAGCCGGCGCAGCGGGGCGCCGTCGAGCAGCTTGCGGGGGGCGCCCTCCGGCCGGCTCCGGTCGAAGCGCAGCCGGCCCGCGAAGCCCACCACCTTCTGGATCCGCTCGGCGACCTCCGCGATCGTGAGATGCGCGCCGGCCGACACGTTGATCGGATCGGGACCGTCGAAGCGCTCCATCAGGAACACGCAGGCGTCGGCGAGGTCGTCGACGAAGAGGAAGTCGCGCTGCGCGAGCCCGCTGCCCCACACGACCACCTCGGTCTCGCCGCGCCGCTTCGCGCGGTGCATGCGGCGGAGCAGCGCGCCGACCACGTGCGCGTCGTCGGGATCGATCGAGTCGCCGGGCCCGAAGGGATTGGCGGGGATCGCGCCGGCGAAGCCGCCGCCGGCCTGGCGCGCGAAGGCGCGGCACAGCTCGAGCCCGGCCCACTTGGCGAGCGCGTAGGGCGCGCTGGTGGGCTCGAGCGGACCGCTGCCGAGCTGATCGGGACGCATCGGCTGTTCGCACTCGCGCGGGTAGATGCAGGCCGCGGCGAGGTAGAGCAGCTTGCGCGCGCCGTGGCGCTGGGCGGCGCGCACCACCGAGGTCTCCACCAGCAGGTTGTCGAGCATCAGCTCGGCGCCCTCGCGCTGGTTGCGGGCGATCCCGCCGGAGCGCCCGCCGAGCAGGAACACCAGCTCGGGACGCTGGCGCGCGAAGAATGCGTCGACCGCCGCCGCGTCGCGCAGGTCGGGCGCCGCGTCGCCCTCGCCAATCAGCCGATCGCAGCCGGCCGCGCGCAGTCGCCGCGCCAGCGCGGCCCCGACGAAGTCGCGGTCGCCGGCCACGAAGATGCGCGTCCGCGGCTCCACGCCGGTCTCTAGC
>DATJPY010000030.1:0-38749 GCA_035506135.1 Myxococcota bacterium | reverse complement strand
TGCGCGAGCGGTGGCGGCCTTCGCGTTGGCGGCGGCCTGGGCCGCGCTCCCGGCGCCGGCCGCGGAGACGCCCGCCGACAGCGGCTGGCTGCACGTCGAGGCGCCCGCCGAGGCGGAGTCGGCGAGCCGGCTCGGCCTGGTCGAGGTGCGCGGACACGCTGCCAAGCGCGGCCTGCGCCCGCAGGACTTCGTGATCGTGATCGACGTCTCGGACAGCACGCTGCTGCCGTCGGGCTGGGACGTGGACGGCGACGGCCCGCGCGGGCGCACGGACCCCGCCCTGCTCGAGCGGCTCGGCGCGCGATCGGACACGCCTCCCGGACTCGTCGCGCGCCTCTCGGAGACCGACTTCGACGACAGCGTGCTGGCCGCCGAGCTGGCGGCGGCCGACGCGCTGATCGATCGGCTCGATCTCGATCGCTATCGCGTCGCGCTCGTCGCATTCTCCGACCAGGCCAAGGTGCTGGCTCCGCTGGGAAGCAGCCGCGAGCGGCTCTCGGCGGCGCTCGCGGGCCTGCGCGAAGACTTCCCGAGCTACCTGCGCGGCACCAACTTCGGCGACGCGGTGACCGCCGCACAGCTCGCGCTCGCGCCGCCCGACGGAATGCCGCCCCAGGACGGCCGCGAGCGATCGATCCTGTTCCTCTCCGACGGCGAGCCCACGCTGCCGCCTCACGGCGACAACGCGCGCCATCACGCCCTGTGGGCGGCCCGCGCCGCGGCGGCCGTGGGGATCCGCATCCACGCCTTCGAGCTGCGCGAGAGCGAGCATGCGAGCCCCGCCGGCAACGTGTTCGCGAAGATGGCCGAGGTGAGCGGCGGCCACTACGAGCGGCTCCTGCAGCCGGGCGACGCCATCGCGCGCCTGCGGCGCACCGATCTGGTCGGCCTGGCCGACCTCCGCGTCGTGAACGACACCACCGGCCAGGCGGCGCGCGCGCTGCGCACCTTCCCGGACGGCTCCTTCGACGCGTTCGTCGAGCTGGCGCCCGGCCGGAACCGGATCCGGTTCGAGGCCGCCGCCACCGACTCGACGCGCGCGGCCGCGGAGCGCATCGTCGACTACGACGCGTCGCCTCCGCGCGACGCCGCCGATGCGCGGGCGCGGCGCCAGGAGAGCGAGGGGCTGCTGGAGCAGCTGAAGCAGCGCACCGCGGAGACGGAGGCGTGGGCGCAGATGGAGCGCGAGCGCCGCGTGCGCCACCTCGAGCTCGAGATCCATCCGGTCGAGGCGAACCCACCCGGCTCGAACCGCTAGCCCACAGCGCGCTCGGGGCTCGCCGGAGCGGCGCGCCTCACTGCTTGCCGTAGTAGTACGGCTTCATCCGATTCCAGAGCTCGCCGGCGTGCACCAGGTCCTTCATCAGCGGATCCGGCAGCAGCGAACGCCGCGCGTGCTCGGCGGCGCCGAGCCGCAGCGAGTCGATCCGCCGGAAGGTCGCCTCCGTCTCCTCGCGGCCGGCGCCGCTCTTGAGCTGCTCGAGAAGGTAGGTGGTGGAGCTCGAGATGAGCCGCATGTCCTCCTCGAGATCGTGCTGCGCCTGCCGCTTCGCGAAGGGCGTCTGCGGCGGCTGCCGGCGAACCTCGTCGCGCAGGCTCTGGACCGCGCCATTCAGCTCGCTCGCGTACTCGGTGACCCGGTCCTGGTCCCAGCGCACCGGCGTGCCGGCCGGCTTCGCCGCGGGCGCCGCGGCCGGCGGCGGGGCGGTATCGCCGGCGGCTCGCGCCGCGGCCGGCGCCAGCGCACCGCCGGATGCGACCGCAAGGGCGACGGCGAGGCCGAGGATGCGCGGCCGAGCCAGCGGCCGCGCCGTGCGAATCGTCATCGCGAACCTCCCCCATTCCGATTGCGCGCAGACTATCACCGATCCGCTGTCGGGCGGACTGGAAAATTGAGCTTCGGGGAAGGCCGGGAAATCCCCCCGCGCCGCCGGAACGGCACGCGGTCGGGGGGGCGCGAGGGCGGACGAGTCGGCTCGCAGGGCGGCCGGCGGCTGCCGCCGCTCGACCCCGCGCGCGGACCGCTCAGAGGAGCTTCTTCACCGCCTCCGGCATCTGCTTCGCGACGCGGATGATCGGGATGCCCGTCTGCACGTTGGCCTGCAGCTCCGCGAAGGCGCGCGGAAGGTCCTCGAAGGCGTAGATCTCCTTGTGCACGGTCGGCTTGAACACCCTGCCGTAGAGCTCCGTCGCCGCCGAGCAGCCGTCCACCGTCTCGTAGTGGGTGTGGTCGATCGTCACCTGCTTGACACTCATCAGCGTCGAGTTGTACTCGACCACCTGTCCGAGCTGCCAGCCCGCCGAGACGTTCACGCCCTCGCGCGCCGCCACCGCGAGGCCCGCCGCGAAGACGGGCCCGCGCAGCATGTCGGCGACCAGGTGCATGTTCTCGCCGCCGGTCAGCTTCTTCACGTCGTTGCTGAACTTCTTGAGGCCGTCCTTGGAGCGGAAGCGGTCGTATGCGCGCTGGTCGAGGCCGACGATCCCGAGCTTCTCGAGCGCGGCGCGCCGCTCGGGCGTTCCCGAGCAGAAGAAGGCATTGTGCCCCTCGCTGCGCGCGAGCATCAGGAAGCACTCGCCCACGCCGCCGCCGAACGAGAGCACGTTCAGCACGGCGCGCTTCTCGCGCGGCACCTTGAGGCGGTAGATGCCGAGCGCGCGCCGCCACATGTGGTAGGCAGTGGGCGCGCGAAGCGGCAGCGCGGCGATCTCCCAGAGGTTGAGGCCGCAGTCGAGCGGGGCGCGCACGAGCTGCCACTCAGCGACCACCGCCTCCTCGCCGTACCAGCCGATCGACTCCGGCTGGTCGTACGCCCAGATGCGCAGCGGGTAGCCGTAGACGTCGGGCTCGCCGTTGCAGTGGGTGATGACGACGTCGCCGGGCCGGAAGCGGGTGACCCGCTCGCCGACGGCCACCACCTCGCCGACCGCCGAGTTGCCCGGATAGATCTTGCCGCCGCGCAGCTCGGCGATGTTCACGGTGTCGGCCAGGGCGGCGTGGTTGATGTTGTGCTCGCCCGACACCGCGAGGATGCGGATGTGCACGTCGCCCGGGCCGACCGGCTTGAGCTCGACGGTGTCGAGCTTGACGACGCGCGAGATGTCGAAGTCGTCGAGCTTGCCGCCCGTCCGCTCGCGCTCGGCGGCGATCGAGGCGGTGCTGATCGAGAAGGCTCGGGGCATGGCGATTCTCCGCTCGGGGGGTCGGCGCGCGCAGCATAGCTGCCTTGCCCGTCGGAGGGAAAGGCGATACGGTGCGCGCTCTTGCGTCGCGATCGAAGGACCCCGCTTGCGCTTCTACGAATATGAGGCCAAGGCGCTGTTCAAGCGCCACGGGATGCCGCTCGGCAGGAGCGGCGTCGCGCGCAGCGCGGACGACGCGCGACGCATCGCCGGCGAGATCGGCGGCCCGACGGTGCTCAAGAGCCAGGTGCTCTCGGGCGGCCGCATGAAGGCCGGCGCCGTGCGCTTCGCGGACTCGCCCGACGAGGCCGCGCGCCACTTCGAGGCGATCCTCCCGATCGCCGTGAACGGGCAGCGGGCGCGGGCGGTGCTGGTCGAGGAACGCAGCAAGGTCGCGCAGGAGTACTTCGCGGCGATCACCTGGGACGGGCGGCGCAAGCTGCCGGTGCTGGTGTTCAGCGATCTCGGCGGGATCGACATCGAGGAGGTGGCCGAGAAGCACCCCGAGCACGTCTCGAAGACGCACTTCTCGACGATCCTTCCGATCACGCCGCGCATCGCGAAGGAGGCGATCGCCGCCACGGGCGTCTCGGGCGACGCGCAGATCCGCCTCGTCCCGATCGTCTTCGAGCTGATGCGCATCTTCCTCGCCTACGATCTCACGCTCGCGGAGATCAACCCGCTCGGCCGCCTCGAGGACGGCCGCTTCGCCGTGCTCGACGGCCACATCGACCTCGAGGCGGAGGCGCGCGGAAAGCACAAGAAGCTGCTCGACGAGCTCGGCATCGCGCCCGAGGAGACGCGGCAGGCGCGCGAGGCCACCCCGTTCGAGCTGCGCGGCGTCGCGATCAACGCCGCGGATCATCGCGGCGTCGCCGGCAACGTGGTCGAGTTCGACGGCGACCTCGGCCTGGTGATCGGCGCAGGCGGCGGGTCGCTCACGCTCTTCGACGCCGTGCGCAAGCACGGCGGCCGGCCCGCCAACTACTGCGAGATCGGCGGCAACCCGAGCGTCGGCAAGGCCTGCGAGCTCACCAAGCTCATCCTCTCGAAGCCGGGGGTCGAGAAGATCGCGGTCATGATGAACGTGGTGTCGAACACGCGGGTGGACATCGTGGCGCGCGGCGTGATCAAGGGCTGCCTCGAGGCCGGCAAGGACCCCGCGCAGGTGATCGCGATCTTCCGCATCCCGGGCGCCTGGGAGGACGAGGGATTCAAGATCCTCCGCAAGTACAAGGTCGACTACTGCGACCGTTCGGTGTCGATGTACGAGGCGGCAGGGCGTGCGGTCGCGAAGATGAAGGCGTAGTCGATGTCGATCCTGCTCACCCGCGACACGCGCTTCATCGTGCAGGGCATCACAGGCCGCGAGGCCGTCAACCTGACCCGCGAGAACCTCGACTACGGCGCCCAGATCATCGGCGGCGTGACGCCGGGACGCGCGGGGCGCGACGTCTACGGCGTGCCGGTCTACGACTGCGTGCGCGACGTCGTCGCCGCGCACGGTCCCGTCGAGGGCTCGGTCGTGTCGGTGCCGCCGGGCTTCACGCGCGACGCCGTCTTCGAGGCGGTGGAGAACGGCATCCGCCTGATCGTGGTGGTCACCGAGAACATCCCGCGCCAGGAAGTCGCACAGATGGTCGAGCTCGCGCGCCTGCGCGGCGCGCGCATCATCGGCCCCAACTGCCTCGGGCTCATCTCGCCGGGCGAGGGCAAGATGGGCGGGATCGGCGGGCCCGCCGCCAACACGCGGCAGGCCTACCAGAAGGGGCACATCGGCATCATGTCGCGGTCGGGCGGCATGACCACCGAGATCGCCAGCACGCTCACCGCCGCCGGGCTCGGCCAGTCGACCGCCGTCTCGATCGGCGGCGACGCGATCATCGGCACCACCTACGCCGAGCTGATGCCGCTCTTCGAGGCGGACCCCGAGACGCACGCGATCGCGATCTACTCGGAGCCCGGCGGGCGCATGGAGGCCGAGCTGGCCGAGTGGGTCTCGGCGAACCGGAGCCGGCTGCCGATCGTCGCGTTCATGGCGGGGCGCTTCATGGACGAGATGAAGGGCATGCGCTTCGGCCACGCCGGCACCATCGTCGAGGGCCGCGAGGACACCACGGCGGCCAAGATCGAGCGCATGGAGAAGGCCGGGATCTCGGTGGCTGAGCGCATCGAGGAGATCCCGAAGCGGCTCCAGCAGCGGCTCGCGGAGCGGCGCTGATGCCGGCGCTCTTCATCGACGTGCGAGTCGACGCTGCGGTCGCCCGGGACGCCGCGCTCGCGAAGAAGCTCGTCGAGGTGTGCCCCGTGAACATCTTCGCGCAGGAGAAGGACGGCGCGCTGCGCATCGTCGAGGCCAACCTCGACGAGTGTACGCTCTGCGACCTGTGCATCCGGGCGGCGCCGCCGGGCGCCGTGCGCGTCGTCAAGCTCTACGAACGCTGAGCCCAGGAGAACCCGCCATGCGCAACCCCCGCGCCTTCGGCAAGCCGCTCGTGGTCGGCGCGCCCGCGCCGGCCGTCGAGATCCCCGTCCGGCCGTCGCGGATGATCCACTTCTTCGATCCGAGCAACGAGAAGATGGCGGCCAAGCTGCCCGAGATCGCTTCGAAGACCGACGTGCTGCTCGGCAATCTCGAGGACGCCATCCCCGCCGACCGCAAGGAGGCGGCGCGCGAGGGGCTGGTGCGGATCGGCAAGCAGGTCGATCTCGGCGACACCCAGCTCTGGACGCGCGTCAACAGCCTCGACAGCCCGTGGTTCCTCGACGACGTCACGCGGCTGGTGGGCGAGATCGGCGACCGGCTCGAGGTGATGATGATCCCCAAGGTCGAGGGGCCGTGGGACATCCACTTCGTCGACCGCCTGCTGGCCCAGCTCGAGGCGAAGCACAATCTGCGCCGCCCGATCCTGGTGCACGCCATCCTCGAGACCGGCCTCGGCGTCACCAACGTCGAGGACATCGCCACCGCGAGCCCGCGCATGCAGGGCATGAGCTTCGGGCCGGCCGACCTCGCGGCGAGCCGGCGCATGAAGACGACGCGCGTCGGCGGCGGCCACCCCGGCTACCGCGTCGTCTCGGATCCCGATCCGAACGACCCCAAGGCGCCCCGGTCGAGCGCGCAGCAGGACCTCTGGCACTACTCGATCGCGCGCATGGTGGACGCCTGCACGGGGGCGGGCGCCCTGCCCTACTACGGGCCGTTCGGCGACATCTCCGATCCGGTCGGCTGCGAGGCCCAGTTCCGGGCCGCCTTCCTGATGGGCTGCGTCGGAGCCTGGTCGCTGCACCCGAGCCAGATCGAGATCGCCAAGCGGGTCTTCAGCCCCGATCCGGCGGAGGTCGCCTTCGCCCGCCGCGTGCTCGAGGCGATGCCCGACGGCCGCGGCGTGCTGATGCTCGACGGCAAGATGCAGGACGACGCGACCTGGAAGCAGTGCAAGGTCATGGTGTCGCTCGCGGAGCTGCTCGCGAAGAAGGACCCGGAGCTGGCCAAGAAGTACGGCTTCTAGCATCCGCCTGGTTCCCGGGCGCGCGCGGCGGGTGATACGATCCCCCGCCGTGTGTCGGAGTCGCCGTCCCCGCCCCGCCCTCCGCAGCGCGCTGATCGCCGCCGCCGCGGCGGCCCTCGCGTGCGCGAGCGGTGCCCCGACCGGCAGCCCGCGCACCGCAGACAAGGCGAAGGAGGCCGAGCCCTTCCCGTCGCGCGACGAGCTCGGGAGGCTCTCCGACCGCCCGCTCCCCGCGACGCCCGCGCCCGACCTCGTGCGGGTCGACTCGTGGGATCTGGCCGGCCCCTTCCCCGAGCGCGTCGGCGAGGAGCCGATCACCAATCCCGACGCCTGGGAGCAGCTGCTGATCGAGGCGGCCTCGCAGCGCGCCGGGCTGGTGGTCGCCTCCGAGTCGATGCGCTGCGCCGCGCGCGAGCTCGGCCGCTTCCACGTCGAGCGGGGCGGACAGCCGGACCCCGGCCTCCAGAGCTTCCTGCTCTCGCGCTGCGGCGCGACCGGCGTCCAGGTCGAGTTCGGTTCGCTGCGCGGCACGGTCGCGCCGGGCGAGAGCGACGCCGCGCTGCTCGCGCGCTGGCACGAGCAGGCGGTCGTGCTCCTGCGCGATCACCTCGGCGCCGGCGCACGCGCGGTCGGCATCTGGTTCGGCCGCCACGGCGACGAGGCCGTCCTGCTGCTCGCGTCCTCGCAGCGGCGCGTGCATCTCGAGCCGGTCTCGGCCGTTCCCGACGCCGACGGCAACGTCGTCCTGCGCGGAGAGGTCCTGATCCCGGCGCAGTCGATCGACGGTCTCGTGAACCAGGGGCGCTACCGGGTCACCGCCTGCCAGGCCGATCCGAGCGTGCACCTCCCTCGCTTCGCCTTCCGGTGTCCGACCGAGAAGGACGACGAGAGCGCGTGGATCTCGCTGATGGCGCGCCCGCCCGGGCGCGTGCTCGGCGAGGACGTTCTCGACGTGCTGGCGCGGCCGGGTGGGCAGCCCGTCGCCAGCTACCGCCGCCCCCGCTACGGGCGCTCGGCGTCGATCGCCAGCAAGGAGGAGTTCTCGAAGCGCCTGCTCGTCGAGCTGAACCGCGTGCGGCAGCAGGCCGACGCGCCGCCGCTCGCGCTGGAGCCGAAGGAGAGCGAGGTGGCCGAGCGCCTCGCGTCGCCCTACTTCGGCTCCTATCTGGGAACGGCCGATCCGGCGCTCGGCGACGTCGCGGCGCTCGGCCTGATGGCGGGCTGGGACGTCTCGGGGACGATCCGCGACGCCGGCGTGGGCGGTGCGCTGGTGATCGGCACCAGCGACATCGAGGCCTGGCTCGCACAGGCCCTCGAGCAGCCGAACGTCCGCTCGACGCTGCTCGACCCCGCGCGCTCGCGCCTCGCCGTCGGTCCGATCGTCTCGCCGAAGGACGAGTACCTGGCGGCGATGGTCGCGACCTACGCGCTGTACGGCGGCGCCGACCCGAGCGCCGAGCTCGAGGCCTTCCGCACGCACCTCGACCGCGCGTACGCGGCCCGCAACCTCCCCGCGCCGATCGACGATCCGGACGTCGGAGCGGTCGCGGCGCGCCACGTCGCCAACGTCCAGAGCGGCACCCGGACGCCGGACGTGGCGCTGCGCGAGCTCCTCGCCGAGGCGGGCGCGCGCGTCCACGCCCCCGTGCGCGGCTGGGTGCTGGAGGGAGCCTCACCCGACGACGTCGCGCTCCCCGACGAGATCTTCGAGCAGGGCGTGCGCCGCGTGGCGGCCGCCGTCGGGTACTACCGGCCGGCGGGGTCCGCGTGGGGACGCACCCTGGTGTTGCTGGTGATCCTGCCCGAGGGATCGCTGCGCAGCGTGGAGCGAGCGCCGCGCCCGGCGCTCGGCTCGTAGCAGCGACGTTCAGCCGGGGCCGGAGAGCTCGAGCATGCGCTCGAGCGGGCGCAGCGCGCGGAGACGGACGGGCTCCGGCACCGTCACCTCGGGCGCCAGGTCGCGCAGGCAGAGATAGAGCTTCTCCAGCGTGTTGAGCCGCATGTACGGACAGCGGTTGCAGGAGCAGCTCTCGTCCATGCCGGGGATCTGGATCAGCTCCTTGTCGGGCACGCGGCGCCGGATCTGGTGGAAGACGCCGTCTTCGGTGCCGATGATCAGCGTCCGCGCTGGCGACGCGATCGCCCGGTCGATGATCTTCTTGGTCGAGCCGATGAAGTCCGACTGCGCGAGCACCGCCTCCTCGCACTCGGGGTGCGACAGGACCTCGGCCTCGGGGTGCTTGACGCGGAGCTGGGCCAGCGCCTTCGCGTTGAACTGCTCGTGCACGATGCAGGCTCCCGGCCACACGATCAGATCGGGGCGACCCGCCTGCTGCGCCACCCAGCGGCCCAGGTGCCGGTCTGGAGCGAAGATCACCGGGCGGTCGGCGAAGTGTCGCACGATCTCGACCGCGTTCGACGAGGTGCAGATCACGTCGGAGAGCGCCTTCACCTCGGCCGAGCAGTTGATGTACGAGACGACGACCGCGCCGGGGTGCTCCGCCACGAAGCGGGCGAACGCCTCGGCGGGACACCCGTCCGCGAGCGAGCAGCCGGCCGCGAGATCCGGGACCACCACGCGGCGCTCGGGGTTCAGGATCTTCGCCGTCTCGGCCATGAAGTGGACGCCGCAGAAGCAGATCACGCGGCGGTCGACCCGCTGCGCGACGCGGGCCAGCGCCAGCGAGTCGCCGACGTGGTCGGCCAGGTCCTGGACCGCGTCCTCCTGGTAGTAGTGGGCGAGCAGGACGGCGTCGCGCTCGCGCTTGAGCCGCCGGATCGCCTCCTCGAGGTCATCCGGGAGGGGATCGGAGCGCGGGGCGAGGGAGGTCGCCATCGCCTCATGGTAGCGAGTCGGCCGGGTCGGAATCGGCGCCCTGGCGGACCGGGTCGGCAGCGGGCGGGCGGAACAACCTTGCCTCGCGAAAGGAAAAGCTTTTCCCCGAGGGTCGGCGCAGCCGGAGGAGCCAAACGCAAGCCGCCGATTTCCCACTCGATTCGAGCGAGCTCGGGAGGCGGGATCCGGGCATATGGATTGCAGTGTGCACGGACTCGGGTCTCCCTCGGAAGGGGAACCTCGCGTGTTTGGGCGCGTTCGGATTCATCGGTCTGGCCTGTCGGGGCGAGGCCCAACACAAAGGCTCGGGGGAGTCTCAATGCGTGCTCGGTTATTGTCGGGGTCGCTGCTCGTCGCCGCCGTCCTTGTCGGGATGGCCGGCTCCGCCTCTGCGACGCCGGTCGTCTACAACTTCCTGACTGGCACGGTCCACCTGACCGGCACGATCGGCGCGTCCTCCGTTCTCAACACCACGATCAACCTGAACGGCACGCAGGTCACCTTCGACACCTCGCCGCTGAATCTGCCGTCCTTCCAGTTCACGACCGGGGCGGTGGGACCGCTCGCCCTTACGGGCGTCGCGACGGGGGAGTTCCTGTCGCTCAGCTCCCTGAGCGTCGTCCCCGACGTGACCTACGGGCTCCTCGCTCCGATCACGGGCTCGAACCCCTACAACTTCGCGGTGGGCAAGGTCGACGCGACGGCCACCAGCGTGGTGGGCACCGGGCTGGTCAACTTCGGTCCGACCACGGTCACCGGCGTGAACGCGGCCCTCTCGGGTCTGATCACTCTCGGTGGAGGGGGTCAGCTCAATCTCAACGGGATCACCATCGGCCCCTTCAATACGCCGGTCGGCAACATGACCCTCAAGGCGGACGTCACCTTCCTCGGCATCGTGCCCGAGCCGGGGACGGCGCTGCTCGTGGGTTCCGGGCTGATCGCGGTTGCGGCGAATCGACGCCGCGCCCACGCCTGATCGCAGAGACAGGGAGAATCGAGAGATGCGCTTCAGATCGATGGGTGTGGCTCTGATCGCGCTCGGACTCGGAAGCTTGCCGCTTGGTGCGTCGGCCTCACTGATCACCATCCCGGTGATCGGCGGGCCCGGCCTCGACGACGGGCAGATCTGCCCGACGTCGCTCTTGTGCCCCGGGAACGCGACGCTCTCGTTGACCACCGACGGCGCCGTCTCCGGCTCGTTCGTCTACGACGACGTCGCCAACACCGTATCGCTGAGCCTGACCCTGCTGGCTCCCGCCGTCTTCACGGGGGGCGGTCCCCCGGCGGCCATCCTTCCCGGCACGGTGTTCACCGCCTCCGGGATTCCCGTCCTGAACATCCCGCTCGGCGGCGGTGCCTATGAGCTCGTCCAGATCGGCGGCGCGACGGGCGTGGTCGCCCCGGTCGCTTGGGGAGCGCCCTACTCGCAGGTGCTCGGCACGCCGAACGTGAGCTCGCTCGACTGCCAAGTGGGTACCGGCTCCGATCAGTGCGGCTTCTCGTTCGGCGCAGGCGGCAACATCATCACGGACGGCTTGAACGGGTACCAGGTCCTCGAGACCTTCAACGTGAACGTGCCCGAGCCCGCGACGGTGGCGATCCTGTCGACGGGACTCGCTGCGCTCGTACTGGCGGCCCGCCGGAACTCGTAGCTCCGCCCCGGATCCAGCTTCTCGGCGCCAGCTCGTCAAGAGGCCGCCCGGGCCTGCCGGGGCAGTCTCGTGTCCTGCGGTCTCGTGTCCCCGGGACGGAAGCGCCTTGTCCCGCCGATGGAAAACCTTTTCCCGGCGCGCGGGCGGCGACCCACCGCACTGCATTGCAAGTAGCTGACTTGATTGACAGTCGTGCCCTCGGCGGAGATCCGCTTGCGGGCATATGGATTGCAGCGTGCACAGCGTCGGGTTTCCCTCGGGAAGGGGAACCCCGCGTGTTTGGGCGCGTTCAGATCCACTGGTCTGGCCTGTCGGGGCGAGGCCCAGGACAAGGTGCGGGGGAGCTGTATGCGTGCTCGGTTATTCGCGGCGCTGCTCGCGGCGGCCGTCATCTCGCTGGCCTCGTCGGCACGGGCGACTCCGATCACCTACTTCTTCTCGTCGGGCCAGGTGACGGTTACCGCTACCGTGAGCGGCTCGCCGGTCGCCGGCCCGGTGGTGATCGCGCTCAACGGGACGTCCGTCACGGTGGACGAGGGGACGGTGACGCTGAACAGCCTCGGTCTCTCCGCCGGCTCGTCGGGCACGATCCCGATCTCGCCGTCGTACCTCGGCTTCACCTCGCTGCACATCGACTTCGCCACGCTCACGGCGTCCGGCGGGTCGCTGTCGCTGGTCGACCCGGGTCCGCCCGCCGAGTACAACTACTCGGTCGGCCCGGTGACGGTGGCCGGGCAGTTCGATGCGACGAACGTGATCCCGGCGAACAGCCTCAACAACGCGCCGTTCGGCTTCTCGAACCCGAGCGCGTCTGGGACCATCTTCGTCGACACGGGTGTGGCGCTGGCGCTCGACGGGATCACGCTGGGACAGATCGATCCCGACGGACCGGGCGGCAACCCGCCGCTCGTGATCAAGGGCGACTTCGACTTCGTGGGCGCGGTGCCCGAGCCCGGCGCGGCGCTCTCGATCGTGCTCGGGCTCGCGGGCTTCGCGGCGCTGCGGCGCGCCCGGTCCGAGGTGCGATGAGCGCCGGGGCTGGGCGGCTGGGGAGGGTGAGAATGGCTCGGACGTGGAAGCTCGCGGTTCTCGTCGCGGTGGGCATGGGGTTCGCCTCTCCGGTCCGAGCGACCACGATCTCGCTCACGGTGAACGGCCTCGGCCTCGACGTGGGACAGGTCTGCACCGCGGGCTGCATCACCCAGCCTTGGACCAACAACGCCCTGTTCGCGGCAACCGGAACGGTCACCATCGACGACAGCTTGCTCCTGATGAGCATCTCGCTCACCGTTCCGTACTCCGACATCAGCGGAAGCGCGATCAACGGCATCACGAGCGTCCAGTTCACCAACACGACGTATACCTTCTCGAACATCCCGATCACGATCACGCCCGGAAGCCCGACGGTCTATGCGATCTCGGGCAGCGGGCTGGCGACGGTCGACCCCGCCACGCTCACGCAGGTGGGCACGGGAGGCGGGTCGACGAACCCGATCTTCAGCTCGGTGCGGGTCACGGGGAGCTGCGGGCTCGCGGCGGACCACACCGGCCAGTGCGGCTTCACCTTCGGCCCCACCGGCTTCCAGGTGGGCGCGCCCCTCTCGAGCTACGTCCGGCAGACCTTCAACCTGGCGATGGTGCCCGAGCCGACGACGGCGGCGCTGGTCGGCCTCGGGATCCTGGGCCTCGGCTGGGCGGGTCGCCGCCGCGGCTGAGCGGTATTCCGATCGCTGGGCGCTCCGCTAGAGGCCTCCGTCCTCTCTCAGCCGCTCGACCTGGTCCTCGAGGTCGCGCGTCTCGCGCTCCCAGTAGAGCGGCGTTCCGAAGTGCGGGAAGGTCGAGCGGAAGTAGGGCTCGTCCCAGCGGCGCGCGATCCAGCTCGAGAGCTTGAGGAAGCGCGCCGCGCGCAGCGGCTCGACCAGCGAGAGCCAGCGCGGTTCGAAGTCGCGGAACTGGCGATAGGCATCGATCAGGTGTGAGCGCTGGCGTCGCCCTTCCGCGTCGCGCCCGGGCGCCAGCACCCAGACGTCGTGCACCGCCGGTCCGACGGCGAAGTCGTCGAAGTCGAGGAAGAACCAGCCCTCGCGTCCGTGGAGCAGGTTGCCGAGGTGGCAGTCGCCGTGGATGCGCAGCAGCGGCACGCCGGCGAGGCGCTCGGCGTAGGCGTCGGCGAGCGTCTCGACGGCAGCACCGTAACGGTCGATGCAGGCGTCCGGCAGGAAGCCGCCGTCCTCCAGCTCCTCGAGCGGGTCGAGCAACGCCGTCTCGGGGTCGAGCACCGGACGGTCGGGCGCCGCGCGCGCGGCGCCGGCGTTGTGGATGCGCGCGAGCAGGCGCCCCAGGATGGCGAGCTGCTCGTCGTCGAGCTCGTCGGGCTCGCGCCCTCCGGTGCGCGGCCACACCGCGTAGTGGATGCCGGCGATCTCGCCGAGCGAGCCGCCGCCCGCGAGGCGCAGCGGCGCGCACACGGGGATCTCGGCCTCGCGCAGGTCGAACAGGAAGCGGTGCTCGTCCTCGAGCGCGGCGCGGCTCCATCGCCCAGGGCGGTAGAACTTCACCACCACATGCGCGCCGTCCTCGAGGCGCACGTCGTAGACGCGGTTCTCGAGGCAGCGCAGCACGGCGCAGTGCCCGCTCGGCGCGAGCCCCGCCGCCTCGACCGCCTCGAGCGCCGCCTCGGGTCCGAGATTCTGGAACTGCGGCGCCGCCATCGGCGCGCAACATACCGGAGGCCGATCCGGCGGTCTTTGATTGCGCGGGAGCGCTTCGGTAGCTTGCGGATCGAGGCGATCATGACGAGCCCCGAACGCGACCGCCCCTGGGTGTTCCGGACCTACTCGGGCCACACCTCCGCGCGCGCGAGCAACGCGCTCTACCGGCAGAACCTCGCCAAGGGACAGACGGGGCTCTCGGTCGCCTTCGACCTGCCGACGCAGACGGGATACGACTCCGACCACCCGCTGGCGCGCGGCGAGGTCGGCAAGGTCGGCGTGCCGATCTGCCACGTCGAGGACATGGAGACGCTCTTCGAGGGCATCCCGCTCGACCGCATGAACACCTCGATGACGATCAACGCGACGGCGGCCTGGCTGCTGGCGCTCTACGTCGCCGTGGCCGAGCGCAACGGCGTCGCGCCGGAGCGCCTCGAGGGCACCACGCAGAACGACATCGTGAAGGAGTACCTGTCGCGCGGCACCTACGCGTTCCCGCCGGAGCCCTCGATGCGGCTCACCAGCGACGTGATCGCGTACACGGTCGACGCGATCCCGAAGTGGAACCCGATCAACATCTGCTCCTATCACCTGCAGGAGGCCGGCGCGACGCCGGTGCAGGAGATCGCCTACGCGATGGCGAACGGCATCGCGGTGCTCGACGCTGTGCGCGCGCGCGGCGACCTGCCGCGCGAGGCGCTGCCGCGCGTGGTGGGCCGCATCTCGTTCTTCCTGAACGCCGGCATCCGCTTCGTGGAGGAGATGTGCAAGTGCCGCGCGATGGCGGAGCTGTGGGACGAGATCACGCGCGACCGCTACGGCGTGTCGGATCCCGCCCTGCGCCGCTTCCGCTACGGCGTCCAGGTGAACAGCCTCGGGCTCACCGAGTCGCAGCCCGAGAACAACATCATCCGGATCGTGCTCGAGGCGCTCGGGGTCACGCTGTCGCAGAAGGCGCGCTGCCGCGCGCTGCAGCTCCCGGCCTGGAACGAGGCGCTCGGGCTGCCGCGCCCGTGGGACCAGCAGTGGTCGCTGCGCATCCAGCAGATCCTGGCGTACGAGACCGACCTGCTCGAGTACCGCGACCTCTTCGACGGCTCGCCGGTGGTGGCGGCCAAGGTGGCCGAGCTCAAGGCGGCGGCGCGCGAGGAGCTGGACCGCGTGCTCGCGCAGGGCGGCGCGGTGGCCGCCGTCGAGAACGCCTACATGAAGCGCCGGCTGGTCGAGTCACACAGCGCGCGGCTGCGCGCGATCGAGAGCGGCGACATCCGCGTCGTCGGCGTCAACGGCTTCACCGAGGCCGAGCCGTCGCCGCTGCTCGAGGGCGCCCACTCGGCGCTCAAGGTCGATGAATCGGCGGAGCGCGAGCAGATCGAGCGGCTGCGCGCCTTCCGCAGCCGGCGCAGCGCCGCCGAGGTCGAGGCCGCGCTGCGCGGCCTCCGGGACGCGCTCGCAAACGGACAGAACGGGATGCCGCCGTCGATTCGCGCCGCGCGCGCCGGCGTCACCACGGGCGAGTGGGCGGGCGTGATCCGCGATCTCTACGGCGAGTACCGCGCGCCGACCGGGGTGGCCGTCGCCGCCCCCGCCGCGGGCGACGAGCGGCTCGCCGGGGTCCGCCGCGAGGTGCACCAGCTCGCCGAGGCACTCGGGCGCCCGCCCAAGATCCTGATCGGCAAGCCGGGACTCGACGGCCACAGCAACGGCGCGGAGCAGATCGCGGTGCGCGCGCGCGACGCCGGCATGGAGGTGGTCTACGAGGGGATCCGCCTCACGCCCGCCGAGATCGTGCGCTCGGCGCGCGACGAGGGCGTGCACGTCGTGGGGCTCTCGATCCTCTCGGGCTCGCACGGCGTGCTCGTGGTCGACGTGCTCGAGGGCCTGCGGCGCAGCGGCCTCGGCGCCGTCCCGCTCGTGGTCGGCGGCATCATTCCCGAGGACGACGCCGCCAAGCTGCTCGAGGCCGGCGTGCGGCGCGTCTACACGCCGAAGGACTACGACCTGAACAGGATCCTCGGCGACATCGCGCATCTCGTGGCGGAGTCCGCGGCTGCTGCCTGATCTCGCGCGCAGGCTCCTGGCGCGCGATCGCGACGCCGTCGCCGAAGCACTGAACCTGATCGACGACAGCCGGCCCGCGCGGCGCGAGGCTGCGCTCGCGCTGCTCGACGCGCTCGAGCGCAGCCTCGAGGCCCGCCCCGAAGGCGCGTGCGCCGGCGCGCCGCGCATCGGCGTCACCGGAGCGCCGGGCGCCGGCAAGTCGACGCTGCTCGACGCGCTGGTGCGCCGGCTGCGGCGCCGCGGCGAGACGGTCGGCATCGTGGTGGTCGACCCCTCGAGCCGACTCTCCGGCGGCGCGCTCCTCGGCGACCGCGCTCGGGTACGCGCGAGCGCCGACGACGCCGGCGTGTTCCTCCGCTCGATGGCGGCGCGCGAGCGGCTGGGCGGCCTCGCCGACGCGACCGCGGCGAGCGTCGCCGTGCTGGCCGCCGTCTTCGACCGCGTCTTCGTGGAGACGGTCGGGGTCGGGCAATCGGAGGCCGAGGTGTCCGAGCTCGCCGACACGCTCCTCTTCGTGGCGCAGCCGGGTGCGGGCGACGTGCTGCAGTTCATGAAGGCCGGGGTGCTGGAGCACCCCGACGTGTTCGCCGTCAACAAGGCCGACCTCGGCGCCGCCGCCGAGCGCACCGCGAGCGAGCTGGAGGCCGGGCTCGCGCTGGCGGCGACACCGACGGGCGGCTGGCGCCGGCCGGTGCTCCTCGTGTCGGCGCGCGACGGCCTCGGCGTCGACGCGCTGCTCGAGGCGCTCGACGCCCACCGCGCCCACCTGGTCGCGAGCGGCGAGCTCCGCGAGCGGCGGCTGCGCGGGCGGGCCGCCTTCGTGATCGGTGCGCTCGAGCGCCGCTACGGCAGCCACGGCCTCGAGCGCGTCGGCGGCCGCCCGGCGGTCGGCGCGCGCGTCGAGGGCGATCCGGCCCGCGGCGGCTTCGCGTGGATCGCCGAGATCGGGCGCGAGATCGAGGACGCGCTGCGGAAGCCGCGGACCTAGGCGATGGCCACGGCGATCCGCCCCGCGCGCGTGCTCGCTCTCGCCGAGCGCACGCTCTCGTGCCCGACGGCTCCGTACCGGGAGGGGGCCGTGATCGCGTGGGTGCGGGAGTGGGCGCACGGCGCGCCGCATCTCGAGGTGCGCGCGGACCGCGACGGCAACCTCGCGCTGCGCCGGCGCGGGGTGCGCGCCAGCCGATCGCCGCTCGTCCTCGGCGCCCACATGGACCACCCCGGCTTCCGCGCGCTCCGCTCGACCCCGACACGATCGGGTGTGCTCGTCGACGCGCTCTTCCTGGGGGGCGTGCGGCCGGAGTGCTTCGCGGGCGCGCGCGCCCGCTTCCATCGCGCCGATGGGACCTCGGTCCCGTCGCAAGTGCTGCGCGTACGGCCGGATCCGCGCCGCGGCGCGCTGCGCGTGCGGCTGCGCGCGCGCGAGGCCGTGCCCACGGGCTGCTTCGGCACCTTCGACCTGCCGGCGTTCCGTCGCTCGCGGCGCAACCCGGATCTGCTGGAGACGCGCGCGGCCGACGACCTGGCCGGCGTCACCGCCGTGCTGGCGCTCCTCGAGCAGATCGACCGGATCGACCCCGCGCGCGCCGTCGACGTGCGCGGCCTCTTCACGCGCGCCGAGGAGGTGGGCTTCGTCGGTGCGCTCTCCGTGGCGCGCGCCGGTCGGCTCCCGCCCGGCGCGCGCATCGTCGCGATCGAGGCGAGCAAGGCGCTGCCGCACGCGCCGCAGGGCGGCGGTCCGATCCTCCGCGTCGGCGACCGCACCAGCACCTTCGACGACGCGCTCACGCGCTGGATCGCGGGGGTCGCGGCCGAGCTCGCCGGCCCGAGCGGGGGGCGCTTCCTCTGGCAGCGGCGGCTGATGGACGGGGGCACCTGCGAGTCCACCGCGTACCAGCTCTACGGCTACCGCTGCGCGGCCCTCTGCGTCCCGCTCGGCAACTACCACAACATGGACGACCGCAGCCGCATTGCCGTCGAGTCGATCCGGCTCTCGGATCTCGTCGGGCTGGTGCGGCTGTTCGAGGGGATGGTGCAGCGCGACCGCGACTGTCCGCGCCCGGGCGCTCCCGACCCGCTGCGCCGCCGGCTCGAGCAGCGCTTCCGCCGCGCGGCGCGCGAGCTCCGCCGGGACCCCTTCGCGTGAACGGGGCACGGGGCGCGCTGCGGGCGGTGCTCGCCGCCCTGGCCGTCGCGTTCGCGATCGGATTCGGCGTCGGGCTCTGGCTGCGCTGCGCGATGGAGCGGCCGGTGCGACTGATCGGCGATCGACCGATCGTCATCCCGCCGCTCAGCCCGGTGGCTGCGCCGGTCGCGCCGAATACTTCAGGACGCGCACCTTCTCCATCGTGACCAGACCCTCCCCGACCATCTCGTCCAGGATCTCGGTCAGGCGCTGCATGCGCTCCTCGGAGTCCACGACCTCGATCAGCACGGGAAGGTCCTCGGAGAGGCGCAGGATCTTCGCGGTGTGAAGCACGCTGTGCGCGCCGAAGCCGGCCAGGCCGCGGAACACGGTCGCCCCCGCGAAGTGCTCGCGGCGCAGGCGCTCCACCAGGGCGGTCACCAGCGATTGATGGTGCCACCGATCGCTCTCGCCGATGAAGATGCGGACCAGGACCTGCTCGCCGGTGAGAATGCGCATCGCGTGACTCCTTCGTGCAGGCCGCGCGTCAGCCGGGAACCAGCGCCTGTCCCGTCGCGAGGCCGAGGATGCCCGCGGCGAGGCACGCAACGACGGTGGCGGCCATGTTGAGCGCGCCGAGGTGCCAGTCGCCCTCGACCGCGAAGCGCAGCGTCTCGTAGTTTAAGGTCGAGTAGGTGGTGAGCCCACCCATCACGCCGGTCGTCAGGAAGATGCGCAGCGTCGGGGAGATCAGCGTCGAGTTGAGGCCGACGTGCATGACGAGGCCGATCAGGTACGACCCGATCACGTTGACGATCAGCGTCCCGTACGGGAAGGCGGGACCGAGGAGCGAGGCGGCGGCTTGCGAGATGAGATAGCGCGCGCCGCCCCCGAGCGCGCTGCCGAGGCAGACCCACACGAGCCGATCCATCGATCCTCCATCGGGAGGCGCTCGGGGGTCGACTCTCGGGGTACGACCCTACGGCGCCTCGGCCGCCGTAGGAGTCATTGGCTGCCGCGGGGGCAGCGGTTCGCGGCGAACTCCACCGCCGTGAGGGATCGGCCGCAGGCTATCAGCACCGCCTCGGCCGTCAAGAGCGCAGCCTCGTCAGCGCGCCCTGCCCTCCCACTCCACGTCGCCGACACCAGCGCGGTGGTTCTCGACCCGGGCCAGCACGAAGAGCAGATCCGAGAGGCGGTTCAGATAGCGGAGCGCGTCGGGCCCGAGCGCCTCGGCGCGGTCGAGCGACACCGCGGCGCGCTCGGCGCGCCGGCAGACGGTGCGCGCCAGGTGGAGCGCAGCAGCCGCCGGCGTGCCGCCGGGAAGCACGAAGCGCTTGAGCGGAGGGAGCTCCTTCTCGAAGGCGTCGATGCGCGCCTCGAGCGCGGCGATCTCCGGCTCGCCGGGCGGGCGCATCGCGCTCGCGTCGCGGTGTCGCGCCTCGGGCGTCGCCAGGTAGGCGCCCAATGCGAAGAGCTCGCGCTGCAGCGACTCGACCAGTGTGCGCAGGTCCGGGTGCGGGCTCGCGACGGCGCACAGGCCGAGGGCAGCGTTCAGCTCATCGACGGCCCCGTAGGCGGCGACGCGAAGATGGTCCTTCGCCACGCGACCGCTGCCGAGGAGATCGGTCTCGCCCTCGTCGCCGCGGCGCGTATAGATCTTCACCGCCGCGCGAGCTCCTCGTCGATCTGCCGCTCGACCTCCGGATCCGTGGCGGCCAGCGGTGCGGGTCCGGCCGCGGCTCTTCGCTGGCGGCGCAGGAAGAGCCACACCACCGCGCCTCCACACCCGAAGGCGATGAGCGGTACCACGTAGGCGGCGAGCCCGAATCCCTGCGCCTTGGGCGCCTGCAGGATCACGTCGCCGAACTGCGCGTAGAGCTGCGCCTCGACGTCGGCGCGGCTCCGGCCCGCGCGCTCCTGATCGGCGATCCACGCGCGCAGCTCGGCGGCCTGCGGGCTCGGACAGTCGATCAGGATCCGCCCGGGGCAGAACGGGCTCATGAGCCCGGTCCACAGCTCCTGGTGCCAGGTCGGCGCGGGCTCGGCGTCGGCCGCGCGGACCGTCGGTGCGGCGGCAAGCCAGCCGGCGAGCAGCGCGAGCACGAGCGTCCGGCGCGCGCTCAACATGCCGCCGCCCGCTCGCGCTCGACGAACGCCGAGACGCGGTCGGCAAGCACCTCGAAGGCCCGCACCGCGGGCGCGTCGCCTCGCTCGAGCGGCCGCCCCGCGTCAGCGGCCGCCGCGAGCGCGGGGTCGAAGGGGATTCGCGCCAGCAGCTCGAGGTCGAGCGCGCGGGCGCTCGCCTCGACCGATGCCTCCTGGAAGAGCGCGACCTCGGCGCCGCAGCAGCGGCAAACGCCGCTGCCCAGGTTCTCGACGACACCGAGGAGCGGCACGCGCGCCTCGCACGCGCGCCGGACCCCGCGCTCCACGGCGAGCAGCGAGACCTCGGTCGGGATCGCGACGGCGAGCGCTCCCGAGAGACCGGGGAGCAAGCGCGCGAGCGCGGGCAGGCGGTCGGGCCCGGGCGCGAGGTCGATCAGCAGCACGTCGAGCTCGCCCCACTCGGTCTCGCCGAGCAGATCGCCGAGCGCTGCGTCCTCGAGCGCGCTGCGGAACGGGGCGCCCTCCCCGGCAGGACCGTCCCATGCGAGCGGCTCGTTGCTCTGCAGGAAGAAGTCCATGCTCTGGACCGCGAGCCCGAGCGGGCCGCCGACCGGCCGCACGCCGGAGGGGCCGACGCAGAGCGGGCGGCCGCGCAGGCCCAGCATCTTCGCGACGCTCGGGCTGTTCAGGTCGGCGTCCAGGATCCCCACCCGCGCGCCGCGCCGGGCCAGCGCGATCGCGAGGTTCACGGCGACCAGGCTCTTGCCGACGCCGCCCTTGCCGCTCATCACGGCGAGGCTGCTCGAGACCTCGGCGAGGCGGTCGGCGATGCGGCTGCGCACGAGCGCGAGCTCCTCGAACGCCGGCGCGGCCTCGCGCTCGCCCATACTCAAATGCCCCAGGTGTCCCTAGGCATCAGATGTCCCAGTGCAGCTGCTCTGCCTGCTCCTCGCAGGTTCCATCGCGCTGCACCTGCAGGCGCGGCGGCTCGGCCTGCACCTTGGAGCACGCCGGCACCGAGTGGGTCAGCCACACGTTGCCGCCGATCACGCTGCCGCGACCGATCACCGTCTCGCCGCCGAGGATCGTCGCCCCGGAGTAGATGGTGACGTCGTCCTCCAGCGTCGGATGGCGCTTCACGCCGCGCAGCATCTGGCCGTGGCGCGGCGCGATCGCGCCGAGCGTGACGCCCTGGTAGAGCATGACGCGGTCGCCGATCTCGCAGGTCTCGCCGATCACCACCCCGGTTCCGTGGTCGATGAAGAAGCGCCGGCCGATGCGCGCGCCGGGATGGATGTCGATCCCGGTGCGCGCGTGGGCGTGCTCGCTCGCGATGCGCGGCACGAGCGGCACGCCGATCTGGTGGAGCTCGTGCGCGATCCGGTAGGTCGCCACCGCCAGGACCGAGGGGTACGCCGCCGCGATCTCGGCGTAGCTCCGGGCGGCCGGGTCGCCCTCGAACGCGGCCTCGACGTCCTCGGCGAGGAGCGCGCGCACTGCGGGGAGCCGCGCGAAGAACCGGCCCACGGCGGCCTCCGCATCGAGGCCGGCCGGCAGGGTCAGGGTCGAGAGGATGCGCCGCAGCCAGTCGGCCAGGTCCGGAAGCTCGGAGCGGAGGGCGTTCGCGTCGCGCTGGAAGAGCACGAGGCGAAGCGCGCGCTCGGTCCACCGGGTCACGTCCTCGCGCTCCGGGTATCCCTCTGCGGCCGCCTTCGCGAGCGCGTCGCCGTCGCTGGACGCGAGGGCGTGGATAGTGGCTTCGAGGACGTCGTCGTGCCGTCGGTGATCCAAGGAACCGGGCTCCTGCGGCGCTTTCCCAGAGGCCGCAGCATAGCCCAGGGGCACCCGGGGCTCCGTGGAGTGGCTCCGCAGGCGCCGGCGCGTCTATACTGCGCGTCGCCTCCCCGGGCATCCCGAACGCACACTGGGTCTTCCTCCCCCGGACCCGATCAACCGGCCCTCCGGCCGGCGAAGGGTCGCGTGGCGGTCTACAGCCACTCCCGCCTGTCGTGCTTCGAGAACTGCCCGAAGCAGTTCTACTACCGCTACGTCGAGCGGATCCCGGTCGAGAGCGAGTCGATCGAGGCGTTCGTCGGCAAGCGCGTGCACGACGTCCTCGAGCGGCTCAACCGGTTCATCGAGCGCGGCCTCGTGCCCTCGCTGCGCCGCGTGATCGACCGCTTCCGCGCCGAGTGGGCCGAGCACTTCGATGCCGAGCGCGTGCGCGTCGTGCGCGCGGAGATGCCGGTCGAGAGCTACGCCGAGCTGGGTGAACGCTGCCTCGGCAACCACTACCGCCGCCAGTATCCGTTCGATCGCGACGAGACGCTGGGCATCGAGGCGCACGTCGCCTTCTCCCTCGACGGCGACGAGCGCTACCGGATCCAGGGCTACGTCGACCGCATCGCGCGCGCGCCCGACGGCGCGATCGAGATCCACGACTACAAGACGGGGCGCTTCGTCCCCTCGCAGCAGTCGCTGGACGACGACCGGCAGCTCGCGCTGTACCAGCTCGGCATCGGGGACCGCTACGGGGCCGGAGAGGTCCGGCTGGTCTGGCACTACCTGCAGCGCGACCAGATGCGCGTCTCCACGCGCAGCCGCCAGCAGCTCGAGGCGCTGCGCGGCCGCACCATCGGGCTCATCGACCGCATCGAGTCCGAGGTCGCGTTCGAGCCGCAGCCGAGCGCCCTCTGCACCTGGTGCGAGTTCAACCACCTCTGCCCGGCCTACGCGCCGGCCTCGCAGCGCCCTTCGCGGCCGGGAAACGGACGGGAGCTCACCTCGTCCCCGCCGCCTCCGGGGCAGCCCGATCGCCCGGCGCATCGGCCAGCGCCCGCGAAGCGGGCGCGCGCAGCGAGCGCAGCGAGCGAAGTCAACAGACGTGCAACAGCTCAGCAACCAGCCCCGTCGCGGATCTCTCCGCAACCCGCCCAGCTCTCCCTCCTCTGATCGGCAAAAGCCGGACCCGCCGGCGGCCGATCTACTCCTCATGTCGCAGGGCGAGGAGCGCCGCCGCCTGGTCTGCCGCTGCATGGGCGTGGCGAGCCCGCGCATCTACGCCGCCGTCCGCGGAGAAGGCCTCGCGAGCGTCGCCGAGGTCACCAAGTCCGTGCGCGCCGGCGGCGGCTGCGGGCTGTGCCACCCCGAGATCGAGGAGATCCTCGCCGACGCGCGCGGCGAGCCGATCGAGCCGGGACTCGCGCTCGAGAACCAGCTCGTCTGCCGGCAGGAGACACTGTCGCGCATCGAGGGCTCGCTGCAGAGCCTCGTCGTCCCCCGCCTCGAGGCCCTCGGCCTGGCGCTCGGCGAGGTCTCGGTCGACGGCCTGCGCGTGCGGGTGCAGATCCTCGGCGCGGCGGACCCGGCCACCGAGCGGCTCGTGCGCGAGACGCTCGGGGCCTACGTCTGCGAGGACCTCGAGGTCGAGACGCGCTGAGCGCGCGTGCTAGCCTCATCGCATGGGGCTCCGGATCGAGCGCATCCCGACCCTGCGCGACAACTACACCTATCTGTTGATCTGCGACGAGACCGGCGAAGCCGCGGTGGTCGACGCGCCCGAGGCCGCGCCCGTCGTCGCGCGCGCCGAGCTGAGCGGCGCGCGCGTCGCGCAGATCCTGTCGACGCACCACCATCCCGACCACTCGATGGCCAACCCCGAGCTCGCGCAGCGCTGGGGCGCGCCGGTGCTCGGCCACGCCTCGGACGCCGACCGGCTGCCAGGGTTCACGCGCGGCCTCGAGGAGGGCGATCGCGTTTCGGTGGGGCGCCAGGTCGCCCGCGTGCTGCACATCCCGGCCCACACGCGCGGCCACATCGCCTACGTGTTCGACGACGCGGCGGCGGTCTTCTGCGGCGACACGATGTTCGCGGCGGGCTGCGGCCGCCTCTTCGAGGGCACGCCCGAGATGATGTTCGCCGCCTTCGCCAAGCTCGGGGCGCTCCCCGACGCGATGCGCGTGTTCTGCGGCCACGAGTACACCGAATCGAACCTCGCCTTCGCCGCCCACGTCGAGCCCGACAACCTGGCCGTGCAGACCAAGCTGGCGCGCGTGCGCGAGCGGCGCGCGCACGCCGCCACCGATTGGCACGACGCGGGCGCCGACGAGATGACGGTCCCCTCCACGATGGCCGAGGAGCGCGCCACCAACCCCTTCCTGCGCGCCAAGGACGCGGCCGAGCTAGGCCGGCGGCGCGGGCTGAAGGATCACTTCAAGGGCTGACGGCGTGAGGCGTGCTCCCCTCCCCGAGGCTGGCGGCTCCGCGCGCGCGACGACACGTCATCGTGTCGCGTTCTACGAGACCGACGCCATGGGCATCGTGCATCACGCCAACTACGTGCGCTTCCTCGAGGAGGCGCGGGTGGTCTGGATGGACGAGCACGACCGCCCGTACCGCGAGTATGCGGCGGAGGGGCTCCACTTCGCCACGACGGCGGTCGAGCTCCGCTACCTGCGCAGCGCGGTCTTCGACGACGTGCTCGCGATCACGACCTGGCCCGAGTGGGTGCGCGGCGCGTCGCTGCGCATGGCCTACGAGATCCGCCGCGGCGACGAGCTGCTCGCCGCGGGAGCGAGCGAGCACGCCATGGTCGACCTCGACGGACGCCCCCGCCGCATTCCGGCCGAGCAGCTCGCGGTGCTGCGCGAGCGGGTCGGGCGCTGAGCCTCAGCGCCGCAGCCAGGCCGGCGTCAGCCTGCGCAGCGCGCCGCGCACGCGCGCCTCGGCCCAGCCCGTCGCGCGCTGGATCGCGTCGAGCGCGTCGCCCTGCCCCGACCAGTGCGAGCGCACCACGTCGGGGTGCACGTAGTTGAGCAGCCGCGAGAGCGTCGCCGCCACCACGAAGAGATCGTCGGCGAGGCCGATCGGTCCGAGCACGACCTCGGGCAGCAGGTCGACCGGCGACAGCACGTAGCCGATGCCGAACAGCGCGATCGCCTTCGCGCCGAGCGGCACGCGCGGGTCGCGGAACAGGCGGAAGAGCAGAACCACCAGGTCGGGCAGCAGCAGCAGCACGTCGCGCAGCCCCGAGCGATCGGCAGGCGCGTGCAGGATCACGCTGCGTCGAAGCCGGTCGTACAGCCTGTGCTCGCGCGGATTGAGGTCGATCGTGATGGCCCCGTCGGCTGCGCTCATCCCGCGATGCCCTCCCCCCCGTCGACGCGGATCACGTTGCCGGTGAGCCAGCCGCAGCCGGGCTCGGAGAGCGCCACCAGCGCGCCGGCCACGTCCTCGGGGGTGGTCAGCCGACCTCGAGGATTGCGCAGGCGCGCCCCGTCGAGAAGAGCCTCGTAGCCGGGGATCTTGCGCGCGGCGGGCGTATCCGTGACGCCCGCGCAGATCGCGTTCGCGGTGATCTCGCGCGGCGCGAGCTCGACCGCGAGCTGGCGGATCGCCGCCTCGAGCGCGGCCTTGGCGATGGCGACGGGGCCGTAGCCGGGCCATGCGCGCCGTCCGCCCTCGCTGGTCATCGCGAAGACGCGGCCCCCGCGCTCGAGCAGATCCGCACCGGCGAGCGCCTGCGTCCACTCGACCAGGCTGGTCGCCATCACGCGGAGCGTCATGGCGAGCTGCGCCGCGGTCGCCGCGTCGGCCGCCTGCGCAGCGACGAGCGGGCGCAGCGAGCCGAACGCGAGCGAGTGGAGCAGCACGCGGACGCGCGGCCCGCCGCCCGTCGTGCGCCCGAGCTCGGCGACCACTGCGTCGCGCTGCTCGGCATCGGCGGCGTTCGTGTTGAAGAGCCGGGCGCGGCGACCGGACGCCTCGACGTCCTTGGCCACGTCCTCCGCGAGCGGCAGCGTCGCGCGGCGGTCGAGGTGAACGCCGGCCACGTCGAGGCCGGCCCGCGCGAACGCGCGGGCCGCCGCCGCGCCGAACCCGCTCGATGCGCCGAGGATCAGGCACCAGCCGGGCTCAAGCGCCACGAGGGCTCCTCTTCGGGGTCGTCGCAGGCTCGACGACCGGCTGCACCGCCTGGGCTTCGCTGCGCAGCAGGCCGACCAGCACCCGCCCCTCGCTGCCCGCGAGCGGCACCCCGAGCAGCCGCGCCAGGGTCGGCGCGATGTCCGTCTGCCTCATCTCCGGTACGCGCAGGGGCCCGCGAAGCCCGGGTCCCCAGGCGACGAAGCCGGCCGCCATGCGCGGCTGCCCGGGCGCGTAGCCGCCGACGGCGAGCTGCGCGGCGGGCGCGATCACGCTCCCGGCGAAGGCATCGTCGAATGCGTAGCCGGGCGACGCCTCGAGCCCGAACCATGCCTGCGGATCGGCGCCGTCGCGCAGCATCTCGTCGGCCGACATCACGCGGAAGGCGCCGGTCGCGCTCGCCGACTCCTCGAGCGCACGCCGAGCGTCCAGGGCCAGCTCCGCGGTCTTGGCATACACGAAGGCCGAGCCTCCGTTCGAGCGCGCGAGCGCGTCCCAGCGAATCAATCGCTGCTCGTTCGGCTCGATGACCAAAAGGCCGACGTCGGCCAGCACGCGGTTCGGGCGGATCGCCGTGTGCACCGGCAGGACGCCGTGGTCGCCGACCACTGCGATCGCGGTCGTCGCGAGCCGGTTCTTCGCGCGCAGGCACTCGAGCACCCGGCCGATCTGGGCGTCGGCCGAGGCGAAGGCCTGGCGCACCGCGGGCGAGCCGGGAGGTGCGCGGTCGAGCGCCGCCTCCGTCTGCGTGAGACGCAGCAGCAGGAGCCGCGGGGGCGGATCGGTGGTGAGGAGACCGCACGCCACGCTCGCGAGCACCGCGTCGCGCTCGGGTCCGGGCAGCCAGCTCGCGGGGCTGTCCGATCCTGCGCGGTGCGCGAGATCGGCGACGCGCGGCGTCGTGCCCTTCGCCATCAGCGCGGGCCAGCTCGCGCCCCGGCGCGCCGCGTCGAGGTCGGGCAGCAGGTCGGCGATCGCGGCACCGCCCGTCGTCGGCCAGTCGAGCGACGCCACCGAGCCGCCCGCGTCGGCGACCGCCTTCCAGAGCGTCGTGCCCGCGATCGCGCCGGCCTGGTCGGTGCGCTCCGCCTCGACCCCGTCGGGGCCGAGCCGGCGATCGGCGGCGACGCCGTGGCGCCCGGGCGGGAGACCCGTCACGAGTGAGGCGTGGGCGGGATAGCTGGTCGGCGGGAAGACCGCCTGCACGGCCTCCGCTGCGATGCCGGCTGCGCCGAGCGCGGCCACGGTGGGCATCGCCGGGGCGCCGTCGCTGCCGAGATACCGATCGGGCGTCAGCGCGTGCACCGATACTACGACGAGGCGCTCCGGCCGCGCGTTGCCGACCGTCGGCAGGCTCTCCGGCGCGACCGGATGCTCCGCGCCGCTCGCGCAGGACAGGCCTGCTGCGCACGCGGCGACCGCGGCGAGCCGCCGCGCCTTCACGCAACCTCGTGGCGGAAGGCCGGCTCGACCTCGGCCACCGTCGCGCCGGACGCCAGCCGCTCGCCCTCGCCCGCCTTCGCGCGGCGCGCGAGCACGCGCTTTGCGTCGCGGTGGCCGGCGGTCACGAGACGCTGGCTCCGCGCCGGGCTCGACGACAGCAGATCCCACAGGCGGAATCCGGCGTGCTGCTCGGTCGGCTGGATCACGGTCACCGGGACGCCGCGGTAGGTCCCGTCGGGCTCGATCCGCGTCGTGACGAAGCCCACGTTGGCGAGGGTGCGCCACATCACGTCGGCGAGCCGCGTGATGTAGTCCGGAAAGCCGCGGAAGGAGCGCTGGAAGGGGAGCTCGGTCGCCACCACCGCGAGCACGTAGATCTCCGTGGCGCCCATCTCCACCGCCTGCAGGATCGGGACGTTCCAGGCGAAGCCCCCATCGACGTACCACTCGCCGTGCACCTTCACGGGCGGGAACAGCACGGGGATCGAGTAGCCGGCGGTCACCAGGCGCTTCAGGTCGTCGAGCGAGTGGGCTTGCCGGTTCGAGACGAACTGCCCCTCGCCGCGCGAGAGGTTCAGCACGATGAACGAGAGCTCGAGCGGCGACTCGTGGATCTTGCCGTAGTCGATGAAGCGCTCGAACTCGCGCTGCAGCGAGTCGATCGAGAAGAGCGAGAGGCCGGCGATCGGGTTGTGGCGCAGGCTCGGCCGGAAGCGCGCGGGACCGAGCCGCACGCTCGACCACGCCTGCTCGAGGGCGGCCACCCCTCCGCTCGCGTAGACGCACGCATTCACCACGCCGATCGAGGAGCCGACGATGGCATCGGGGCGGATCCCCTGCTCCTCGAGGTAGCGGAGCGCGCCGACCTGGTGGGCGCCGAGCGAGGCGCCGCCGCCCAGGATGAAGACGCGCTTCGCGCGCCGGTCGCCTCGCGCCTCTCCGCGCCCCGCGCGCGCAGCGGTCAACGGAACACCCCGCGGCGCTCGGCCAGCCCGCGCTCGAAGAGCTCGCCGATCGCCTGCTTCACGCGATCCACCTTCTCCTCGATCACGGCGTCCTCCTCCGTGGGCCCACCCTCGAAGCGGAGCGGCTCCCCGAAGTGGAGGTGGTACTTCACCGGCAGCGGCAGGATGCCGAGCGGCCCGAGCCACGGGAAGGTCGGCGTCACCGGGAAGGCGGGCATCCCGAGCACCCGGCCGAGGGCCTTCCAGTTGGCGAGGCCGGGCTGCTGCTCTTCGGAGCCGACCACCGCGACCGGGACGATCGGCGCCCGCGCCTCGAGCGCGAGGCGCATGAACCCCCCACCGAAGCGCTGCAGCCGGTAGCGATCGGCGTAGAGCTTGTTCATGCCGCGCACGCCTTCCGGGAACACGAGGACGGCCTCGCCCGCCTCGAGCATCTCGCGGCACGTCTCCGGCGTGCCGGCGACGCCACCGCCGCGCGCCGCGAACACGCCCACCCACGGAAGCTGCGGAACCCAGTACTCGGCCATGCCGCGCACGATGCGAGGGGGCTGCGCCTCGAGCAACATGGCGAGCGAGATCATCGCCGCGTCGAACGGAAGCTGCCCGGCGTGGTTCGAGACCAGGAGCATGCGGCCGGGGGGCACGCGCTCGATGCCGTGGGTCTCGACGCGGAAGTAGTAGCGATAGAGCAGCAGCGCCGGCAGCGCGGCGCGGCGCAGCGTCGCCGGGTGCAGGCCCCAGGGATCGAAGCCGAACTCGTTGAGCCGCGTCGGCACCTTGCGGATGCGGTCGTCGAGCTCGCGCTGCAGGTCGCGCATCGAGAGCGGGAGCAGCGCGCCCGCGAGGTCGCCGAGGGCTCCCGACCATCCGGTTCGCCGGCTCACCGCCCCCTCCTGCTCAGCGGCGCACGCTGTGGAAGATCTCTTCGAGGCCGAAGAGAGGCCGGAAGCCGGTCGCATCGGTGAAGCGCTTGCCCGAGAGCGTCACCGGATACTTCACGTAGTCGATCGCGCCCGAGGGATACGGCACCACGCCCCAGCGGAACAAGCGGTCGATCAGGAGGCGCAGGACCGGCTCCGGCAGCGGGAGGGCCGTACCGCCGGTCTCGCGGATCGCGACCGATACGGGCGCCGCGCCGGGGCCCACCACGTTGAAGACGCCCTGGAGCCCCTGCTGGAGCGCCAGCGCGATCGCCTCGGAGACGTCCTCCTCGTGGATGAACTGCATCATCGGGTCGAAGCCCATCACGGTTGGGACGCGCCGCTGGCGCAGGTACTCGCCGATCATCGAGTGGACGTAATAGCCGAGCACGTTGACCGGCCTCAGGACGGCGGTGCGGATGTGCGGGTACTTCCAGATGAACGCCGAGGCGAGCGTGTCGACCTCGACCAGGTCGCGGATCTCGGGGTACGAGCGGCTGGCGCCGAGCGGGGAGTCCTCGTCCATGTAGAACGGATTCTCCGGGAACGCGCCGTAGACGTAGCTGCTCGACATCACGACCAGCTTCTGGACGCCGTAGTGCACGCAGTGGTCCAGCACCTGCTTCGTGCCGCGGACGTTCACCTCGTGACGCACCCGGTCGGGCAGCCGGAAGTGACGCACGAAGCCCATGTGGACCACGGCGGTGGGCTGCTCGGTGCGGAATACGTCCTCGAACTTGCGCTTGCGGAGATCGACCTCGTGGACGACCACCCCTTTGGGCCGTCCCTCCCAGGGCGTGCGATCGACGCCGCAGACCTCGAAGCTGTCGAGGAGGCGCCGAGCGAGAAGCCTGCCCTGGCCCCCCGAGATTCCCGTGACGAGGACCTTTTCCATTGAATCTCCGAGGAGTTGCATGCCGAGGGTAACGGCCGCGCGCCAGCCGGGCTAGCCCGCCGGCCCGTTCTCCGTGGTATAAGAGTTGGCCCCCGGGGAGCGCCGTTGGTCGAGTCGTCGGCACGCTTCGAAGAGGTTCGCATCCCGCTCGACGAGCCGGTGGGCGACGTCGTGTCCGTGGCCGGGGCGATCGGCGTGCCGGAATGGTGGCCGACCGGCTCGCGGATCGGGATCGCGATCGCTCACGGTGCGGGTCGCGACATGAACGATCCGCTGGTGGCGGCGCTGCAGCGGGGTCTGACCGAGCGCAAGATGCTGGCGCTGCGCTTCAACTTCCCGTTCGCGGAGACCAAGCGCCCCCGGCCCGACCCGCCTGCGGTGCTGGAGCGCACGCTGCGCTCCGCGATCACGGTTCTGGGACGCGACCCGAGCGCTGCGCCGGCCCATCTCTTCGTGGGCGGGATCGGACTCGGCGGGCTCGTCGCGGCACAGGCCGCTGCCAGTCGCCTTCGCGTCAACGGCGTGTTCCTGATCGGCTATCCGCTGCACAGCCGCGACCAGCCGACCCGCAACGTCCACGCCGAGCCGCTGTTTCGCATGGTGGCACCCCTGCTGTTCATCCAGGGAACGCGCGACCGGACTTGCGACCTCGACGCCCTGCGGCGCACCTTCTCCCGCATCGGGGCGCGCAAGACGCTGCACGTCGTCGAAGAGGCGGATCACACCATGACCGTGCCCAAGCGCTCGGGGCGGCCGCAGGCCGACGTCGCCCGCGAGCTGCTCGACGTGCTGGACGCCTGGTGCCGCCACGTCCTGGCCCTCTGAGCGATGACCACCGCGGACGATCTGTACTTCGTGCAGCTTCCGGTCGGCGAGATGGCCAACCTCGCCTATCTGATCGGCAGCCGCTCGGCGCGCGAGGCGCTGCTCGTCGACCCGGCGTGGAGCGTCGACGCGCTGCTCGACCGCGCCGAGGCCGACGGCATGCGCGTGGCGGGAGCGCTCGTGACGCACCACCACCAGGACCACGTGGGCGGCGAGATCTTCGGCCTCTCGATCGAGGGCCTCGGCCGCCTCCTGGCCCGCGCGCCCGTCCCGGTGCACGTGAACGAGCACGAGGCGGACTCGGTGCGGCGCGTCACCGGCGTCGCGCCGTCGGAGCTCGTCCGCCACGAGGCGGGTGACGAGATCCGCATCGGCCAGGTCCGCGTGCGCCTGCTCCACACCCCCGGACACACGCCCGGCTCGCAGTGCTTCCTCGTCGAGAGCGAGTCCGGGCCGGAGCGCCTCGTCTCCGGCGACACGCTCTTCCTGAACTCGTGCGGCCGCGTCGATCTCCCCGGCGGCGACCCCGAAGCGATGTACCGGAGCCTCCACGGCGTGCTGAAGCGGCTCCCGGACGAGACCGTTCTCTACCCCGGGCATCTCTATGCACCCGAGCCGTCAGCCACGATGGGCGCCCAGAAGCGGAGCAATCCGTACCTTCGTGCGGCGAGCCTCGAGCAGTTCCTGGCGTTCGTCGGTCACTGACCGTAAATCCGCGAATCCAAGTCACTTTTCGCCCAGCGAGCGGGTTGAAATCGAACCCCGGCTCGGTTAGCGTCCGGCCTCTTCGAGGGAGGCCTCCCGAGCCATGAAGATCATGGTCTGCATCAAGCAGGTGCCGCACCAGGACGCGCGCCTCGACCTGAACGGGTCGGCGAGCTGGATCCAGGAAGACAACCTCAAGTTCGAGATCAACCCGTACGACCAGAACGCGCTCGAGGCGGCGCTGGCCCTCAAGGACGCGGATGCCGGCACCGAGGTCGTCGTGGCCTCGATCGGCCCGGAGCGCGTGACGCAGTCCCTCCGCACCGCCCTCGGCATGGGCGCCGACCGCGCCGTGCACGTGAAGGACGCCGAGGCCGAGGGTTCCGACGTACTCGGGCTCGCGAAGATCCTGGCGGCGATCGCCAAGGCCGAGAGCCCCGACCTGATCTTCGCCGGCTTCATGGCGGACGACGGCAACATGGCGGCGACCGGCCCGATGCTGGCGACGCTGCTCGGCATTCCCCACACCACCACCGCGGTCCAGCTCTCGAAGAGCAACGGCCAGCTCCGGGTGGAGCGCGAGCTCGAGGGCGGCGCGCTCGAGGTGGTCGACCTCAAGCTCCCGTGCCTGGTGACCACGCAGACTGGCATGAACCAGGTCCGCTACGCCTCGCTGAAGGGGATCATGGCGGCAAAGAAGAAGCCGATCGACGTGAAGAGCGTCGCGGACCTCGGCCTCGGCGGAAAGGTCGGTGCGAGCGCCGCCAAGGTCCGGATCGAGAAGCTCTACACGCCTCCGAAGGGCCAGGGCGCCGAGATCCTGCAGGGCTCGGTCGACGAGGTGGTCGGCAAGGTCGTGACCAAGATCAAGGAGCTGGGACTCCTCTAGCCCGGCGGGCGCTGCGCGCGCACCTGCACCGGAACATCGAAGCGAGGAACTCATGGGCGGCATCCTGCTGGTGGCGGAGATCCAGAAGGGCAAGGTGCGCGAGGCCAGCCTCGAGCTGGTGGCCTTCGCGCGGCGCGTCGGCGAGGCGACCGGGCGCGAGGTCAAGAGCCTGGTGATGGGCAAGGGCGTCCAGGCCTCGGCGGAGGAGCTGGCCAAGCAGGGCGGCGGTGAGGTCTACGTCGCCGATCACGAGCTGCTCGGGAGCTACAACCTGGACGCGGCCCACGCCGCCGTGAAGGCGGCCGTCGCGGCGGCCTCGCCCGACATCATCCTGCTCTCCAACACGCCGAGCGGATGGGACCTGGCGCCGCGCGTCGCAGCCGCCCTGGACGCCGGCTTCGTCTCGGACTGCTTCAACGTCGAGGTCGAGGGAAGCGAGCTGGTCTTCCTGCGCCGCTTCTTCAACGGGAAGCTCGACGCGCGCCTGCGCCCGGCGTCGCTTCCGGTCGTCGCCACGATGCAGCCGGGCGCCACCGCGGCCTTCACCGGGACCAGCGACGGCAAGGTGACGAAGCTCGACGTTTCGCCTTCCGCCGACGCCTGCGGCACCCGCTTCGTCGAGACCAAGGCGGCGGAGGCGAAGGGCGTCGACCTCACCAAGGCCGAGATCATCGTGTCGGGCGGCCGCTCGCTCGGCGGCCCGGAGAAGTTCCAGGAGGTGATCAAGCCGCTCGCGGATGCGCTCGGCGGGGCCATGGGCGCGTCGCGTCCCGTGGTCGACGCCGGCTGGCTTCCGCACGAGTATCAGGTCGGCTCGTCCGGACAGGTCGTGTCGCCGAAGCTCTACGTCGCCTGCGGCATCTCGGGTGCGATCCAGCACCTCGTCGGCATGAAGACGTCGAACTTCATCATCGCGATCAACAAGGACCCGGATGCACCGATCTTCGAGGTGGCCGACCTCGGCGTGGTGGGCGATCTGTTCGAGATCGTGCCCAAGCTCACGGCGGCGGTGAAGAGCGCGAAGGGCTGAGCGCGCTTTCTCATTGACACCTCCCGCGCCAGGGAGTACCAAAGGAACCGCTCAGCGGACTGCCAGTCGGCCGCTGCCCCCCGCGGTTCCTCCTGCTGAAATTCCGCCGCGCTCTCCACGGGTCGGCCTCTCCGCCGTAACCCCAGCCGAATCCCTGGGAGTCCGCTGAGGGGGGGTGGGTCATTCCGCGCCGGATCGCGTTCCTGAACGAAAAGGGCGGCAGCGCGAAGACCACGCTCGTCGCGAACCTCGGCGCCTACCTCGCGTTGAAGCGCGGCCGCCGCGTGCTCGGCATCGACATGGATCCCCAAGGGCAGCTCGGCAAGGTCCTCGGCGTCGAGGTCCGACGCGCGCGCCGCTCCGCCATCGAGCTGCTGATCGACGCCGCGCTGGGCGAGGAGTCGCTCGACCCGCGCCCCGCGTCATCCCTGCCGACCTCGGCCACGCGCATCCAGGGTCTCGACCTCATCGTCGCCAACAAGTCGCTCGGCCTCGCGCCGGCGCTCGACGGCGACGATCCCGACCCGTCTGGCCGGCTGGCGCGGCGCCTCGACGGGGCCGACGACCTCGACCGCTACGACTTCGTGCTGGTCGACTCGCCGCCCTCGTTCGGGCTGCTCACGCTCAACGTCCTCCGCGCCGTCGACGAGGTGGTGATCCCGGTGCCCCTCACCTTCCTCGCGCTCGACGGATGCGCCGAGCTGTCGCGCACGATCGCGAGCGTGCGCAGTCGCTACGGCCATCCCGGGCTTCGGGTCTCGATGGTGGTGCCCACCTTCTATCGCCGGACGCGGCTCGCCGACGAGGTGCTGGAGTCGCTGAAGCAGCGCTTCCCGAAGGAGCTGGCGCAGACCGTCATCGGCTTCCACGTGAAGATCGACGAGGCGCAGTCGCACGGCCTCTCGATCTTCGAGTACGCGCCCGGCGATCGCGCGGCGAGCGTGCTGGCGGCGCTGGCGCAGGAGCTCGAGGCGCGTGCACCCGCCGGCTCTCCTGATGATCCGGCGGGCCAGGGGCTCCGCCCCCTGCGGTCGTGAGCGCCCGATCATGAGCGTCGAGAGGGGCACCGGAGGGAACGGAGAGACGCCGGGCGGCGCGCTGATCACGCCGGCCGAGGGACCGGCACCCGTGCTCGGCTCCGATCCCTTCGCGGACCCGGGCGGAGCCGATCCGCTCGACGCCTGGCTCGACGCACTCGACCAGCTCGCGGCCCGTGGACAGAACGAGCCGATGCCAGCGCGGGAAGGCAGCGCGAGCGATCGAGACGAGCTCCCTCGCGCGGATGCCCACGCTGCCGTCGAGCCGACGCCCCACATCGGCGAGGTCGAGCTGGCGCCCGAGTTCCGCCGCCTCGGCCGCCTCGTGGGCGAGGAGCCGGCGCGGCGGCTCGCCGCTCTCGTCGGCCGGCTCGAGGGCTACGACCGCTTCGGGCTCTCGCGGTCCACCCTGCAGCAGGCCTTCCCGTTCTTCTATGCGCTCTACCGCATTTACTTCCGGGTGCAGAGCAGCGGCCACGAGCACTTGCCCGAGGGCCCCGCGCTGCTCGTCGCGAATCACGGCGGGCTCCTCCCCTTCGACGGCGCGATGTCGGTGCTCGACGTTCTGCTCCACACCGACCCGCCGCGGCTGCCGCGCGCCATCGTGGATCGCTGGGCGGGATCGCTCCCCTTCGTCAACGTCTTCTTCGCGCGCGTCGGGCAGGTGGTCGGCACGCACGAGAACCTGGCGCGCCTGCTGTCCGACGGGGAGCTGGTGCTCGTCTTCCCGGAAGGCGTCGAGGGCATCCGGAAGCCGATCACGCAGCGCTACCGGCTGCAGCGCTTCCACGTGGGGTTCGTCGAGCACGCGCTGCGCGCGCGGGCGCCGATCGTGCCGATGGCAATCGTGGGCAGCGACGACCAGGCGCCCATCCTCTTCGACGTGAAGCCGCTCGCGCGCCTGCTCCGTCTTCCGGCCGCGCCGATCACCCCGACCTTCCCATGGCTCGGCCCGCTCGGGCTCCTCCCCTACCCGGTCCGCTACCGGATCCGCTACGGCGAGCCGATCCGATTCCACGAGCGCTTCGCCGCGCGCGCCGCCGAGGATCCCTCGCTGGTGCGCGCGCTCGCAGGCCAGGTTCGCCGCGCGGTGCAGGGCCTGATCGACAAGGGTCGCTGACGATGAACGTGCTGGTCACACACGCCGATCTTCCGCTCGGACGCCGCGTCGTGAAGGTGCTGTGGCACGACCCTGCCGTGCGGCGGGTGATCGCGCTCGGAGAGGGGCCGGTTCCGCGCGCCTTCGGCACCTATCGCGTCGGGGAGTCGCCGCGGCTCGTCTACGAGCGGATCGATCTGGCGCGCCAGCGCACCGTGGCGGACTTCTTCAAGTCGCGCCGCCTCCGCTCCCTCGACATCGACAGCGCCGTCTACGTGCCGCGGCACGGGGCGGCGCCGGAAGGGCCGCCGCTGGTGGCGAAGGTGCCCGCCCGCACCGCGGAGGCGAGGCTCCTGCTGCACCACGCGGTCGAGTCGCGGGCGATCAAGACCCTCGTCGCGCTCGGCAGTGCCTTCGTCTACAAGCTCGCCCCCGGCAACGCGAACCAGCTCACCGAGCGCAGCGAGCTGCACCTCGACCCCGAGGTGGCGGCCGAGATCCGCTCGTGGATCGACTGCGACATGCTCTTCCAGGCGGAGGCCGCGAGCCGCCGCGTGCGCGTGGTGCTGCTGCGGCTGCCGACGGTGGTCGCGTCGGGAGGCTACGTCTACCTGAACCCGGCACTCGCCGGCGCGGCGGGGCCCCGCGTGCGGCCGCTCGGCTTCGACCCGCTGTGCCCGGTGATCGCCGACAAGGACGTGGCGCGCGCCGTGTGCGCGGCGCTGCGCTCGCGCGCCGCGGGCGTGTTCAACGTCTCGGGGCGCGAGCTGCTCCCGCTGTCGACGCTCGGCCGCTGGACGCGGCGACCCTGCCTGCCGGTGCCGGGCCCGCTCCTGCGCGCGGCGGCCGCCGGCGCCGCGCGCCTCGGCCGCGAGTCGCTCCACAGCGCGCTCGACGGCCCGCATCTGCGCTACGGCATGAGCCTCGACACGCGCCGCGCGGCGCGCGATCTCGGCTTCGAGCCGCGCTACCGGATCGGCGTCACACGCGCCGGTGATGGCGTGATGCGCCTCGAAGCCGTGGCAGGCTAGCCCCGTCGCCTCCGGGGCAACCGGACCGCCTGGATCATCCCCCGCAAGCGCCCGCTCCGCGGGCGCGTGCAGCGAGCCGTAGGCGAGCGAAGTCAACAGACGCGCCACAGCTCAGCAACCAACACTGCCGTCGCCTCCGGGGCAACCGGACCGCCTGCATCGCCCCGCAAGCGCCCGCTCCGCGGGCGCGCGCAGCGAGCCGCAGGCGAGCGAAGTCAACAGACGGCCGCTGGGAGGCAGAGACCGCCTTCGTTATCCTGCCGCGCCTCCCGGGCCCGCCGCCCGGCGGCAGGCAGCGGCCCGGGGCCGCGGAGGACGGACGTGGCAGTCGACACCTCGCAGTTCCGCAACGGGCTCAAGGTCATCCTCGACGGCCAGCCCTTCGTCATCACCTTCTTCCAGCACGTGAAGCCGGGCAAGGGCGGCGCCTTCGTGCGCACCAAGGTCAAGAATCTGCTGAACGGCAAGGTGCTCGACCGCAACTTCCGCTCCGGCGAGCGGCTCGATGAGGCCGACATCGAGGAGAAGCGGATGCAGTACCTCTACCTCGACGGCGAGAGCCTGATCTTCATGGACCAGGAGAGCTTCGACCAGATCCCGTTCAGCGCCGAGATCGTGGGCGACGCGCGCAAGTTCCTGAAGGAGAACATGGAGGTCGAGGCGCTCTTCTGGAACGGGAAGCCCGTCAACGTCGAGCTGCCCTCGTTCGTGGTGCTGCGCGTCGCCCGGTGCGACCCCGGGCTCAAGGGCGACACCGCGTCGGGCGCCACCAAGCCCGCCACGCTCGAGACGGGGGCCGTGGTGAACGTCCCGCTCTTCATCAAGGAGGGCGAGACGCTCCGCATCGACACGCGCACCGGCGAGTACGTGGAGCGGATCAACGCCTAGGCTATGCGAGGGGACCAGCTCGCCCGCCAGTGGCGACTGATCCAGCGCCTCGCGCGCAGCCGCTACGGCGTCGCGCTGGACGATCTCGCGGACGAGCTCGAGTGCGTCAAGCGCACCGTCTACCGCGACCTCGACGCGCTGATGCAGGCCGGCTTCCCCGTGCTCTCGGAGCGGCGCGACGGCCGCGTCCACTATCGGTTCCTCGACACCTACAAGCTCGGCGGCGACGTCCCCTTCACGCCCGACGAGATCCTCGCGCTCGCCTTCGGCGAGGACCTGCTGCGCACCCTCGAGGGCACCGTCTTCCACGACTCGATCCGCTCCGCGCTCGACAAGATCCGCGCGAGCCTCGCGCCCGAGGTCGGCGAGTTCCTGGCACGGCTCGGCGAGTCGTTCCGCGTGCTGCCGGGACCGCACGAGAGCTACGCGGCGATGCGCGACGCGATCCGCGTGCTGAACGACGCCGTGATCGGCCGCCGCACGGTGCGCATGCGCTATCGCACCGGCCGGAGCGGCCGCGAGAAGGCGCGCGCACTCGATCCGTATCGGGTGTGGTACCGCGCCGGCGCGCTCTACGTCGTCGGCCACGACCACCTCTCGGGCGAGGTGCGCACCTTCGCGGTCGGGCGCATCCGCGCGATCGACGCCACCGAGCGCCGCTTCCGCGTGCCCGAGAGCTTCGACTTCGACCGCTACGTCGGCGCCTCGTTCGGCGTCATCGCCGAGCCGCCGCTGCACGTGCGCATCCGCTTCGACCGGCGCTGGGCGAGCTGGGTGGCCGAGCGCACCTGGCACCCGAGCCAGAAGCTCGAGCCGCGGCCGGGCGGCGCGGTCGAGCTCTCGATGGAGGTCGGCGGCGCCGCCGAGCTGCGGAGCTGGGTGCTCTCCTTCGGCTCCGGCGCCGAGGTCCT
>DATJPY010000029.1:0-26964 GCA_035506135.1 Myxococcota bacterium | reverse complement strand
CTCGAGCACCGCGGCGGCGGCGCCGCTCGGCGCGTAGAGCGCCTCGATCGACCTCGCCAGGGACTCGTAGCTCCCGCCGAGGCCGGGGTGCCCGCGCGTGCGTGCGAACTGGCGCACCCGCTCGGCGTCGCCGGCGTCGGGAAAGCTGTGGATCTTGGCGCGCAGCGCCGCGAAGCCGGCATCCCGGTTGGCGAGGTTCAGCGCGTCGGCGCGCACCTGCGCCGCCGAGGCCTGGTTCACCGCGAGCGGCAGCACGCGGACGCTCTCGCGCAGGAGCAGGAAGCGCGCGGGGTCGCGCCAGCGCGGGTCGGCGAGCATGGCGAGCGCGATGTTGCGCGCGGCCGCCTCCTCGTCCTCGATCTGCATCGCGCCGCGGTAGCCCCAGGCGCCGCGATAGATCCAGCCCTGGTCGGCGCCGATCAGGAAGCGCTCGAGCAGGATCTGGCGCCAGGTGTCGAGGTCGGCCTGTGGGCCGATGAAGCTCTCGGGGTGCAGCGCGACGAGCACGTTGGCGATCTCGTAGCCGCCTTCGCGCAGCGCGCGCGCCTGTGCGTTCCAGTCGCCGTGCTGGACGCCGTCGCCGTGGCCGCGGCAGCCGGCGCGTGCCGGGCGCACGGTGCCGTCGTTGCAGAACCAGCGGATCACCTCGAAGGGCCCGCGATCGGAGACCTTGAAGCCCTCGACCCAGCCGCGCAGGGTCGGCGCGTCGGGCAGCGCGGCGGCGGGCCGCGCGGCGAGCAGCGCGAGCGCCAGCGCGAGCATCGGGCGGCGGCAGGGATTCAGCACGCGGCGCAGGATAGCGGGCGACAAATCCGTTCTAGTGGCCGGCGACCGCGGGCTCCCGCGGAGGCGCGCTGCGTTCGACCGCAAGGAACTGCTTGTCCTCGTTGAACACCTTGGTCGGCGTCCACCCCGGGAGCTCCGAGAAGTGGCGCATCGAGAAGGTCATCGCGCCCGTGGCATCGAGCACCCAGGGATCGTCCCCCGTCTCGAACCAGAGCGTCACCATGTGGTTGGCGCGGTCGCGGTCTCGCCGCACGATCGCCCGGTAGAGGTGGTCGGCCGGAAACCCGAACTCCCGCATCAGCTGGTAGGCGATCAGGTCGACGGCGTCGCAGTCGCCGCCGTTGTCGACGAGCAGCTCGCCGACGGTCGGCCAGTGGTCGAAGACCGGATCGTTGGTGAGATCGAGCTTGTAGTGCTTGCGCGCCTGGTGCTGGGTCCAGTCGAGGATGCGCTTGGCCAGGGCACGGCGCTCCTCCTCGCGCCAAGCGCCCATCTCGAGCCGCAGCCAGCCGGTGTTCTCGGCGTTCGCGAGGCTGCGGTGCGTCACCAGGAGCGGCTCGGGCTTGTCCTTCTGCGCGCGTCCCTGCCACTCGACGACCTTCGGGTACCAGGGATCGACGTCGTCGTTGTTGGCCACGGGCGCTGCGAAGAAGTCGTAGTGCTTGCCAGCCGACGCCCCTCCGTGCGAGCCGGTCGCGCACCCGAGCGCCAGGGCCAGCAGCAGCGGGGTCGACGTCGCGGGGCGCATCGCGGAGCCGAGTATAACGGCCACGCGGATGACGGCGCCGTGACCTTGGACGGAAACGAAAGAGGACCTCGAGCGGGGCGCCGCCCCGCTCGAGGTCCTCTGGAGACGCGTTCGCGCTACTGGAGCGCGATCGTGAAGCCTTCCGCGCCGAGCGTGAGCCCGAGGCCCTCGGTCGACGACTGAAGGGTGATCACGACGCCGTTCTCGTTCCGCATGGTGAGCGCCGATGCGCCCTTGCCCGCGGTGAGGCCGGCCTCGACGGCCACGTAGTGACCCGCGAAGTCCGACAGGTGCTCGAGGTTCTGCACCTCGCCCTCGGCGATCATCTTCTCCGCGCCGATGTCGCCGACGCGCACGCCCTTCACGCTGAACTGCCGCTGCTGCCCTTCGTAGTAGACCGTTCCGCCGCCCCAGCTGAAGCCGATGCCGGCCGCCACCGAGTGGCGCTGGATCTCGACGAACGGCGGCGGCGGGGCCGTCACCGGCACTTCCTTGGTCACCACCACCGGCTCCGGCGTGGGAGCTTGCGAGTGCGGCGGGACCACGATCTCCTCTTCGCCACCGACCTGGTCCGCCTTCACGACCGAGAACGGCGTGAGCGACAACAGCGCCAGGCCGGCACCCATCGCGAACACTTTTCCGAGACGCGTCACGTAGACTCCTTTCGATCCATTGCACGGGGCAGCGCAACCGCGGTCGATACGACCTGCCCGGGATCCGGTCGCGTCTGCCAGCCTCCCCAACGAAAACCTCTCATCGGCCAGCGTACTCGTACCCTTACCAATCCGGCGCAGCGCTCGCAGCTCGCGCTGCCAACCGCCCGCGCCGCCGCAAATGAATAGCTCGATCGCGGCCCGATGGCGAGCGTCCGGCCGGCTCCGCGCCCATCCCGGCGGCCGCGGCGGCGACCGCGCTCGGGTGTGCCTGGTCGAGCGCGCGCTCGATCCAGGCCACCAGCCGGAGTCGCCAGAGCGGGTTGGCGAAGGCGGCGATGTGAGAAGCCCCCGGCGCGATCCAGAGCTCGGCGTGCTCGCCCGCCGCGGCCTTGAGGCGCCGGCTGTGCTCGGGCGGCACCACCTCGTCGGCGTCGCCCGCCACGAAGAGCACGGGGAGGTCGCCGAGCGAGGCGGCCGCCCGCAGCGGGCTCGGCTCGGTCGGCGCCAGGAGCGAGATCGGCCACTGCAGCGGCCAGGTGAGCCACCAGCGCGACAGCACCTGGCGGGTGATCAGCCTCCAGTCCGAGACGGCGCTGTCCGCGACCAGCGCAACCACCGGATCATCGGCCTGTGTGCGCGCCACCGCGGAGAGGGCAATCGAGGCGCCCAGGCTCTGTCCGAAGACGACGATGCGCTCGGGGTCGACGCCCGGCTGCGAGCGGATCGCCCGAAGCGCGGCTTCGGAGTCCCGCCGCGCGCCGTCCAGGTCGGGCGAGCCCTCCGAGAGGCCGAAGCCGCGGTAGTCGAAGAGGAAGACGTCGAAGCCCGCGGCGCACATCCAGAGCACGTTCCCGAGGTGGGCGCTCACGTTCTGGGCGTTGCCATGGAAGAAGACGACCGTCGCGCGAGCCGGGCCGGGCTGCGCGCGCACCAGCCAGCCGCGCAGGCGGACCCCGTCGTCGCTCTGGAACACGACGTCCCGGTAGTCGAATCCGATCTGGTCGGGTGTTCCTTGGAGCCCCGGCTCCGGGTGGAAGAAGGCCCGCGTGCAGCCGAGCGCGAGCGCGGCGGCGAGCGCCAGCCCGAGGATCGCCGGCCCCGCCCTCAAAAGAAGCGGCTCCAGCGCACTCCGGCCTCGATCCAGCTCTCGCTGTAGGCGTGCTCGAGGGTCGCGTGCAGCTCGACCGCGGTGTTGGCTCCGATCCGGATGCGCTGCTCGACCCCCGCGCTCGCCGCCACCGTGCGATCGCCGACCGCGTAGCCCGTGGTGCGCGCGAAGAGGTGCCCCTTCCAGAGATCGGAGGGCGTGGTGAGGTAGAGGCCCAGCTCGGCGCCCGGGCCGAGCGCGCAGCCGTCCGCGAGGGCCGGAGCCGCATCGAAGCTGGCCTCGCCCATCGCGTACGCGAGCACGGGCCCGAGCTGGTAGGCGACACCCGCCCCGGCCCGGCTGTGCCACACCGGTTCCGGCTCGAGCCGGCTGCCGTGCTCGGGGAGCAGGCGCGTGCGCAGACCCGTGTCGAAGCGCCACGAGATCGGCTCGAAGATGCGGTCGCGCGCGGCCAGCGACAGCACGTCGAGCAGCACGACCTCCTGCAGGCGGACGCGTCCCTCCTCGGGGAGGATGCGCACGGCGGTGTCGAGGAACTGGATCTCCGCGCCGCGTGTGTAGCCGCCCTCGGGATCGAGGAGCCCGTGGAAGGCGGGACGGATCCGCAGCTCGACGTACGGCTCGTGGTCCCAGTAGCCGGACTCGACCGCGATGCGCGCCGTGCCGTGACCCTGGTCGGGGCGCACCGCCGGCTGCGCCGGGGGCGGCGTCGGCTCGCCGGCGATCGGGACGTGGCTCCGCGCCTCGAGCAGGCGCCGCGAGAGCGCTACGGACTCCGCGCGCGTCACGTGCTGCGACAGGAATCGATGGCGGAGGAGATCGTAGGCGAGCCCGAGCACGGCGGCGCGGCGCGCGTCCGGGAGCGCCGCGATCTCGTCCGCCTCCGGATCGAGCCGGCCCGAGGCGAGCTGCAGCACCCGCTCCTGGTCCTCCGCCGAGAGCGCGCTCTCGCCGGTCCGGAGCTGCGTGTCTGCAGACGCCCGCCAGGTGACGTTGCCCTGGAGCCCCGCCTTCGCCACCACCGTGCGGACGGAATCGGAGGGGATCAGGTAGAACGGGTTGCCCTGGATGAGGCGCATCCCCGGGCGCCCGACCTCGAGCAGGTCGAGGAGCTGGTACGAGCAGTTCTCGTCGAAGAACCAGTAGTCGAAGCGGACGCGGTCGAGCTCCCACAGGTGGCGCAGCACGCGCTCGATCTCCTCGCGCGTGAAGTCGAGGGGATACTCCCAGATGTCGCGGTTCTCCCAGTCGCCGTACTCCTTCACCTTCTCGTAGTATGGAGCGATCGAGAAGTAGCCGGGGTAGCGCCCGGCGATGCCCTTCACCGCGAACAGCGCGCCGGACTCGCCGCCCGTGTAGGCCGCGAAGTTGATTGCGTAGGCGAGCAGGTCGCGTCGACCGGCGTCCGCGGTGGCGTCGACGCGCAGCAGCGTATGGCCGAACATCGAGGCCGGGTTGTTCATGAAGGCCTCGGGGAACACCAGGGTGAGTCGCTCCGGCGTGAAGCTCGCGAACCACGCCTCGAAGCGCGGGCAGGGGATGGGCGGAAGCCGGTCCGGATCGAAGGCCAGCCGTTCGGAGAGCCAGCGATAGCGGGCGACGAAGCGGCACTGCGGGTGCTGCGCCTCGTGCTCCGCCTGCGGGTCGGCCGGGGGCGGGTCGAAGAACCGCCGCAAGGTGGCGGCCAGCTCCGCGCGCGGATCGGTGCGTCCGTCCGGCGCGAGGAAGAAGCTCGGGTCGTCGGCGAGGCTGCGGACGCCGCCGCCCAGACGCGGTGGGCGATAGTGGAGCAGCGCGTGCCACGTGGGGTCGTCGGCGAGGCGGAGCGCGTCGGCGCGCGCGAGCAGGCTCTCGAGGTAGGCGGAATCCCCGGCGGCGGGCGCGGCGAGCGCCGCCGCGCCGGCGATGCACAGCAGCCACGGTGCGGCGCCGCGGAAGGGGGCTCGCGCGCGCCGCGCGCGAGCCCCCGACCTCGGGGCCACGATCAGATCTTGGTGTAGGTCGCGAACTGCGGATCGCTGGCCATCAGCCGCTCGAGCGAGCCGAGCATCTCCGTCGAGGTGACCTCGTTGCTCGCGAACAGGTCGGCGAAGTGGGCCTGCGTGAAGGCGTAGAACGCGGGCCGATCGCCGTCCCGGATGCCGATCAGCTGGGCGAAGGCGTCGAGCGTCTCGCCCTGGCCGGCTGCCATGTCGCGCGCCAGGCGGTCGAGGTTCGCACTCGCGAACATCTGGACCCTGGCGTCGGCCGTGACGGTGCCACCCTGGTGGCAGCCGAGCGTGCCGAAGGTGATGCCGAAGGTCTGCATACCGAACGTGCCGTTGGTGGTGGCGCCCAGCACCTTGGGCAGGACGCCCTTGCTCCCGTGCCAGATCTGGGTGCCCGGACCGCAGCCGATGTCGGGATCGGCGAAGGACGCCCCCGCCGGAACCACGGTCAGCAATACCGCGAGAAGCAACCGTTTCATGAGACCCCCCCGAGTGACGGTTGGTGGAGTGATTAGTGCCGCTCGCCGTGCCGTGCAAGCGCGGCCGCAGGCTCCCCTCGTTACAATGACCCCCGCCCCGTCGGACCGACCCCCCGGCATGGGCAGGAGGAGAGCTCGCCATGGCTGCACGCAAGACATCCGCACGGCGAAGGCCCGCACGCAAGGGAGCGACCCGCATCACCGGGCCGCTCGGCTTCGAGTTCGAGCTCCCGCCCACGCTGCGCGACTACGCAGGGCAGCTCCGGCGGCGGCTCGACCAGCTCGAGCGGGAGCTGGTCCGGGCGCAGACCGACGTGCGCCGCCGCGCGGCGCGTCTCCTGCGGGAGGCGAGCCAGCAGCTCGGCAAGCTGGAGGCGCGCGGCGAGGCGGGCTGGCGCGCGCTCGCGGTGCCGTATCGACGGGAGCTGGCCTCCCTGCTGCGTCGGATCGAGCAGGTGGTCGCCCCGACCGAGGCGCGCAAGCGACCGCGCCGCCGTCCGGCTGCCAAGGAGCCGGCAGCCACTCCGCCGGCTCCGACGCCGGGCTGAGCCAGACCCCGCTCAGACGTCGGCGGTGTAGGGCGGGGCGGGCTCGTACTCGATCGCGCGCTGCAGCTTGCGGGCGGCGTCCACGCCGTGGAGCTGACCCACGAGCCAGAGCGCCATGTCGATGCCCGCCGAGATGCCCGCGGCGGTGACGACGTTGCCGTCGCGGACGTAGCGCGTCCGCTCGAGCACGGTGACGTCGCCGCGCGCGCGGAGCGTCTCGACGAAGGCCCAGTGCGTGGTGACGCGGCGGCCGCGCGCAAAGCCCGCCTCGTGGAGGAGCAGCGCGCCCGTGCACACGCTGGTGACCCACTGGCAGCGCTCGCCCGTCTTGCGCAGCCACTCGATCAGCACCCGGTTCGACACCTCGCGGCGCGTGCCCTGGCCGCCCGGGACCAGGATCACGTCGAGCGGCGGCGCGCTCGCGAAGTCGTGGTCCGGCAGCACGCGCAGCCCCTTCGCGCAGCGGATCGGGCGATCGTGCTCCGCGATCGCGACCACGCGATCCTCGGGGAAGAAGCTCCGCGCGGCCGCGGCCAGCACCTCCCAGGGGCCGGCCCAGTCGAGCTCCTCCGCGTCGTCGAAGAGCAGGATGCCGGTCGTGATGCCCATCGTTCAGCCTCCTTCTCGGCAGGGGCGCGCGTAGTGGAGCGCGTAGGCCGGCGGCGCGAGGCCGCCGCGCAGGGACGGATCCGGACGCGGCGCACCGGCCGCGATGCGGAGCGGGAGCTCGCCGGCCCATACCGGGAGCTCGAGGTCGGCCTCCTCGTCCTTTGGCGGGCCGGTCCGCACCTTGGCCGACGCCTCGTCGAGGGGCAGCGAGACAACCTGGGTCTGCGCCAGCTCCCGGGCGCTCGGCCGGCGCGCCTCGCGCCAGCGGCCCGGCACGACGTGCTCCACGATCGCGCGCAGCGCCGCCAGCCGCTCCTCGGCGTCGGTCACGGGAGAGGCGGTCCCGAGCACGACGACCGAGCGGTAGTTCATCGAGTGGTGGAACGCGGAGCGCGCGAGCACCAGCCCGTCGATCAGCGTCACGGTGACGCACACCGCGGCGCCGTCGCTGAGCGCGCGCAGCATGCGGCTCCCCGACGAGCCGTGCAGGTAGAGGCGCTCGTCGATGCGTCCATACACGCAGGGGATCACGAAGGGCTGCTCGGCGGCCGCGAAGCCGACGTGACACACGAGGCCCTCGTCGAGGATCGCGTGGATGGTCTCGCGGTCGTAGGCCGCGCGCTCGGGGAGTCGGCGCACGGCGGTGCGGGGCGAAGGGGCGGTGGCGGCCATGGAGCGACTCCTCGGATCATGTGCTATCAAAACCATGTGCTATCACAAACGAAACAAAGGAGTGATACATTGTGAGCATACCCAAGCCGAGCGGTTCGGCCACCCCGATCCGCGGCCAGCGCGCCGCCGAGATCGCCCAGAGCATCGAAGCGGCGATCGCCGCCGGCCGGCTCGCGCCGGGCGACAAGCTGCCGGCGGTGCGGGCCCTGGCCGCCCGGCTCGGCGTGAGCCCCGCCACCGTGAACGCCGCCTACCGCGCGCTGCGCGGCCGCGCGCTCGTGGCGGCGGCGGGACGCCGCGGAACCGCGGTGCGCGGGCGGCCCGCGCTGCGGACGGCGCTGGCTCCGACCGTGCCGGCGGGCGCGCTCGACCTCGCCACGGGCAACCCCGACCCGGCGCTCCTGGCGCCGCTGCGGCGCGCGCTCAGCCGCATCGATCCCACGCCGCACCTCTACACCGAGGACCACGAGCTCCCCGCGCTTCGCCGCCTGGCAGAGCGGGACTTCGCCGCCGACGGCATTCCCGCCGAGCATCTGGCCGTCGTGAGCGGAGCGCTCGACGGGATCGAGCGCGTGCTCGAGGCCCACCTGCGCCCGGGTGACCGCGTCGCCGTCGAGGACCCGGGCTTCTCGAGCGTGCTGGACCTGGTCGCAGCGCTCGGGCTCGAGGGGGTCCCGGTGGCGCTCGACGACCGCGGGATCCTTCCCGACGCGCTCGCCGGCGCCCTGGCGCGGAACGTTCGCGCGCTGATCGTGACGCCCCGCGCACAGAATCCCACGGGCGCCGCGTTCGATCCGGCGCGCGCGGCGGCGCTCCGCCGCACGCTGCGCGCACATCCGCAGCTCCTCGTCGTCGAAGACGACCATGCGGGCGCCGTCGCCGGCGCTCCGGCCTGCACGCTCTGGGAGCGCGGGCGCGAGCGCTGGGCCGTCGTGCGCTCGACCTCGAAGACCCACGGGCCGGATCTCCGCCTCGCGCTCCTGGCGGGCGACCCGGTGACGATCGGCCGCGTCGCCGGCCGCCAGCGCATGGGCTTCCGGTGGGTCAGCCACCTGCTCCAGCGGCTGGTGGCCGATCTCGAGGCCGACCCCGAGAGCCGCCGCCGGCTGCGGCGCGCCGCACGCGCCTATGGGGAGCGGCGTAGCGCGCTCGTCGCTGCGCTCGCGCAGCGTGGGATCGAGGCGCACGGCCGCTCGGGCCTGAACGTCTGGATCCCCGTGCCCGAGGAGGTCGCCGCCGTGCAGCGCCTCCTCGACGCAGGCTACGCGGTCGGCGCGGGCGAGCGCTTCCGGATCGAGAGCGCGCCGGCGATCCGCATCACCGTGTCGCGCCTTCCGGTCGCCGCCGTGTCGGCGCTCGCGGATGCGATCGCCGCCTGCCTGCGGCCGGATCGGGGCAGCGCCGCCGCCTGAATGTGGCCGCGCCGGCGCCCCACGCCCTCGCCGCGAGGGTGCGGAAAACCCTTGGCGGATCGAGGCCTTCGGTGCGCGCGAGACGTCGTTCCAACAGGGAAAAAATCTGCTGTATCAAGGAGTTAGAGAGTTCTTCCGAGGGAAGGAGGCGACGCGGGAGAGCGGTCGTTTCTGCTATGATCGGCCGCGCGTTCCGAGGCCGGTACCTCCCCGCGGTCCGCCTTCCGGCGAAGGATCGATGAGAGACAAAGATCGCTATTGGGATTGCCTCGATCAGGCGATGGAGGCCTCTCACGGAGGCCGCACCGACGAGGCGCTCGCCTGGCTCGACGAGGCGCTGAAGGCGCATCCCGACGGAGCCGAGGCCCACAACGGGCGCGGCGAGATCCTCTGGGACGAGGGCAAGGTCGAGGAGGCCCTCGCCGAGTTCGAGCTGGCGGCCAAGGCGGATCCGAAGTTCGTGGCGGCCCACCTGAACCGCGCCGAGCTGCTGGTCGAGGAGTTCGCGGCCTACGAGGAGGCCATCGAGCACTGCGACCGCATGCTCGCCGGGGGCAGCGAGCTCGCGCGTCTGGACCGCGGCACCGAGGCCGAGGTCTACTACCTGAAGTCGAAGGCGCTCTTCTACCAGGACGACCTCGACGGCGCGCTGTTCCTGCTCCGCCGTGCGCTCAAGACCAGCGGCGAGCAGGCCGTCTACCGCGCCTTCGAGGGCCAGATCCTCTTCGAGATGGGCCGCTTCGGGGAGGCGCGCAAGCATCTCGAGCGCGCCGTCTCGCTCGACCCCGAGGCGCCCCACGCCGTGTACCACCTCGGCCTCGTGCTCGAGCGGCTCGGCGAGGGCGAGGAGGCCGAGCGCGCGCTGGCGCGCGCCAACTCGCTCGATCCCGATCACTATCTGCTTCCGCTCGCGATGGAGGACGCGGCGTTCGAGCAGGCGGTGCGCGAATCGGTCGACAACACGCCGCTGTCGATTCGCGAGGCGCTCGAGCACATCCCGCTCCTGATCGAGGACTTCCCGTCCGAGGAGCTGATCGAGCGCGACGGCGTCTCGCCGCAGACGCTCGGCGTCTTCATCGGCGTGCCCCGCAAGGAGGCGCTCGCCACCGACCAGGCGCAGGAGCTCGACCGCGTCGTGCTCTTCAAGAAGAATCTCGAGAAGATCTGCCGCGACCGGTCCGAGCTGCTCGAGCAGATCGAGACCACGGTGCGGCACGAGGTCGGGCACTACCTCGGCCTCGACGAGGAAGCGCTCGAGCGCCTCGGACTGGCGTGAACGCATCGGGCTCCCCGGGCGGGGCCGCTCCGGCAGGCGCTGCGCCGGCCGGACTGATCGAGGCGCTGCGCGCCGTGGTCGGTGCCCCTGCCTGCCTCGCGCGCCCCGAGGAGCTGCTCTCCTACGAGTGCGACGGCCTCACGCTCCACGCGGGTCGTCCGCTCGCCGTGGTGCTGCCGCGCGACAAGCAGGAGATCGCGCGCGTCGTGCGCGCCTGCCGGCGCTTCGGCGTTCCCTTCGTTCCGCGCGGCGCGGGCACCGGCCTCTCCGGCGGCTCGACCCCGATCGAGGGCGGCGTCGTCATCGAGTGCTCGCGGCTCGACCGCATCCTCGCGATCGACCCCCCGAATCGGCTCGCGGTGGTCGAGCCGGGCGTGGTGAACGCCGCGCTTTCGCAGGCGGTACGCCCCTTCGGACTCTTCTACGCGCCCGATCCGTCGAGCCAGGCGGCCTGCACCATCGGCGGAAACGTCGCCGAGAACTCGGGCGGCCCGCATACATTGAAATACGGCACGACGGTCAACCACGTGCTCGCGCTCGAGCTGGTGCTTCCGGACGGCGAGCTCGCGCGGCTGGGCTCGCCGACCGGCTGGGCGCCGGGCTACGACCTCGTCGGCGCCGTGGTGGGGAGCGAGGGCACGCTCGGCATCGTGTGCGAGGTGACGGTCCGCCTGCACGCGATCCCGGAGGCGATCGAGACGCTGCTCGCGATCTTCCCCGACGTCGTCTCCGCGTGTCGCGCCGTCGGCGGCATCATCCGGAGCGGTCTCGTGCCGGCAGCGCTCGAGATCGTCGACCGCCGCACGATCGAGGCGGTCGAGGCGAGCGTCTACGCCGCGGGCCTGCCGCGCGACGCCGGCGCCGTCCTGCTCGTCGAGCTCGACGGGCCCGGCGCCGCGCTGCCGCACCAGGTCGAGCGGATCCGCGCGCTGTGCGGGGACGCCGGGGCGAGCCGCGTCGACGTCGCCCGCGACGCCGCCGAGCGCGATCGGTTCTGGCGCGCGCGCAAGGGCGCCTTCGGCGCGATGGGCCGCCTGGCGCCCGACCTGTACGTGCACGACGCCGTGGTGCCGCGCGCGCGCCTGCCCGAGGTGCTGGCCCGGGTGTGCGAGATCGCCGACCGCCATCGCCTGCGCCTCTCGAACGTGTTCCACGCCGGCGACGGCAACCTGCATCCGAACATCTCGTTCGACCGCCGCGACGCGGACGAGCTCGCGCGCGTGCTCGCCGCCGGGCGCGAGATCCTCGAGGTCTGCGTCGAGGCGGGCGGCGTGATCAGCGGGGAGCACGGCATCGGCGCCGAGAAGCGCGAGTACATCCGGCTCGTGTTCGAGGACGACGACCTCGAGGCGATGTGCCGGCTGCGCGGCGCCTTCGACCCGGACGGCGTCTGCAATCCCGGGAAGATCTTCCCGACCACACGCTTCTGTGTGGAGGCGAACCCGAAGGCGCGCGGCTACGACCGCGTGCCGCTCTGATCGGTCCGCCCGTGCGGCCCGCCGACGCGGAGGCGCTGCGCAAGGCCGCGGGCGACGCCGCGCTCGAGGAGCACCCGGCCGTCGAGGTCGACGGCACCCAGCTCGGCTGGACGCTCCGCCCGGCCGACGGAGATGCCCTGGCGCGCTCGGTGCGCGCGCTCGCGGAGCGCCGCCTGGGTGCAGTGGTGCGCGGCGGCGGGAGCAAGCTCGGCTTCGGCAATCCGCCGCGCGGCGCTTCGCTGCTGCTCTCCACGTCGGCGCTGGCCGGCGTGATCGAGCTCGATGCCGACGAAGGGGTCGTGCGCGCGCGCGCGGGCACCCGCCTCGCGGCGCTGCGCGAGGCGCTGCGCGAGACCGGCTGGGAGCTGCCGTTCGACCCGCCGGGCGCGAACGCCACGCTCGGCGGCACGCTCGCCGCGGCGGCCGTCGGGCCGCGCCACCTCGGCTTCGGCCGGCCGCGCGACCTCGTGCTCGGGCTCGACGCGGTCCTCGGTGACGGCGTGCGCGCCCGCTGCGGCGGTCGCGTCGTCAAGAACGTGACCGGCTACGACCTGATGAAGCTGCAGATCGGCGCACACGGATCGCTCGGGGTGATCGAGTCGGCATGGATCCGCCTGCGCGCGCGCCCGGCGTGCGAGCGTGTGCTGTCGGCAGCGGTCGGCGCACGTCCGGACGCCGCAGCGCGCGCCGTGGCGGCGGCCCGGCTCGCCTCGGCGCGCGCGGTGGCGCTGGTGGAGGCGGGCCTTGCTCCGGCGGTCGAGCCCAGCCTCGCCCCGCGCGACGGGTTCCTGCTCGTCGCCGAGCTGGCCGGCGACGAGGCGGCCGTCGCGCAGGACGCCGCGCGGCTCGCCGCCGGGCTCGGCGCCGTCGACGGCAGCCCCGGGGCGGTGGCCAGGCTGCGCGCGCTGCAGGGCGAGACGTTCGGTCCCGCCGGGCTGCGCTTCCGGCTCGCGCTCCTGCCGGATCGCCTCGACGAGGCGTGCGCCGTCCTCGCCCGGGCAGGCGCCGAGCGGCTGCTCCATCCCGGCACCGGGCTCGCCTACGCGCGGTTCGCGCTCGAGCCCGATGCGGACGCGGCCCGCGTCGACCGCGCCTGGAGCGCCGTGCGGCGCGCGGCGCGTGCCGGCGGTGGCCACGCGGTGCTCGAGTCGGGACCCGCGTGGGCGAAGGACGTCCGCGACGTCTTCGGCGAGCTCCCGGAGCCGTTCGCGCTCTTGCGCGCATTGAAGCAGCGCTTCGACCCGTCGCGGGTCCTGAACCCGGGCCGCTTCGCCGGAGGGCTCTGATGAGCGACGCGCCGCTCGCGGAGCTCCGCGAAGCGACACTCGACTGCGTGCATTGCGGCCTGTGCCTGCCGGTCTGCCCGACCTACCGCGAGACCGGATCCGAGACCTCGTCGCCGCGCGGTCGCATCTACCTGATGCGCGCGATCGCCGAGGGGCGCGCCGCGCTCGGTCCCCTGCTCGCGGAGGAGGCCTACCTCTGCCTCGGCTGCCGCGCCTGCGAGACGGCGTGCCCGTCCGGCGTGCGCTTCGGCCGCCTGCTCGAAGGCGCGCGCGCGGAGGTGGAGCGCGCGGGGCTGCGAAGCGGGCCGGCGAAGCGCGTCGAGACGCTCGCGCTGCGCGCGCTCCTGCCGCGACCGTTGCGGCTCCGTCTCGCGGTGGATGCGCTCGCGCTGGTGCAGCGCCTGCGCCTCGATCGCCTCGCGCGCCGATGGCTGCCGCCGCGGCTGCGCGAGCTCGCCGACGCGGCGCCGCGCGTGCCGCCGCGCTCCGAGCGCCGGCCGCTGCCGCATCTCGTAGCCGCGCAAGGCGAGCGCCGCGGCCGCGTCGGCCTCTTCGTCGGATGCGTGATGCCGGAGCTCTTCGGGCGGGTCCATGCGGCGACCGTGCGCGTGCTGGTGCAGAACGGCTTCGACGTGGTGGTGCCGCGCGAGCAGGGCTGCTGCGGCGCCCTGCATGCGCACGCCGGCGACCCCGAGCTCGCGCGCGAGCTCGCGCGCCGCAACGCGGCCGCCTTCGCGACGGCGCGCGTCGACGCCGTGGTCGTGAATGCCGCCGGCTGTGGCGCCGCGCTGCGCGAGGCCGGAGCGTGGCTGCCCGGAGAGGGCGACGCGCTCGCCGACGCGGCCCGCGACGTCTGCGAGTGGCTCGACGCCGCGGGGCTGCGGCCACCGCCGGGCCGCGTCGAGGGGCGCGTCTGCTACGACGATCCGTGCCACCTGGTCCACGGACAGGGCGTCCGCGATGCGCCGCGACGGCTCCTCGCCGTCATTCCGGGGCTGGAGCTCGCGCGGCACGAGGACCCGAGCAGCTGCTGCGGCGCGGCGGGCATCTACAACCTCACGCATCCGGCGATGTCGAGGGCGGTCCTCGAGCGCAAGATGCGGTCGCTCGCCGCGGCCGATCCCGACTGGATCGCGAGCGGCAACCCGGGCTGTCTCATGCAGCTCGCAAGCGGCGTCGCGGGCCTCGGCCTGCGCGCGAAGGTCGTCCATCCGATCGAGCTGCTCGACCTGTCGTACCGGCGCGGACCGGACGCCGCGGCCCGAAGAAAGCCTGCTTGGATCTGAAGCGCTCCGCGACCCGACCGACCGCTACCGATAGAACACGGCGTCGGGCGTCTCCTTCGGCGCGCGCAGGCGCGGAAAGGCGCCGAGGCCGAGATCGGGCAGCGAGCCCTGCACGACGAGGTCGACCGGCAGGATCGAGTCGCGCGGTCGCACCAGGCCGTACTTCTCGCGCACGCCGACGAAGGCGTAGCTCGAGGTCGCGTTGGGGTCGTCGTCGTCCGCCGAGTCGGCGACGCCGAGCCGGGCCCGCTCGAAGAACAGGTCACGCTGCGGGTCCGGCGTCATCTCGGCGAGCGGGTCGAGGAGGCCGTTGTGCTGGCTCGTCTCCTCGAGCAGCGAGACGAGCCGGGCGAGTCGCTCGGGCGACACCGTCTCGCGCATCAGCCGGGGCGTGTCCGACTCGTTGCCGCTCTCCGCGACCATCGAGAACTCGAGGGTTCGCCCGCCGATCAGCCGGATGCCGTCGGGGTGGAGCTCGCCGTTGGCGCGAACGCCGTCGAGCAGCTCCGGCCGCAGCGCGAGGCCGCTCGGGCCCGCCACCTTGGGGTTCTCGAGCAGGAAGCCTTTCGAGATGCGGATGCTCTGGGCCGTCGCGCTCTCCAGGTCGTCGTGCACCAGCCGGTTGGCGCGCTTGCCGGCCTCGGTCTCGGGGAAGGTTGCGGCGATCTCGCCGAGGAGCGTGATCCGCACGTCGCGCCGCTTCACCTTGTTCGCCGTCTCGAGCGCCTGCTCGGCGGCGCCGTTCGCCAGGTCCGCCATGCGCTCCTCGTCGAAGCCCTTGCCGTCGCGCGCGATCTCCCACGCGCGCACGCGATGGCCGGAGGCCTCCTCGTGCGCCACCAGCCACTCGCGCACCTCTGCGGCGTGTTCGCCCTCGGGGCGGCGTTCGAGATAGCGCGAGGCGTAGATCGCCGGCGCGGGCGGGGGCGGCGACGAGAGGGTCTCGATCAGCCGGCTGGCGATCCCGGTGACCGTGCCGGGAAGCGAGGGCGCCACCAGGAGCCACTCGACCGGCCGCGGCAGATCGTAGTGGGTCGGGCCGCGGGCGAGCGAGCCGAGCAGGACGAAGCTCGCCTGCTGCTCCCGGCCCTCGCGGCGCGCCTCTTCGAAGGCCGCGTACGGGTTCTCGTCCGCGTCGTGCTCCATCGCGCGAGCGTGTCTCGCCATCGGCTGCGTCAGGGGATCGCCGTCGCCGAGCGCCGCCATCTGGTCCCACATGTCCGACTCGCGCCCGCGCTCGCCGGTGGAGACCGCGGTTGCGAAGCGCGCTTCGCCGATGAGCGGCCCCTCGCGCCCCCGCGCCAGGAGCGGGCGCGCCGCCGCGTCGACGTCGCCGCGCGGATCGAGCAGCGCCACGGAGAGGCTGCGCGCCTGGTCGTCGCTGGCGTCGGGGGGCGGATCGTGCGGGGCGCCCAGGCTGCGCGCCAGCTCGGCCCGGTGCGCTTCGACCCGCCGCTCCGCCTCCGCGCGGATCGCGGAGGCGCGCGGGTCCTCGGGCGCGTAGCGCAAAGCGCGGTCGGCGAGCACCAGTGCGATCTCGTTCTGCCCGGCGTTCAGCGCCTGCTGCGCGGAGCGCAGGCTCTGCTTGCGCTTGGTCGCGAACCACCGCGCCTGCATCGACTCGATGCGCGCCAGCAGCGCCTGCGTCTCGGGCGCGTCGGGCTTCTCCTCGACGAACTCCTTCCAATAGGCGAGCGCCTGTCGCTCCTGCAGGCTGATCGGGTCGTCCATGTGCTCGGCGACGGCGACCCCGAGCGCCGCCTGCGCGACGCGCAGCGGCAGCAGGGCCACGGTCATGATCGAGGTGCCGATCGCCTGCGAGAAGGCGTTGATGTCGCGCGCCAGCCGCGCCTGCCGCGACTCGCCGATGCGGATGCTCGCAAGCCGAAGGGGATCGTCCTCGACCTCCTGCTCGAGCTGCTTGCGCAGGGCGGGCTCGACGTCGTTGCGCTGCAGCAGGGTCGCGGTGCGTCGCCGGTACACGATCGGATCGGATTCGGTCGAGTCGACGACGTGCTGGCCGTAGCCGGCGAGCCCGGTCGGCGCCTCGCCAGCGGCCGCGCGCAGGCGCTCCACCTCGTCGAGCTGCGCGAGCTTCGCTTGCGCGTCGCCGGGGGTTCCGCCGAGCGCCGCGGCGGCGAGGTCGTGCGCCGCGTGATCGGACTCGTCGGGCACCGGCGTCGCTCGCGACGGCAGGAGCTCGAGCGGCGAGTCCGGGAACCCCGCGGGCCCCCGACAGGCCACCAGCGCGAGCAGCGCGAGCACCCCAGCGATCGCTCTCAGCACGCGCCGGCCCCCTCCAGGGCGGGAGTATTGCGCGCGGCTCGCCGAAGGCGAGCCGCGCCGTCATCCCCCGCAGTCACTCGCTGAATCGGTCGCGATCGACCCGCAGCGTGAAGGCGAGGAAGGCCTCGAGGCGCCGGGCGGCCTCGAGCTTCTCCGGCGTCCCGTCCTGGTTCGCGACCGCCTCGTAGAGCCGCGACGCGGCGTCGACGAACTCCTGGAACACGGGTGGGTCGAACCAGAGGCTCTCGGGCGGCCGTGCCTCCACGTACTCGGCGGCGAGCGCCGCGTAGAGGTCGGCGAGCTCGAGCATGTGGCGGTTGGCGTCCTTGCTGTCGCGATGGCGGGAGACGACCCGCTGCGCCTCGGCCAGTGCCCGCACGTCGCCGTCGGGATCGAGCTTGCGCCTCGCCTCGAAGTAACGGGCGCGCGCCACGTCGGCGCGCTCGATCTCCTCCTGCGCGATGAACACGTACTGCGTGCCGCGCCCCTCCTCGCCGATCGACTCGAGCAGCGCCACGCGTCGGTCGAAGTCGGCGACGGCGGCGTTGGGATCCGTCGGCGCCGGCACCGGCTGCTGTCCGGGCAACACCGGCCGGTCGGGCTCGTAGCCGATGGCCGCGGCCTGGCCGAGCGAGTCGCAGATCCCGGCGCTGCGCTGGGCCTCGCCAGCCAGGTCGCCGCCGTGCTCCGCCGCGTGGCGGTAGCTGGCCGCGGCCAGCTCGTAGGCGCGCAGCCGCTCGAGCGCGCGTCCCTTGGCGAAGGCGATCACGTCGTCGAGGTGCCCGGCGCGCAGCGCATCGGCGTGCACGCGCTCCAGGTTCTCGAGCCGGATCAGCGACGAGCGATAGACGTTGCGTCCGGTGAAGTCGCGCGCCGCCTCGAAGCGATAGGTGTCGTCCGGCACGTGCTTGCGCAGGGTCGCCACGACCTCGAGCACGCTCGCCGAAGGCTGGTACTGCGGATCGAGGTGCGGCGGCGAGGCGCAGCCCGCCCCGAGCAGCAGAAACCCGAGCAGTGCGCGCCTCAACGCGCCTTCCGCGTGGCGACGGCGTTCAGCATCTTCTCGGTCGCGACCACGGCCGCGGCGAGCTGATCCGAGTCGACGCCGAGCGTCGCGAAGGTCGCCGCGTCGTCGTCCGGCCGCTGCCAGGTGATCACCGTCTGCACCAGCGCGCCGGTGCGGCCGCCGGGCGGGATGCGCACCCGGTAGTCGACCAGCCGCGGCAGCTCGAGCCCGAAGCGTCCGACCGCCTTCTTGAGCGCCCGCATGAAGGCGTCGTAGCCGCCGTCGCCCGTCGCGCTCGCGGCGCCGCGGCGGCCGCGCATCGAGACCTCGACGCGCGCCTCGGGCAGCCCACCCGAGGCCACGACCACGCGATAGGCGTCGACGCGCACGGGACGCTCGTCGGAGCGGCCGAGCGCGTCGGCGATGATGTACGGGAGGTCGGCGGGCATCACGGTGTGCTTCTTGTCGCCCAGCTCGACGATGCGGCGCAGCACCCGTGCGCGCTCCTGCTCCGAGAGCTCGATGCCGAGCGCGCGCAGGTTGTGATCGAGCGACGCCTTGCCGGAGAGCTTGCCGAGCGCGTACTGGCGCTGGCGGCCGAAGCGCGCGGGTGCCAGCGCGCTGGCGTACAGATCGCCCTTGGCGTCGCCGTCGGCGTGGATGCCGGCCGTCTGCGTGAACACGTCGCGCCCGACGATCGGCGCGTTCGCGGCGACCGCCTTGCCGCTGAACGTCTCGACCAGGCGCGAAGCCGCGCCGAGGTGGACCTCGTCGACGCCGGTGCGGAAGCTCGTCTGGTCGTGCAGCGCGGCCACCACCTCCGCGAGCCGCGTGTTGCCAGCCCGCTCGCCCATCCCGTTCACGCTGGTGTGCACGCCGCGCGCGCCGGCGCGCACCGCGGCCAGGCAGTTGGCGGTGGCGAGCCCGTAGTCGTCGTGTCCGTGGAACTCGAAGTGCAGCTCCGGCCAGCTGTCGGTCATGAGCCCGACGTAGCGCTCGACGCTGTCGGGCGCGAAGATGCCGAGCGTGTCGGGCAGGTAGATGCGCTCGATCGGCAGCTCGCGGAGCTGCCTCACCATCGCGAACACGTAGTCGGGCGACTCGCGCACCCCGTTCGACCAGTCCTCGAGATAGACGTTCACGCGCATCCGCGCCCGGCGCGCGCGCGCGACCGAGTCGGCGACGCGGCGCCGGTGCTGCTCCGGCGTCTGGCGGAGCTGTGCGCGGCAGTGCCGCTCGGATCCCTTCGCGAGCAGGTTCATGACCCGGCCGCCGACGCCGCGCAGCCAGGCGATCGAGGCGTCGCCGTCGCAGTAGCCGAGGATCTCGATGCGGTCGACGAGCCCGGCGCGGCGCGCCCACGCGAGCACGCGCCGCGCCGCGAGCCGCTCGCCCTCCGAGACGCGCGTCGACGCGATCTCGATGCGGTCGACGCGGACCTCGGTGAGCAGCATGCGCGCGAGCTGGAGCTTCTCGGCCGGCGTGTACGAGACGTCGGGCGTCTGCTCGCCGTCGCGCAGCGTCGTGTCCATCACCTCGACGAGCGGCCGGTGGCGAGTGTCGCGGCGGGGGGCGTCGGGCACGCGCGGAGGCTCGCGAACCCGGGTCCGATGGGCAAGCTACCCTGGCCGCGTGTCCGCCGAGTCCGGCGCGGACGGCCGCGCGCAGTCCTTCGTCGTCGACGCCACCGAGGCCGGCACGCGCATCGACGCGCTGCTGGCCGCGCGGCTCGGGGTGGGGCGCGGCGCGGCGCGCGCGCTGCTCGAGGCAGGGGCGGTGCGCGTCGACGACCGCCGCCTCGGCCGCCGCCACAAGGGCGTGTGCGTCGCGGCCGGGAGCCGGATCGAGGTGGCGGACTTCACCGCGCCCGCCGCCCAGCGCGCGCGCGCCGAGCCCGAGCTGCCGCTCGCGGTGCTCGCGCGCGGCCGCGGCTGGATCGCCGTCGACAAGCCGCCCGGCCAGCCGGTGCACCCATTGCGCGAGCGCGAGGGCGGGACGCTGCTCAACGCCGCGATCGCGCGGCACCCCGAGCTGCACGGCGTCGGCGAGGGCGGGCTGCGCAGCGGCGTCGTGCACCGGCTCGACGTCGACACCTCGGGCGTCGTGCTCCTCGCCACCGAGGCCGCGGCGTGGGAGCGGCTGCGCGGCGCCTTCCGCGCCCACCGCGTCGACAAGCTCTATCGCGCGCTGGTGGTGGGCCGTCTCGAGGGCGAGGGCGCGGCCGAGGTGGAGCTCGCGGTGGTCCGCCACCGGCCGGCGCGGGTCGCGGTGGTCGAGCGCGCGGGCGGCGGTGCGGCCGGCGGGCGCCGGCTCGCGGGCCTCCGCTGGCGCGCCCTCGCGATCGGGCGGGACGCAACGCTCCTGGAGGTGCGCCCGCGCACCGGCTTCCTGCACCAGATCCGCGCCACGCTCGCGCACCTCGGTCACCCGGTGTGCGGCGACCCGACGTACGGCGCGCCCGGAGACATACCCGGCGCGCCGCGCCAGATGCTCCACGCCGCGCGGCTCGCGGTCGACGAGGTGCTGGCCGAGAGCCCCGACCCGCCCGACTTCGCGGCGGCGTGCGCGCGCCTCCTCGGCCCGCCTCCGTGGTAGCGTGTGCTGCGATGCGCGTCCTGGTCGTCGTCGCGTCCGCCACCGGCCGCACCGCGCGCATGGCAGAGGCCGTGGCGGGCGGGGCCACCGAGGCCGGTGCGGACACCGTGGTGCGACGCGCCGAGGCGTGCAGCGAGTCCGATCTCGCGGCGGCCGACGCGGTGATCCTCGGGAGCGGCGTACACATGGGAGGCGTCGAGTCGTCGATGCGCTCCTTCTTCGAGCGCATGGCGCCGCTCTGGCTGTCGGGGCGGCTCGTCGGCAAGCTCGGCGCCGCCTTCGTGAGCGCGGGCGCCGGCGCGCGCGGCGGCGGCGAGCTCGCGCTGCTCTCGCTGCTCGCGAACCTGGCCGAGCACGGCATGCTGATCGTGTCGATGCCGAACCGCCTGGATGGCTTCGGCGCCGGCGGCTGCCACTGGGGTCCGGTGGCCTGGACCAATCCGCGCGGCGGGCGCACCGGGCCCACCGAGGAGCACCTGTTGGCGGCGCGAGCGCACGGCCGCCACGTCGCGGAGTGCGCGGCCCGCTGGCTTGCGGGTGGGGAGGCCCGGCGTTGAGGCCGCGCTACTCCTCGGCCGGGCGGTCGGCGCGCGACGCGGAGCGGCGATACGCGGAATCGAGCGTGCCGGCGGCGCGCTGCGCGAGCGAGGGATCGGCCGCCGACGCGGCCGGCGCGAGCCCGACGCGCGCAAAGGCGCCGCCGAAGGCCCCGGACATCCCGTGGTTCATGACCTCGATGCCGACCCAGATCGCGGTGATGAGGAGCAGGAAGAGGAATGCGTTGCGCATGTGGGGTACCTCGCGGCTCGTCCCGACGGATCGGCACGCCGCGCGGCGAACCTGAGGAGGCGCAGAACGGTGTCGTTCCACAAGATCTGCCCCCGCTGCGGGGAGGAGTACGTCGCCACCGTCGAGCGCTGCGTCGAGTGCGGCGTCCCGCTGGGCGCCGAGGGTCCCGGCGAGCCGGCTCCGCTCGAGGAGCTGCCGCCGCTCGAGTCGTTGGTGGCGTTGCGCAACGCCGAGGTGAGCTGGATCGACGGCCTCGCGCACGCGCTGGCCGAGGCGGGGATCCCGTCGCGCGTGGAGCTGCCGCCGCAGGACGACCGCCCCGTGCAGGGCCGCGGCATGGGGGCGGTGCGCTGCACGATCTACGTGCGGCGCGAGGACGTGGCGGCGGCGGCGCGCATCGACGCCGAGTTCGCGCGCACGCAGGTCCCCGACCTGCCCGAGGGCACCTCCGCGGGCTGGGCCGAGGCGGAGACCTGCCCGGGGTGCGACTCGCCCGTGGCGACCGACGCACGAGAGTGTCCCGAGTGCGGCCTCACCTTCGCCGCCGAGTAGCGCGCGCAGCCCGACGTCTCCTAGGCAACGCGATCGCCTGCAGTATCGGCCAGCGCCCGCGAAGCGGGCTCGCGCAGCGAGCGAAGTCAGCAGCTCGGCCTCCAGGTCGGGGCGCGGAAGCGCACACCGGGCGCGTTTCGGAACGCGTCGTGGAGCACGAGGCGGGCCCAGGGCGGGAGCCCGAGCGCCGCGATCTCCTCCTCCGCGAACCAGGTGAGCTCGAGCGTCTCGCGCCCGTCGGGCCTCGCCTCGCCGCCCGCGATGCGGCACTCGAAGACCGTCGTCAGATAGGACACGCGATCGCCGTTTCCATAGACGACCTCGAACTCGGGACCGCCGTAGACGCCGAGCAGGCGGAGCGGATCGACGCGCAGCCCCGTCTCCTCCCACACCTCGCGCACCAGCGCATCGGCCGGCGCCTCGTTCGGCTCGACGGCGCCGCCGATCGTGCTCCAGGCGCCCGAGTCCGCGTGGCGGGCGAGCAGCACGCGCGCCCTCTCGTCGCGGATCACCGCCGTCACCGACGGCACCAGCAGCAGCGTCTTCCCGACCCGCCGGCGCAGTCGCTCGAGATAGGGCGAGATCGGCACGCCCGGAGCATAGGTCCGATGCGCGCGATCGCCGGATCAGACGGCTTCGGGATGCTCGAACGCGCGCTCGGTCGGCAGGGTGTACACGGGAGGGCGGCGCAGCAGGGGCACCAGCGGAATCAGGAGCATGAAGAGGATCATGATGGCGAGGTAGCAGTCGCGGAACGCCATCACCGAGCTCTGCGCGGCGAGGATCTGGTCGAGCACGCGGTGGGCACCCTCGGTGGCCTCCGCCGGCGAGAGGCCGCGCTGGACGAGCCCCGCGGCGAGCGCGGCCAGGCGCTGCTGGGTCGCCTCCGAGAAGACGGTCACGCTCTCGGCCAGATAGGCCTGGTGCAGCGCGCTGCGGTGGTCGACCAGCGTCGCGAGCACGGCGATTCCGAGGCTGCCGCCGGTCTGCCGGAACAGGTTGTAGAGCCCGGCGCCCTGGAGGATGTCGGCGGGCGGCAGCGCGCGCAGCGTCGCGACCGAGAGCGGGGCGAACATGAACCCGAGCGCGACGCCGCGCCCAACCTGCGGCCAGAACAGGTTCCACCACCCGCTCTCGAGCGTCCAGTGGCTCATGCCCCAGAGCGCGGGCAGGAACACCGCCAGGCCGACCCCGAAGAGCGGCGCCGGACCGAGTCGCCACACCAGCCGCCCGGAGAACGTCATCACGATGGCGGTGGCGATCGACGACGGCAGGATCGCCATCCCCGACTGCCAGGAGGTCCATTGCAGCAGCTGCTGCGTGAACAGCGGGAACAGGAAGATGCTGCCGTAGAGGCCGACCCCCATCGCGGCGCCGTACACGCACCCCACCTGGAGCGCGCGGAAGCGGAAGACCCGCAGGTCGACGATCGGGTGCTCGGCGCGCAGCTCGTGCCAGATGAAGAGCGCGATGGCGGCGACCGCCGTCACCGCGAGGGTCGTGATGAAGTCGCTCTCGAACCAGTCGAGGCGGTTGCCGCGCTCGAGCACGGTCTGGAGCGCGCCGACCCCCACGACCAGCAGGGCGACGCCCGTCCAGTCGACCCGGTCGGTGCGGCGGACCGTACTCGGGCGCGGGTCGACCAGATAGCTGGAGCAGATCAGCGCCGAGGCGATTCCGAGCGGCACGTTCACGTAGAAGATCCACGGCCAGGACCAGCGGTCCGTGAGCCACCCGCCGAGCGTTGGCCCGAGGCTCGGCCCTAGCATCGCGCCCATCCCGAAGATCGCCTGGCCGGTTCCCTGTCGCTGCGGAGGGAACGTCTCGACCATGATGGTTTGCGCGGTCGCGAGCAGCGCGCCGCCGCCGATGCCCTGGATCACGCGGAAGACCACCAGCTCCGGCAGCGTGCGTGCGAGCCCGCAGAGCGCGGACGCCGCGGTGAAGAGCAGGATCGAGCTGACGAAGTAGCGGCGGCGGCCGAAGCGCGCCGCCAGCCAGCTCGTCATCGGGATCACGATCACGTTGGCGATGATGTAGCTCGTGACGACCCAGGAGATCTCGTCGACCGTCGCCCCGAGGTTCCCCATCATGCTGGGGAGCGCGACGTTGACGATGCTCGTGTCGAGGATCTCGAGGATGGTCGCGAGCATCACGCCCACGATCATGATCCAGGCGCGGGCGTCGAGAGCGGGCTCCGCTCGGGTGCTGGCGAGGCCGGCCTCAGCGGACGCGGACACGGACGTTCACCGAGAGGCCGACCGGCAGCCAGGGCCTCCCGCCGCCATCCGCGTCGCCGTCGATCGCGATCCGCACCGGCATGCGCTGGACCACCTTGGTGAAGTTCCCGGTGGCGTTGTCGGGCGGGAGCAGCGCGTACCGGGCGCCGGTGGCCGGCGCGATCGACTCGACGTGGCCGCGGTAGCGCGCGCCGGGGAAGGCGTCGGCCGTGATCTCGGCCGGATCGCCCGGCTTCATCCGGCCGATCTGCGTCTCCTTGAAGTTGGCAGTGACCCAGCTCCCCGAGTTGTCCGCCAGCGCGAAGAGCGGCTGGCCCGGCGAGACGTTCGCGCCGATCTCGACGCTGCGCTTGCCGATGACGCCGTCGAAGGGCGCCGTCACCACCGAGTGCTCGAGCGCCAGCTTCGCCTCCGCGAGGGCGGCCTCGGCCTGGCGGACCGGCGCCTGGTTGCCGAGCGCGGCGCGCTCCATCTCCTCGCGCTCCTCCGCAGCGTGCACGTCGGCGGCGGCGGCATCGCGCGCGGCGACGGCGGCGTCGAGCGCCGTCTGGCTGCCCACGTGGCTCTCGAACAGGCTGCGCGCGCGCGCGTACTCCTGCTCCGCGTGCCGGAGCTGCGCCTCGGCGCCGCGGCGCTGCGCGGCGGCCGCCTCGGTGCCGGCGGTCGACTGCGCCATCCGGTTGCGCGCGGCCTCGAGATCGGCCTGGGCGCGCGCCACCTTCACCTCGAAGTCGGCCGGATCGAGCCGCACGAGTACCTGTCCCGCCTTCACGTGCTGGTTCTCGTCGGCCGAGATCTCCACGACCTGGCCGCCCACCCGCGGCGAGAGGAACACGAGATGCCCGTCGACGAAGGCGTCGTCGGTGCGCTCGAAGCCGCGCACGGCGACGGCCCAGTAGCCGACCACCCCGACGACGGCGATCACGGCGGCGCCGATGAGAAGGGGCCGCATGCGCACCCGCACGCCGCTGGTCGCGACGGTGGCCTCAGCCATCGCGCCGGTCCTCCGCGCGCGCAGCGATCCCGTCCAGGAAGATCGAGACGAAGGTCGCGGCCACCTGGTCGGGCGGCTGCGGGTACTCGTCGCGCTGGCCAAAGACCTGCCGCACGATCAGGTGGTCCACCACCATGCCGATGAACGCGCGCGCGCCGAGCGAGGGGTCGACTCCGCGGAAGGCTCCCTCGTGCGAGCGCCGCGCGATGTAGCGCGTCAGGAAGTCGCGGAGTCGCCTCACGCGCCGCTCGTGGAACGGATGCGCCATCTCGTGGCCTTCGAGGCCCGCGTAGAGGAGCAGGCGGAGGAGCGAGGGATCGGCCTCGACGCTGCGGATCAGCGCCAGCGCGAGCTCGGTGAAGACCTCGCGGTCGCGGCCTGCGGCCGCCAGCGGCTCGATCGGCTCGAGCAGATCGGGCGAGCCGATGCGCTCGTCGAGGATGGCGGCATAGATGGCTTCCTTGCCCGGGAAGTACCGGTAGAGCGCCGCCTCGGTGATGCCGACGCGGCCGGCGATGTCGCGCGTGGTGGTTCCCGCGAATCCGCGCGTCCCGAAGCAACCGGCGGCCTCGCGCAGGATCTGAGCGCGGCGCTCGTCCGCGCGCGGGCGCGGCCGGGCCTCGGACGGCGGAAGCGGGTTCGGGGTAGCGGACATTAGTGATCGTTTACTAACTAACGTCCCGAGTACCGTCAAATCCAGACCCCGCGGGGCTTGGGTCTACCGCTCCTTCCGGCACTGATCCCCTGTAGGCGGGACGCATCCGCCCTGGCAGTGCGGTCCGCTTGAGTCCCAGGTCGCCGAGCCACCCTCCTCCCCGGCGCACTGCCAGTCGGTCCCCTGCGGATCCTGGACGCACTGCCCTGGCGCGCAGACCACCTCGCCGAGCCCGGAGAGGACGGCGGTGCCTCCGGCCAGCCGGGCGCAGCGCGTGGTCCCCATCGCGTCGGTCTGGCAGTGGGACGCCTGCTGCGCCGCGCTCGCGCCCGCGAGGGCGAGTCCAGCGAGCGCCGCCGCTGCGAGGAGCCACTGCCGCACCGAAGGCCTCATCGCTTGCGCACCAGCGTCACGCCGTCGGCGATTGCGAGCATGACCGCGTCGACGCGCGAGTCGGCGGCGACCTTGTCGTTGAAGGCGCGGATGTGCTCGGTCTGCTCGTCCCGCGCCTCGGGGTCGGCGACCCGTCCCATCCAGAGCACGTTGTCGACCGCGATGACCCCGTTGGGCCGCAGCCGCGCCAGGATCTCCTCGTAGTAGACGGGATAGCCGGGCTTGTCGGCGTCGATGAAGGCGAGGTCGAAGACCTCCTCCCTGGGCAGCGCGCGCAGCGTCTCGGCCGCAGGCGCGAGCCGGAGCTCGATCTTGTGGGCGACGCCGGCCTTCTCCCAGAAGGGGCGTCCGATCGCCGTCCACTCGTCGCTGACGTCGCAGCAGAGGAGGCGGCCGTCGTCGGGAAGGCCGCGCGCGATGCAGAGCGACGAGTAGCCGGTGAAGGTCCCGACCTCGACGGCGCGCCGGGCGCCGAGCGCGCGCGTGAGCAGCGTCAGGAAGGCGCCCTGCTCGGGCGCGACCTGCATCATCGAGATCCCCCCGAGGCGGCGCGTCGCCTCGATCAGCTCGCGCTGCACCGCGTCGGGCTCGGTGCCGTGGCGCAGCATGTACTCGTGCGCCGCCGGAGACAGGAAGAACGACTTGGGCTGGTCGGCCATGGCTCCTCCGCGATTCGGCGCCGCCCCCGCGGCAAACCCAGTCTATCATCGCCATCGATCGTCGCTGGATCGGGGTCTCATCACCCGAGGTCACAATCGAATGGGTTGCCGCTCTCGCGCATGCCTGTGGGCCGCCTCGCTCCTGCTCGCCGCGGGCGGCGCCCGCGCGCAGCTCTTCACCGGACTCGGAACCTTGCAGGGCACCTCTTCGAGCAGCGCATTCGGCGTCTCCGCCGACGGGAGCGTCGTCGTCGGCGAGAGCGGGACCCCGGAAGCGGCCGGACTGATCGTCGAGCTCGGCCTGCCGTTTCGCTGGACCCAATCAGGAGGGATGCAGGGGCTCGGCCTCGTCGCCGGTGCCATCTCGTCCACCTGTCGAGCGGTCTCGGGCGACGGCTCGACGATCGTGGGCGGCATGATCGGCGCGACCTACCTGGCCTATCGCTGGAACAACGGCTTCGAG
>DATJPY010000028.1:0-12065 GCA_035506135.1 Myxococcota bacterium | reverse complement strand
CGCGAGAAGCTCGCGAGGTACAGGACGTAGGAGATGTGGATCGGGAGGCGCAGGCCCGGCAGCGTGGTCACCGGGATCTCGAGCAGGGTCCCCTCGGCGAGCCGCCAGCGGTAGGGGCCGAGCGGGCGCAGACCCTCGCGCCACGAGCCGAACAGCATCGAGCGCTTGCGTCGCTCCTCCGCCTCCATCCGCGCCGTCATGAAGTAGTACGCGCGCGCGAGCGGCCCGAGGAAGGTCGGCAGCGTGCTCGCGTCGTAGCGATAGCCGCGCCGGTGGAGCACGCGCAGCGTCGTCTCGGAGAGGCTGAAGCCCGGCCCGCGAAAGCCGGCCGGACGCCGACTCGTCGCCGCCTCGATGTGCGCCTCGGCCTCCGCCAGCTCGGACTCGAGCTCGGCCTCCGAGTACAGGTGCAGCCAGGGCTCGTGGCGCAGCGAGTGGTTGCCGATCTCGTGCTCGGAGGCGGCGAGCTGCGCGAACGCCTCCGCATTCTTCGCGAGCGCCGCGTCCTGGCCGACCACGAAGAAGGTGATGCGGAGCGCGTGCCGCGACAACGTCTCGAGCACGCGCGGAACCACCGCGCCGAGATAGGTCGGATAGGCCTCCCAGCCGGGATCGCCGTGCGTCTTCAGGTAGGACCACTCGTTGTCGAGGTCGAGCGAGAGGCTGGCGATCGGCTTCACGCGATCTCCGCGAATCGGCGCGCCGCGCTCTCGGCCAGCTGGACGGTCTCGTTCACGTTGAGCGTCCCGTTGGCGATGTGGGCCGACGAGACCCAGTGGAGTCCCGGCGCCGCCGCGTCGACCGGCGGCATGCGATCCGAGTAGCCGAGCGTCGGGAGCGCCATCACCTGGCGCACCCGCGAGACGCGGAACGCCTGCACGTCGTCGCGGCGGAACTCGGGGTAGACGCGCGCCAGGCCGTCGAGGAAGAGCGCCTCGACCTCTCCGTCCGGCACCTCGAAGAACGGGTCGTCGGGCTCCAGGTAGCGCGGCAGGTACACGAGCGCGTGCCCGCCGAATTGCTCGCGCCGGACCAGCGCGGACATCTCGATCACGCCCGTGAAGGGAAGCCCCGGATCGAGCAGGTTCGTCACGTAGAAGCCGGCGAGCGGACGCGCCAGCAGCACCGAGGCGCACACGATCCCCAGATAGCGGACGCCGCCGAGCCGGGCCGCCTCCTCGGGGGTGAGCCCGCCGCAGAGGCGGGCGGCCAGGGGCGCAGCGGCGGTCACCACCGCGTGGTCGAAGCTCGCGACCCCGCCGCCGGCCAGCTCGACCTTCACGCTGCGGCCCGACGGCTCGACGCGCGCCACGCGACAGCCGAGCCGGATCTCCACGCCCTCCTGCTCGAGCTGCTCGTGGAAGCGCTCGAGCACCCGCGCGTAGCCACCCGGCACGTAGCCGAACATCTCCTTCTTCATGCCGCTGCGGCGCGCCGCGTACAGGCGCTGGAGGGTCGCCCAGATGAACGCGGCGGAGGTGTCGCGGTAGGTATCGCCCAGCTTCGAGCGGAGAAGCGGAAGCCAGAAGCGCTCGGTGGTGCGTCGGCCCGACCAGCGCTCGAGCCACTCGACCACCGGGACCTTCTCGAGGCGCCGCCCGTCGCGCAGCCGCGAGGCGTAGAGCACGGTCGCGCCGAGCCGCGCCACGTCGAGCCAGCCGAGCACGGGGAAGCGCAGCAGCTCGAGCGTGTTCGACACCGAGAAGAGGCGGCCGCCGGCGAAGACACCCGTGCGGGTCTCGACCCACTCGATCTCGTCGTCCAGGCCGAGCTCGGCGAGGATGCGCCGCAGGAAGGCGTCGGACATCAGCGTCACGTGGTAGTGTCGATCCCAGATCACGTCCCCGAGCGCCCAGGCGCTGGCGAGCCCGCCGAGCTGAGGCGCCGCCTCGAGCAGCGTCACGCGCTTGCCCTGCTGCGCCAGCCGGTGCGCGAGCGTCATGCCGAGCATGCCGCCGCCGACGATGCCCCAGCTGCTCCCGCTCATGCCGGCGCCGCGAGCTCGGTCACGCGACCGGATTCGACGACGTAGCGCAGCCCGCAGGACGGGCAGGCCGCCTCGGCGCGCGCCGGAAAGCCGCCCGGCTCCGCGCAGCGGAGGAACGGCTCGCCGCAGCGGCACACGCAGCCGATCGAGCGCGCGGGGTGGCCGACCACGAGGTGGAAGTCGGGGACCGTTCGCGTGATCACCGAGCCCATCCCGACCATCGCGAAGCGGCCGATCGCGAGATCCGAGCCGATCACCGCACCCGCGCCGATGGTGGCCCCTGCGCCGACGCGGGTGGGCCGCGTCGACTCGTCGGGATCCGACGGGCGCAGCCGCCTGAGGTCCGGGGTGGTGGCGCGCGGGAAGCGGTCGTTGGTGAAGATCGTGCCCGCCGCGATCATCACGCCGTCCTCGATGGTGACGGCGTTGCAGACGTAGACGAAGGCGTTGAGCTTGACGCGGTCTCCGATGGTCACGCCGTACGCGACGTACGTCTTCTCGCCGATGATGCACTGCGCGCCGATGCGGGTGCCCGGGCCGCGCACGTGCACGTGGTCCCAGATCGCGGTCTCGGGACCGATCTCGACGCCTTCCTCGATGCGCGCGGTCGGGTGGATGCGCGCGGTCAAGCGCCCACCCTCGCGCCTCCTCCCACGGAGATCCAGTCGTCGTGGCGCAGCGACTCGTAGGCGGCCTCGATCACCTCGACCGAGGCGAGCGCGTCGCCCGCGGTGATGAGCAGCTTCTCGTCGCCGCGGATCGCGGCCGCGAAGTTCTCGACCTCGCGCCGGAACGCCTCGCGCTTGTCGTAGCCCTTGCCGAACACCACCCAGTCCTGGCTGGAGGCGGGGCGGTACTTGGACTCGCGCCAGCCGATGCGCACCGTGCCGTTCGAGCCGTAGATGTCGATGTAGCTCTCCAGGTCCTTGTTGAGGCTCCACGACAGGTCGACCGAGCCGAGCACGCCCTGCTCGGTGCGCACGAAGAGCCGCACGGTGTCCTCGACCGAGAGGCCCTGGATGCGCTTGCCCTCGACCGCCTCCACCGCCTCGATCGGACCCAGGAAGTAGCGCACCAGGTCGACCGAGTGCGTGCCGTTGTCGATCAGCACGCCGCCGCCCCCCTGCCTCGGATCCGCGTTCCAGCGCCGCGACATGTCGACGCGCGAGGTGAAGGCGTTCTCGAACAGCACGATCTCGCCGAGCAGGCCCGAGGCGAGGATGCTTTTGGCGCGGATCACGTCCTCGACGTAGCGGAACTTCGACGCCATCGTGAAGACGACGCTCGCGCGCTCGGCCTCCGCAAGCATCGCGCGCGCGCTGCGCGCATCGAGCGCGAGCGGCTTCTCGCACAGCACGTGCAGGCCCTGCCGCATCGCGTCGATGCAGATCGGCGCGTGGGTCGCGGGGGGCGTGCAGACGAGCAGCGCCTCGCAGCGGGCCTCGGCCGCGAGCTTCTCGTGGGAGTCGAAGGCCGGACAGCCGAGGTCCTCGGCCAGCGCGCGCGCCGCCTCCGGGCGCACGTCGGCCACCGCGGCGATCTGCACCGCCTGCGACTCGCGCAGCGCCTGCGCGTAGGACTGCGAGATGGCGCCGGCGCCGACGAGCCCGAGTCGCAGCCGCTCGCGCACGACCGCGCTCACGAGCGCGCCTCGCGCACCGAGGTGCGGATCGCGCCGGCGAGCGCATCGACGATGTCCTCCGTGTAGCGCTCGTTCCAGGGCAGCACGAGGATGCCCTCGAGCGCCTCGAAGGTGCCGGGGAAGCGCGCCGGCGAGTAGTCGACGGCCTCCGGGCGCGCCAGCGTGAAGGGCCAGCGGCTCTTGCCGAAGGTGCGCTGGTCGCGGAAGACCTCGCACTGGAAGGCGGGCTTCTGGATGTAGCGCGGCGCCGAGGCGATGCCGCGCTCCTTCAGTCGGCGCCCGAGCTCGGGCGAGCCGCCGGGGATCACGCGCGAGTCGACGCGCAGGCAGTACTTCCAGTAGACGTGCTCGTTGCCGGGAGCGACCCAGGGCGTCTCGATGCCCGCCACGCCGTCGAGCTGCTCCGAGAGGCGCGCCGCCATCTTCTGGCGCTGGCGCACCGAGCCCTCGAGCTTGTCGAGCTGCGCCAGCGCGACGGCGCCCTGTAGCTCCGACATCCGGTAGTTGAGCGCGAGGAAGTAGTGGTCGGGCTTCGGGTCGCCGTAGCCCCAGGCCTTGTTGATGAAGAGGAACGAGCGGCGCGAGAGCTCGGGGTCGTCGGTGAGGACGATGCCGCCCTCCCCCGTCGTGATGTGCTTGCCCTGCTGCAGGCTGAAGGCGCCGATCGCCCCGAGCGCCCCGACCGGCCGACCGCCGCTGCGCGCGAGGAAGGCCTGCGCGCAATCCTCGATCACCGGGATGCCGCGCTCGCGGGCCAGCGCCAGGATGTCGCCCATCTCGCACGGGTTCCCGAACAGGTGCGTCACCACGATCGCCCGGGTGCGCGGCGTGAGGCGCGCGCGGATCGTGTCGGCCGTCACGTTGCAGGTGCGCGGCTCGACGTCGGCGAACACGGGGATCGCGCCCTGGTACAGGATCGGCGCGAGCGCGCCCATGTCGGTGATCGCGGTCGTCACCACCTCGTCGCCCGGCTCGGGGTCGATCGCCGCGACCGCGACGTGCACCGCTCCCGAGCCCGACGCGCAGGCCCAGGCGTGCCGACCGCCGTGCAGCGACGCGAAGCGCTCCTGGAATCGCCGCGTGAAGTCGCCCTTGGTCGACGTCAGCGTCCCGCTGCGGATCGCCTCGGCGACGCGCGCGATCTCCTCGGCGCCGAGCGTGCGCCCGGTGGCGTCCTGGTCCGAGGGCAGCACCAGGGGCGCGTCCGCGGCTTCCGCACTTCTCTTCATCGCTGCGCTCCTTGCGTCCGTCATCCTGGGTTCACCCTCGTGTCGCGGCCGGCCGGTGCGCTCGACTCGAGCGCATCGATCCGGTCCCGGCTGGTCCGACCGGGCATCCAGCGCTCAGCGGCGAGGCGGGAGAGCAAGCGAAGGTGCCCCGCCACGGTGCGTGCGAGCTTCATCTTCGAGTGCCCGAGCAGCCGCACCTCGAGCACCGCCGGGCGCTCCACGATCCGCTTGCCCTGGAGGTCCAGCACGCCCAGCATCTCCGCCACGCCGAGGAAGCCTGCCTCCCGGATCGGCAGATCGTGCACCGCACTTCTCCGGTACACGCGGAAGCAGCTGGTGTAGGTGCGCAGCTTCTGCCGCAAAACCCGGCGGTACAAGGCCGAGAGCCCCTTGGACAGGGCGAGCCTCCAGGCCGGCACGTTGAGCACGCGGCCCGACGAGTGGTACGGCGACGCGGTCACCAGGGCGACGTCGTCCTGCAGCATCGGGATCAGGTCGCGGAGCTGCAGCGGATCGTAGGTGCAGTCACAGTCGATCGAGCACACCACCTCGGTATCGGCGTTGCGGATGCCGGTCAGGATCGCGGCCGCCACGCCCGCGTTGCGCGCGTGCTGGATCAGGCGGCAGTCCGGCCGCGCCCCGAAGGTCGCGGTCAGCACCTCCCAGGTCCGATCGGTGCTGCCGTCGTCGACGAAGACGAAGCGGAGGTCGTAGAGGCTGCCGAGGTCCGCGACCATCCGCGCCAGCGTCTTCGAGAGGTAGGGCAGCACGCTCTCTTCGTTGAAGCAGGGGACGACCACGGTGACCGCGGTGCGGCCCTGGATCGGCCGCACCGTGGCCGCGGCGTCTCGAGCGGCGGCGCGCGGGGCGGGAGCGGCCTCCGCGGCGAGGCCGAGGTGCTCGCGGATCGGCCCGAAGCTCCAGGTCGAGAGGTAGAAGCGGAGCAGCGACGGCATGCGCTCCAGGTTCCGGTACTGGCGCATGCGCGTGAACCAGGACGCGGCCGTGATCTTGGGCAGGTCCGCGTCGAGCTCCCAGACGTGGAAGTACATCACCAGCGGGCTCTGGTAGCGGCGGTGCCAGTGATCGAGCGCGCGGTGCATGAGCCCGTGCGGGAGCTGGCGCAGGTAGTTGCCCCCGGCCACCGGGAGGAGCCAGCCGCCGGCGTCGAAGGTGGCGAGCGGGAACTCGCGGATCTCGCGGATCGCGTGGCGGTGCGCGAACGGGAAGCGGCGCCACGGGGCCTCGGCGATCTCGCGGCCGCGCGGATAGAAGCTCGAGTCGTAGGCGAAGCCGAGGTCGGCGAGGACGTCGAGGGCCCACAGGTCCGACGGTCCCAGGCGTCCGCGCGCCATGCGGTGCCCCACCACGCGCTGGCCGGACGCGCGCTCGAGCGCCTCGCGGGCGCGCAGCAGATCCTCGCGGAACTCGCCCGGCGTCATCTCCTGGATGGTGCGGTGGTAGTAGCCCTTGCTGGCGACCTCGTGCCCGCGATCGGCGATGCTGCGGATCACCTCGGGCATCTGGTCCGCCACCCAGCCCAGCGCGAAGAAGGTGGCCTTGACGCCGAACTCGTCGAGCAGGTCGAGCGCCTTCCGCGTGTTGAGCTCGACGCGCGACTCGAAGCGATACCAGTGGCGCGGCTCGATCAGGTTGCGGAAGGCGATGGTCTGGAAGTAGTCCTCGACCGCCACGGTCAGCAGGTGGCGGCGCCCCGCCGCCGGAGCCACCGCGCCGTTGCTGTCGCGCGCGGTCACGGCGCCGTCTCCTCGCACTTGAGCAGGCGCGCGATCGCGCGCGCAATGCGCTCGCCGGCGTCGCCCTGGCCGAAGGGGTTCGCCGTGCGCGCGATCCGCTCGGCCCAGCCCGCGTCGCTGCGGGCCTCCTCGAGCAGCGCCTCCAGCCGGCTCGCCGAGTTCCCGACCAGGCGGCCCACGCCGCAGCGCAGCACCTCGGGGCGCTCGGTGTTCTCGCGCAGCACGAGCAGCGGCTTGCCGAGCGTCGGCGCCTCTTCCTGCACGCCGCCCGAGTCCGAGACCACGAGCCAGGCGCGCGACAGGAGGTGGATGAAGTCGGGATACTCGAGGGGCTCGAGGCGCAGCACCCGCTCGCCTCCGGCGAGGACGCGCTCGGCGACCTCGCGCACCGCCGGGTTCGGGTGCACCGGAAAGACCAGCGCCAGGTCCGGATTGCGCTCGACGAAGCGCCGCAGCACGCGGAGGTGACCCTCCATCACCGCGCCGAAGCTCTCGCGCCGGTGCGTGGTGAGCGCGATCAGGCGGAGGCCCGCGAGCGGCGCCAGCGCCTCGCGCAGCCGCGCCGACGGCTCCTCGGACGCGAGGATGTGTCGGAGCGCGTCGACCACCGGGTTGCCGGTGAGCGCGATCCGGTCGGCGGCGACGCCCTCGGCGCGCAGCGTCTCTACGTTGTCGGCGGTGGCGGCGAAGTGGTAGTGCGCGAGCTGCGTCACCAGACGCCGGTTCATCTCCTCCGGGAAGGGGCTGCGCGCGTCCCCGCTGCGGAGCCCGGCCTCGACGTGGCCGACCGGCACCCCGCGATGGAAGCCGGCCAGCGCGCCGGCGAGCGCGGTCGTGGTGTCGCCCTGGACCAGCAGCAGGTCGGGCCGCTCGGCCGCGAGCAGGGGGTCGAGGCGCGAGAGCACCCGCGCGCAGATCTCGCTCGGCACCTGGCCCGGGGTCATCACGTCGAGGTCGTGATCGATGCGCACCCCGAGGCGCACGGCGAACGGGTGCAGCAGCTCCCGATGTTGGGAGGACGCCACGGTGACCGTCCGCATCGCGCTCCCGCCGCGCTCGAGCGCCCGGATCACCGGGGCGAGCTTGATCACCTCGGGACGCGTTCCAAACAGGGTTAGGATCGTCTTCAAGCGCAGTACCCGCCGGCGGTCCGGATCCGAGGTCTGATTCCAGCAGGCACCCACCCGCCGGAACGACCCGAGCTCCGACCGCCACCATCCGCCCCGTCGTGAGTGCCTCTGAATAACACCGAGTGTCGCATCGTGCGAAATGGGGTTTTGCCCTCGATCCCCGTGGGGCCCACGACCCTCGTGACCCCATCACGTCCCATCACGGCCCTATCACCCGCCCGCAGATTGCCACCGATTGGAGTCGCTTCGCTGTGACTCCGCTCACGAGTCCGCGGGTCGCGGCTCGCGCCGTCCGGCCCTGTGAGTCGCCGCGACCGGGCTCGTGGCTTCACCTTTCGTTGGCGCCGAGACCGCGTAGTTCGTACGGTACCGGCCCATGCAGCCGGATTCGGCGCGTCGGGGCGTCTCGCGGCGGCTCTTTCTCGTCGCCCTGGCGGGCCTGGCCTCCCTTCTCGCGGTGGGCACCCTGATCCGCAGCCGCTGGATCGATCTCCGAGCCCTCGAGGACGGCATCAAGGACAGCCCCCGCCTGCGGCGTTGGCTCGCCATCGATCTCGACGCATCGAGCGGCGTCGGGGACCTGTCGGCCGAGCAGATCGCGGCGCTTCGAGCGCTCGCCGCGGTCCTCGTACCCTCTCGCTACGCCGAGAACGAGGAAGCGCTCTCCGCAAGCTCGGACTTCGCCCGCGAGCTCTCGCGGGACGTTCCGGGGTATCGGCTCGAGTTCGAGCGGGCCGTAGCGCTTCTCGACGCGCGCAGCCGGAGTCGATACGGCCGCGAGTTCGCCTCCCTCGGCCTGAACGAGCGGCGCGAGCTCGTCGACGACGTGGTGGGCGGCATGGTGCGCTCCGGGCCGGTCGGGCGGGGACTCCGCTACGTCCTCTCGGACGGCCGTGACGTCTGGCGCCTGTTCCGCTTCGCGGCCCGCGGCCTGATGGTGGGCTTCTATGCGAGCGCGCTGGGCTGGCGCCTGGTCGGCTATCCGAACCCGCCCGGCGACTGCGTAGGGCTCGCCGAGTTCCAGCAGCCGGCGCAGCTTCCGGTCGGGTCCTGACTTGTCGGAGTTCTGCATCGTCGGGGCCGGTGCCGCCGGCTGCGCCCTCGCACTGCGGCTCGCCCGCCGCGGTCAGCGCGTCACGGTCATCGAGTCCGGACCCCGCTACACCGAGGAGCAGAAGGAGCGGTTCTTCCTCCAGTACCGGAGCGGTCGGGACCTCGGCAACCCGTACCGGCTCCCGGAGGCATCGATCGAGGCCTACCGCAACGACGGCAAGGTGAACCTGCCGCTCAACTACGAGCGCAGCCGGGGGCTCGGCGGGACGACGCTCTTCTGGCTCGGCAACACGCCGCGCATGCTGCCGGACGACTTCCGCATGCGCTCGCGCTTCGGCGTCGCCGAGGACTGGCCGATCTCGTACGACGAGCTCGAGCCCTACTACGCGCAGGCCGAGGTCGAGATCGGCATCGCGGGCACCGACGACAATCCCTTCGCGGGACACCGCAGCACGCCCTACCCGATGCCGCCGATTCCCTTCAGCCTGGCCGACAAGCTGATCAAGAAGGCGACCGACCGGCTCGGCTACGACCTGCACCACACGCCCCAGGCTCGGAACTCGGTCGGATACGGCGGCCGCAGCGAGTGCCTGGGCTGCGCCTTCTGCATGGTGTGCCCGAGCGGCGCCAAGGCGACCTTCGACCGCACCCACGCGCTGCCGGCGGAGCAGACCGGGCGGGTGCGGTTCCTCACCGACTGCACCGCCCTCCGCCTCGAGCTCGATGCGTCGGGCCGAGTTGCGCGCGTCGTCTACGCGGGGCTCGACCGGGTCGAGCACGCGCAGGAGGCGGACGTGTTCGTGGTCTCGAGCGGCGGGATCGAGACGCCGCGGCTCCTCCTCCTCTCGGCGAGCGCGCGCTTCCCGGACGGCCTCGCCAACCGAAGCGGCGTCCTCGGCCGCCACCTGATGAACCACCCGGTCGCCAACACGACGGGCACCTTCGAGCAGCGGCTCGACCCGTTCCGCGTGATCTTCGAGAGCTCCGAGTCGTTCCAGTTCTACGCCACCGGGACGCGCGCCGAGACCGCCGCCTTCCTGTGGAACGTGAACAACACCGGAGGCGATCGTCCCGCCGAGATCGCCGAGACCGCCGGCCTGTGGGGCGACGCCCTGCTCTCCCGCATCGAGACCGACTTCGGGCACACCGCGAGCCTGAGCGCGGGCGTCGACCAGCTCCCCGATCCGCGCAACCGCATCCGCCTCGACCCGCACGAGGTCGACTACTTCGGATCGCCCGTCCCGCTCATCACCTACGACTTCGACGGGTACACGCAGCGCGGGCTCGAGCGGGCGCGCCAGGTGATGGCCGAGGTCCTGATCGAGGCGGGCGCCCGCAACGCCGAGGGCTCGAAGGTCAACTGGTGGCCCGGCCACCACCTCGGCACGGTGCGAATGGGCAACGATGCCGCGCGCAGCGTCGTCGACCGCAACCTGCGCACGCACGACGTGCCGAACCTCTACCTGTGCACGACGGGCGTCTGGACCACGGGCGGATGCGCCAACCCGACGCTCACGCTGACGGCGCTGGCGCTGCGCCTCGGCGACCATCTCTCGGGCGGCTGAGCCCCGATCAGCGCGGCGCCAGGTCGTAGAGCACGTAGCCGTCGCAGCGTCCGAGCTCGCGGTAGCGCTCCTCCACCTCGGCGCGCAGCGCCGGATCGAGCAGGTCCGGGGGCTCCGCCAGCCAGTAGCGCCCGCCGCGCGCCGCGATCCGGTCCAGCGTCGCCAGGCTGTACGCGTCGCGCGGGTAGTTGAATCCCTTGCGGTCCATCCAGGCGAACGCGAGCGACTCGTTCCAGGCCGTCTCGTGTCCGTACGCCTTGTGCGAGGGACCGCCGCGCACGACGATCTTGCCGTCGGGCGGCACGCGGGGCGCGAGCTCGCGCGAGCAGCGGTAGAGCTCCTTCTCCTCGGTCTGCAGCGCGTCGCGCCAGTAGGCGAGCCGCGTGGTCCGGAAGCCACCGTAGGCGACGAGCGCGACGCCGAGCGCGATGCCCACGCCGCGCATCGCGCCGGCGCGGATCGCGGGTTCTTCCCGTGCGCGCGCGAAGAGACCCGCGAGGCCGAAGCCCGCGAGCAGGCAGGCCGGCGGCACCGAGATGCTGTGGTAGTAGAGGGCCCAGTCCGTCCCGGACGTGTTCGCGGTGAGGACGTAGGCGACTGCCGCTGCCAGATACCAGACGACGGCCGGCTCGATGCGCCGCCAGGGCTGGAGGAACGCGCAGGCGGCGAGCGGGATCCCGAGCGCGACGAAGACGTTGAGCCCCTCGCTCCGAAGGTTGCCGAGCAGCGGCTCGCGGGGTGCGCGAAGAAGTGCCCAGCTGATCCAGTGGTGCTCGTTCGTGACGCCGAGCGAGAGGCCGGTGGTGACGTAGAGATGATGCGCCCACGCGTACCACGCGAAGGCCGGCACGACGGCGAGCGCGCCCGCGAGCCAGACCGCGGGGTCCGCGAGGGCCCGAATCCCCCGCTTCCGCAGGATCAGGAAGGCGAACGCGAACCCCAGGAAGAAGCCGAACCCCTTGGCGAGGATCGCCGCGCCGGCCCAGGCGCCCGCCCCGACCAGCGCGCCATCGGGGGCCCCCTCGACCCAGCGCCAGAGCGAATCCATCGCCAGGATCGTGAGCAGCACCATGAGGGGATCCGGCTGGATCGAGCCCGCAAAGTGCAGGAGCAGGGGATTCGCCGCGAACGCTGCGGTCGCGAGCAGGGCACCTGGGGGTGGCACGACCCGGGCCGCCAGGCGCGCGAAGAGCACCAGGGCGAGAGCGGCAGACAGCGCCGAGAGCAACCTCAGGATCTGCTCATGGGGTCCGAAGAGCCGATAGAGCAAGGCGGCCAGCCACGGCAGCACCGGGAGCTCCATCTCGGCATATCCGGGGGTGTCTTCGCGCCAGTCGACCCGCGGATGAAGCGGATCGAGGCCTTCGCGGTCGAAGGACCGCGCGATCGAGAGGTAGTCGGCTTCTCGCCAGGCCGCGAGGGAACGCTCGTCGTAGGGGCGCGTGACTGTGGCGAAACGCGCCACGACGCCGATCAGGAGCACCGCGACCAGGAGCAGGCGAGTCGACATCGGGGCCGGAGGATACGTGAATGTCAGATGAAGGCCGGCGGGCGCGGAGCTGGATTCCGGGGCGGTCGGGGACCCGCTTGGCTATGGTGCGCCTCCGCAAGAGCGTGTGGTGACGCGGGGCCCTCTCGCAGGTCGGTGGTGGCTGGCGGGCGCCTTCGGGGGGCTCGCCTTCGGTCTCGTCGACGGCCTGCT
>DATJPY010000027.1:0-3627 GCA_035506135.1 Myxococcota bacterium | reverse complement strand
GCGGAACGCGACCGTCCCAGGCTGGGGCACTGCGTCACAGGCGGCGTACACGAACGGGAGCTTGAGGAACGGGCGCGCGCGGTGCTCGTCGGGCAGGAAGCGCAGGGTCCGCTCCGCCAGGCCCTGGCCCTCGAGCAGGTCGGCCCCGAGCGGCAGGTGTGGGCCGTGCACCTCGAGCGGAGAGCAGGTGACCAGCACCACCGCGCGCGCGCGGTCGATCTGGTCGAACTGACGCTTGGTGAGCGTCTCCCAGCGGATGACGGTGGGATCCTCTGCGCGCATCTCGATCCTCCGGAGCCGGCTCGGCGCGCAGTCTAGCCCAGGCCGGAGCGCGCGGGCCGGCCTGCATCCGGCAGGGCTCGGCGCGCCCCGATCGTGCAAGGCGCAAGGCGACTCGCGCCGAGGCGCCACCGGCGGGCGTATCCTCTGGCACGCGGCATGCACAGCATGCGAAGGGGCGGCCGTACCGAGGCCGCGCGGAGGAATCATGCTCGATCTCGCCTTCGCGATCGCGACGGTCGCCTTCTTCGCCATCGCGTGGGCCTACGCCGCGGCCTGCGCCCGGCTCTAGGCAGGAGCCTCCACATGGGATTCGACGACTGGCTCGGCGCGGCCGTCTCGCTCCTGCTGACGGTCTATCTCGTCTACGCGCTGCTCCGCCCGGAGCGGTTCTAGGAGGCACATGACGGCCATCGGCTGGCTCCAGATCGCCGCCTTCTCGGCGGCGGTGCTGGCGGTGACCCGGCCGCTCGGGATCTACCTGTTCCGCGTCTTCGAGGGCGAGCGCCGCCCGCTGGAGCGCCTGTTCGGCCCGCTCGAGCGCGCGCTCTGCGCTCTCGGCGGCGTCGACCCGCGCCGCGAGCAGACGTGGCTCGAGTACGCCTTCGCGCTGCTCGCCTTCAGCGCCTTCGGCGTCCTCGGAACCTACGCGATCCTGCGTCTGCAGGCCGCGCTCCCGCTCAATCCGCAGGGCCTCTCGGCGGTGCCGGCGGACCTCGCCTGGAACACGGCGTCGAGCTTCGTCACCAACACCAACTGGCAGTCGTACGGCGGCGAGTCGACGATGAGCTACCTGTCGCAGATGGCGGGGCTGGCATGGCACAACTTCACGTCGGCGGCCTCCGGCATCGCGATCGCGATCGCCCTCGCCCGCGGACTAACGCGCGTGACGCCCGAGGGCGCGCCGCGCACGATCGGAAACTTCTGGGTCGACGTGATCCGGAGCCTCGTCTACGTGCTGCTTCCGATGTCGGTCGTGGGCGCGCTGCTGCTGGCGGCGAGCGGCGTGATCCAGAATTTCTCGCCCTATCTCCAGATCACGACGCTCGAGGGCGCCAAGCAGACGCTCGCGATGGGCCCGGTGGCGTCGCAGGAGATCATCAAGCAGCTCGGCACCAACGGCGGAGGCTTCTTCAACGCCAACTCGTCGCATCCCTTCGAGAACCCGACGCCGCTCGCGAACTTCTTCGCGACCTGGCTGATCTTCGCCATCCCCGCCGCGCTCACCTACACCTTCGGCCGCATGGCGCGCGACACGCGCCAGGGCTGGGCGATCTTCGCCGCGATGGCGCTGCTCTTCTTCGCGGGCGTGACCGCGGCGTACTGGGCCGAGTCGCACCCGAACCCTGCCCTCGCGTCGCTGGCGGTCGACCAGCGCGCCGGGAACCTGGAGGGCAAGGAGGCGCGCTTCGGCATCGCCGCCTCGGCGCTGTTCGCCACCGTGACCACCGACGCGTCGTGCGGCGCCGTGAACTCGATGCACGACAGCTACACACCGCTCGGCGGGCTGGTGCCGCTCTTCAACATCCAGCTCGGCGAGGTGGTGTTCGGCGGCGTCGGCGCCGGCCTGTACGGGATGCTCGTCTACGTGGTGATCTCGGTCTTCATCGCCGGGCTGATGGTCGGGCGCACGCCCGAGTACCTGGGCAAGAAGATCGAGGCGCGCGAGATGAAGCTGGCCTCGCTCTACATCCTGATCTTCCCGGCGATCATCCTGCTGTTCGCCGCCTGGGGCGCCGTGGCTCCCTACGGGGTCTCGTCGCTGAACAACGCCGGACCGCACGGCCTCTCCGAGGTGTTGTACGCGTTCTCGAGCGCCGCGGGCAACAACGGCTCGGCCTTCGCCGGCCTCAACACCAACACGCTCTGGTGGAACAGCGCGATGGCGGTGGCGATGCTGGCCGGCCGCTTCCTGATGATCGTGCCCGCGCTCGGCATCGCGGGGACGATGGTCGGCAAGAAGGTGGTGCCCCCGAGCCTCGGCACCTTTCCGACCGACGGCGCGCTCTTCGCGGTGCTGCTGGTCGGCGTCGTGGTGATCGTCGGAGCGCTCACCTTCTTCCCCGCGATCTCGCTCGGGCCGATCGTCGAGCACTTCCTGGCCCGCAGCGGGAAGCTGTTCTGAGAGGATGAAATGGCAGGTCCCAGGGCACGGCGCATCTCCCTCTTCGATCCCGAGATCCTGACGCGGGCGGCGCTCGACAGCCTCCGCAAGCTGGCGCCGCACGTGCAGGTCCGGAACCCGGTGATGTTCGTGGTCGAGGTCGGCAGCGTGCTCACCACGCTGCTGTGGCTGCGCGACGCGCTCGCGCCGCGGCCGGACTCGGCTCCGCTCTGGTTCACCGGCGCCGTGACGGTCTGGCTCTGGTTCACGGTGCTCTTCGCCAACTACGCCGAGAGCGTGGCCGAGGGGCGCGGCAAGGCGCAGGCGGACACGCTGCGCAAGATGCGGCGCGAGACCAGCGCCCGTCGCCAGCGCCAGGGCGACGACTTCGAGACGGTCCCCGCGTCGCAGCTCCGGCGCGGCGACGTCGTCGCGGTCGAGGCCGGCGAGCTGATCCCGGGCGACGGCGAGGTGATCCACGGCATCGCCTCGGTCGACGAGTCGGCCGTGACCGGCGAGTCGGCGCCCGTGATCCGCGAGAGCGGCGGCGACCGCTCCGCCGTGACGGGCGGCACCAAGGTGCTCTCGGACCGCATCCTCGTGCGCATCACGGCCAATCCGGGCGAGTCGTTCCTCGAGCGCATGATCTCGCTCGTCGAGGGCGCCGCCCGCCAGAAGACGCCGAACGAGATCGCGCTCAACATCCTGCTCGCCGCGCTCACCCTCATCTTCCTGCTGGCCTGCGCGACGCTGGTGCCGCTGGCCGCCTACGGCGGCGTGAAGCTGACCGTGACCGTGATGGTGGCGCTCCTGGTGTGCCTGATCCCGACCACGATCGGGGGCCTGCTCTCGGCGATCGGGATCGCCGGCATGGACCGCCTGATCCAGAAGAACGTGCTGGCGATGAGCGGGCGCGCCATCGAGGCCTCCGGCGACGTCGACACGCTGCTGCTCGACAAGACCGGCACGATCACGGTCGGCAACCGCGTCGCCGGCGAGCTGATCCCCGGCGCCGGCGTGGCGATCGAGGAGCTCGCCGAGGCGGCGCTCCTGGCGAGCGCCGCCGACGAGACGCCCGAGGGCCGCTCGATCGTGACGCTCGTGCGCGAGCGCCACGGATCGGTGCGCGCGAAGCTGGAGCCCGACGCGCGACTGGTCGCCTTCAGCGCGCAGACGCGCATGAGCGGCTGCGACCTGGGCGGCCGGCGGCTGCGCAAGGGCGCGGTCGACGCGGTCGCCGACCA
>DATJPY010000026.1:0-5286 GCA_035506135.1 Myxococcota bacterium | reverse complement strand
GCGCGTCGGGGAGCGACGGCGGCGTCAGGAACGCCGGGTGTTCGAAGTCAAAGAACTCGAACGGCGGGACCGAGTTGGCGTCGCGGCCGGTGAGCGCCGGCAGGTCGAAGCGCGCCTCGATGAAGCGCGTGATCGAGGTGTGATCGTGGGGCACGTGCGACAGGAAGTGCGGCTTCGAGAAGGGCGAGATCACGACGAACGGCACGCGCACGCCGAAGTGGTCGAAGTCGGCGACGTAGTTGCCGGGCTGGAGCATCGGCGGCTTGTCGCCGGGCACGCAGGCGGCCGGCGGCGGGACGTGGTCGTAGTAGCCGCCGTGCTCGTCGTAGGTGAGGAAGAGCGCCGAGGTCGGCCAGTTGGGGCTCGCGAAGAGCGCCTGGATCACGCCCGCCACGAAGTTCTGGCCCACCTGGAAGTCCGACGGCGGGTGCTCGTCGGACTCCTCGGCCGCCGTGCCGAAGTACGCCGGCTCGAGCACGCTCACCTGCGGCAGCGTGCCGGCGGCGGCGTCGGCGTAGAACTGGTCCATCGTCGCCTGCTTGGCCGGGGACTTGATCACGCGGTCGAGCAGCACCGTGAAGGGCAGGTCGCTGTAGTAGACCTTCCACGACACGCCGCCGTCGTCCATGCGATCGAAGATGCTCGGCGAGTACTCGCCCTTCTTCGGGAAGTCGTTCTTGATGTGGCCGAACGACGTGGCAGCGAAGAGGTAGAGGCGGTTCGGATAGGTCGGCCCCAGCACCGACGCGAAGTAGCGGTCGCCCATCGCGAAGGTGGAGTAGAGCGCGTAGTAGAAGGGCAGGTCGGCGCCGTCGTGGTAGCCCATGGTTCGCGAGCCGTTCGGGTCGAGCGCGTTCTCGTTGGCGGCGGTGAAGCCGTCCATCTGGCCGTTGTCCCACGAGTTGTGCGTGCCGTCCCAGGAGTGGTTCAGGTCGGCGACCTCGCAGACGTGGGTCTGGTGGAACGGGTGGATCGGGGGGCCGCCGAGGGGATCGGGGTTCGGCGGCAGGGGAGCCAGCCGGCGCGCCGGCGGGGCGTTCTCGCGGAAGAGCTGGTCGAAGTAGTGGTCGAAGGACCGGTTCTCCTGCATCAGCACCACGATGTGCTGGATCGGGATCGCGTCGCCGTGCGGCGTTCCGGGCGGCAGCGTGTCGACCGGCAGGGCGCCGGCCCCGAATCGACAGTCCGGGACCGAGGGGGAGCACGGACCGATGCCGAGCGCGAGCAGGGTGAGCGGGACCAGCGCGAGGACGGGGCGCGTCTTCATACCCTGGAGAGTGGCAGGGGCGGGCGCCCGGTGGCAACCGCCGGGCGCGCTCTACGGCCGCAGCTCGGCGCGCTTCATCACCCGGGTGCTGGGATCGGGGTGGGAGTCCGCCCCGACCCAGCGCAGGCACATGGTCCCTCGCGCGTGCCCGGCCGTGTCGAGCCAGTTGTCGACACCCGGATCCTCGTGCGCCACCACCAGGCGCACCGAGCCGTCGGGCCGCCGGCGCGCTCCGTGGTGGTTCAGTGCGATCTGGTGATAGCGGTAGTCGAGCGACTCCATCCAGTGGTTGTTGAGCTGGAAGTTCCAGTACTCGCAGCGCGGCGGCACCACGTCGATCACGAGCGCCTCGTCGGGCCCGAGCTCCCAGTAGCCGTGGTAGTAGACGATGTTGGGGTCGCCGTGCGCGGCCGCCGCCACCGCCGGGTCGAAGCGCGGCAGCTCGTTCTTGCGCCTGGCGAAGCCCTCCGCCCAGTCTGCGAAGAGCGCCGCGGTGCCCGCCACGTAGGCGGCCGCCGCCTCTAGCCCGCGATCGACGTGCTCCGCCGTCACGGGAGCAGGACTCGCGCCCGCGCCGAGGCGCTCGAGGCGAAGCTCGGCGATGGCCTCGCGCGCGCGGTCCTCGAAGGTCTGACGCACGATCAGGCTCGAGGTGTCCGGCTCCATGCGCAGCCAGCTCCCCTGCTTCGGCTCGCGCACCGAGAGCAGGACCTCGAAGCGCCCGTCGGGCCCGATCTCCATCTCGCGCGCGTCGAGGTAGCCGGTCTGGCCGCGCCGGCCCTTGGATCCATAGCTCCCGGCGTAGGTGCCGAAGCCCAGGTAGTGCACGGTGCCGCGCGTGCCGGAGAGGCGGTACTCGTGCGCCCCGCTCACCGCGGCGCTCTGGTAGTAGTTGTCGGGGTTGTCGGCGCCGATCTTCACCGTCTCGTGTGCGGGGCGCCGCAGCACTGGGAAGAGCGGGTCGGCGAACTCGATGTACGACTCGAGCGCGACGCGCGCCAGCCGGGAGAGGTAGCGGAAGCCCTCGGCGCGGTCGAAGGCGTCGTCGGGCGAGCCGTCGCGCAGGATCACGTCGCCCGCCTGCTTCAGGCGGTCGCAGAAGTCGGCCCAGCTCGCGCCGGTGAGGATGCGCCTCGTCGCGTCGTCGTCGGACATGGGCGCGGAGTATAGTACGGCCCCGCATGGGCGAGGGGCTGCGCGTATCGATCACGCTCTCCGGGATCTCGCGTCTCTTCGGCGAGTCGCTCGCCGGTGTCATCGACGCGGCGGCGATGGCGGATGCGGCGGGCATCGACCAGATCGCCGTTCCCGACCATCTCGCGATCGGACCGCGCATCGACCGCTATCCGTACGGGCGCTTCCCGCTACCGGCCGACGAGCCGTGGCTCGAGCCGCTCGTCGTCCTCGCGGCGATGGCGGGCGCGACGCAGCGGATCCGCCTCGCCACCAGCGTGCTCGTCGCACCGCTGCGCTCGGCGCTCGTGCTCGCGAAGACGGCCGCCACGCTCGACGTGCTGTCGCGGGGGCGCCTCGACCTCGGCGTCGGGGTCGGCTGGCAGCGCGAGGAGTTCGACGCCGCCGGGGTGCCGTTCGAGGGGCGCGCCGCGCGGCTCGACGACCAGCTCCGAGCCTGCCGCGCGCTCTGGAGCGGAGGGCCGACCTCGTTCCACTCGCCGACCGTCCGATTCGACGACCTCTCGTGCCTGCCGCGCCCGCTGCAGCCGGGCGGCATCCCGATCTGGTTCGGCGTCGCGCTGACCCCTCGGAACGTCGAGCGGATCGCCGAGCTCGGCGCCGGCTGGCTCCCGATCGGGAGCGACCTCGACGAGATCGCGCGCGGCGTCAGCGTCCTGCGCGAGGCGTTCGCCCGGGCTGGCCGGGACCCGGCGACACTCGGCGTGCGCGCCCATGCGCCGGCGCTCGACGCGCTGCCGCGGATGCGCGAGGCCGGCGTCACCATCGCTGCCTTCGCGCTCGGGCGACACGCGCGCGCGCGCGCCGACCTGCGCCCGTTCTTCGAGGAGATCGCGTCGCTCTAGCCCGGCTTTCGCTTCGCCCAGCCGCGGTCGTGCGGCGCCATGAAGACGACGCGCAGCTTCATGCTCGCGTGGAGCCACTCGCCACCGACGCGGCGGTAGACGTCGTCCTCGACCCCGGCCATCCACATCGGGCGATCGTCGGAGGTCGTGCACGGCGCGAGGAGGTCCCAACGGCCGGTCGCGCGGTCGCCGTCGACCTCGATGCGGGGCTTCACGAAGTAGTGCCAGGAGAAGTGCAGGGTCGGCTTCGCCATGCGCTCGCGGATGGCGTCGCGCCCGCGGCAGAGGCCGAGCGCGGGGCCGCCGTCCCAGACCGCGTCCTCGGTGAAGAGCGCGGCGATCTGGCGGGCGAGCTCCTCGACCGCGGCCGGCTCCGCGATGCGGCCGTCCGCGTAGCGCGCGTCGACCCGCTCGGCGTAGCGGGCCTTGAGCCTGCGGATGGCCTCGGCGTCCTCGAGGGCGCGCACGCGCGCTTCGAGCACGCGAAGCGCCGCGACGGCGTCGTCGGCGGGCATGGGCGACTTCCTCTCGTCGGCGATCCGCGTATGCTAGCGCCCCCGTGACTCGCTTCGCCCCGGATCCCAAGGCGCTCGCCGCCCACCGCATCCCGGCCTGGTTCGAGGACGCGAAGCTCGGGATCTTCGTCCACTGGAGCCCCTCGTGCGTGCCGGCCTGGGCGCCGCGCGCAGGCTCGCTCGCGGAGCTGCTGCGCACGCATTACCGCGATTTGCAGCGCTACACGCCCTACGCCGAGTGGTACTGGAACGCGATGCGGATCCCGGGGAGCCCGACGGCACGGCACCACGCCGAGGTGTGGGGCGACGCGCCGTATCCGGCGTTCGGCGCGCGCTTCCAGGAGACGCTGCGGCGGTTCGATCCAGGGCCGTGGGCCGATCTCTTCGCGGCCTCGGGCGCGCGCTACGTGGTGCACGTCACCAAGCACCACGACGGCTTCCTGCTCTGGCCGAGCGCCGTCCGCAACCCGCGCCAGCCCGACTGGCAGGCGGAGCGCGACGCGGTGGGCGACCTGGCCGCCGCGGTGCGCGCGCGGGGCCTTCGCTTCGGCGTGTACTACTCGGGCGGGCTCGACTGGACCTTCGAGTCGCATCCGATCGTGGGCGTCGCCGACGGTCTCGCCGCGGTGCCGCTCGATCCGGCCTACGAGCGCTACGTCGACGCGCACTACCGCGAGCTCATCGAGCGCTACCAGCCGAGCGTGCTGTGGAACGACATCTCGTATCCGCCGCACGGCGGTGCGCTGTGGCGCCTCTTCGCCGACTACTACGAGCGGATCGACGAGGGCGTCGTGAACGACCGCTTCCTGCCGGCGCCGCGCTGGCTGGCGCGGGCTTTGCGGCTACGCCCGCTCGCGGCGCTCGCCGACGCCGCGGGCGCGCGCCTGGCGCGGCGCCCTGACTTCACCTTCGTCCCACCGCGTCCGCCTCACTGTGACTTCCGGACGCCCGAGTACGCGAGCTTCCGCGATGCGAGATCGTTCAAGTGGGAGGCGACGCGCGGCATCGGCAACTCCTTCGGCCACAACCGCAACGAGCCCGACGAGGACCTGATCGACCCCGGCGAGCTGGTGCGGAGCTTCGCCGACACCGTCGCGAAGAACGGCAACCTGCTGCTGAACGTCGGGCCGACCGTCGACGGCGAGATCCAGCCGCGCGAGCGGGCTCGGCTCGAGGCGCTCGGCACGTGGCTCGCGGCGAACGGTGAGGCGATCTACGGCACCCGGCCGTGGCGGCGGGCCGAAGGCTCCACACAAGACGGCGTCGCCGTGCGCTTCACCGCCAAGCCGGCGGGCACCGGCGGCGCCGCCGCCGTCTACGCGATCCTGCTCGGGACACCGCGGCCCGGCGAGCTGCGGATCGGGGACGTCGCGCTGCCGGCCTCCGCGTCGGTCCGTCTCCTCGGCTACGGCGCGCTGACGTGGCACCGGGCGGGAGGCGACCTCGTGGTGGCCTGGCCGCGGGA
>DATJPY010000025.1:0-19052 GCA_035506135.1 Myxococcota bacterium | reverse complement strand
ATGCAGCCGAACCCGCCGGATCCCGGCGAGTACCCGAGCTTCCAGTTCCTGAGCACCACGGCAGCCGCAGGGGTCCTGCCGGCCGCCGTCGTGATCGACTCGTTCGTCTTCGCCGGAAGCACCACCGACACCGGGATCCGCCTGTCCGCGCAGAGCCAGAACACCATCGGTCAGCTCACCATCGACAACGGCACGATCTTCTCCCTCAACACGAGCGCCGGCCCCCTGAACGGGCTCATCGTGGACGGCTCGAGCTTCGGGAGGATCCGGATCGGTCCGAACGTGTATGCCGGAGTCGGCGGCTCGTCGAGCTGGCTCTGCGCATCCACCGCCTTCGCGAGCTCGACCGGCTGCATCGTGACGGATGCGTCGGCGTGCGGTGGCTCGCCGGCCGGCTGCGGCATCGCCTCGACCGGCTGGCAGTCGGGCGCGGGCATCACCTTCTCCGGCGCCACGACGAACCCCGGCAACGACGTATGGGATCCGCGCTTCCTCGCCTTCCGCCCGATCTCGAGCACTCTCCCCTACAGCTCCGGGTGTCAGAACGCCAAGAACCCGGACGGGAGCGCCGCGTCTCCGAGCCTGAACCCGCCGGCGATCGAGGTCTGCGACTTCGACGCTGCGAGCCCGCAGTGGTCGGGCCCCGTGACCTACGACTGGCCCTTCGCATGGATGACCGTCGACCCGATCCCCGGCTACCACCGCACGGGCCCGCGGCTCGAGTACCTGCCGCCGATCCTCCAGGCGCGGTACGAGGCGCCGGAGGCCGACGGCCTCGGCGCCGTCGCGGCTGCCATCGGGACGCTCGGCGCGCTCGCGCGACGCCGGCGGCCGAGACGCGCTCGACCCTCTCTATGACGAGCGGCCGGCCTGCTCGATCTCCCCGCCCTCGCCCATCCAGTCGATCAGGAGCATGTACGCGACCGCGAGCACCACGGGTCCGATGAAGAGCCCGACCACCCCGAACGCGATGAGCCCCCCGACGACGCCGGCGAAGATCAAGAGCAGCGGCAGATCGGCGCCGCGCCGGATGAGCATCGGCCGCAGGAAGTTGTCGAACGTGCCGCAGAAGATCGCCCAGACGAGGAACGCGCTTCCCCACCCGGCCCCCTTGACCATGTAGACCCAGATCACGGCGCCGATCAGCACCGGGGCTGCGCCCACCTGCGCCACGGCGAGAATGAACACGAGGGCGGTCAGGATCGCGGCGAACGGGACGCCCGCGATCGCGAATCCGATCCCGGCCAGGGCCGACTGGAGGATCGCCGTGACGATCACACCCAGCGCGACGGCTCGCACCGCCTGGGCGCCGAGACTCACCGCCTTCACGCCTTCCTGCCCGGCGAGCCTGCGAGCGAAGCGCTCGACACCGGCGGCGGCGGACTCGCCCCGCGCGTAGAGGATCGCCACGATCACCACGGTCAGCAGGAACTGGACCAGCAGGATCCCGGCCCCACCCACCTGCCCCACGAACCAGAGGGCGAGCTTGTGCGCCACGGGCTCGACGAGCGAGACCAGCTCCTCGGGACTCTTCGCGGCGAACTCGTGCCACCGCGCGACCAGCTTCGCGCCGACCACGGGCAGCGTCGCGATCCACGCGGGTGGCTCCGGCACGCTGAGCTTCGCGAGCGACTGCGCCCAGCCCGAGATGTCCTCCGCGTTGGCGACGATCGACGTGACGCCGAGGTAGAGCGGCACCACCAAGGTCATCAGCAGAATCGTCGTCATGAGCGCCACGGCGGCAGCGCGGCGACCGCCGAGGACTGCCTGCGCCTGCCGCAGCAGCGGCCAGGTCGCGACCGCGATCGTCGTCGCCCAAGTGAGCGCGACCAGGAAGGGGCGCAGGATCCAGAAGATCGTTGCGATCAGCGCGCCGAGAGCGAGAAGCTGGAAGGTGGTTCGGGCGAGGTCCCGTGACCGGCTCGGCTGCGGGTCGCCCATCCTGCGCCCTCCTTCCGAAGCCTAGCCGCGATCGAGACGCCGCCGCGCGAAGAGCGCGACGACGGCGGCGGCCGAGCCCCCGAGGCGGCCGGGCTCGGGAACCGGCGTGGTGTAGTCGTGGCCGCTCGCGACCATGAGCGTGACGCCGGGCGTGGCCGGATCGATGAAGAGACCCGCCGTGTCGCTGGCGTCCACGGCGATCGATCCGCCCGGATCGATCACCGGCGATCCTCCTTCGACGCCGGCGGCCGCGTCGACCTCGGCCTGGATCGTCAGCGAGATGGTCGGCTCGATCGTGTCGCCGACCGGCACCGAGATCGTCTCGCTGAAGGGCTGGTTCAGCTCGACGTCGGCCCCGGGAAAGAAGTCGCCGCCGCCACCCGCGCTCAAGATTGCGGTCACCGACCCGGTCGGCGCGAAGACGAATCCGCCGACCATGGATGGCGGACCGGGGGCGATCGTCCCATCGAGGTTGAACGTCACCTTGAGGTCCACGAGGGTCCCGGCCGGGAGCGAGCCGGAGACGACGGTGATGTCGTCGACCGCGAGCGCGGTCGCGGTCGCGGATGCGTCTGCAGCCAGCGGCGTCGTGAAGGTATCGGAGAAGGGGTTTCCGCCGCCGTCGAAGCCCTCGAGCGTCACGGTGTACGGGGTGACCGACGTGCTGATGGAGGTCGCCGCGTGGAGCGCCCCGTACCCCGCCGCGACCGACGTCACCTCCTGCGCCTTGGCGTCCCAATCGACGGGCTGGCTCGCGTCCGGATCCCTCGGGTCGCTCAGCACCGCGGGCTGCATCACCTCCTCCGGGAGGCTGGACTCGAAGGAAGGCTGTCCGTTCAGGTGGTCTGTTTTGCTCTGCGGGTTGCCGAACGGCCCCGCGTCCACCTGCGCCGTGATGCTCGACCGGAGCAATGGATCCGCGAGCGCCGGAGCCTGCATCGCCCCGACGAAGGCGGCGCTCACGAGGAGCCGAACACCGATCGAGATCATCCCGAGCCTTGCGGCGCCATCCATGATCCGTCTACCTCCTCACCCGCATCCGACGAGCACGCTCCGCCTCCTGCGCGAGCGCGGCATGCTAGCGGAGGCGCTCGACGGCCGTCGATCTCCGTCCGGAACACCTCGGGAGGCCCACGGATGACGCTTTCGTAAGCGCCTTGGCCGCGTCGTCACTTGACTCGCCCGCGCGCTCGGTGAGACGATCCCTGCGGCCACTCGCGGACGCCTCGGGAGAGGACGCCGCAGCGTGACGAGACCGCTCCTCTTCTGCCCAGTTCTCCTGCTCGCGGCGCTCGGGCCGGCGACGGGCGACGCACTCACCGTGAGCGTCGACGCCTTCTCGATCACCCGAGATGGGCTGGCGTTCTTCGACGATCCCTTCGGCGACGGCACGCCTCCCCCGGCGGCTCCCGATTTCGCCTCGGGGGGCGCCACGAGCTACGGCGTGACCGGTACGATCCCCAGCGATGCCGAGTCGGGCGGGGAGCTCCATCTCGACAGCGCCGACGGCGCGCTCATCGACAACGCCGATGGGGCGCCGAGAGACGCGATCGTCATCACGCTGCTGACCAGCACGACCGGTGGCGACACCCAGATCGGTTCAGGGGACACCTTCGACGAGAAGGGGGACTTCTCGCTGACGACGCCGCCGGGGCCGCTCTACTCCGTCTACGGCGTCCGACTGACGGACTCCGCGGGCAGTGGCGCGGCGCATCAGGTCCTGCAGCTCGGCGTCGAGTTCGATCCGATGACCGGGCGCAACGACGTCGCCTATCTCCTACAGGACTTCGACGCCCACAGCGTCACGGTGCTGGCGAGCGCCGACTTCGATCCGCCCGCCGAGGCGAACGAGATCCGCCTCGAGCTCGCCCGTCCGGATGCGACCAACGACCAGGTCCTCGCGAGCGTCTCCTACCTCTCGGGCGGTGTCGCGGTTCCCGGCTCGTTCTCCTTCATCATGCCCGGGCTGGCGTTCCAGCAGGAAGACTTCGTGCGCGGACAGATCCTCGTCAGCCAGGCCGTACCGGAGCCCGCCGGCGAGGCGACGATCGCGCTTCTGGCGCTCGCGAGCGTCTCCTGTCGCAGACGCGCGAAGACGGCTCGCTACTCGCGGTCGGGAGCGGCCTCGGGCGCCCGTGCGTGCAGCGAGCCCAGCGCGCCGATCACCGTCGCGTAGCGCACCAGGCGCCGGCTGTGCTCCGCGGTCTTCTCGAAGCCGCGATCGAGGAGCGCCCGCTCGATCGCGGGCAGATGCAGCGCTCCCCACGGCACGATGATCGAGGGATGCTCGCGGAGCGCCGCGTCGAGCTCGTCGATCAGGTGTGCGTTGCGCCGCTCGACGAGATCCTGCACCACGCGCCTCTCGGCTGCAGCGTCCAGCGTCGCGACGAGCTCGCGCGCGCGGGCGAGGCCCGTCGACAGATCGGCGCTGGCGAAGACCTGCGACAGCGCGCGCAGGAACGCGATCGTCTCGTCCGAGAGGTCGTCCATGTCGACGTCGGCGTGCACGATCTGCGGACCGCTCTCGGGGCTCGCGTCCCCGTCCTCGAGATCGGAGAGCGCCTCCTCGATCGAGGGCTGCACGACGAGGCCGAGCGGCTGGGCCATGCGCTCGTAGGCGAGGCCTTCGCGCAGCCGCCCGTCGCGGTCGCTCACCCCCTCCGCGAGGATCACGTCTCCGCCCTCGAAGCTCGCGACGAGATCGCGATAGGCGTCGTCCTCGCCCACGTGCATGAGCCCCACCAGGCGGACGCGGCGGTCTCCGCGCGCGTACTCGCGCTCGCTCGCCACGACGCCGCGCAGGTCGAAGCGCATGAAGCCGTTCGTCGCGCGCTCGAGCGTCGCCGCCACCGAGAGCGCCCCGTACGTCGCGAGCGCTGCGGGGACGAGGAGCGCGGCTGCCACGACCATCGCGAGGGCGCGCAGCGGCCGGAAAGGCTTCGAGGCGAGGTCGGGGGCGCGCACCCACCACGTCCCCGAGCGCCACCGGATGGCGACGAAGGCGAGGAGCGCGATGGTGGCCTGCAGTGCGGCCAGCACGAGCCCCGAGTGTCGCTCGGGTGGCCAGAGCGGAAGCGGCATCGCACCGCCGAGCGCCCACGCGAGGAAGACGAGCGCCGGAAGGAAGGCGCGCAGCGGGAGCCCGGGCAGGAACGGCAGCAGCACGGCGACCACCGGAGCGAGCACGAGCGCGGGGATGGCGCCGAGGTTGCGTACAACGGCGAGGAGACCGCTGTCGAAGACCAGCCGGGTGAGGGCGTCAGCGAGCGTGAGGCTCGCGTCCATCGCGAAGGCGATCAGGAAGAGGTTGGCCACCAGGGCTGCGATCCGACGCACTCCGGGAGCTTACCCCGGTGCCCTGCGTCACGACCGGATCGCCTTCGATCAGACCGGAGCGACGAGCACCACCGCGCGCATCCAGGGCTCGCGCGTCGACATCGGCGCCTACGAGACGGCGCCGGAGCCGGGTGAAGCGCTCGCGAGAGCGACGGCTCTCGTGCTCCTGGCGCTGCTCGCCCGCCGCCGGAGCCGCCCCCTCCGCTCCTCGTGCCGGCGCCTTCTCATACCAACGGTGGACTGAAGCTCGGCGGTCCGCCTGCGTAGGATCGTGCAGCCGCGTCAAGGACCGCTCCGCGGCTGGCGGCGCACGAGGGTGCGCCGCCCGGGGCATCGGGGGCGCGGTAACCTCCGAGGCCCTTCTTCTATCCAGCGCCCGTTCAGCGGTAGCGCCCGATCAGCAGGATGCCCACGACGGCGAGCACCACGGCCGCCGTCGCGTTGAGGAGCTCCAGCCGGACGAGCGCCTTGAGCTGGCTCCCGAGCACGACGGCGAGACCCGTGACCGCCCAGAGAGCCAGGATCGCGGCGATCGCGATGGTGACGGGATTGCCATACTTCGCACAGAGCGCAGCCGTCGCAAGCTGCGTGAGATCACCCCACTCGGCGACGAAGATGACGCCGAAGGACATCCACGCAGTCCGAAGAAGACTCCCACCGCCGTCCCGGACCGCCCTATCGGCATCCGCTCCTCCGCGTCGCATCCACATCCAGGCCGCGAGGAGGATGAAGAGGACGCCCGCGCCGATCCCCACCGCCTGCCGCGGCAGCAGGTTCAGCACGCTTCCGAAGACGACGGCAACGACGGTCTGGATGACGAACGCGGCCGCGGCTCCGAGGAAGATGCCGAGGGGTCGGCTCCGCGTCGCCATGATCAGGGCCGCGAGCGCCGTCTTGTCGGGCAGCTCGGCGACGAAGACCACGGCGAACGTCGAGAGGAAGAGGCTCAGGTCGAAGGTCTGCATTCGTCCCGCATCCGCGACGCTCCGAGCCTCATGAGACGGCTTCGACGACGAGGCCCCACGAGGAGAGGTAGCGCGCGGCCGGCGGGAAGGCCCGGGGGTTCGACCGCCGCGCGGTCAGCGAAAGAACACGAACGTGACGAGCACGAAGATCGGGATCAGCACACCGGCGGAGTAGAGCATGTAGCGGCCGAAGCTCGGCATCGCGATCCCGCCCTGCTCCGCGATCGCCTTGATCATGAAGTTCGGGCCGTTGCCGATGTAGGAGTTGGCTCCCATCATCACCGAGCCGGCCGAGACCGCCTTCAGCAGCGCCGCCGGCTCCGCCCCGCCGGCGAGGAACGCGGCGAGGTAGCGACCCTCGAGCGCGACGCCCTTGAGCCCACACGCCGTCGCCGCGAAGGTGAGATAGGTCGGCGCATTGTCGAGGAAGCTCGAGAGCGCGCCCGACGCCCAGAAGAACTGCCACGGCTCGCGCACCCCGAAGCTGGCGGCACGCGCGTTCAGCAGCAGCAGCGCGGGCGCCATGGTCACGAAGATGCCGGCGAAGAGCACCGCCACCTCGATGATCGGACCGAATGCGAAGCCGTTGGCGAACCGAAGCCTCGCCGGTGTAACCGCGTAGGAGACCGCCGCGATCGCCAGCATGCTTGCTTCCTGGACGCCGAACGGCCATGGGCGCCCGCCCGCGCCGACGCCGTGACCCGCTGCAGCAACCACCGCGACGATCGCCCCGAGAAAGAGGACGTTGCGTACGCCCTCGATGCGCAGCGGCTCGCGGCGCATCACCTCCTCGAGCTGGGATCCCGGGCGCTCGGCTTCCTCGCGGTCGAAGACGACCTGGTCCCAGACGTTGAAGATCACCAGCAAGAGGCCGTTCACCAGCAGCCACACGGGGAGCAGCCGCAGCGTCCAGGTGAACGGCACGCCTACCAGAAAGCCGAGGAAGAGCGGCGGGTCGCCGAGTGGGCTCAAGAGGCCACCGCAGTTCGATACGACGAAGATGAAGAAGACCACGATGTGGGCCTTCCGCACCCGCGGCGCGTTGGCGCGCAGGAGCGGTCGGATCAGCACCGCCGACGCCCCGGTCGTGCCGATCACACTGGCGAGCACCGCGCCGATTGCGAGCAAGGCCGTGTTGAGAAGCGGCGTTCCGGACAGCGATCCGCGCACCACGATTCCACCGGAGATGATGAAGAGCGATCCGAGCAGCAGGATGAACGACGTGTACTCGGCTGCCTTGTGCGCCAGCACCTCCACACCTTCGGCTCCGTGCGCGCCGACGAGGTAGAGCACCACGGGCACCGAGAAGAGCGCGCCGACCAGCGCCTTGCCATGATGCCGATCCCAGAACGCGGGGATCATCAGCGGAAGGACGGCGATCGAGAGCAGCAGGCCGGCGAAGGGGAGCGCGGTCCAGATCGGCAGCTCGGCACCTAGATCCATGTCACGACCTCACAGCGGGGCGCGGGGCGCGAAGGCCGGCGCCGCAGAGCGCCGCACGCATCGAGCAGAGACTCGATCTTCTTCATGTCCGGAGACGATGCGGCCGGAGCGCTCGCGCGCCCCGGCCGCATCTCCCTCCACGCAGAGACGTCCTTCGCGACTACTCCTGGCTGGCCATCGCGGCGACGTGTGCACCGCCGACGGTGCGGATCGCGAAGTCGGGATAGCCGGGCGCTCCGACCTCGGGGATGTCGAGCCCTTCGATCTCGACCTCGCGCGGCACGCGGATCGGTGTGATCAGGTTGCTCACCTTGAACCACACGTACGCCATCGAGAAGCCGAAGGCGACGAGCACGGCGACGTCCAGGGCCTGGGCGAGGAACTGCGAGAAGTCCCCGTACAGGAGCCCCCGCACGCCGTCCGAGCCGTAGAGCTTCACCATCTCGTCGCGCACCACGCCGTTCCAACCCGCACCGTAGTCGCCGTTGGCGAAGATGCCGACCGAGAGCACGCCCCAGAGCCCACAGGTGCCGTGCACCGAGATGGCGCCCACGGGATCGTCGACGCCGCGCGCCTCGAAGAAGAGGACGGAGTAGACCACCACGACACCGGCGATCGCGCCGATCGCCGCAGCCGCCCAGGGCGAGACGAAGGCGCAAGGCGCCGTGATCGCGACGAGCCCCGCCAGCATGCCGTTGCAGAGCATCGACGGATCGTGCTTCAGGTTCTTGAGCTCGAGCGCGACCATCGCGCCGAGCGCGCCGGTGATGCTCGCCAGCATCGTGTTCACCACCACGAAGCTGATGCGCAGGTCGGTCCCGGCGAGCGTCGAGCCCGGGTTGAACCCGAACCAGCCGAAGGCCAGGATGAAGGTGCCGAGCACGACCATCGGGATGTTGTGGCCAGGGATCGGCTGGGGCTTGCCCTCCTTGTCGTACTTGCCGATGCGCGCCCCGAGAACGAGCGCCCCGGCAAGACCGATGACACCGCCCATGCCGTGGACCACGCCGGAGCCGGCGAAGTCGACGCCCCCGTGGCCGAGCCCCCAGTTGACACCGGCCTGTGCCACCCAGCCGCCACCCCACAGCCAGTTCGCGTAGATGCAGTAGGGCAGCGCGATCCAGAGCCCGTAGATCACGAAGTTGCGCCACGCCCAGCGCTCCGCCATCGCGCCGGTCGGGATGGTCGCCGTGGTGTCCATGAAGACCATCATGAAGAAGAAGATCGTCATCACGCCGACGTCGGCGACCGAGGGGCTCAAGAAGAAGCCCTTCAGGCCGATGATCCCGTACTTGAAGGCGCCGGTGAGGGCCCCCGTCGCGTCGGCTACGGCGCCGAGCCCCCAGCCGTGGTTCAGGACCGAGAGGCCTGGACCGAGCGAGGCGTACCACCCGGGCGCCACAGGACCGTTCCACCAATTGCCCCAGCCGAGTGCAAAGCCATACACCCAGAAGCCGAGGCAGCCGAGCGGATAGATCATGAAGTTCATGGCCGAGGTGTGCGAGGCGTTCTTCGCCCGGCAGAGCCCCGTCTCGACGAACATGAAGCCGGCTTGCATGAACATGACCAGGAAGCCGGTCACCAGCGCCCAGACGAAGTTGATCGAGATCAGGTTGTGGGTGATGCGGTCGTAGAGGTCGGTCAGCTTCAGCTGGTCGGGCAGATCGCCCTTACCGTCGCCGGCCGGCGTCGCCCACACCCCGGTCGAGCCACCCGTCGGGTCGGGCCAGCTCGGCTTGGCGGGGTCGTTGGTCGAAGTGAAGTAGGAGGGAAGCTGCGGTGCGGCGGCGGGCGCGGCGGCCGGAGCGGTGTCCTCCGCGACGGCCGCGCGCGGCAGCAGCGCTGCGCTTCCGAGCGCGAGCGCCGCGACGGCGCCCCAAGCAATCGATCGGATTCCGAGTCTGGCGATCATGGATGTTTTTCTCCCAGGGGCGTCGGCCCGCCCGGGAACGGCACACCGCAAGGTCAGTGCCAAGCGAATCGCCCCGTGGATGCTGATGGGAGGAGCCGCGCCCGAGCGAGCAGAGAAGGACCCGGACGAGCTGAATTCAGCACGAACCTCGGCGGTGCTTCGGTCGCGAAGTCGGAAGGCGTCCTAGACCAAGGTCGAGTCCAAACCTAGACGTGTGTCGCTCGTCGAGAGGGTGCGTCCGTCGACGCGAGCGGGGGTCTTGCGCCCTTCGTGGACACCGCCTGCCGATTGTTTGGGCATCGAATCGGTCTCGGACAGAGAGCTCGCTGCGCCCTCTGCGTCCCAATCCGTCGCGATCCCTCGCTGGACTCGTAGGCGGGAGGCGGAGACGAAAGCGCCCCCGCGACAAGTCCGCGGAGGCGCTCGGGATTCCTGGAGCGGGAAACGGGGCTCGAACCCGCGACCCTCAGCTTGGGAAGCTGATGCTCTACCAACTGAGCTATTCCCGCGTCCTCCCAAACATAGAGCGGCGCGGCGGCGGCCGACAAGGGGCCGGCCGGTCGCGGGCCCTGCGGCGAGGGCGAGGTCCGAGGAGCGGAGCGAACGCCCCGGCTAGGCCTCGTCGACCAGATCCACGAAGAGGCCGTCGAGCTCGTCCTCGTCGGTCAGCGGCTCGCGCTTCGGGGCGACGGGGGCGGCGGTGCGCCAGGCGCCCGGCTGGGTCTGGTCCGGTGCGTCCGTCTCCAGAAGACCCTCGTCGAACTCGCCGGCGCGGATCGTGCTGTCGAGGTCGGGCGTGCGCACGGGCATCGGGCGGCGCCGCGGCGGGGCGGGCGCCTCCAAGAGCTCGGTCGGCTCCTCGAGCGCGCTCGCCACCTCCTCGTCGATGGCCGTGGCCACGTCCGCCTCGCTGCGCTCCGGCGCCAGCTCGTCGCCGCCCCGCGCCCACGGGAGGTCGCGCGCCGCGCGCTCGACGTCCGACACCGTCGCGCGACGGCGCGAGGCGAGGTGCGCCTCGAAGAGCGCGTTGTCGGCGAGCGCGTTGATGCGGCGCGGGATGCCGGAGGCGCGCGCCGCGATGGCATCCATCACCTCGGGCGAGAGGATCGACGGGTCGCCGCCGGCGACGCGCAGCCGGTGCGCGAGGTAGGCGCGCGCGTCGGCGGGCGAGAGCGGCTCGAGGCGGACCCGCAGCTCGACGCGGCCGAGGAGCGCGGGCTCGCGCGCGAGCGCGCCCTCGAGCGCGGGCGATCCGATCAGCACCGCCGAGAGCAGACGCGCGTCCTCGTGCTCGAAGTTGAGGAGCGCGACCAGGTCGGCCAGCGCCTCGCTGCCGGCGAGCGCCTGCGCCTCGTCGATGGCGACGATCGCGCGGCGCCCCTGCTCGTGCAGCGCCACCAGGCGCTCGTAGAGCTGGCGCACCGCGGCGGCGCGTTCGGGCGACGGATCCTCGATGCCGAGCTGGCGCGCGATCGCGGTGCGCAGCCACGCCGCCTCGATGCCGCGCGCCACCACCAGCATGCCGGCCTCGAAGCGCTCGGGCTCGAGCTCCTCGAAGAGCACGCGCGCGAGCGTCGTGGTGCCGCTGCCCACCTCGCCCACCAGCACGCAGAGCTCCTTGCCCTGGCGCAGACAGCGCACGAGCCGCTGCTTCGCGTGCGCGTGCGACGCGCTCTCGAAGTAGAAGTCGAGCTGCGAGTCGTTGCGGAAGGGATCCCGCGAGAGGCCGAATCGCTCGAGATGCTCCACGCGACGCTCCTCAGACGAAGGAGACCTTGCGCCGGCGGCGGGCCGTCGGCGAAGGCTCCCTGGGTTCGGGTTGCGGAAGCTCGGGAGCGCTGTCGACGAGCTCGGCCTCGGCTTCCGCCTCGGGCGCCGGCTCGGCGGCCGGCGGCTCCGCGGCCGGCGGCGCTTCGGACGCCTCGTCGTCGTCGGCCACGACGTCGTCGAAGCTCTCGTACGACTCGCGCGCCGGAGCGGCCTCCTCGGCCTCCTCCTCGCTCGAGTCGGCGATCAGGTCATCGAACGACTCGTAGGCCTCGGCGTCGGCCGTGGGCTCGCCCGCGCTCTCGGTCGGCTCGCCCGCCTCCAGGGCCGCGATGCGCTGGGCCACATCCTGGAAGTCCGGCTCGAGCTCGGCCACGCGGCGCAGCGCGCCGAGCGCGCGATCGCGGTCGCCAAGCGCCTGGTAGGCGCGGCCGAGATCGAAGCGGAGTGGCGCCTCGCGCGGGGCCGGCACCTCGGGCGACGCGAGCGCCTGCTCGAAGTGGCCGACGGCGTCCTGCGGGCGTCCCAGGTCGAGCGCGCAGAGGCCCATCATGTGGAGCGCGTCGAGCCGGCGCGCGGGCATGCCGAGCGCGTAGCGGAACTCGCCGATGGCATCCTCGAGGAGACCCATCTCGCGGTAGGCGATGCCGAGGTCGAAGTGCGTCTCGGCGTCGCCCTCGCCGAGCGTCTGGCTGACGCCGCGCTTGAACTCGCGGAAGACCGCATCGAAGCCGTCCTCCTCGGCCGCGGCGCGCGGGCGCTCCGGCGAGGCGAGCGCCTCGGAGAGCTCGGCGGCGAGGTCGAAGGCGGCGCCGTTCGGGTCGCCCTCCTGCGCCACCTCGGGCGTCGTGAGCTCGGACTCTCCCTGCGCGGAGGCCGCCGCGGCGACTGGCGCCGGTGCAGGCGGGGCCACGGCGGCGCGCGCAGGCTCCGGCCGGGTCGCAACGGCCGGCTGCGGCTTCGCCGCGGGCGGCTCGGGCTTCGCGGCCGGTGTGGGCGCCTCGGTGGGCTCCCCATCGGGCTTGCGGGTCTTCCCGGTCTCGCCGAGCCACGCCGCGTCGCCCACGGCCTGGAGGTCGCGCGAGGTGAGATCGCTCTCGTCGGGCGGCGCGATGTCGAGCGAATCGTCGTCCGTCGGCGGCGGCGCCATGGCCTCCGCCTCGGGCGCGCGCTCGGTCGAGTCGGTGGCATCCTCCGGCGCAGCGACGCCGTCGCCCGGATCGCGCCCGCGCTCGACCGCGATCTCGCCGAGGCGCAGCAGCGCGCCGGGATGGCTCGGCGCGCGCTGCAGGATGCGCTGGTAGATCGCCTCCGCCTCGGCGAAGAGGCGCTGCTCGAAGTAGAAGCCGGCCTCCTCGAACTCCTCGAGGATCTGCTGCGTCGTGGTCGACGAGAGCTCGCCCGGCGGCGTCGAGCGCGCCGGGGGCTCGGACGGCTCGTCGCCCGCCTCGGCCTCCTCCTCGCCGGCGGCGGACTCGGCGTCGCCGGCGGCGAGCTCGTCCTCGTCGGGAGGCAGCTCCCAGGCGTCCGGCGGCGAAACGACCTCTTCCTCCTCCTCGACGATCTCGTCGAGGGAGTCGGGAAGCTCGAGCTCGTCGGCCTCGGGCTCCGATGCCTCTTCGGTGTCGGCCGCCTCGAGCGAGTCGCCCTCCTCGAGCTCGTCCGGGATCTCCTCCGGCGCGTCGCCGGACTCCGCGTCCTCCTCGTCGAGAGCGTCCTCCTCGAGCGAGTCGTCCGGCTCTTCCGCGGCGTCGTCCTCGAAGTGGGAGGGATCGACGTCGATCTCGATGTCCGCGAGCGCGTCCGCGTCGAGGGACGCGGCATCGACCTCGCCCGCGTCGCCCTCGTCGGGCTCGGGCTCCTCGGCGGGAAGCGGGGCGATCTCCGCAGCCGCATCCGCGTCGATCGCCGCGATGCGCTGAATCAGCGCGTCGAGGCGCTCGGCCTGGCCCGCCGCGCGTGCGAGCTCGGCGGCCTTCGTCCAGCTCGCGACGGCGCGATCGTTCTCGCCCGTCCCGGCCAGCGCCTCGCCGAGCTGCTCGAGTGCGAGCGGGTGCTCGGGCGCGCGCGCGAGCACGGTCTCGAGGCTGGCCAGGGCGCGCTCGTGCTTGCCGTAGCGAAGGTAGACCCCTGCCTCGGCGAGGAGCTGGTCGACGTCGCCGACACCGGACTGTGCAGTCGGCGCAGCGGCGGGACGCGCGGCAGGCTTGGCGGCGGCGGCCGGCGGCGCGACCGGCGCGCCCGGCTTCGCAGTCGGTGCCGGAGCGGGCTTCACGGCCGGCGGAGCGGCGGGCTTCGCGGGCTGCGGCTTTGCGGCGGGAGCGGCGGTGGGCTTGGGCGCCGGCGCCTTCGCGGGCTTCGGCTTGGGCGGCAGCTCGGGCTGCGTCGGTGCGGCGCGCGGCGGGAGCGGCGGCGGCTCCGGCAGCGTCGCGGGCTCGGCGTCGTCGTCCTCGAGCACCTGGCTGGCGCTTCGGCCGAACTCGTCGCCCTGGACCGTGAACGGCTCGCTGCCGAGCCCCTCGGCGCCGAACGGAGACTCGCCCGCACCGATGGTGGGATCGGGCGCGGAGTCGGGCGCGAACGGCTCGGCCGGGATGAAGCGCTGCACGATGGCGCGCGCGCGATCCTCATCGCCCCGGCGGCGCCACGCCTCGGCGGCCTGCCGATGCGCCTCGACCGCGGCGGCCGGCTGCCCGAGATCGGTCAGGATGCGCGCGAGCACCTCGTGCGACTCGGGGCGATCGCCGTCGGCCTCGACGAGCCGCCGCGCGATGGGCTGGGCCTGCTTCGCCTGCTGGTGGTCGACGAGCAGCTCGGCCAGCGTGGCGAGCGCATCGACGTCGTCGGCGCGCAGCTCGAGGATGCGCTGGAGCACGCCGACACGCGCCTCCCAGTCGCCCTGCCGGTCGAGCTCCGCCGCCGCCTCGCGATACTCGGCGAGCGCCTCGTCCGCGAGCCCCTCCTGCTGCAGCAGCTGCGCGACCTTGAGCCGGCTCGTGACGTTCGAGGGATCGAGGCTCGCCATGCGGCGCAGCAGCTCGAGCGCCTCGCGCTTGCGGCCCTCGCGATGGAACGAGTCCGCGGCGGTCTGCAGCGCGCCCATCGCCTCCGACACCAGGCCGAGTCGCTGGTAGAGGTCGGCGAGCGGCGCGTAGATGTCGTGCCGCTTGGTGTCGATCTTGGTGATCTGCTTGTAGATCGCGACGGCCTTGGCGTCGAAGCCGTCGCGCATGAACTGATCGGCGACCTTCAGGTAGGCGGTGATGGCGTCGTCGTTCTTGCCCGCCTTGAGCTGGAGATCGCCCATCTTGAGGCGGACGTTGGCGTCGCGAGGGTCCGCCTCGAGGATGGTCTGGTAGTCCTTGAGCGCCTTGTCGAGCGCTCCCTTCTGCAGGTTGCGCTGCGCCGAGTCGAGCAGTTTCCGCTTGTTGATGGCCGCCAAAGACCCCTCGGCAGCGGCGCTCGGCCGCGCACAGGGCTCCGCCCGCAGGAGACCCGTCTCGGAGACGTATCGGGATTCGGAGGAAGGCTCTTGAGACGGAAGCGCGCGCGCAAGACCGCCGGAGCGAGGGCTTCTCGCCGCGCCGCCTCGCGGGATCTACAGCTGGTCGCGTAGCTCGAGCAGGTGGCGTCGCATCAGGAAGCGCGCCTTGCCGAGGTTGCCGCGCGGGGCGAGCGCGAAGACCAGGAAGAGCTCCTCGTCGACCGCGCGGAACAGCAGCCAGCAGCGCGCCAGGCCGACCACGACCTCCTCGAGGCGCCCGGCGCCGAGCCCGTCGGCGGCCTTGCGGATCTCGTCGAGCACGCGGCCGAACTCGACGCCGGCGGCGCCGGCCTCGGCCTCCTCGCCCGACACCTCGGTGGCCTCCGCCTGGACCTCGGAGATCGGGATGCCGTCGCTTCCCATCAGCGCGATGCCGAGGGCGCCAGAGACGCCGTCGACCATCTTGCGCAGGGTCGGCTCGAAGTTCATGCGTTCCCTCCTCGGAGCCGGGCGAGCCAGCGCTCGAGTCGTGCGATCACCGCCGCCCGCTTCTCGTCGCTGCCGTCCTCACCTCGGTACTCGAGCTGCGCGCGGATCGCGCGGGCGGCCTCTGGATCCCCCTGGCGTTCCAGGAGATCGGCCATCGTCCGCGTCTGGAAGGGCGAGTCGGCGGCGAAGTCCGCTTCCTCGTCCGCCGCGGCGGCGAAGGCGCGCCGTCCCGCGGGCCTCAGGCTCTCGGGCTCGTCGAGCCGCGCGGCACGCATCGCCTCGAGGGCGATGTCGTCGGCGTCCATCATCGCGTCGCGGTCGGGGCTGGCGCTGGCGAAGGCGGAGTCGAGCTCCGAGTCGCCGACCGCATCGAAGCCGGCCTCGAAGGCGGGCGGCGCCGGCGCGGGCGCACATCCCGCGGCCTCGAGCGCGCGCTCGAGCGCGCGCGAGGCCATCTCGGGCTGGTGGAGGTCGAGGAGGGCGAGCGCCTCGGCGACGAAGCCCTCGACGCGGTCGGGCTCGCGCGCGAGACCCTGGCGCGCGAGACGGAGCGCTGCGTCCGGCTCGCCCGCGCGGCGAAGCGCCTCCGCGCGCGCCGGGAAGTCGCGCCCGGGCACCCCCGGCGCGTCGACCGCGCTCGGCCCCTCCGCTTGCGGCTCCAGCCCTTCCACCCATCCTCCCATCATCGAGCGCATCGCGGCTCAGCGCCGCCGTCCGTCCGGGATCGCGCCCCGCGGCACGATCTCGGAGGGCAGCAGCGGAACCGTCTCGGCGCGTCCGATCCCGCGCAGGACCACGAAGCGGACGTGTGCGTCCCGCCGCTTCTTATCGACACGCAGCGCCGAGAGATAAGCCCGTCGCGGGTACGGGGGCGGCTCGGTCGGAAGCCCGGCGCGCGCGAGCAGCGCCCGGATGCGCTCCGCGGTCCCACTGGGGGCATGGCCCAACGCCTCCGAGCGCCGCGCCGCGAAGACCATGCCGATCGCGACCGCCTCGCCGTGCAGGATGCCCCGGTAGCCCTTCAGGGTCTCGACGGCGTGCGCCAGGGTGTGGCCGAAGTTGAGCAGCATGCGGAGCCCGGCCTCGCGCTCGTCCTGGCTCACCACCTGGGCCTTGATCGCGCAGGAGCGCTCCAGCACCTCGACCGTGGGGCCCGGCTCGAGCTCGAGGATCCGCTCGAGATCGCGCTCGAAGCGCTCGAAGAGGCCGGCGTCGAGGATCGCCCCGTGCTTGATGACCTCGACCAGGCCGGCGGCGCGCTGGCGCCGCGGCAGGGTCCGCAGCGTGGCGACGTCGATCCAGACGAGCCTCGGCTGGTGGAAGGCGCCGACCAGGTTCTTCCCGCGCGGCAGGTCGACGGCCACCTTGCCGCCCACGCTCGCGTCTGCCATCGCCAGCAGCGTCGTCGGCACCTGCACGAAGGGGACGCCGCGCAGCCAGGTCGCGGCGACGAAGCCCGCGAGATCGCCGACCACGCCGCCGCCGAGGGCAACCACCACCGTGCTGCGGTCGGCGTCGAAGTCGAGGAGCGCGTCGTAGAGGCGAGCGACCTGGCGCAGCGACTTGGCGCGCTCGCCGTCGGGCACGAGCAGGCGCCGCACGCGCAGTCCCGCCGCCCGCAGGCCGCGCTCGAGCGGCGCCGCGTAGCGCCGCGCGACGCCGGGCACGCTCACCACCGCGGCGCGGCGCGCCTTGGTGAGCTCCGCCACGGCGGCGCCAGCCGCATCGAGGTGATCGAAGCCGATGCGGATCGGATAGCTGCGCTCGCCGAGCTCGACGCGGACGGTGCGCAGGGATGGCACCGGGCCGGCGCGCGGGCGGCGGCCGAGCGCGGCGAGCTCCGCGGCGAGGCGCGCCGCGACCGCGTCCAGGTCGAGCGCATCGGTGTCGATCGCGAGATGGGCGCTCGCGTAGTGCGGCTCGCGCTCGGCCAGGAGCTCGCGCAGGCGCTGGACCCGCGCCTCGCCGCGCAGGCCGCCGAGGAGCGGGCGCGCTTCCGTCTCACCGATGCGCGACGCGAGGGTCTCCGGCCGCGCGCGGAGCCACACGATCGTGCCGCTGCGCGCCAGCCGCGCGGCCGCGCCCGGCTGGGCGATCGCGCCGCCGCCGAGCGCCACCACGGCGCCGCGCGCAGCCACGCGCTCGAGGGCGGCGCGCTCGCGTGCGCGAAAGGCCGGCTCGCCTTCGCTCGCGAAGATCTCGGCGATCGAGGCGCCCGCCTCGCGCTCGATCATCTCGTCGCTGTCGACGAAGGGGCGCCCCAGCCGCTCGGCCAGCCGCCGGCCCGCGGTGGACTTGCCGGCCCCCATCAGGCCGACCAGCCAGATCGTCTCCCGGCGCGCCACGTGGCCAGTATAAGAGAAGGCGGGAGAGGCCGAAGCCTCCCCCGCCCTGCTCTCCCCCCTCGAACCGAACCGGTCCGCGCTAGCTCGCCGACTCCGGCGAGAGCACGATCGACGGCGTCACGAAGATCAGCAGCTCCTTGCGGTTGTCCGTATTGTTCCAGTTGCGGAAGGCGGCACCGAGCACCGGGATCTTCCACAGGCCGGGGACCCGCTGGGAGTTCTCCGTGGTGTCGACCACGTAGATGCCGCCGAGCACCAGCGTCTGGCCGTCCTTCACCAGGGTCTCGGTCTTCGCCTGGTTCTTCTGGATCGCGGGCGAGCCGGTCGGCGTCGACACGCTGTTGTCGGGCGCGTTCCGGGTCACCTCGATCTCCATGATGATGCTCTTGTCGGCCGTGATGTGCGGCTTCACCTTGAGCGACAGCACCGCGTCCACGAACTCGAGCTGGGCATCGCCGTTCTGGAAGGTCTGGAACGGGATCGACAAGCCCTGCTCGATCATCGCCTCGGCGTTGTCGAGCGTGACGACGCGCGGGCTGGAGACCACCTTGCCCTCGCCATTCAGCTCGGCCGCGGCGATGCGCATGTCGAGGTTGATCTTGTCGTTCAGCAGGAACGAGCCGAGGTTCAGCACGCCACCCGGGGTCATCGTCATCGGGTTGGTCACCACGACGTTGTTGGCCTGATTGAACGGGAAGGTGGCCGTCTGCGTGGTCTGGGGCTTGATGCCGCCGATCGTGAAGTCCGTGTCGTTCTGATCCGGCTGCGAACCACCGCCCCACTCGACGCCGATCTGCTTCGAGAAGTCGAGGTTGGCCTCGACGATCCGCGACTCGATCATCACCTGCGGCGTCTGCGAGTCGATCGCCTTGACCAGCGCGGTGGCCTCGTCGATCACTGCGCTGATGTCCTTGATCACCAGGGTGTTGGTGCGCTTGTCGACGTCCACCGAGCCGCGCGGCGTGAGCAGGCGCTTCACCACCTTCGCCACGTCGTCGACCTTGGCGTAGTTGACCGGCTGCAGCTTGACGGCGAGGTCTTCGAGCTTCTCCTTGGCGCGTCGCTCCTGCATGCGCGCCTCGTCCTCCTGCTTGAGGGTGTCGGCGGGCGCGATGCGCAGCACGTTGCCGACGCGCAGGAAGCCGAGGCCCTTGGTCAGCAGGATCACGTCGAGCGCCTGGTCCCAGGGCACGTCGACCAGGCGGATCGTGACGTTCCCGGAGACCTCGTCGCCGGCGATGATGTTGAGGTCCGAGACGTCGGCGATCAGCCGCAGCACGTCGCGGATGTCGACGTCCTTGAAGTCGAGCGAGATGCGCCGCCCGACGTACTCCTTGCCGTCGAGCAGACCGCCCTCCTCGAGCATCTGC
>DATJPY010000024.1:0-43760 GCA_035506135.1 Myxococcota bacterium | reverse complement strand
CCTCGACCTCCTCGGCCACGATCAGCAGCGGCTTGCCCTGCCGCGCCACCTGCTCGAGCAGCGGCAGCAGGTCCTTCATGTTCGAGATCTTCTTCTCGTGCAGCAGGATCACCGGCTCCTCGAGCACGCACTCCATGCGCTCGGGATCGGTGACGAAGTAGGGCGAGAGGTAGCCGCGATCGAACTGCATGCCCTCCACCACCTCGAGCACCGAGTCCATCGACTTGGCCTCCTCGACGGTGATGACGCCTTCCTTGCCGACCTTCTCCATCGCCTGCGCGATCATCTTGCCGATCGTCTCGTCGCCGTTGGCCGAGATGGTGCCGACCTGCGCGATCTCGGTGTGGTCGCGCGTGGGCTTCGACATCTTCGAGAGCTCGGAGGTGATCGCCTCGACGCTCTTGTCGATGCCGCGCTTGAGCTCCATCGGGCTCATGCCCGCCACCACCAGCTTCGATCCCTCGCGGAAGATCGCCTGCGCCAGCACGGTCGCCGTGGTGGTGCCATCCCCGGCCACGTCGGAGGTCTTGCTGGCGACCTCCTTCACCATCTGCGCGCCCATGTTCTCGAACTTGTCCTCGAACTCGATCTCCTTCGCCACCGTGACGCCGTCCTTGGTCACGGTGGGCGAGCCGAAGCTCTTCTCGATGATCACGTTGCGGCCCTTGGGGCCGAGCGTCACGCGCACCGCGTTGGCGAGCCCGTTGACGCCCGCGAGCATCTTGGCCCGCGCGTCCTGCTCGTAGCGGATCTCCTTCGCCATCGGTTTGCTGCTCCCTACTCCAGGATCGCGAGGACGTCGTCCTCGCGGATGATGATGTGCTCTTCGCCGTCGAGCTTGATCTCGCTCCCGGCGTACTTGCTGAACAGGATCTTGTCGCCCTTGCGGACCGCCAGGTCGCGGACGTTGCCGTCGTCGAGCACGCGGCCCTTGCCCACCGCGATCACCTTGCCCTCCTGGGGCTTCTCCTTGGCGGTGTCGGGGATGATGATGCCGCCCTTGGTCTTCTCCTCCTCGTCGATCCGTTTCACGAGGATCCGATCGTGGAGCGGTTGGATCTTCATGGTCTCCTTTCCTCCGGCCTCGCACGGGGCGGCCGGCTCCGGTGGGGGAGCGGCGGGGAACGCCGGCCCCGGCCCTCGCGTTCGAGAGCATCCGGAGTCGCTCCGCCGCATCCGCTGGAATTGGCACTCGCTCGTTCCGAGTGCCAGAGCGCCAGCAGGTTATGCGCGAGCCGTCCCCATCGCAAGGTCGATCGAGCCGGCGGCACGCCTCTCGGTCCGCTAGTTTCGCCTCGTTTTCGCGGAGGTGGATCGCCGATGGCACTCACCCGGCGCCAGCGCGAGCTCTACGACTTCGTGTGCGCGTTCATCGCGGAGCACGGCTACTCGCCGAGCCTCGAGGAGATCGGCCGGACGCTGGGTCTCTCCTCGGTCGCGACGGTGCACAAGCACGTCGCGCAGCTCGTGGCGAAGGGCTGGCTTCAGAAGGGCTGGAATCGCGCGCGCTCGCTCGAGCCGGTCGCTTCCCAGCCTGCCGGCGAGCTCTCCCTTCCGCTGCTCGGCGTCGTGGCGGCCGGGGTGCCCATCGAGTCGGTGGAGGTCCAGGATCGCATCGCGGTGCCGGCGGGGCTGGTGCGGCATCCCGAGGCGAGCTTCGTGCTGCAGGTGCGCGGCGACTCGATGATCGACGAGCAGATCCGCGACGGAGACTTCGTGGTCGTCGAGCGGCGTTCCGAGGTGCGCGACGGAGACACCGTGGTGGCGGTGCTCCGGGGTGGGGAGGCGACCCTCAAGAAGCTGCAGCGGCGCGGCGCGACGGTGCGGCTCCTGCCCGCGAATGCGCGCATGAAGCCGATCGAGGTGCCGGCGGGCGAGGTCGAGGTGCGCGGCGTCGTGCGCGGCCTGCTGCGGCGCTACTAGGCGCTCCTCGCTAGCCTTCCCCGGAGGCTCCGCGTCCCCGAGGACCTGGCACGAGGCTCGGTTTGGTCCGGCTCACCCGCGCGTTCGACTTCTCCGCATCCCTGCGCTGCGCTCGACCCGACCTGTCGGAGGCCGAGAACCGCGCGCTCTATGGGCGGGCCGCGAGCCAGCACGGCCACAACTACCGGCTCGAGGTCACCGTGCGCGGGGAGCCCGACCCGACGACCGGCATGGTGATGGACCTGAACGAGCTGAAGGCCGTGATCGAGCGCGAGATCGGGCTGCGATTCGACCACCGCGACCTGAACCGGGACACGCCGTTCTTCGAGAAATCGCCGCCCACGCCGGAGAACGTCGCCCGCGTGCTCTTCGATCTGCTGCGCGGCGCGCTCGGCGAGCGCCTGCACGGGATCCGGCTGCGGCAGGACGCGGACCTCTGGGTCGACGTCATCGCCGAGGAGGGGGGCGGGTGATCGAGCTGACGCGCCGCTACCGCTTCCCCGCCGCCCACGTGCTGCGGAGCCGGGAGCTCTCGGACGAGGAGAACCGGCGCGTCTACGGCAAGTGCGCCAACCCGGCCGGCCACGGCCACGACTACGGCCTGGAGGTGACGGTCTCCGGGCCGGTCGACCCGCGAACGGGATCGATCCTCCCGCACGAGCGCCTGGACGCGCTGGTGCGGGAGCGCGTCCTCGAGCGCCTCGACCATCGGCTGCTGAACGAGGATCCCTGGTTCGAGGCCGCGGTCCCCACCGCGGAGAACATCGCCCTCGCCGTGCGTCGCGAGCTCCAGGCTGCGGTCGAGGGCTCGGGCGCGCGCGTGGTCCGGGTCCGTCTGGTCGAGACGCGGCGCAACGCCTTCGAATGCGGGGAGGTGCAATGAACGAGACGCAGGATCCCATCACCGGCCTGGTCGCCGCGCTGCTGAAGGAGCTCGGCGAGGACCCGGGCCGCCAGGGGCTCGCCCGGACGCCCGCGCGGGTGGCGCGCTCGCTGCGCTTCCTCACCCAGGGCTACGACCAGGACCCGCTCGCGATCCTGAACGACGCAGTCTTCGAAGAGAGCTACGACGAGATGGTGCTGGTGAAGGACCTCGACTTCTACAGCCTCTGCGAGCACCACCTGCTGCCCTTCTTCGGCCGCGTCCACATCGCCTACATCCCCGATGGGCGCATCGTCGGCCTCTCCAAGCTCCCGCGCATGGTCGAGCTGTTCGCCCGCCGCCTGCAGGTGCAAGAGCGCCTCACCACCGAGATCGCAGCCGCCATCGACACCGTGCTCCGCCCGCGCGGCGTCGCGGTGGTCATCGAGGCGATCCACCTCTGCATGATGATGCGAGGGGTGGAGCAGCAGAACGCCTTTGCGATCACGAGCTCCCTGCGCGGGGCGTTCTCCGAGGACTCGAAGACGCGTGCCGAGTTCATGGAGCTGATCAAGCACCACAAGCCCTCGTTCGCGTGAGGCCGTCTGACGCAGTGCTTCCAGACCGCTTGGTCCTGCCGCGCCGCTCCGCAGGCACCGGCAGGTCCGCTCCATCCGCTGCCCCAAGGGGGAGCAAGAGACTGATTTTACTCCGGAAACCGCTGTTGACGCACGGTGTAAATTTTCTTTTGACTTCGACCGAAAAGAGGCTAGGATGCGCCCCGAGCCCGGGGGTGGGCCCGGTCGCGGTCGGACGCGTGAAGCTTACCTAACCGTTGACCGTCGCATCGAAAAGGCCGATTGCCGCGGCGCGTCGCTCGAGGCGAACCCGAGCGCCAGCCGCGGCGAACCAATTCGATCGAAATTTGCACGGAACGGAGAACACGGGAGGCCTGTACCTCGTCAGTCGGACCGGAGGCGCGAGGGCGGGACCTGATGGCCCGGGATCGCTCGGGACATCGAGACAGTCTGGAGGAACGGATCGATGGCAGGACACGCTGCCCGCAAGGGACTCGGCGGGGCAATCAAGCAGCGGCGCGAGCGCGCGCGCGACGAGCTCGGCGTCGAGACCGACTTTGCGGCGCTCGGAACGGTCGATGCACTGGTCGCCAACGCAGCGCGCCTGCAGAGCGCGCGCACCGGCGACGACGCGCTGCGCGAGCGCGAGCGGAGCGCGCTCGTCTCGTACTTCCGCGACATCGCGGCGATCCCGACGCTCACCAAGGAGCACGAGGTCCTTCTCGCGAAGGAGATCGAGGCCTCGACGCTCGCCTTCCGCGAGGGGATCCGCACGATCCCGATGACGGCAGGCGAGGTGATCGCGATCTGGCGCGGACTCAAGACGGAGGACCGCGTCACCGGCAAGATGTCGGAGTCGTTCGGCAGCGGCTCTCCCGACGGTGAGGACCTGACGGCGCGCGTCGACCAGGCGCTGTCGAAGGTGGAGGCGCTGCTGCGCCAGCGCGAGGCGCTCGTGTCGGGCGCGCGGCGGGTGAAGGACGGCGCCCAGGCCCTCGATCGCCTCGACCGCAAGATCGGCGTGGCGCTCAAGGAAGCCGATCTGTCGATGCAGATCCTGGGCCGGATCCGGATCCGGCTGCTCGAGGTGCGCAAGGAGGCGATCCGGCTGCGGCGCGAGATCGCCCGCGGGCGCAGCGCTCCGGCGCGCGAGCGCGCGGCGCGGCTCGAGGGCCAGATCGGGATCGACCTCGAGGTGTTCGTGTCCCGCATGGGTCAGATCGAGGACTCCTGGCAGCGGCTGATGGAGGTGAAGAACACCTTCGTCCAGCACAACCTGAAGCTGGTCGTCGCGATCGCGAAGGACTTCCGCAACATGGGGATCACCTTCCAGGATCTGATCCAGGAGGGGAACCTCGGCCTGATTCGGGCCGTCGAGAAGTTCGACTATCACCGCGGGCACAAGTTCTCCACCTACGCCGTCTGGTGGATCCGGCAGGCCTTCATCCGCGCAATCCAGAACCACTCGCGGACGATCCGGATCCCGAGCCACGTGCACGACACGCTGCTCAAGTACCACCGCGCGTACGCGGAGCTCGAGACGCGGCTCGGGCGCGACCCCACGCCGTCCGATCTCGGCAAGGCGCTGCGCATGTCGACCGACCAGGTCGAGCAGCTGCAGCGCATGACGCGCGAGCCGGTGAGCCTCGAGGCGGAGGTGCGCGGGACCGACACCAAGCAGGTGAAGGACTACGTGAAGGACCCCGACGCCGTGTCGCCGGTCGAGGGCCTCGACCACGTGCGGCTCGAGCGCGAGACGCACGAGGGGATCGCGCTCCTGTCGGCGCGCGAGCAGAACATCCTGCGCTGGCGCTTCGGCATGAGCGGCGAGAAGGAGCACACGCTCGAGGAGATCGGCGCGAAGCTCGGCCTCTCGCGCGAGCGCGTGCGCCAGCTCGAGGCGCGTGCGCTGGCGAAGCTGCGCGCCTCGGACCACGGCGAGCGCCTGCGCGCCTTCGTGCGCCCCGACGAAGCGGCTTAGAGCCTCACGCCTGGATCATCGGCCAGCGATCGCGAAGCGATCGCGCGCAGCGAGCCGAGCGAGCGAAGTCATCAGCTGGCTTCCTTCGCGCGCTGCTTCTGCTCCTCCTGGAGCGGCGTGAGGTCGATGGCGAGGCGTCCCTCGGCGACCAGCCGGTCGCGGGCCGCCTGGAGCCAGCGGCTGCGGGCCTCCGCGCGGCGCGCCTCGAGCAACGCGTCGCGCGCCTGCCCGAGGTCCTTGGTCATCTCCTCCGCGTCGGGCTCGCGGCGCTCGAGCAGCTCGATCAGCACGCGCTTCGAGCCGACCTCGAAGACGCGGTCGGAGCTCGGCTTCTCCGGCGTGAGCGCGAAGGCCAGCGCCATCACGTCGGGGGCGGGCCCGAGGTTGGCGAGCTGCCCATCGGGGCGGCGCGCGACCCAGTCCGGGCGCTCGATCGCGACCCCGGCCGCGCGGGCCGCGTCCACGAGCGACTGCCCGCCCCGGACGGCGGCCGCGAGCTGGTCGGCGCGCTCCTGGGCGATCGCGGCGGCGCGGTCGGAGCGCGCCAGCTCCTCGGCGATCGGCCGCGCCTCCTCGTCGAAGCTCTGATCCTTCGCGGGCTCGTGCGCCTCGACGCGGATCACGTGGTAGCCGAAGTCGGTCCGGACGAGGTCGCTCGTCTTGCCGGGCTCGAGGGTGAAGGCGACGTCCTCGAAGGGCTTGGCCATCTGCCCGCGGGGGAAGAATCCGAGGTCCCCGCCCCGCAGCTTCGAGCCGGGATCCTCGCTGACCTCCCTCGCGACCGCGGCGAAGTCCTCGCCGCCCCGGACTCGCGCGAGGGCCGCCTCCGCGCGCTTCTTGACGTCGGCCACCTTGTCGTCGGGGGCGTCCTTCTCGAGGCGCAGGAGGATGTGGCGGGCGCGCACCCGCTCCGGCACGTGGTAGCGGTCCGAGTGCTCGTCGTAGAACTTGCGCACCCGGTCGGACTGCCCGAGCACCTTCTCGATCTCCTCGTTGGAGACCTCGACGCCGTCGGGAAGCTTCGCGGAGTCGAGCGCGACGATCGCGAGCCGCACCTGCTCGTGGCGGTAGCGGATTGCGTCGCGCACCTCGGCGTTCGAGACGTCGGCCGTGGCATCGACCAGCTCGAGGAGCTTCTGAGCCAGGATGTCGTCCTTCACCTCGTCGACGAAGTGCGCCTCGCCGCCGAACTCGCGCGAGGCGTACGCGCGCACCGCCTGGGCGTCGAAGGTCCCATCGGGACCGCGGAAGACGCTCCGCACCAGCTCGCGGACCTCGTCGTCGCTGACGCGCAGGCCGAGCCGCTCGGCCTCCGAGGCCAGCACCGCGCGCTGGATGATCTGGTCGGCGGCCATCTGGTCGAGGTACGGCCCGGCGGCTGCGGGATTGAAGCCATCGCCCAGGCTCGCCTTGAGCTGCCGCTCCTGGTTCTCGCGCACCCGGCGCAGGTCGTCGAAGCCGTAGTGCCGGTCGTCGAGCGCGACGAGGTAGCCGCCCCCGCCGCCCATGCGGCCGACCGCGCCGGCGCGCCGCAGCGGTCCGGACAGGCCGAGGTAGAAGACGAAGACGGCGGCCAGCAGGAGCAGGAGGCCCCGGGCGACCCAGCGCGGTGCGCGCCGGATGGTGTCGAGCATGTCGGGTGGTACTCCGGTCGGGACCGCGGAAGCTACGGGTGGGGGGCGGAGCGGGCAAGCGCCCGCCGCCCCCGTTGATGGACCGGGGGGCCGGCTGTTACGATCCACATGCCCTCCCATCGCTCAGAGGACCCAGGAAATCCAGCACTTGCCGGGTCTGCACGCCGGCGCATCGCGCCGTGTCCCGCAGGGAGTGACCAAACCTTGCTGAACCGCATCCTCGGCTGGTTCTCGAACGATCTCGCGATCGATCTCGGGACCGCCAACACCCTCGTCTACGCCAAGGGCAAGGGCATCGTCGTCTCCGAGCCGAGTGTGGTGGCCGTGACCAAGGACGGTCGCGGCCCGGACAAGGTGCGCGCGGTCGGGCGCGAGGCGAAGGAGATGCTCGGCCGCACGCCGGGCAACATCATCGCGATCCGGCCGATGAAGGAAGGCGTGATCGCCGACTTCGAGATCACCGAGGCGATGCTCCGCTACTTCATCATGCGCGTCCACAACCGCTCGACGCTCGTGCGCCCGCGCGTCGTCGTGGCGGTGCCGTCGGGGATCACCGAGGTCGAGAAGCGCGCCGTGCGCGAGTCCGCGATGTCGGCCGGCGCGCGCGAGGTCTACCTGATCGAGGAGCCGATGGCGGCGGCGATCGGCTCGGGCCTCCCGGTCACCGAGCCGTCCGGCAACATGATCGTCGACATCGGCGGCGGCACGACCGAGGTCGCCGTGCTCTCGCTGTCGGGCATCGTCTACTCCAACTCGACGCGCGTCGGCGGCGACAAGATGGACGAGGCGATCATCAACTACGTCAAGCGCAAGTACAACCTCCTGATCGGCGAGCGCACCGCCGAGCTCGTCAAGATCAGCATCGGCACCGCGTATCCCACTGACGAGATCCAGACCATGGAGGTCAAGGGCCGGGACCTCGTCGCCGGCGTGCCGAAGACGCTCGAGCTCAAGTCCGACGAGATCTGCGAAGCGCTCGCGGAGCCGGTGAACACGGTCGTCGAGAGCGTGAAGATCGCCCTCGAGTCCACCCCTCCGGAGCTGGCCGCGGACATCGTCGACAAGGGCATCGTGATGACCGGCGGCGGCGCCCTGCTCGCCAACCTGGACCTGCTGCTGCGAGAGGCGACCGGGCTTCCGGTGATGCTGGCCGAGGATCCCCTCACGGCGGTGGTGCTGGGCACCGGCCGCTGTCTCGACGAGCTCGAGCTGCTGCGCGAAGTCACGGTCCGTTCCTGAGTGGAGCCCCGAAGGCTCCCTGAGACGCAATGCGCCAGCTGATCGAGCGATTGCGCGTTCCGCTGCTGCTCGTGTTGCTCGCCGGTCTGTCGCTGGTGGCGGTGGCGTCCGACCGCCGCGCGCTGGCCGCGGGCCGCGCCGACCGCGGCTGGCTGGGCGGCCTGCTGCTCGAGGTCACCGCGCCGGTGCAGCAGGCGCTCGCGTTCCCGGTCGAGCTCGCGCGCGGCGGCTGGGGTCGCTACGTGGCGCTGCTCGACGTGCGCGAGGAGAACGAGCAGCTCCACTCGCGCGTCGCGGCGCTCGAGGAGGAGAACCTCCAGTTCCGCGAGGCGCTCGTCGAGAGCGGCCGGCTGCGGCGCATCGCCGAGATGCGCGAGGGCTTCGAGGTCCCGATGCGCCCGGGGCAGGTCGTCGGCCAGGACGTGTCGCCGTGGTTCCACTCCGTGCTGATCGATCGCGGGCGCGCCGAGGGGGTGCACTCGGGCATGCCGGTCGTGACCGATCAGGGGGTCGTGGGTCTGGTGACCGCCACGGCGCCCAACGCGAGCCGCACGCTCCTCGTGCTCGATGCGCAGAGCGCCGTCGACGGCATCGTGCAGCGCAGCCGCGCGCGCGGGATCGTGCGCGGGCAGGGCACCGACCGCCTCGCCTTCGAGTTCTTCGTCCGCGGCGACGACGTGCAGGTCGGCGACGTCGTCATCACCTCGGGCTTCGGCGGCGTGTACCCGAAGGGCCTCCGCCTCGGCGAGGTGGTCGAGGTCCACAACGAGCCGACCCGCCTGCTGCACCAGGCCGTGCTGCGGCCGAGCGTCGACTTCGGCCGCCTCGAGCAGGTCTTCGTCATGCTGTGGCGCGGCCCGACGCTCGATCTGCTGTACGAGGGCGAGGGCGACGCGCCACAGCGCGCGCAGCTCGGCGCCGAGCACAAGCCCGGCTCATGACGGAAGGTCGCGTCGGGGGGGACAGGGCGGCCGTGCCCGCGCGGGCCTCGCGGCGATGAGGCGCGTCAGCATCGCGTGGGCGCTCGCGTTCGGCGGCCTGTGGCTCACGGGAGCGGCCGCAGCCTGGGTTCCGCGCGGCTGGCTGCCCGATCCCGCGCTGCTGGCCGCGGTGGTGCTCGGGCTTCGCGCCGGCGACGTCGCGGGCGCGGTCGGCTCCTGGTCGATCGGCTGGACCGAGGACCTGCTGTGCGGCGGCCCGCTCGGGCAGTACGCGCTCTTGCGGCTGGCCGCCTGGGGGCTCACGCGTCTCGCCGCGCAGCGCGTCGACCTCGACCGATCGTTCCTGCTCGCGATCTTCGTGTTCGTGCTGTGCGGCGTCGAGGCGCTCGCGCTCGCCGCGATCGGCACGGCTCCGCCGCTCGGTCCCGAGACGCTCGCGATCGGTCTCCCCCACGCGCTCGCCAATGCCGTCGGGGTGATCGTCGCGCGGGCGCTCTTCGACGCGCTGGTCGAGCGCGCCGGCGGCGCGGGCGAGTCGACGCGCGGCTCGCTGCGCCTCGATCCGGGAGCCGGGATCCGGTGAGCGCACTCGGCCCGAGCGGCACCGCGGATCCCCACTTCGACCAGCGCCTGCGCGTGCTCGGAATCGGGATGATCGCCGTGTTCGCGCTCTTCCTCGGGCGGCTGTTCCAGCTCCAGGTGGTGGAGGGCGAGCAGCACCTGCAGAACTCGCTGCGCAACTCGATCCGCACGGTGCGACTCGCGGCGCCGCGCGGCGAGATCCTCGATCGCGACGGACGCGTCCTCGCCACGACGCGCCCGGCCTTCGATCTCGACGTGGTGCCGAGCGAGCTTCGCGACGCCGACCGCACGCTGAACGTGCTGTCGGCACTGCTCGAGGCGGCTCCGGAGCACCTCCACACGGAGCTCGGTGACCCGCGCGGGCGCGCGCGCTTCCAGCCGGTGCGGCTCGCGGACGATCTCGGCTGGGAATCGCTGGCGCGGGTCGAGTCGCACCGCTACGCGCTGCCCGGCGTGCTGACCGAGGTGCGGCCGCGCCGCACCTACCCGAACGGTCCGCTCGCGGCGCATCTGCTCGGCACCATCGGCGAGGTGCGCCAGGAGCAGCTCGACAACGACACCGGTCGCCTGAACGGCTACCGCGCCGGCGACATGGTCGGGCAGTCCGGCGTCGAGGCGCTGCTCGAGACGCAGCTCCGCGGGCGGGCGGGCGGGCGCAACGTGCTGGTCGACGTCGCCGGGCGCGAGGTCGAGGTGCTCGACCGCATCGAGCCGAGCGCGGGCGGGCGCGCCGTGCTCGCGCTCGACCTCGATCTCCAGCGCGTCGCCGAGGAAGCGCTCGTCGCGACGGGATTGCCCGGAGAGCCGGTCGCCGGCTCGGTGGTCGCGCTCGACCCGCGCAACGGCGACGTGTTGGTGCTGGCCTCGCTGCCCGATTTCGATCCCAACGCCTTCTCGGGCGGCGGCGTGGACCCGGTCGTCTGGCGTGAGCTGATGCACGACCCGGCGCGCCCGCTGCAGGATCGCGCCCTTGCGGGCCAGTATCCGCCCGGCTCGACCTGGAAGCCGATCGTCGCCGCCGCCGCGCTGCAGGAGCACGTGCGCACGCCGACGACCACGGTGTTCTGCCCCGGCTCCTTCGCCTTCGGCAACCGCAGCTATCGCTGCTGGAAGAAGGAGGGCCACGGCAGCGTCGACCTGCACCGCGCGATCATGCAGTCGTGCGACGTCTACTTCTACCGCGCCGGCCTCGAGCTCGGCATCGACCGCATGGCCGAGTACGCGACGGGCTTCGGGCTCGGACAGCGGACCGGGATCGGGCTCGAAGGCGAGAAGAGTGGCGTCGTGCCGAGCAGCGCCTGGAAGCTCGCCCACCTCGGGGAGGAGTGGTTCCCGGGCGAGACGGTGTCGGCATCGATCGGGCAGGGCTACGACCTGGTGACGCCCCTGCAGCTCGCGGTCGCCTATGCGGCCATCGCCAACGGCGGGGACGTGGTGCGGCCGCGGCTGGTGCTCGAGCTCGAAGGCGCGAACGGCCAGCGCGTGGCCCAGCCTCCCGAGATCGTGTCGCACGCTCCGGTCGAGGCCGAGCACCTGGCCCGCGTGCGCGACGGCCTGCGCGCCGTGGTCGAGACGCCGGGGGGAACCGGCGGCAAGGGACGCGTTCCGGGCCTGGCCGTGGCCGGAAAGACCGGAACCGCGCAGGTCGTGAAGCTCGAGCACACCGAAGGGCTCAAGGGCGACGCGATTCCGTGGAAGTACCGCGACCACGCCTGGTTCGTCTCGTTCGCGCCCGCCGACGATCCGCAGATCGTGGTCGCGGTCCTGGTCGAGCACGGAGGCCACGGCGGCTCGGCCGCGGCACCCGTGGCGCAGAAGGTGATGAGCCGCTGGCTCGAGAAGCACAGCGCGCCGGCGCCGGTGCAGAGCGTCGCCGTGCAGAGCCCGGAGCCGGACGACGAGCCGGCCACGACGCCGCCGGTGGACGCGGCGGCCTCCGAGCCCCCGGAGGACCGCGATGCGGATTGAGCGCCGCATGGCCCAGCACGGGGAGTGGTGGCTGCTCGGGCTGATCGCCGTGCTCGGCGCGATGGGGATCGCGAACCTCATCTCCGCCACGTACTCGGAGCTGGGCGGCTGGTTGTCGCCGATCGTGGAGCGCCAGCTGGTGTCGCTCGGCCTCGGCGTCGCGGTGCTGATCGCAGCGATCGCGATCGACTATCGACGGCTCGAGCGATGGGCTCCGGTGGTCTACGTCGTCGGCCTCGTGCTCCTGGCCGCCACGCTGGGGCTCGGCCGCATGACCCACGGCAACCAGAGCTGGCTGGTGTTCGGTCCGGTCCGCCTGCAGCCCTCGGAGTTCGCCAAGCTCGGTCTGATCGTGGCGCTGGCGCGCTGGTTCCAGCGCCATCCGCCCGGCGAGATCCACCGGCTGCGGGATCTGGTGCAGCCGGGGATGATCACGGCCGGGCCCGTCGCGCTCATCCTGGCGGCGCGCGACATGGGCGTGGCGCTCCTGACGCTGCTGATCGCGGCGACGTACCTGCCGCTCGTGCGCATCCCGCTCCGCAGCTGGCTCGCGGTGGCGGGCTCCGCCGCGGCGGTGCTCGCCGCGGTGTGGCTGTTCGCGCTCGCGCCTTATCAGAAGAGCCGCATCCTCGACGTGCTCGATCCCGGCCGCGACCCGCTGGCATCGGGCTACCAGGCGAACCAGTCGCGCATCGCGATCGGCTCGGGAGGCCTGCTCGGCAAGGGCTACCTCGAGGGCACGCAGACGCAGCTTCGCTTCCTGCCCACCCAGCACACCGACTTCATCTTCTCCGTGCTCGCCGAGGAGTGGGGGCTCGTCGGCGCCGCCACGGTGATCACCCTCTACGGCACGGTGCTGATCTGGGGGCTCGTGATCGCCCGCGGGTCGAAGGACCGGCTCGGCTCGATGCTCGCGGTCGGCGTCGTCGGGATGCTCTTCTGGCCCGCGGTCGTCAACATCGCCATGGTGCTGGGGCTGGCGCCGGTGATCGGGGTGCCCCTGCCGCTCTTCTCCTACGGAGGCTCGGCAATGATCTCCTCGCTGGCGGCCATCGGCCTGCTGCTCAACGTGTCGCTGCGGCGCTACATGTTCTGAGCGGCCGAGCCGCAGGAGCCCCATGCCTCCCCCGCCGCGCAAGCGCCACGGACCGCGCATCGGCGCCTTCTTCGACATGGACAAGACGCTGATCGCCGAGAACTCGGGCTCGCTCTACATGAAGTACCGCTACGAGCGGGGCGAGGTCGACGGCTGGGACCTCGCCAAGGGGCTGTTCGCGTACCTGCGCTACAAGGCCGGCATCCTCGACATCCGCGCCTTCACGCAGCACGCGATGGTCGAGTTCCGCGGCGAGAGCGAGCGGCGCCTGCTGCGCGAGGCCCGCGAGTTCGTGGAGCGGCTCGTGGTGCCGACCGTGTATCCCGAGGCGCTCGAGCGCGTGCGCTGGCACCGCGAGCAGGGGCACGTCGTGGCGATCGTGTCGGGCGCGACCAAGTTCGTCGTGCGCCCGCTCGCCGAGCACTTGGGGATCAAGCACTACCTCTACACCCGGCTCGAGGTCGAGCGCGGCCGCTTCACCGGCCGCGTGATCGACCCGATCTGCTTCGAGGAAGGCAAGATCTACTGGCTGCAGCAGTTCATCGACGAGAAGGGGATCGACCTGGCGAAGAGCTGGTTCTACAGCGACTCGGTGACGGACCTGCCGCTGCTCGAGCTGGTCGGCCACCCGGTCGCGGTGAATCCGGATCCGTTCCTGTATCGCGCGGCGCGCTGGCGCCGCTGGCCGGTGGAGTTCTTCGAGCCGCCCAAGGCGATCGGGACGGCCTGAGGCTCAGCCGGTCAGCTTCTTGGCCATCGCGTCGAACTTCGCCTTCGCAGCGGCACCGGTGATCTGCTCGATGACCACGCCGCCCTTGAAGGCGAGGATGGTCGGGATCGCGCGCACGTTGTATCGCGCCGGCGTCGACGGGTTCTCGTCGACGTTCATCTTGACGATCTTGATCTGGCCCGCGTAGCTGCCGGCCAGATCGGAGATGATCGGCGCGATGGCGCGGCAGGGCGCGCACCACTCCGCCCAGAAGTCGACGATCGCCGGGACCTCGGACCGCAGGATCTCGGCCTCGAAGTTCTGATCGTTGACCTCGCCCACTGCCATGTTGCTCTCTCCTGCGCCGCGGCGACTTCGGCCGCTGGCGCCATCGCGGAACCGCCCCTTCCCGGGGCTGTTTCGACCTTCTGTTTCGACCTTTCGACGCCGACCGTTTGGATGCCGCCCTGCGCCGCGGAGATACCCGGGAGCGAGCCCGCCCTTCGGGCAGCATAGCAGTCCGCCTCGGGATTCCCGATGCTCCGCCGCCATGTCCGCCCGCTGCGAGGGTGCGCCTCCCACCGCCCGACGCGTGCGCGAGCTTCTCGAGGAGAGCGCTCGCGTCAAGCGCGCGCTCGCGTCGTCCTCGGCGGAGGCGATCGCCCGCGCGGCTGGGCTGCTCGTCGAGGCGTTCGCGGCGGGCCACAAGGCGCTCCTGTTCGGAAACGGGGGCTCGGCCGCCGACGCGCAGCACATCGCGGCGGAGTGGTCGGGGCGCCTCTCGCGCGAGCGCCCCGCGCTGCCGGCGCTTGCGCTCACCGCGAACACCTCCGAGCTCACGGCGCTCGGCAACGACTACGGCTTCGAGCGGGTCTTCGCCCGGCTCCTGGAGGCGCACGGCCGGGCGGGCGACGTCGCCATCGCGGTCTCGACCTCCGGCAACTCGCCGAACGTCCTGGCCGCCGTCGAGACGGCGGGGGCCCTGGGCCTGCGCACGCTGGCCCTCACCGGCCGAGGGGGCGGCCGCCTGGCGGGGCAGGTCGAGCTCGCGCTGGTGGTGCCCTCCGACGATACGCAGCGCATCCAGGAGTCCCACATCGCGATCGGCCACGTCCTCGCCGAGCTCGTCGAGGACGCGCTCTTCCCGCCGCCGTGAGCCCCGCTCGCCGCCGCTCGCCGCCGCGGATCGACCGCAGCCGTCTCCGGACCGTGTCGGCTCGCACGCGCCCGAGCAAGGTGCACCGCCGCGACGAGGGTACGCCGCACCAGCGGGGCGCCTCGTTCGCGGAGTTCTGGCAGCGGCTTCCTCGCCTGCTCGGCGCGAGCGACCTGCGCGCGGCCGTCGCGGCGGCGGCCCAGGCCCACCGCCGCGGCCGCCCGCTGCTCTGGGGTCTCGGCGCGCACGTCATCAAGGTCGGACTGGCGCCGATCGTGGTCGATCTCATCGAGCGCGGTCTCGTGTCGGGCGTCGCGATGAACGGCGCGGGCTGCGTGCACGACCTCGAGCTCGCGATGATGGGAGCCACGAGCGAGGACGTCGGCCCCGCCCTCGACGACGGCAGCTTCGGGATGGCGCGCGAGACGGCGGAGCGCCTGAACCGCGCGATCGCCGACGGCGCGGCGGCGGGGATCGGCATGGGCGCGGCCGTGGGGCGCGCCATCCTGCGCGGGCGGTACCCGCACAAGCGCCGCTCGATCCTGGCTGCGGCGACACGCCTGGGTGTTCCCGTCACGGTGCACGCCGCGATCGGCACCGACATCCACCACATGCACCCGAGCGCCGACGGCGCGGCGCTCGGGGCCACGAGCCACCGCGACTTCGAGACGCTCACGGGTCTCGTCGCGACGCTGGAGGGCGGGGTGTACTTCAACGTCGGGTCGGCGGTGATCCTGCCGGAGGTCTTCCTGAAGGCGCTGGCCCTGGCGCGCAACCTCGGCTATCGCGTGCGGCGCTTCACCACCGTGGACCTCGACTTCATCCGGCACTACCGGCCGCGCGCGAACGTGGTCGAGCGGCCCACGCGGCTCGGCGGGCGCGGGATCTCGCTGGTCGGCCAGCACGAGATCCTGGTGCCGCTGCTCGCCGCGGGCCTCGTCGAGCAGGTCGGCTCCGGGTCGCGGCGGTGAGCGGCCGGATCCGGATCTGCGAGGACGACGCGGCGCTCCCGGGCGCCTCCGAGGCCGTCGAGCTGGTGTCGGATGCGAGCGGCGGCGAGGAAGGGATCCGGTCGGCGCTCGACGCTCGCCTCGAGGCCGTGCGCGCCGCAGGCGGCCGCAAGGTCGCCGTGCGCGCACCCAACGCCGGCGTGGCCGGGGTCTCGCTCCAGCGCTGCGCGGAGATCCTGCTCGGCGAGGCGCGCCGTCATCTCTCGGGCGCGACCTCCATCGAGGAGGTCCGCTTCCTGGTGCGGGGCGAGCCCGCCCTGCGCCTCTACGAGTCGGTCGACGACGCCACCCGCATCGCGGCGCAGGCGCAGCGAAGGACCTAGGGGGCGGCTCGCCAGGGGGCTACCCTCTGGCGCCCGCGATCGGGAGACGGGCCGAGCCCTTCTTCCCCGCGGGTCGCGGAGATCCCTGCTTGGTGATCGAGCTGCACCAGCTCACCGCCGCCCTCTATCTGGCCGCGAGCCTGACGACGTTCGTTGGCCTGGCGCTGCCCAGCTCGCCGCTCGGCCGGGCTGCGATCTGGCTGCTCGCGGCGGCGGCGATCGGACACGGCCTCGCGTTCGCGCAGCTCCACGCCCTGGTTCCGCCGCCGCCGCTCACCGACCTGCCGCTGGCGGTGTCGCTGATGGCCTGGCTGGCCGTCCTCTTCGTCCTCGGGCTCGTCCTGCTGCGACGGCGTCGCCTGGAGAGCCTCGCGGGGCTGGTGGCGGCCCTGGCCTTCGTCGGGGTCTTCTACGCGAGCCTCTCGCTGCGGCGCACCGTGGAAGGGGGGAGCGAGCCGGTCGGAGGCTGGCCGCACCTGCACGTGATCCTGGCCAGCGCCGGGATCGCCTTGCTCGGCGTCGCGGGGCTGGCCGGGCTCCTCTTCCTCGCGGAGGATCGCCGCCTCAGGGCCAAGCGGCGCCTCGAGTGGGTGCGCGGCCTCCCGTCGCTCGAGGCGCTCGATCGCGTGAACCTCCTGGCGCTCGCGCTCGGCTTTCCGCTGCTCACCTTCGGAGTCGTCGCCGGCATGCTCTGGACCGAGGACATGACCGGCCAGCTCTGGGCCGGCGGTGCGCACGCAACCTGGTCGGCGCTCGCGTGGGCGATCTACCTGGCGCTCGCGGTGGCGCGCTTCGGGGTCGGCTGGCGCGGGCGCGAGGCGGCCGCGAGCGCCGCTGCCGGCTTCGCGTTCCTGCTCTTCGCCGTGATCGGCGTGGGGATCGCGGCGTGAGGGTCGTGCTCGCCGGCATGAACCACCGCACTGCGCCGCTCGAGGTCCGCGAGCGCTTCGCCGTCGACGATCCCGAGCCCTGGCTCGCCAAGCTCGTGGCCGGCGAGGAGATCGACGAGGCGGTGCTCCTCTCCACCTGCAATCGCGTCGAGGTGGTGGCCATCACGCGCCGCCCCGACGCGGCCCGCCACCGGCTGCGCTCCTTCTTCGCTCGCGAGCTCGGGCGCGGCGAGCCCCTGCCCGAGCGCCACGCCACGCAGTCCGTCCTGTACGAGCACACCGACACCGATGCGGTACGCCACCTGTTCCGGGTCGCGTCGTCGATCGACTCGATGGTGGTCGGCGAGCCCCAGATCCTCGGGCAGGTCAAGGAGGCGCATCGCGCGGCGGTCGGCGCGGGGGCGAGCGGCCCGGTGCTGTCGCGCCTGTTCGCGAGCGCCTTCGCGGCGGCCAAGCGCGTGCGCAGCGAGACGCGCATCGCGGCGCGCCCGGTCTCGGTCGCACGCGTGGCGGTCGATCTGGCGCGCCAGATCTTCGAGACCTTCGAGGACAAGCGCGCGCTGCTCGTCGGCGCCGGCGAGATGATCGAGGCGGCGCTCGAGGCGCTGCGCGGCGCCGGGCTCTCCGGGGTGAGCGTCGCCAACCGCACCCCGGCACACGCCGACGAGCTGGCGCGCCGATTCGGCGCCAGCGCGCACGGCCTCGACGAGCTGCCGGGACTGCTCGCCGGTGCGGACGTGGTGCTGACCTGCATCGCTGCGGAGCGCCCGCCGCTCGGCGTCGTGCTGTTCGAGGAGGCGCTGCGCGCCCGCCGTCGGCGCCCGATCTTCGCGATCGACATCGGCGTGCCGCGCAACATCGATCCGGAGGTGAACGCGCTCGACGGCGTCTACCTCTACGACCTCGACGATCTCGGCGGCGTCGCCGAGGCCAACGCCGAGGAGCGGCGGCGCGAGACGGTGCGCGCCGAGGCGATCGTTCAGGAGGAGGTGGAGCGCTTCGACGGCTGGCTCTCCGCGCTCCAGGCGGTGCCGACGATCCGGCGGCTCCGCGCGCGCGCCGAGGCGGTGCGGCAGGCCGAGCTCGAGAAGGCCGCCGCCCGGCTGGGGCTCGAGGGTGAGACCCGCAGCGGCGTCGAGGCGCTGACCCGCGCCATCGTCAACAAGCTGCTGCACGCGCCGGTGTCGAGGCTGCGCGAGCGCGCCGAGCGCGACGAGGGGCTCGCCTACCTGGAGGCGGCCCGCGTGCTGTTCGCCCTCGACGATCCGACGGCGCCCGGCGCCGAGGCCGACCTGCTCGACGGGTCGAAGGGCGGCGGCGAGGAGCCGGGTTCCTCGGGTGGCGAATGACGCGCCTGCGGATCGCCACGCGCGGCAGCCGTCTCGCCCTGGTCCAGGCGCGCGCGGTGGCGGAGCGCATCGAGGCCGAGCTCGGCTTCGAGACCGAGCTGGTCCCCGTGCAGACGAGTGGCGATCGGCTGGCAGGCGTGTCGCTCGCCAAGCTCGGCGGCAAGGGCCTCTTCGTGAAGGAGCTGGAGGAGGCGCTGCTCGGCCGCCGCGCCGACGTGGCCGTGCACAGCGCGAAGGATCTGCCGGCGCGGCTCCCCGACGGCCTCGTGCTCGCTGCCCTTCCGGAGCGCGCCGATCCGCGCGATGCACTGGTGGCCGGAGGCCGGCTGCGCGGCCTGGTCGAGCTCGCGCGTGGCGCCCGCGTCGGCACGGGCAGTAGCCGTCGCGCGGCGCAGCTCCGCGCGCTGCGTCCCGATCTCGAGATCGCCCCGCTGCGCGGCAACGTGACCACCCGGCTCGCGCGCCTCGACGAGGGTCGCTTCGACGCGCTGGTGCTCGCCTGCGCCGGGCTCGACCGGCTCGGACTCTCGGCGCGCATCGACGAGCGCATCGAGCCCAGCGTGGTGCTGCCGGCCGTTGGGCAGGGCGCGCTGGCGCTCGAGGTGCGGGCGGGCGAGCCGCTGGCGGGCGAGCTCGGCGCGCTCGCGCACGCCGGGACGGCGCGCACGGTCTCGGCCGAGCGCGCGCTCCTCGCGGCGCTGCAGGGCGACTGCAACGTCCCGCTCGCCGCCTTTGCGGAGGTGCTCGCGCCGGAGCGGCTGCGGCTGCGCGCGCTGGTGGCGAGCCCGGACGGCCGTCGCATCGTGCGCGGCGAGGCGGAGGGCGCGGATCCGGCGGCGCTCGGCGCCGAGCTCGCGGAGAAGCTCCTGGCGCAGGGCGCGCGAGAGATCCTGGCCGCGCTGCGATCGGAGGCGGGGTCGTGAGCGCCTCCCCGCCGCGGGGGCGCGTGATCCTGGTCGGCGCCGGACCGGGCGATCCCGACCTGCTGACGCTGCGAGGCGCCGAGGCGCTGCGCCGCGCCGAGGTCGTGGTCCACGACTCCCTGGCGCCGCGCGAGCTGCTCGACCTCGCGCCGCCGGAAGCCGAGCGCGTCGACGTCGGCAAGCGTGGGCACGACGCGCCGACCCGCGCGCAGGAGGAGATCAGCGCGCTGCTGGTGGCGCGCGCGCAGGCCGGCAAGACCGTGGTGCGGCTCAAGGGCGGCGACCCGTTCGTGTACGGGCGCGGCGGCGAGGAGGCGAGCGCGTGCCGGCGCGCCGGAATCCCCTTCGAGGTCGTCCCGGGCGTGACGGCCGCGCTGGCCGTGCCGGCCTTCGCCGGCATCCCCGTCACCGACCGCCGCCACGCGGCCTCGTTCGCCGTGGTCACCGGACACCGCGATGCGTCGCGGCCGTGGACGTCGATCCGCTGGGACCGGGTGGCGACGGGAGCCGACACGCTGGTGGTCCTCATGGGGATGCGCAACCTCGACAAGATCGCGGCGACCCTGATCGCCGAGGGGAGGCCCGCCGACACGCCGGCGGCGGTGGTGATGGACGGTGCCACCCCGCGCCAGCGCGTGCTCGAGGCGCCGCTCGGCGAGCTGGCGCAGCGCGCGCGCGAGGCGGGGCTCGGAGCGCCGGCGGTCGTCGTGGTGGGCGACGTGGTGAGGCTGCGCGCCGAGCTCGCCTGGTACGACGCCGGTCCGCTCTTCGGCCGACGCGTCCTGGTGACGCGACCCGCCGAGCAGTCGGGAGAGCTCGGCGCGGCGCTCCGCGAGGTCGGCGCCGAGGCGGTGTGCGTTCCGATGATCCGGATCGTCTCGGCTCCGGATTCGCCGGAGCAGCGCGCCGTGCTCGCCGAGCGGGCGGAGTACGACGCCGTGCTCTTCACCAGCCGGAACGCGGTGCGCTTCTTCGCCGAGGCTCTCGCCCGGGTTCCCCCGCAGGTGGGGTCGCTGCGGGGCCGCATCTTCTGCGTCGGGCCCGCGACCGCCGAGGCGGCGCGCTTCTACGGCCTTCGCAATCCCGAGGAGCTTCCCGCGCGAGCCGACGCCGAGGGGCTGCTCGACGCGGTGCGCGAGGCCCTGCCGCCCGCGGGCCGGCGCTTCCTCTTCGTGCGCGGCGAGTCCGCGGGCGACGCGTTGCCGCGCGGCCTGCGCGAGAGCGGCGCGCGCGTCGACGAGGCGGTCGTCTACCGGACGCTGCCCGCCGAGGTCGACGCCGCGGCGCTGCGGGCCGCTCTGGTCGGCGGCGACCTCGACGCGCTCACCTTCGCGAGCCCGTCGGCGGCGCGCCGCTTCGCCGCGCTGCTCGACGAGGCGTCGCGCGCCGCCGCGCGGAAGGCCGCGGTCGCCGCGATCGGCGGGGCGACGGCGGCGGCGCTGGCCGAGCTCGGGTTGCCGCCCGACGCAGTGGCGGAGCGGCCCGCGATGCGCGATCTCGTCGCGGCGCTGGTGGAGCACTTCGGCTCGGGAGGGCGGTCTCGATGAGCTTCCCGCTGGTCCGCATGCGGCGGCTGCGCCGCAGCGAGGCGCTGCGGCGCATGAGCCGCGAGGCGCGTCTCTCGCGCGACGACCTGGTGCTGCCGCTCTTCGCCGTGGAGGGCGCCCGGGTTCGCGAGCCGGTCGCCTCGATGCCCGGGGTGTTCCGGCTCTCGGCCGACGCGATCGCCGAAGAGGCCAAGCGCGTCGCCGACCTCGGCATCCCGGCCGTGATCCTGTTCGGCGTGCCGGCCGCCAAGGACGCAAGCGGATCGGGCGCCGACCGCGACGACGGCGTGGCCCAGCGGGCCGTCGAGGCGGCGAAGCGCGCCGCACCCGACCTCTGCGTGATCACCGATGTGTGTCTGTGCGAGTACACCGATCACGGGCACTGCGGCGTCGTGGAGGGCGGAGAGGTCGCGAACGACCCGAGCCTCGAGCGGCTCGCGGCGGCCGCCGTGTCGCACGCGCGCGCGGGCGCGGACGTGGTCGCGCCCTCCGACATGATGGACGGACGGGTCGGCGCGATCCGCCGCGCGCTCGACCGAGCCGGCTTCGCGGAGGTGGCGATCCTCGCCTACGCCGCCAAGTACGCCAGCGCCTACTACGGGCCCTTCCGCGAGGCCGCCGAGAGCGCGCCGGCCTTCGGCGACCGGCGCGGCTACCAGATGGATCCGCCGAACCGCCGCGAGGCGCTGCGCGAGATGGAGCTCGACCTCGCGGAGGGCGCGGACGTGCTGATGGTGAAGCCGGCGCTCCCCTACCTCGACGTGCTGGCCGAGGCGCGCCGCCGCTTCGACGTGCCGCTCGCCGCGTACCACGTCTCGGGCGAATACGCGATGCTGATGGCCGCCGCGGAGCGCGGCTGGCTCGACGGCCCGCGCGCGATGCTCGAGGCGCTGGTGTCGATCAAGCGCGCCGGCGCCGACTGGATCCTGACGTACGCGGCAAAGGAGGCCGCCGCGCGGCTGTCGCCGTGAGGAGGGGAGCGTGGCGCTTCAGTACAAGGTCGTCGAGACCAGCAGCGTGAGCGACGAGGAGCTCGAGCGCATCCTGAACGAGTTCGTGTCGCAGGGCTGGAGCTTCGAGGGCTTCCACTTTGCCATGCGCGAGTCGTCGAAGCGGCCGTCGATGGCGTTCGTCACGTTCACGCGGCCGGACGGTCCGGCATCTTGACACCGATGCGCGACAGCACGTCGCCGACCAGGCGCTCGAGCGAGGCGCGCTGCTCGGCCGGGCCGACGCGGGAGGCCGCGCGCACCACGAGGAGGTCGAGGCCCAGCCGATCGCGGTAGCGCGCGAGGGCGGCCGCCACCTCGCCCGCCTCGCCCACCAGCACGCGCTCGGCCGCGGCGCCCGCGGCTCGGGCCGCCAGCGGGCCGCCGGCCGCGCGCGCGGCCAGCGCGGCGAACTCGGCCTCGGCGGCGCGCCGCACGCGCTCCGCCTCCGCGCGGTCGGCCGCGACGTGCACGGTTCGCATCACGGCCACCGGGAGCGACGCCGGGTCGCAGGGCGGCGGAAGCTGCTCCGCGTGGAGCGCGAAGTTGCGGGCGAGCGCGTCGAGGCTCTCGAGCGGCGAGGCCAGATACGGAAGCCCGCGGCGCGCCGCCTGCGCGAGCCCCTTGGCTCCGAACGCGGCGACATAGAGGGGCGGGTGGGGGCGCTGGAGCGGCCGCGCGTCCTCGAGCGCGGGGCCCGATTCCGACGCGCCCGGCCCGGTCGACGCTGCCGTGCCTGCCCAGATCGCGAGGATCGCGTCGAGAGCCTCGTCGAAGCGGTCCCGCTTGTCGCGCGGGTCGACGCCGAAGGCGCGGAAGATCGCGCGGTCGAAGCCGCGCCCGAGGCCGAGCACCACGCGGCCGCCCGAGAGGCGGTCGAGCGCGGCCACCTCCGCCGCCACCCGCTCGGGCGGGTGGATCGAGATCAGGAGCGACGACGTGCCGAGCCGGATCCGCTGCGTGCGCGCGGCGAAGGCGGCGAGGCCGAGCAGGGGAGACGAAGTCGAGCCCGCGCGCAGGTGGCCCTCGGGAAGCCAGAGCGAGTCGAGCGCGAGCTCCTCCGCCGACCCGGCGAGCGCGAGCGCCTCCTGCCACGATCGCGCATCCGCCGCGCCCCCGAGCGCGAGGCCGACGGCGAGCCGGTCCCGGGTCGCCACGGTCAGCTTCGGCGGATGCCGGGTGCCGGCGACCCCATCACGTACGGCAGCGCGACCGAGAGCGGATCGACCGAGGTGTCGAGCGAGCGGGCGACGCCGGAGAGCAGGCCGAGCGTGCGCCCGAGCAGGACCACGTGGCTCGGGATCCGCACCACGGGATCGCGCCGCAGCTGCTCGGCGATCTCGCGGCCGATGCGCTCGACCCGCTCTGGAGCGAGCGAGCCCGCCTCGGCCAGGTCGCGCGCCGCCCCCAGGCCGGCGCGCGCCAGCGACGCGAGCGATTCACGCGAGCCGTCGCGGGTGGCGAAGCCCAGCGCGAGCAGCGCCTCCGCCATCTCGTCGGCATCGCGGCGCAGCAGTCCGACCAGGAAGCGCAGCGAGTCGGCGCGGAATCGCGCGGGGAGCTGCTTCGCGAGGCCGAAGTCGAGCAGCACGAGGCGCCCGCTCTCGCGCTCGACGAGCAGGTTGCCAGGATGCGGATCGGCCTGGAAGAAGCCGTGCACCAGCACCTGCTCGCACCAGGCCTCGACCAGGGCTCGCATCACCCGCTCGAGGTCGACGCCGGCCGCCTGCAGCGCGTCGCGATCCGTGATCTTGACGCCGTCGACGAACTCCATCACCAGGACACGACGCGTGGTCCAGTCGCGGTGCACGCGCGGCACGCGGACGTCGGTTCGCGCGACGAACATCGCCGCCACGCGCTCCGCGTTGCGCGCCTCCGCCAGGAAGTCGAGCTCGCGCGGCACGTGGCGGCCGAACTCGTCGATCAGCGGCAGCAGGTCGAGGTCCGACTCGAGCCAGCCGATCGCGCGGAACAGCGCGCGCAGGTTCGCGAGGTCGCCGCGCACCTGCTCCGCGACCTCGGGATACTGGACCTTTACCGCGACCCGGCGTCCGTCGCGCAGCGTCGCCTCGTGCACCTGCGCGAGAGACGCCGACGCCACGGGCCGCGGCGCGAAGTCGCGGAACACCGCCTCGAGCGGCCGCCCGAGCTCGCCCTCGATCACGCGGCGCACCACCGGGAGCTCGCGGGGCGGCACGCGATCCTGCAGCTTCGACAGCACCTCGATCCACTCGCGCGGCATGAGGTCGGCGCGCGCCCCGACGTACTGGCATCCCTTGAGGATCAGGCCCTGGAGCTCGATCGCGGTGCGGTAGATCGACTCCGCGCTGTCTCGATGGAAGCGGCTCCAGCGCGCGCGCATGCGCTCCGGACCGAGCCCGCGTGCCAGCATCTGGTTGGCCTTGGCGCCGAGGTAGACGCGCCCGACCGCGAGGCCGAGCCGGCGCGCGCGCTCGATGCGCTCGACGGCGGAGAGCGGCGCTGCGTTCGAGCCGGCGGCCACGCGCGAAGGCTACCAGAGCTCGGGCGGCGATTGCGGGCAGGACCAGGCGCCCCCGAGCGAGTCTCCCGACGGCTCCGAGCCTCCTCCCGCGGCGACCTCGGGCTGTCCCGAATCGCCCCGCGTGGTGGGTGCCGCGGCCGCGGAGAGCGGCGACGATGCGCCGCCGGTGGCGGGTGCGGCGCCGTCGGCGGGCGCACCCTCGCCGTCGTCCGAATAGGGCGGGTTGTACGCGCACTGGACCCAGCGCGGCGCTGCGAACTCGAGCAGGTAGCTGGTGCCGAAGGCCTGGTAGCTGAAGCCGGTGTCGTCGAGGAAGCGGAAGCCGATCGATGGCTGCGGGACGGCCGGCAGATCGCCCGCCTCCACCAGCGCGTCGAGCGTCTCGGGATAGAGCGACTCGCGCGCGTAGTACTTCTGCAGCGCATCGATGATGCGCTGCGCATACACGTCGCGCGTTCGGCTGTAGTCGAGGCGCGCCCACGCCTCGCCCGCCAGCAGTGGGAGTCCGAGCAGCAGCGCGGCGGTGACGGCCGAGAGCGCGCGACGCTCCAGCGCCGGGGCGCCGCGGCGCCACGGCCGCACCGCCGCCGCGGCGAGGCCCGCGATCGTCAGCAGGCCAGCCCCGACATAGAGCGGACGCCCGGCGCGCATCGGCAGCAGGCCGCTCGAGCCGAGCCACAGCCAGCCGAGCGGCAGCGCGAGCCCAGCCGCGAGGGCGAGGAGCCCGAGCGCAGGGGCGCGGCGCGCGCGCAGCCGGGACAGGCCGAACAGGCCGAGGCCGATGCCGGCGAGCAGGGAGGCGATGGTCGAGCCCACCGTCTCGAGCGCGAACACCTGCACGGCGGGCCAGGGGGAGATCGCGAACGGGAGCCGCGCGTTGGTCCCGGTGACGTTGCGCTCGATCGCGAGCACCACGAACGCGACCGGGACGAACCAAGCGACGCGCGCGGGCCATCCCAGCTCGAGCCAGCGCGCCGCCAGCCAGGGCGATACCAGCGCGCACGCGATCACCGCCGCCACGGCGAGCATCGTCGCCGACGCGCGCCAGTGGAACAGGTTCCAGGCGACCTGGGTGATCCCGGCGCCGAGCGCGTAGAAGAGGAACATGGCCGAGGCGAGGACGGCGGTGACGGCCGCGGCGCGCATGAGCGCCGATCGCGTCGTGAGCCAGGTCGCGGCGGCCAGCACCAGCACCGGCGTCCAGAAGGCGGCGAAGCCCGCCGATCGATCCGCGATCAGGGTCTCCCACGACGTTCCGACGAGCGCCCGCGTGAGGAAGCCGCGCGGCGACCACCAGTGCAGGCCGAGCTCGGGGCGGGGACCGAGGCCGTAGTGCAGGAGCGCCGTCCAGCCGACGGCGAGCGCGAGCAGCACCATCGGCAGCGCCCGTCGAATCGCGCCGGGTCGGACGGCGCCGGCCGTCACGCCTCGTCCTCCTCGCGCACCGGATCGATCCGCAGGCGCCGGGCGCCCCGCGCGCCCTCCGTGGCGCGGCCTTCCCGCTCGCGGGCGACGAAGCGGATCTGCGCGTTCACCTCGAGCGTGTGTCCCTGCAGCAGGCGCGCGACGAGCTCGCGCAGATCGACGCCGTCGAGCGTGCGGCCGATCTCCGCCGCCACGCGGTCGACGAGCTCCCGCCGCGTGCGCTCGCTCTGCTGCGCCGCGAACTCGATCCAGTCCTTCGGCACGCTGTCGCCGAGGGCCTTGCGCAGTACCTCCTCGGTCGTGAGCAGGCCCGTGACGCCGAGCCCGAGCAGGCGCCGCAGGAGATCGGGCACCCGTCCGGCCGGCTCCGCGCGCGGAGCCGGCTTCTCCGGCTCGTGTCGCTCCTCGCGTGTCGGTCCGTCACCTCGCTCGTTTCGTTTCCCCCGCGGAGTGCTCATGCAGTAGACTTCCCCACATGGCCGACGAGCGGGTGACAGGCTCCTGGACGACGGATCCCACGGTCGACGAACGAAGCGGCGCAGTCGGCGAGACGGCTCATCGGGTCGCCAGTCGGGTCCGAGACATCATGCAGACGAAGATCGTGACGATCAGCGTGACGGACCGGCTGTCGACGGTCGAGGATATCATGACGCTCGGACGGGTGCGCCACATCCCGGTGGTGCACGGCGGCAGGCTGGTGGGCGTGCTCTCCCAGCGCGATCTGCTGCGGGCCTCGCTCTCGGAGCTGGGATCCTTCGGAAGCGAGGCTCGGCGTGCCTTCCTGCACGCGATCGAGATCGAGCGGGTGATGTCCGCGCCCGCGATCACGATCGGGCCGGAGGCGGCCGTCCAGCTCGCCGCCCGGCTGATGGCCAACCACAAGATCGGGTGCCTGCCGGTGATCGAGGAAGGCGAGCTCGTCGGCCTCGTCACCGAGACCGACGTGCTCTGCTGGGTCGCCGGGGCGCACCGCGAGCGCTGAGAGGCGGCTCATCCTCTAGGCGGCGATCTCGCTCCACCGCTCCGCGATGTGGTGCGCCGTGCGGTCCGCGAGTGCGGCCGTCGTGATCTGCGGCGGCGCGCCGAGCGAGGTCGGGAAGACGCTCATGTCGGCGACGAAGAGCCCGCCTACTTCGTGGCATTCGCCGAAGGCGTCCACCACGGAGGCGCGCGGATCGCCGCCCATCCGGCACGTCGACTGCGGATGGGTGGAGGCGATCGGAATCGCGCCCTGCCGCACGCCGCGCCGGGTGATGGCGCCGAGGTCGTCGCCAGGGGTGAGCACGAGCGGCGCGTCGAGATAGGGCACCACGACCCGACGGGCGCCCGCGGCGAACAGCACCTGGCAGCAGTGCACCGCTCCTTCGGCGAGCAGTCGGCGGTCGTGCGCGTCGAGCGCGTAGTCGATGTGCGGGCGCGACAGCGACGGCCCGGGCTCCACGGACCCCGCGCTGCGATCGTGCAGCAGCACCAGCATCGCCGCGGTGCGCGCGTAGTCGCGCAGCAGGCGGAAGTGCGCGCGTCCGAAGCCGGGCAGGTTCGTCGCGGTGAGCACCGGGAAGCCGGTGATCGGCATCAGCACGTAGCCGCTGTGCGGATCGCGCCGGAGGTCGATGAACTGGTCGACGTAGTAGCTCTGCGGGATGCCTCGGTAGGCGTGGACCTCCTCGTCGAAGATCCCCGCCACCAGCACGGAGGGGTGCAGGTGGAGATTGCGGCCGACCTGGCCGCTGCGGTTCGCGATGCGGCTGCGCAGCAGGAGGTCGGGCGATCCCACGGCGCCGGCCGACAGCACCACGGCGCGCGCTTCGACCTCGAACCGCGCGCCCGCGCGTCCGGTCGCGTCCGCCGCGCGCCCGTGGACGCGCCGCGCTCGCCCCCCCTCGACCTCGATGCGCTCGACCTGCGCGTCGGCGTAGATGCGGGCGCCGGCCCGATCGGCGCGCGGCACGTAGGTGACGAGCATCGACTGCTTGGCGTCGTAGCTGCAGCCGAGGATGCAGTAGCCGGATTGGACGCAGCCCTCGCGGTTGTGTCGGGTCACGAAGCCGGACCAGCCGAGCGCCTCGGTGCCCTTGCGGACGAGGCGGTTCAGCGCATTCACCTCGTCCTCGCGGATCGGCTTGACCCTCAGGTTCTGTTCGACCCGTTCGAAGCTCGGCTGCAGCGCGTCGCCGGTGAGCTCCGGAAGCTCGTGCTCGTCGCGCCACATCGCGAGGATCGGGTCCGGCGTGCGGAAGCAGTAGCAGAGGTTGTGCACGGTGGATCCGCCGACGCAGCGGCCCTGCAGGACGACGATGCCGCCGTCGCGGGTCTGCCGCATTCCCGCCTGCTCGAAGAGGCGGGGCAGCATCTGGTCCTCGCGCTGGGTGAAGTCGGCTCGCGTCCAGTGCGGACCCTGCTCGAGCACGACGACCGCGAGGCCGGCCTGCGCCAGCTCGGCGGCGGCCACCGCGCCGCCGGCGCCCGAGCCGATCACGCACACGTCGGCGTGTAGCGAGAGGTCGCCGGGCTCGTCGAGCATCGAGCGGATCACGGGGCGCCCCGCGGCGCGCCGCTCGCGGCGGCGCGGCCGATCAGCGGTCCCTGGTAGCCGATCAGCGGCCAGGTCGCGTCCTGGCTCCAGTAGCCGAGCAGGGCCAGGTTGCGCAGCGCCAGGAACGCGGTGCGACGCCACGCGAAGCGGCTGCCCATCCAGCCGGCGAGGACGGCATCCTGGTCGTCGGCGCCGAGCGCCGTGAAGCGGGCGGGGCGGCCGTCGAAGAGGAGCGGGCTCCAATCCACGAGGCGCAGCAGCGCGGGCAGCGGCGCGGTTGCGCCGGGGTCGAGCGACACGCACAGGGCGTCGATCGCGTCGATCGCGCCGGTGGCGCGCACCGCGGGCGCAGCCGGCTCGCCGGTGTCGACCATGCGCTCGACCACCTGCGTCAGGATCTCGCGCTCCGTCGGCGCGAAGAAGCGCGCGGAGCCCGTCGCGGCCGCGGCGGGGAGGGTGCGGACGTTCGCGAGCGCAGCGAGGGCGGCGCTGCCCCCGGCCAGGCGCAGGAAGCCGCGCCGGGTGGCGCCAATCACGGCGCGTCCTCGCGCGGCGCTCGGTCGAGCAGGCGCTGTAGCGCGGCCGGCAGCGGGCCCGGGCGCAGCGCCGCGGCCGCCCCGCGTGCGAGGTCCACGGAGCTGTAGGTGTGCCAGAACAGCAGCGGGGTCTCGGCGCTCCCCTCGCGCAGCCGCTGCAGCGCCTCGGCCAGACACTTCGAGGTGTAGACCGGCTCGAGGCGCAGGCCGGCCGGCCGCACGGCCGACGCGGCGGCGGCGGCGGCCTCGGTGGGCGCTCCGTAGCCGGCGCCGAGCTGCCGGCTCGTCAGCGTGAAGTCCTCGGGCGCGATCCGAAGCGCCGGGAGCGACGGCGCGTGGCGTCGAAGGCGCCGTAGCGTCGCCGCGGCGAGGCGCGCCAGCCGCGCGGGGGAGGGCGGCAGGATGTCGGTCACCACGACCCCGACGAAGCGCGTCCGCAGCCCCGCGAGCCGCGCGCCGAGCACCAGGCCGGAGAGCGTGCCGCCGCTGCCGACCGGCACGTAGACCTCGCGCGGCTCCGGCAGCGCGCCGGCCTCCACCTGATCGGCCAGCTCGCACGCCGCCGACACGAATCCGATGTCGCCGAGCGCCGAGGTGCCGCCGGTCGGGACGAGGCGGGGCCGCTCGCCGCGCAGCGCCGAGCGGGCGAGCACGCGCAACACCTGCGGCACGGCCGAGGCGACTCCGCGCGCCGGCACCAGCTCGGCCCCGGCCGCCCACATCGCCTCGATCTGCCGCCGCACGTGACCGGTCACCGGCTGCGGGACGAGGACGATCGTCGTGGCCATGCCCTGCGAGCGCGCGAGGAGCGCGGTGGCGAGGCCGTGGTGCGTCCCGAGGCCGCCGGTGGTGACGAGCCGACGGCTCCGGCTCGCAGCCGCCGCGCCGAGCACGAACTCGAGCTTGCGCGGCTTGTTTCCGCCGTAGATCGGGCAGCTCACGTCGTCGCGCTTCACCCAGAGCGCGCCCTCCGGCACGCCGGCGAGTCGCAGCGGCTCGACGGGGGTCGGCACCTCGACGAACGGCAGCCGGGGTAGCGCGGCGAGCGCCGGGAAGCGGTCGACCAGCGGCAGCGGGACGCCCATCGGCGCCGTGATCGCACGTCGCGCAGGGCTGCGCAACCGGCCCGGTGACGCGGGCGTTCGAGTTGATTGACTTCTTCCCCGGGGGTCTCGTACTCTCGCACCGGATCACCCCGCGGGAGGATGCATGGCCGTCGTGGAGCCGCTGCCCGACCCGATCGGTGGCCGCCGCCGGCTGCGGCTGCGCAGTCCGGCCACGCTCGAGCCGATCGGGGAGATCGAGGTGCAGACGGCCGACGACGTGCGCGCGGCCGTCGAGCGCGCGCGCAAGGCGCAGCCGGGCTGGGCCGCGCTCGGATGCGAAGGGCGCGCGCGCTACCTGCGCCGCGCGATCCGCGTGCTGCTCGCCCGCGAGGCGGAGTTCACGGAGGTGATCGCGGGCGAGACGGGCAAGCCGGAGTTCGAGGTGATCTCGGCGGAGCTGGTCGCCGCGTGCGACGCGCTCGAGTTCTGGGCGAAGCGCGCCCGCCGCATCCTCGCGGAGCGCAGCGTGCCGCTGCACCTGATGAAGACCAAGAAGCTGCGCCTCGCCTACAAGCCGCTCGGCGTGGTCGGCATCATCACTCCGTGGAACTTCCCCTTCATCCTCGCGCTCAACCCCGCGGCGCAGGCGCTCGTCGCCGGCAATGCGGTGATCCTGAAGCCTTCCGAGGTGACACCGGCTGCGGGTCACCTCGTCGAGGAGCTCTTCCGCGCCGCGGGGGTGCCCGAGGGCATCGTCACCTGCGCGACCGGCGACGGCGAGACGGGCGCGGCGCTGGTCGAGGCTTGTGTCGACAAGATCTGCTTCACCGGCAGCGTGCGCACCGGCCGCCGCGTCGCGGAGGCGTGCGGCCGCCAGCTCGTGCCGTGCACCCTCGAGCTCGGCGGCAAGGACCCGATGGTCGTGTGCGCCGACGCCGACCTCGAGCGCGCCGCCAACGGCGCCGTGTACGGCGCCTTCGCGAACGCGGGGCAGGTCTGCGTCTCGACCGAGCGCGTGTACGTGGCGGACGCCGTCGCCGACGAGTTCCTGCGCCGCGTGGTCGAGAAGACCGCGCGGCTGCGACAGGGCGTCGGCGGGGAGATCGACGTGGGGCCGCTGTGCTGGCCGCGCCAGCTCGAGACCGTCGAGGCCCACGTCGAGGACGCGCGCCGGCGCGGCGCCCGCATCCTGACGGGCGGCCGCCGCAACCCGGGCTACGCGGGCCTCTTCTACGAGCCGACCGTGATGACCGACGTCGACCACGAGATGCTGGTGATGCGCGAGGAGAGCTTCGGACCGCTGATGCCGGTGATGCGCGTGCGCGACGACGAGGAGGCGATCCGGCTCGCCAACGACTCGAGCTACGGGCTGAACGGCAGCGTCTGGACCCGCGACAAGCGCCGCGGGATCGAGCTGGCCCGATCGCTCGCGTCCGGGTGCGCGGTGGTCAACGACTGCATGATCACCTACGGGATCCCCGAGTCGCCCTTCGGCGGCGCCAAGCAGAGCGGTCTCGGGCGGGTCAACGGCGAGCTCGGGCTCAAGAGCTACTGCCAGGTGCAATCGATCGTGGTCGACCGCTTCGGGTCCCGGTCGGAGCCGCTCTGGTTCCCCTACGATGCGGCCAAGGGGCGCTGGCTGCGCCGCGCGATGCGCGCGGTCTGGGGTACACCGCTCGGGCGCTGGCTCTCGTGAGCTGCGGCGGGACCGGCGCGCCGCGAGAAGACGCGAGGATGTCATGATCGAGACGGTCCTGGTCGCGACGGATGGCTCGGAGGCGGCGGCCGCCGCCGAGCGCTACGGCGTGGCGCTGGCGGCGCGGCTCCGCGCGCGCGTGGCGTGCGTCTCGGTGGTGGAGGAGCGCGCCACCCGCGGCTACCGGAGCGATGGCCTCGGCATCGCCGTCCCGCCGCTCGACGCGCTCGAGGGCTTCCTCGCGGCGCGGGCGGAGGCGGCGTGCCGGCGCCTGGCGGTAGCGGCGCGCGAGAAGGGCGCCGAGTCGAGCACTGAGACACCGCGCGGCGTCGCCGACGACGTGATCGTCGAGCGCGCCAAGCAGGCCGACCTGATCGTGATCGGCCGCGACGGCGAGCACGCCGGGTTCCGGACCGCGCTGATCGGCTCGACCGCCGACGGCGTGCTGCGAAAGACGTCGAAGCCGGCCGTGGTGGTGCCGGCGAGCGCCGAGCTCGCGGGGCCGGTGCTGCTCGCCTTCGACGGCTCGCCCGGCTCGCGCATCGCCGCGCGGCTCGCGGTGGAGCTGGCGGGCCGGCTCGGCGAGACGATCCACGTCTTCGTCGACTCGAAGGACAAGGGCCGCTCGGCCGCGCGCTTCGACGAGGTGCGGCGGCTGCTCGGCACGCCGACCGTGCCGGTGCGCGAGGCGGCCTCGACGCTCGGGCGGCCCGACTCGAAGATCGTCGACGCAGCGCGCGAGGCCGGCGCCGGCATGATCGTGATGGGTGCCTTCGGCCGCAGCCGCATCCACGAGTACTTCCTCGGCAGCAACTCGGCCGCGGTGGTGCGCAGCTCGCCGATCGCCGTGCTGCTGGCCCGCTAGCCGCGGCGTGGCCCGGCTGCGGCCGACCGCGCTCGCTGCGATCGCCGACGCCCTCGGCCGAAAATGCGAGGGCGACGCGGGCTTCGTGGTGCGCGGGGTGGCGCCGCTCGAGAGCGCCGCACCCGGCGACCTGGCCTTCGTCCGCTCGGCCCGCTACGCCGAGGCGCTGGCGCGGAGCGGCGCCGGCGCGGCGATCGCGCCGCCGGGAATCGACACTGGCGGTCGCCCCACGATCCGGTCGCCGCGCCCCGACCTCGACTTCGCGCGCGCCGTGGCGCGCCTGCTCGGCGACCCGGCGCCGGTGCCCGGCATCCACCCGACCGCGGTCGTCGCGCCCGAGGCCTCGGTCGACCCGAGCGCGTGGATCGGGCCGTGCGCGGTGGTCGGCGCGGGCTGCGCGGTGGGGGCGCGCACCGCGATCCACGCCGGGGTCGTCCTGTACGAGCGGGTGCGGATCGGGGCCGACTGCGTGATCCACGCGAGCTGCGTGATCCGCGAGGACGTCTCGATCGGCGACCGCGTGCTGCTCCACCCCGGCGCCGCGATCGGCGCCGACGGCTTCGGCTACAGCTTCGACGAGGCGGGCCGCCCGGTGAAGATCCCGCAGATCGGCCGGGTCGTGATCGAGGACGACGTCGAGATCGGCGCCAACGCCACGATCGATCGCGCCACGCTCGGCGAGACGCGCGTGCGGCGAAACGCGAAGATCGACAACCTCTGCATCGTGTCGCACAACTGCGACGTCGGCGAGGACGTCGTCATGGTCGGCCAGTCGGCGCTGGCGGGATCGACCACGGTGGGGCGCGGCACCATCATCATGGGCCAGGCGGCGACCGCGGGGCACCTGTCGATCGGCGCCGGCTCGTTCCTGGGCGGCCGCACCGCCGTCACGCGCGACCTGGCGCCGGGCTCGCGCGTGTGGGGCGCGCCGGCCGTCGACGAGCATCTCTGGCGCCGCACCGTGGCGGCGCTGAACCGCCTCCCCGAAGCACTGCGCCGGCTGCGCGCCGTCGAGCGCAAGGTCGGGATCCGGCCCAAGCCCGAGCCCGAATGAGCGCGCCGACTGGAACTCCGCTGGCGGAGCTGGCTGCGCGCGCCCGCGAGGCGCGCGACGCCCGCGCGGTCGCCCGCATGCTGCGCGTGCTGCGCGGCGACACGCGCGCGGGCGCCGCCGCGCTGTCCGACACGCTCTTGCGTCGTCTCGAGGCGTTGCGGCGCGAGCGCGCCCGGCTGGCGCGCCTGTTCGCCCGGGGCCGGCGCCTCCGGCGAACGGGGGCGGTGCGCGTCGCCGGCGTCGACGAGGTCGGCGTCGGGCCGCTGGCGGGGCCGGTCGTGGCCGCGGCGGTCATCCTGCCGGAGCGGGTGGAGCTGCCCGGCCTGGGGGACTCGAAGCAGCTCGCGCGCCCGGTGCGCGAGAGGCTCGACGCCGCGATCCGGACCCAGGCGGTCGCGGTCTCGATCGGCGAGGTGTGGCCGGCCGAGCTCGACCGGCTGAACGTCTACCGGGCGGCGCTCGAGGCGATGCGGCGCGCCGTCGTGGGGCTCGCGGTCGAGCCCGCACACGTGCTGGTGGACGCGCGCACCATCCCGGGCATCACCGCGGCCCAGACCCCGATCGTGGGCGGCGACGCGACGGACGCCTGGATCGCCGCCGCCTCGATCGTCGCCAAGGTCCACCGCGACGCGATCATGTGTCGACTCGAGGAGGAGCACCCCGGCTACGGCTTCGCCCGGCACATGGGCTACGCGACCCGCGAGCACCGGGAGGCGCTGCGCCGGCTCGGCCCGAGCCCGGTGCACCGCCGCTCGTTCGCGCCGTGCTCGCAGCTATCCATGTTCTGATGCCGCGGATCCGCACCACCCCGGAGGACTTCGCGGTCGACGAGATCCCGCTGTACGCGCCGAGCGGAGAGGGCGGCCACACCTTCGTCCGCGTCGAGAAGCGGAACCGGACGACGGAGCAGGTGGCGGATGCGCTTGCGCGCGCCGCGCGGGTCGCGCCGGGCGCCGTCGGCTATGCCGGGCGCAAGGACCGGCGCGCGGTGGCGCGGCAGTGGCTCTCGGTCCCGGGCCTCGACCCGGAGCGCGCGCTCGATCTCGAGCCCGCCGGCGCGCGCGTCCTGGAGGCGGCGCGCCACCCGCACAAGCTCCGCACCGGCCAGCTCCGCGCGAATGCCTTCGAGATCGCCGTGCGGGGCGTCGACGCCGCGTCCGCCGCCGCCGCGCGCGAGCGCCTCGCCGAGATCGCGCGGATGGGCTTCGCGAACCGCTTCGGCGAGCAACGCTTCGGGCGCGACGGCGACAACGCGGAGCGCGGCCGCGCCCTTCTCGAGGGCCGCCTGCGCCTGCGCGACCGCCGCGCCGCGCGCTTCCTCCTGTCCGCGCTCCAGGCCGCCGCATTCAACGACGTGCTCGCGCGCCGGCCGCTCGCGCTCGACCGCGTCGAGCGCGGCGACGTGGCGCAGGTGGTCGCGTCGGGCGGGCTCTTCGCCGTCGAGGACGAGGCGCGCGAGGACGCGCGCGCGGGAGCGTTCGAGATCAGCGCAACCGGCCCGATCTTTGGCTGGGGCGGGCGCGATCCGGCGCCCGGCGGAGCCCCCGCTGAGCGCGAGCGCGCGTCGCTCGCGTCGTTCGGGATCGCGGACCTCGCGCCTCCCGCCGGCCAGCGGCTTCGCGGCGCGCGCCGCCCGCTGCGCGTTCCGCTGCGGGGAGCCGTCGCCGAACACGGTGGCGACACGCTGCGCCTGCGCTTCGAGCTGCCGCCCGGGAGCTATGCGACCGTCCTCGTCGAGGCGCTCCTCGGCGACGTCGAGGAGGTGAATGGGCCCGATGACGCCCCGACCGCCAGCGGGTTACCCTAGTCGAACGTGCCCGAGGAGGAAGCCCCTTGAAGATCGCCGACGACATCACCGCTCTGATCGGCAACACCCCGCTGGTACGACTCAAGCGCGTCGCGCGCGGTGTCCCTGCCCAGATCGTCGCGAAGCTCGAGAGCCAGAATCCGGCCGCGAGCGTGAAGGACCGCATCGGCCTCGCGATGATCGAGGCCGCGGAGCGCGAGGGCCGGATCGTCCCGGGCAAGACGGTGATCGTGGAGCCGACCAGCGGCAATACCGGAATCGCCCTCGCCTTCGTCGCGGCGGTGAAGGGCTATCGGTGCGTGCTCACCATGCCCGAGACGATGAGCCCCGAGCGGCGGGTGGTGCTGCGCGCATTCGGCGCGAAGCTGGTGGTCACCGACGGCGCAAAGGGAATGAAGGGCGCCATCGAGAAGGCCAACGAGCTGCTCGCGAAGATCCCGAACTCGTTCATGCCCCAGCAGTTCCAGAACCCCGCGAACCCGGAGGTCCACCGCCGCACCACCGCCGAAGAGATCTGGCGCGACACCGACGGCAAGGTCGATGCGCTGGTCGCCGGCGTCGGCACGGGCGGGACGATCACGGGTGTGGCCCAGGTGATCAAGCAGCGCAAGCCCAGCTTCCAGGCGGTCACCGTCGAGCCCACCGAGAGCGCGGTGATCTCGGGCAAGCCGCCCGGCAAGCACAAGCTCCAGGGTCTCGGTGCGGGCTTCATTCCGGACGTGCTCGACACCAAGCTGCTCGACGAGATCATCCTGATCGACAACGACACCGCGTTCGAGATGGCGCGCCGCCTCGCGGCCGAGGAGGGAATTCTCTGCGGTATCTCGTCCGGCGCGAACGTCGCGGCCGCGATCCAGTACGCGAAGCGGCCGGAGAACGAGGGCAAGCTCGTGGTCGTGATCATCCCGAGCTTCGGCGAGCGATACCTGAACACGGATCTCTTCGCGCCGTTCCGCTACGAGGGCAGCGACGACGTCTGAGCGAGCCGGCGTGCTCCCGTTCGGCGAGTGCTGGCCGCGCATCCATCCCGAGGCGTGGCTGGCGCCGGGCGCCGTGGTGATCGGCGACGTCGAGATCGGCGCGCGCTCGAGCGTGTGGTTCGGGACGGTGGTGCGCGGCGACGTCCACCACATCCGCATCGGGGCGCGCTCCAACCTCCAGGACCACTGCGTGGTGCACGTGACGCGCGGCCTCCATCCCGCCCGGATCGGCGACGAGGTGACGGTGGGCCACCGCGCGACCGTGCACGGCTGCACGGTCGGGGACGGCGCGCTGATCGGAATCGGCGCGATCGTGCTCGACGGCGCCGAGATCGGCGAGGAGGCGCTGGTGGCGGCGGGCGCGCTGGTGCCGCCGGGCGCCGTGGTGCCGGCGCGCCGGCTGGTGGTCGGCGTCCCCGCCCGCGTGGTGCGGGCGCTGCGTCCCGACGAGGTGGCGGGCCAGCGCGAGCGCGCCCTCGAGTACGTGGAGACGGCGCGCCTCTACGCCGTGCGCGCGACGCCGTGAGCAGCACCGACCCGTCCTTCCGCCGCCCGCGCGCCGAGCAGAAGGCGGCGCAGCGCCAGCGCATCCTCGAGTCGGCGCGCATCGTCTTCTTCCGTGACGGCTTCATGGCCGCCAACCTCGACGAGGTGGCGCAGCGCGCCGGTGTCGCCAAGGGCACGCTCTATCGCTACTTCGAGAGCAAGGCCGAGCTCTACGTCGCCGTCCTCTCCGAGAACGGCGAGCGCTTCGAGCGCAAGATGCGCGACACGCTCGAGCCCGAGCTCTCGCCTCCGGAGCAGGTTCGCCGAATCAGCCGCTTCTACTTCCGGCACTGGACGACCAACCGAGAGTACTTCCAGATCTTCTGGGCGCTGGCGAACGAGCCGGTGATCGGCGAGCTGCCCGCGCCGGTCGTGGAGGAGGTCACCGCGCTCTGGGAGAAGTGCCTGCGGCTGCTCGCCGACGTGCTCGACCGCGGCGTGGCGGAGCGCGTGTTCGCACCCCACGACTCCTGGGAGGTGGCGAACATCCTCTGGACGCTCGCCAACGGCTTGATCCAGAGCGAGCTCGCCGCGGCGCCGCGCGCCCTCCGCCGCGCCGGCCTCGAGCGCGTCTTCGAGGACGCCGTCGAGCTCGTGCTGCGGGGTCTCACCGTTCCGGAGAATGCTCGGCCTTAGGGTCTTCGGAGACCGGGGAGGGCGCGGGTCCAGGCGCCGAGCGCGAGCACGGCCAGGGTGGCGGCGAGCGCGAGCGGGAGCTTGCCCCGCAGCGCGTCCGCCGCGATCCGCGCGCCGGCCTCCCGCTCCGCGTCGGTGAGCGGGCCGTCACGGGGCGGAAGCGCACGCGCCGCGGCGACGAGGTCGGGCAGCGCCAGCAGGAAGCAGAAGAGCACGAAGAAGACGAAGAAGTAGATCACGAGCAGCGTGAACTGCGGCCGGAACGCGGCCGTCGGGGCGCGGTGCCGGAGCGGCGGCGACACGTCGCGACGCTAGGGGGCCGACCTCGCGGGGTCAAATCCGCCGCACTGGCCCGCGCCGGAGTCCCGCAGCATCATGGCGCGGTGGAAGGCTCGCGCCCGCGGCATCGCCTGATGATCGTCGATGCGGCGAACTGCCTCTACCGCGCGTTCTTCGCGATTCCACCGCTACGCACCAGCGACGGCTTCCCGACCAACGCCGCCTACGGCTTCGTCACCATGCTGATGAAGGCGCTTCGCGAGGAGCGGCCCGACCACGTCGTGGTGGTGTTCGATGCGCCCGGCGGCAAGGACTTCCGCAAGGAGCTCTTTCCCGAGTACAAGGCGCACCGCGACCAGCAGCCCGAGGACCTGAGCGCGCAGCTCCCGGCCGTGCGCGAGCTGGTCGACGCCTACCGGCTTCCGGTGCTCGCCATCCCCGGCTTCGAGGCCGACGACGTGATCGCGACGCTCGTCGCGCGGCTGCCCGACGACTACGGCGCCACCATCCTCTCCACCGACAAGGACCTGATGCAGCTCGTCTCCGATCGGGTCGCGCTGCTCGACACCATGAGGGATCGCCGCTACGGGCCGGCGGAGGTGGAGGAGCGCTTCGGCGTCGCGCCCGCGCGCGTGCTCGACGTGCGGGCGTTGGTCGGCGACCCGAGCGACAACATTCCTGGGGTCCGCGGCATCGGGGAGAAGGGGGCGGCGCAGCTGATCGCCGCCTGGGGAAGCCTCGAGGAGCTGCTCGCGCACGTCGACGAGATCCCCGCCGCGCGCGTGCGGGGTGCGCTGCGCGAGCAGGCCGATCGCGCGCGGCTCTCGAAGCAGCTCGCCGCGCTCCGCCGCGACGTGCCGCTGCCGCTCTCGCTCGAGGACCTCGCGCTGCGCGAGGCCGACCGCGAGCAGCTCCGCGCGCTCTTCCGCCGCCTCGAGTTCGGGCGCCTGCTGGGCGACCTCGACGCCGCCGTGGAGGCGCCGGGCGCGCCGGCCGCGCCCGCCACCGAGTCGCGCCCGGCGCCGGCCCCGGCGGTGCGTCCGCTCGCCGTCGAGGTCGACGTGATCCGCGACGACGCCGGGCTGGCGCGGCTCGCCGACGAGCTCTCGGCGCAGCCCTGCATCGTCGCGCTCCCGGTGGGCGGCGAGGGCGCCCTGCGCGAGCCGCCCGTCGGCCTCGCCTTCGCGACCGGCGGCGGCCGCGCCGCGTACGTGCCGTTCGGCCATCGGAGCCTGATCGAGGAACGCACGCTCGGTCGCGAGGCCGTGGTCGAGCGGGTGGCGCCACTCCTCGCCGCGCGGCCGTGGGGCGGTCGCTCGGTCAAGGCGTTGCTCGCCTTCTTCGGGGAGTCCGGGCGCGAGCCCTGCGTCCCGCGCTGCGACGTCGAGATCGCCGCCTTCCTGCTCGACCCCGCCGCGCCGCGCGGGATGCCCGCGCTCGCCTCGCAGTACCTCGGCCTGCGCCTGCGACCGTGGGAGGAGATCGCGGGCCGCGGCGCGAAGGCGGTGCTCGCGCCCGATCTCCCCGTCTCGGCGGTGGCGCCGTGGGCGGCCGAGGAGGTGCGCGCCGTCGCCGAGCTGGTGCCGCTGCTGGCGGAGCGCATCGCGCACGACGAGCTGGCCGCGCTCCACGACGAGGTCGAGCTTCCGCTCACGGCGGTGCTGGCGCGCATGGAGCGCGCGGGCGTCCGCATCGACGAGGGCGCGCTCGCGGCGCTGTCGCGAGAGTACGACCGCGAGCTCGCGCGCATCGAGGCCGAGATCCACGAGCTCGCCGGCGGACCGTTCCAGATCGGCTCCCCGAAGCAGCTCCAGCAGGTGCTCTTCGAGCGCCTCAAGCTGCCCGCCGGGCGCAAGACCAAGACGGGCTACTCGACCGACGAGAGCGTGCTCGAGCAGCTCGCCTCGCTGCATCCGCTGCCCGCCCGCGTGCTCGCGCACCGGCGGCTCGCGAAGCTGAAGAGCACCTACGTGGAGGCTCTGCCGCCGCTGATCGATCCGAAGAGCGGGCGCATCCACCCGACGTTCCACCAGACGGGCGCCGCGACCGGGCGGCTCTCGGCGTCGAACCCGAACGTGCAGAACATCCCGATCCGCAGCGAGGAGGGCATTCGCATCCGCGAGGCGTTCGTGGCGCGCGAGGGAGCGCTCCTCGTGTCGGCCGACTATTCGCAGGTGGAGCTGCGCATCCTCGCGCACTTCTCGGGCGACGAGAGCCTGATCGACGCGTTCCGAGCCGGCGAGGACGTGCATCGGCGCACGGCGGCCGGCACGCTCGGCATCGAGCCGGAGCGCGTGACGCCGGCCGAGCGCGCGCGCGCCAAGGCGATCAACTTCGGAATCATCTACGGGTCGACCGCGTTTGGCATCGCCAACCAGCTCGGCATCGCGTCCGCGGATGCACAGCGCACCATCGACGCCTACTTCGAGCGCTACCGCGGGGTGCGCCGCTTCATCGACGAGACGATCGAGGGCGCGCGCCGCCGGGGCTACGTACGCACGCTGCTCGGGCGGCGCCGCTACCTTCCAGACCTGGGCTCGCGCAACCGCGTGCTGCGCAGCGCGGCGGAGCGCATGGCGGTGAACACGGTGGTGCAGGGAACCGCGGCAGATCTGATCAAGAAGGCGATGGTCGAGGTCGATGCGGCCCTCCGCGAGGCGGGGCTGCGCTCGCAGATGATCCTCCAGGTGCATGACGAGCTGGTCTTCGAGGCGCCGGCCGACGAGCTCGAGCCCCTGGGAGCGCTGGTGCGCACTCGGATGGAGTCGGTCTGGAGCCTCGACGTGCCGCTGGTCGTGGAGGTCGGGGCCGGACGCAACTGGCGCGAGGCCCACTAGCAACGGGCCCGGCGAATACCCGCCGGGAGCCGGGCGTCGAAGGCAGGCAAAGACCGGAGCCTGCCGCGATGTCTGTTTCATCACCGACGATCTCACCGTCGGTCTTGGGGAGCAGGGCGATCGGAGCCGGGTTCCGGGATGACCAGGCATCGGCGCCGAACGACGCAGAGGTCGTCGCTCGGGCCCGCGAGGGCGATCACGAAGCCTTCCGAGTATTGGTCGAGCGATACCAGGGGCGCGCGTACCGGCTCGCCCTGCGCGTGCTGCGCGACGAGGAGCAGGCGCGAGACGCCGTGCAAGACGCCTTCCTGAAAGCCTACGTCAACCTCGGCCGCTTCGAGGGCCGCTCCAGCTTCTACACCTGGCTCTATCGCCTCGTCATGAACCTCTGCCTCGACGTGAAGCGCCGCGACCACTCGCTACGGGTGGTCGAGACGGGCGAGCCCGCAGACCTCGAGCGCATCGCCACGCCCGACGTGCGCGGCGCCGACGAGGGCCCCTGGCGGGCGCACGAGGAGAGCCCCGATGCCGCCGTCGACCGCACCGAGCTGCGAGGCGCCCTGGCCCGCGCCATCGACGAGCTCCCGGAGGCGGCGCGCGAGACCCTGGTGCTTCGTGAAGTGGAGGGCCTGAGCTATGCAGAGATCGCGGAGAGCCTCGGGATCCCGAAGGGGACGGTCATGAGCCGCCTCCACTATGCGCGACGGCGCGTGCAGGAGCTGCTGCGGCAGTCGGGGATGGCCACTGGAGGGCTTGCCCCCGCCGGACGAGGAGATCTGCGATGACCCGCTGCGACCGCATCGGAGCGTGGCTCGACGGCTACCACGATGGCGAGCTCGGGATGCTGCGCCGCTGGCAGGTCGGGCGGCACGTGGCGCGCTGTGCGGGCTGCCGCGCGGAGCTCGAAGGCCTCCTGCAGCTCGGCGACTGGCTCCGGGAGTCCGCGACGGCTCCCGAGCCGAATCTCTGGCCGGGCGTGGTGGCCCGCCTGCCGAGCGTCGCCTCGGCCGAGCGCCCGGCGCCCGTGCGCCGCTGGCGCCCCCGCCTCACCACTCCCGTCCTGGGCGGGGCCTTCGCGGTCGTCGCAGCGGGCGTCCTCCTGGTCCGGCCCGAGCTGGTCTCGCTCGTCTCGCCCGTCGTTGTACCGACGGCCGGCGTGGTGCGGTCGCTCGACACGCATGGCCGCCCGGTCCTGGTCCTCGAGGGCAAGAAGGACGCTCCGGCGACCGTCATCTGGCTGATGGAGCCCCAGCACGATCCGAACCCCGAAGAGGTCTCGGATGTTCCGATCTAGGACGGTGCCGCCGGTCCGGCTCGCCGTCGGGGCCATCCTGCTCGGTCTTCCGCTGCTCGCCGCCGCTGCCGCCTTCCTGATCGGCGGCACCGCCGCCGCGCAGGCGGTCCGACGCGTGGGTCTGAGCCTCATGGTGAGCCACGCCTCGCAGCGGCCCGGCCCGGTCGATCCGGCGGCGGAGTGGCTCGACCGCAGCCTCCGCAACGAGTTCCGCTATCAGAGCCTCCACGTGATCGAGGTGCGCCACTTCAACCTCGGGATGCAGGAGATCGGCGTCGTCGTCCTGCCCACCGGCAAGCACGTGAACATCCGGCCTCTGCAGCTCGGCGACAGCGGCCTCCTCCTCGCGGTCGACATCGAGGGGACGCTTCAGACCGATCTGCGCGTGGCGAACCGCAGCCCGGTGGTGATCGGGGTCGAGCGCTACCAGGACGGCAAGCTGATCCTCTCGCTCGAGCCGGATTACTGATCCGAGCGTGGCGATTCGGCCACGGATCGAGCCCCCCGGGGCCATCCAGCGGGAAAATCAGCCGCCGCGTGACACCTCGCGCGCCGGGAGGCCACTTTCGTAGCAGACAGCACGATGAATCCCCTTCCCAGGGAGGCCCGGGAGCCGCAAGGCGACCGGGCCTTTCCCATTTCCGGGCCCCCGCGACGGGCTCCGCGGTTGTCTCATAAATGTGTCGGCCGCGCGGCGCCCGGGGAGACTCCGGGCGTGGGGCGTGGGTGCCCCGGCGCCGGCCCCGCGCCGCGGATCACGCCCCGGCAGCTACCCGGGCCAAATCCCTATCGGCCGAAGGCCGCGAAAGCTGGTATGGTAGTCGGGCGTTGGGTTTCCCGGGGTGGGTGGGTGCCAACCCCGGTTCACACCCGGAGCCTAGACGGAGCACGCCTCAATGCGAAGGTTGCAATCAGTCCTCCTGGCGGGCCTGTTCGCCGCGTCTCTCTCGACCGTGTTCTCCGATCCGAGCGCTGCCACGGTGACGAAGTTCGGAACTGCGACGCTCGGTACCGCGCTCGCGACACTGCCGCCGTATCAGACGACCGCGATCGGCAACCTCCTCGGCAGCGTGAACGGTCTCCGCTCGGCGGGCGGCAAGCTCACGGCGATCACGGGCATCCCCGCGTCGATGTTCACGCTGAACGGCTTCCTCGTCCCGATCACCGACCCGGCCGCGGCGCCGATCGCCGGCCTCCAGATCACGCAGGCGAACCAGGCGGGTGCATTTGCGGTGACGGGCGGGAACCATCTCGCCGGCCAGATGCCGATGAGCGGCTTCAACAAAGTGTGTCTGTTCTCGGCATGCGACAATATATCGACGCCGCCGCCGGCCAACCTCACCGTCCCCATCAACGTCGTGGGAGCGGGCGGGTCGGTCTCGGTGTCGACCCTGGTCAACATCACGGCGATCGGCGCGCCGTGGACCACTGCGACGGCCTCGGTCGGCACGATCTCGATGCAGGGCTTCGCGCACAACATCACCAACACCGCCACCGCCTCGCAGATCGATATCAAGCTGGTGACACCCATCTTCATCTCGACCAACATCGGGGCCTCGGCCGTCGTCCCGGCCTTCTCGCTCCTCGAGTTCAAGGGCACGGCACCCGAGCCGGGCGTCGCGCTGGGCTTCGGCGCCGCGATCACGACGCTCCTGGCGCTGGGCCGGCAGCGGATGCGGAAGAGCTGATCCGCTAGCACCCCCGGTCGATGACAGACTGCGGCCACCCCTTCCGGGGTGGCCGCAGTCGCTTTTCGGCCTCGACCTGCAGGGGAGGCGGCGGAAGCCGTTGACAAGCGGCCGCTGCTCCCGGTAGAGTGACGATGAAATTGAAAATGCTTTTCAATTTCATCGTTCCCGATTGCATCGGGTCGGCGAGGCTCCGAGGAGACCGAAGCAGGTGGCGCCCGCTCCGTCCGCTCGAGCCGCGCTGCGCGTCGAGGGCGATCCCGCGCCCTGTCGCTGCACGTGCGGCAGTCTGCTGGCGCGCTGGGTCTCCGGCGGTGTCGAGATCAAGTGTA
>DATJPY010000023.1:0-12564 GCA_035506135.1 Myxococcota bacterium | reverse complement strand
CCTCGACCTCCTCGGCCACGATCAGCAGCGGCTTGCCCTGCCGCGCCACCTGCTCGAGCAGCGGCAGCAGGTCCTTCATGTTCGAGATCTTCTTCTCGTGCAGCAGGATCACCGGCTCCTCGAGCACGCACTCCATGCGCTGCGGGTCGGTGACGAAGTAGGGCGAGAGGTAGCCGCGGTCGAACTGCATGCCCTCCACCACCTCGAGCACCGAGTCCATCGACTTGGCCTCCTCGACGGTGATGACGCCTTCCTTGCCGACCTTCTCCATCGCCTGCGAGAGCATCTTGCCGATCGTCTCGTCGCCGTTGGCCGAGACCGTTCCGACCTGCGCGATCTCCTCGCTGTTGCGCGTCGGCTTCGACACCTTCTTCAGCTCTTCGGTCATCGCGCCGACCGCCTTGTCGATCCCGCGCTTGAGCTCCATCGGGTTCACGCCCGCGGCGACCAGCTTTGCGCCCTCGCGGAAGATCGCCTGCGCCAGCACGGTCGCCGTGGTGGTGCCGTCGCCCGCGGTGTCGGAGGTCTTGCTGGCGACCTCCTTCACCATCTGCGCGCCCATGTTCTCGAACTTGTCCTCGAACTCGATCTCCTTCGCCACCGTGACGCCGTCCTTGGTCACGGTGGGCGAGCCCCAGCTCTTCTCGATGATCACGTTGCGGCCCTTGGGGCCGAGCGTCACGCGCACCGCGTTGGCGAGCCCGTTGACGCCCGCGAGCATCTTCTCGCGCGCGTTCTGGTGATATCGGATGTCCTTGGCAGCCATGTCTCTCGATGCCTCCGTCTAGCTCAGGATCGCGAGGAGGTCTTCCTCGCGCAGGATGATGTGCTCGTCTCCGTCGAGCGTGATCTCGCTCCCGGAGTACTTGCCGAACAGGATCTTGTCGCCCGCCTTGACGTCGAGCGGACGCACGGTGCCGTCCTCGAGGATCTTGCCGCTGCCGACCGCCACCACGCGGCCCTCCTGCGGCTTCTCCTTGGCGGTGTCGGGAATGATGATGCCGCCCTTGGTCTTGGACTCCTCCTCGATGCGCTTGACGAGCACGCGGTCGTGCAGGGGTCGGATCTTCATGCGCTTGCTTCACTCCTGGCCGCGGCTCCCGCGGTGGGCAGCCGGCCGGTGGTGGGTTGCATGGACGGCGGCCCGCGCCGACAAAGGCGAGCGCGCCCTCGGGTGGCGGGGGATTAAGCACGGGCCGGCCTCTCGTCAAGTCGTCCGGACTCCGATTCTCCGTCGGAAGAGCCGCTCCGGAGCTTCTCCCCCACGGGGCAGCCGCTCGACCGGGGCATTTTTCGGGATTGCGCGGCCGATGGAATGTTGGAAGATCCCGCGCGCTCGTCGCGACCGCCGGGGATCCTCTCTTCTCGAGCGCCCGGGCGGTTCCAGAGAGGGAGATCGACCCAGCGTGAGTCGCGATGCCGCCCGGCGCCGGTGGATCGGCGCCCTGCTCCAGGTCGCGTGGCTCGGCTCGATGCTGGTCGGAGGCGCAGCCCGCGCGGCCGGCGCGCGCTTCGGTCTCGAGCAGGTCGCGGAGAAGGCGCAGGCGCTGGCGCGCGCGCCGTTCCACGACCCGCACGGCGAGGTGCCCGAGTGGCTGCTCGGCATCTCGTACGACCAGTGGCGCGACATCCGCTTCCGCCCCGAGCAGGCGCTGTGGCGCGGCAGGAACTCGGCCTTCGAGATCCAGTTCTTCCACCCCGGCCTCTACTACGACCGCACCGTCGCGATGAACGTGATCGACGCGAAGGGCGTGCATCCGGTCCCGTTCTCGCCGAGCCAGTTCGACTACGGCAAGAACGATTTCGCCAGCCGTGTGCCGCAGAACCTCGGCTACGCGGGCTTCCGCATCCACTTCCCGATCAAGCGGCCGGACTACAAGGACGAGGTCATCGTCTTCCTCGGCGCGAGCTACTTCCGCGCCGTCGGCCGCGACGAGGCCTACGGACTCTCGGCGCGCGGGGTCGCCGTCGACACGGCGCTCCCGACCGGTGAGGAGTTCCCGTTCTTCAAGGAGTACTGGCTCGTGCGGCCGGCGCCGGGCGCGAAGGAGATCGAGCTGTACGCGCTGCTCGACAGCCCGCGTCTCACCGGCGCGTATCGCTTCGTGGTGACCCCGGGCGAGCAGACGCTGGTCGACGTCGAGGTTCGCCTCTTCCTCCGCGACCGCATCGGCCGCCTCGGCGTCGCGCCGCTCACGAGCATGTTCTTCTTCGGCGAGAACACGCTGCGCCAGCCCGAGGACTTCCGCCCCGAGGTCCACGACTCCGACGGCCTGCTGCTCGAGGACTCGACGGGCGAGTGGATCTGGCGCCCGCTCGACAATCCGCGCACGCTCGGCGTGTCGGCCTTCCGCATGACGAATCCGCGCGGCTTCGGGCTCCTCCAGCGCGACCGGAACTTCGACCACTACCAGGACCTCGAGACCCGTCAGGACACGCGCCCCAGCGTGTGGATCGAGCCCGACGGCGACTGGGGGCCCGGGTCGGTACAGCTGGTGGAGATCCCGACGCCGGCCGACATCCACGACAACATCGTCGCGTTCTGGGTGCCTGAGAAGACGCCCGCGCCGGGCGATCCGATCCACTACGCCTATCGCATGTACTGGTATGGAGACGATCCCTCGCGCCCGCCGGCCGGACGGGTCGAGGCGACGCGGCGCGACCGCGGCACGTACGAGAACGCGCACCGGTTCGTGATCGACTTCAACGGCAAGCAGCTCGCGCAGCTCCCGCCCGAGACGGTGCTGCGCGGCGTCGTCAGCGTGGGGCCGATCGATGCGGGCCAGGCGGAGCTGCTCGAGCAGCACGTGATTCCGAACCCGGTGACGCACGGCTGGCGTCTCACCTTCCAGGTCCGCCCGAAGGGGGGAGACCCTGTCGAGCTGCGCGCGTTCCTGCAGCGCGGTCAGGACGCGCTCACCGAGACCTGGTCCTATACCCTGAAGCCATGACCGAGCCGCTGGCAGGCGCCGGCGCGGGTGAGCCGGAGGCGGGCGCCGCCCTCCGCAGCGAGCGCATCGAGATCGAGCGCGGGCGCCTGTTCTTCGACTGGCGCGGCGCGCGGGATCGCGCGCGCGCGTACCTCGCTGCGCTCGGCGTGCCGGCGCCGGAGCCGCGCTCGCTCGCGGAGGAGGCGGCGTTGCGGGCGGTGAATCAGCCGTCGCCCGCGCCGGAGGACGGCGCGCTCGCGTCGACGCTGGCGCAGCTGCGCGGGCTGCTCCTCGAGTCGCATCCGCAGCGCGCTCTCCTGCCGGCGCCGGGCGAGCCGGACGACTTCGTCGCCTGGCGGCTCGACGCGATGCTGGCGCGCGGCGGCGCGCCGCCCGCGCCCCTCGCGCGCAGCGGCCCGCGGCGGCTCGACTCGATGCCGCCCCTGGCGCGCGGCGCGATGATCCCGCACCGCTTCGTGCGCCGCGGCCTGCGCCGCGCGATCACGCGCGTCCCCTTCGCGCGGAGCGCCGGCGACCGCAGCACGGCGCGCCCGGACCCCCGTGCGCGCCGCTGGTCGTGGACGGCGCGCCGGCGCCGGCTGCTGCTCGCGATCCTGGTGCTGATCCCGAGCGTGATCGCGGGCGAGTTCATGCTCGACGTGCTGCCGCAGAAGGGCAACACGCTGCTCGAGGGCGGCATCGCGCTCTGCTTCGGCGCGCTGTTCGGCTGGATCTCGATCGGGTTCTGGACCGCCACCCTCGGCTTCGTCCTCCTGGCGAGCCGCCGCGACCGCTTCGCGATCACGCGCGCCACCGCCGACGATGCGCCGATCGAGCCCGGCGCGCGCACCGCGGTGGTGATGCCGATCTGCGAAGAGCCGGTTCCGCGCATCTTCGCCGGGCTGCGCGCCATCCACCACTCGCTGGCCAAGACCGGCAAGCTGTCGAACTTCGACTTCTTCGTGCTGTCGGACTCGAGCGAGCCGAGCACCGCGGTCGAGGAGGAGCTCGCCTGGTTCGAGTGGTGCCGCTCGACCGACGGCTTCGGCCGCATCTTCTATCGCCGGCGCCGCGTGCGCATCGAGCGCAAGAGCGGCAACGTCGCCGACTTCTGTCGGCGCTGGGGCCGGCGCTACCGCTACATGGTGATCCTCGACGCCGACAGCGTGATGTCGGGCGACGCGATCGTGCGTCTGGTGCAGATGATGGAGGCGAACCCGGACGTGGGGATGGTGCAGACCGCGCCGGTCTCCGTCCTGCGCCGATCGCTGTTCGCGCGGGTCCAGCAGTTCGCGAGCCGCCTGTACGGCGCGCTCTTCGCCGCGGGCCTCCACTACTTCCAGCTCGGCGAGGGACAGTACTGGGGCCACAACGCCATCATCCGCGTGGCGCCCTTCATGGACTACTGCCATCTGCCGCGGCTGCCGGGCGGCCCGCCGCGCGGAGGAGAGATCCTCTCGCACGACTTCGTCGAGGCCGCGCTGATGGGCCGTGCCGGGTGGGCGCTGTGGCTCGCCTACGACCTGCCGGGCTCCTACGAGGAGACGCCGTCCTCACTGCTCGAGGAGATGAAGCGCGACCGGCGGTGGTGTCAGGGCAACATCCAGCACCTGCGCCTCCTGGCGATCCAGGGCTTCTCGGGGGCGCATCGCGCGCTGTTCCTGAACGGCGTGCTGTCCTACGTCTCGGCTCTCCTCTGGTTCTTCTTCCTGGTGCTCTCGACCACCGAGGCGATCTGGGAGGCGCTTCGAGCCCCGGTGTACTTCTCGCAGGGCAAGAGCCTGTTCCCCGAGTGGCCGGTCTGGCGGCCCGACTGGGCGATCGCGCTCATGGCCGTGACCGGCGCGATCCTCTTCCTGCCGAAGCTGCTCGCCATCCTCCTGGTCCTGGTCCGCGGCGGCGCGCGGGACTTCGGCGGCGCGCTCCGGCTCCTGGCGAGCGCGCTCCTCGAGGTGCTGGTCTCGACGCTGCTCGCCCCGGTCCGCATGGTGTTCCACACCCGCTTCGTGATCGCGAACCTTTTCGGCCGCACGGTGGCGTGGCGGTCGGCGTCGCGTGGAGACGCCGAGACGAGCTGGGGCGAGGCGATCCGCCGCCACGGCATCGACACCGTCGTGGCCAGCGGCTGGGCGTCGGCCGTGTTCGCGCTGAATCCGCACTACTTCTGGTGGCTCACGCCGATCGTGGCCGCGCTGATCCTCTCCATCCCGCTGTCGGTGCTCACGAGCCGCGTGCGGCTCGGCGAGAGGGCGCGCGCGCTCGGCCTCTTCCTCACCCCCGAGGAGACGTCGCCGCCGCCCGAGATCGAGGATCTCGACCACGAGCTCGCCGCCGCGGAGAGAGAGCGCGCGGCGCTCCGGCCCGCCGAGCGCGACGGGTTCGTGCGCGCGGTCGTCGATCCCATGGTGAACGCGCTCCACTGCGCGCTCGCGGGCCCGCGGCGCGGTCTCAAGCCGCGGCTGCGAGCCGCCCGCGAGGCGCTGGTGCGGCGCCTGCTCGCCGACGGGCCGGGTGCGATCGGAAGTCTCGAGCGGCGCAACCTGCTCTCCGACCCGGAGCGCATGATCCACCTGCACCGCCTGGTGTGGCAGCTCGAGGATGGGGAGGCGGCACGCCGCTGGGGGCTGCCGGAGCCCGGCGCCTAGCGCCCGCCTCGCTCGCTCAAGGTGCGGCGAAGCCGACCACCACCGCCGGCCCGCCGGCGTCGGCATCGACACCCACCTGGAGGCGCGCGGCATCGACACCCCTCTGTGACACCAGGGTGTCGCGAACCTTCTCGGCGCGCTGCCGCGCCAGCGCCGCCATCCGCTCGGGCGGAACCTGTTGCTGCGCGACGTAGCGGGCGAGCAGCGCCTGGTCGTCCGGCGCCAGCTCGGCCGTCTCGCCGCGCGCGCGCTTCTCGAGCGCTGCGAACACGCGCCGCCGCGCGAAGAAGCTCGCGCCCTCGAGGCTCGGCAGCGCCTCGCCGCCGCCGGCGCGATCCACCAGCATCTGCTCGGCGACCCCGGGTCGATCGTCGGGACCCGTGCGGCCCGAGAGCGCGAGCTTGAGCGCCGGCCGGCTCGCCAGGAGCTGCGCGAGCCCGCCGAGCCGCTCCTCCTGGCCGGGCGCGAACGCCGCGCCGCCCGCGACGAAGCCGAGCGGCTCGAGCGAGACCTCGCCACCTCCCTTGTCTCCGCCGGGCAGCACCGCGCCGATCATCTTCAGCGGCGAGCTGAGCGCGCCGAGCAGCGCCTGGCGCAGCGCGCTCGCCACGATCGTCCCGACGCCCGTCGACACGCCCTTCTCGCCGTAGCCGACCGGCACCGAGAGCGAGATGTCGCCGCTCGGATCGCGCAGGAGGGCGAGCGCGACGTCGAGCGGGATGCCGAAGCGCGCCTCGAAGTCCCCCTGCTTCTGCGCCGTGACGCCGAGCTTGTGGAGCGTGATCTGGTTGCGGGTGTCGTAGCGGGGGCCGCGGATCTGGATCTTCGACTGCAGCGACGCGGCGCCGGCGAGCGAGTAGCCGGCCGCGCTCGAGGCGTAGGGATTGAAGGGAGGGAGCGCGAGCCGGTCGAGCTGGATCGCGAAGTCGCCGTTGCCGCCCTTGAACGAGCCCTTCACCTTGAAGGCACCGCCGTCGGGCGCGGTCCCGTGCACGCTCACGTCGCTCGCGGCGAGCTCCGGGAAGGAGAGGCTCCGCGCCGCGACCGACAGATCCTTCACGCCGCCGCGATACGGAGGCTTCACGGCGTCGTCCTCGAAGCGGATCGCGCTGCTGCCGAGGTCGAAGGAGCTCGCGGTGACCGCGAGCGGGGCCGCGCCCGATCGCACGTGCAGGTCGTGCACCCCGACGCGCAGCCCGTCCACCCCACCCCGGCGCGGGCTCGGGCCGGCCCCGTCCTCGAAGGCCAGCGACGCACCCGAGACGTCGATGCTGCCGACCGCAAGGTCGAGCGGAGGGGACGCGCCCGCGGCGGCCGGCTGCGGCGCAGGCGCCGCCGCCGGCTCGGCGGCATGCGCCGGCGGCGCACCTCCCGAGCCGCCGAGCAGCTTGTCGAGCTGCGGCGTCGGCCGCGCGTAGTGGATCTTCGGATCGACGAGCTTCACGCTGTCGATCACCACGACCCTCGGGCCCGGCGGCTTGCCGGGGGCAGGGATCGGGATCTGCGCCTTGCGCACCACCGTCTCGAACGACCGAAAGTCGAGCCCCACCTCGCGCTGCTCGGGGTCGGCGACCGAGAACGAGTCGATGCCGATGTCCCCCGCGAGCTCGACGCCGGCGTTCTCGGGCGCGAGCGAGAAGTGCACGGTGAGGTCGCCGTGCGCGTGGCACGAGCGCAGCCAGCTCCGCATCTCCGGCCGCGACGCGAGCAGGATCGGGGCGAAGGGGAGGTCCTTCCAGCCGACGTGGCCGTCGTAGCGCGGCGGGACGATGCCGACCTGCCCGTCCACCTCGATGGTTCCCTTCTCGATCTCGAGCTGGAGCTTCAGCGGGAAGCGGGCGCCTTCCGCCGCCGTGACGTCGCTCGCCTCCAGGGCGAGCGCCACGTCGAAGGGCCCGGCGTCGGTCACCAGCGTGAACTCGGCGCGCTCGATGCCGATTCGCTCGACCCGATAGTCGGGCGGCTTCGAGGCCGATGCTGGCTTCGCGGGCTGCGCCGGGGGCGGCGGACCGCTCGGCTTCGAGTCGCCGCCCAGCACCAGATCGCGCCGCACCCGCAGGTCGGGCCCCTGGATTCCGAGCGATCCGAGGGAGAACTTGTTGCCGCCGAACGCGACGTCGGACAGCGAGAAGTCGTCGAGCGCGAACTCGAGCAGCGAGGCGCCGCTCGGGTCGTCGATCTTCACGCTCGGCTTGCGCAGCTCGAAGCGATCGACGGCGTAGCTCCAGGGTTCCCCCGGCTTCTCGGGCTGCGCGGCCTCGGCGGGCTTCTCGGGCTCGGCGGCGGCCGAGGGCGGGTTCGCGAGTTTCGTGCCGGCGAGCGGATCGATCCGGCCGTCGGCCTGGCGCTGCAGGTCGACCGCCGGGGCGTCGATCGACAGCTCGAGCAGGTGCACTCGATGGTGCAGGAGCGCGCCCCAGTCGAGGTGCACGTAGACGCGCTCCCAGCGCGCCAGCGCCGTCGCGGGATCGACCGCAGCGGGGTGCAGCAGCGCAGACACCAACGAGGGGGATTCGCCCTCTGGCCTGGTACCCGCGCCGGTCGGCGCGGCCTTGCCGACCGCGACGCCTTCGACCGCGACGGCGCCGCGCAGCAGCCAGAAGTCGATGTTGCGCACGGCGGCCGGCAGCCCCACGTAGCGCTGCACCGCGTAGGGGATGCCCCGCTCGAGCGCGATCGGCAGGAGCACCCGCAGCCCGACCGCGAGGGCGACGGCGACGAGCGTGAGCGCGACGAGCCGCCGCCGCCAGCGGCGGCGGCGCGAGGGTCTCTCGCTCGGATCGGCCGGACCTTCGGGGCTGCTCATGTTGCTCCGGCGCGCAGTCTAGACGGCGCGGGCCGATCCAGCCCAGAGGGCGGCCGCGGCGATGGCGAGGGTCACGAGCGTCACCGGGATCCCCGTGCGCGCGTGCCGCATCCAGTCGATCTCGACGCCGCGGCGCGCCGCGGCGTCGATCACGATGATGTTGGCGATGCTGCCGGCCACGAAGAGGTTGCCGGCGAGCGTGCTCGCGAGCGCCAGGAGCGCGCCGTGGGAAGGCTGCGGCGCGAGCGGCAGGAGGAGCATCACGGCAGGCACGTTCGACACCGCGTTGCTGAGCAGGGCCGTCGCGACGAAGAGCGAGGCCGGGTGCTGGAGGTCGAGGCCCCGCTGCCTCAGGCCGGTGAGCAGGGCGGCCGGGATCCCCGTCGCTGCGAAGGCGCCGTTCACGACGAAGAGTCCGATGAAGAGCACCAGGAGCTGCCAGTCGACCAGGCCGAGCGTCGCGCGCGAGTGGAGCCTGCGACTGGTGAGGAGCACGCCTGCCCCCGCGAGCGCCACGAGCTCGCGCGGCCAGTCCGTGACGAGGAACACCAGGAGCAGCGCAGCCGCCACCACGAGTCCCTTCGACGCCTGCCAGCGGTCGAAGGCGGCGGCCGGCTCCGGAGCGAAGCGCGCCGCCACCGCCTCCGCACGGATCGGTGTCGACTCCCAGCGACCGCGGGTCTGCAGCGCGACGATCGCCCACACCGCGGCGAGGCCCGCCGCGGTCGGCAGCGCCGCCTGGGCCACGTAACCGTTGAACGAGAGCCGGAGCGTCTGGCCGATCAGCATGTTCTGCGGATTCCCGATCAGCGTGGCCGCCGAGCCGACGTTCGCGGCGCAGGCGAGCGCGAGCAGAAACGGTACGGGGTCGAGCCGCCGGTGCGCGCAGGTCTCGATCAGCACGGGGGCGACCGCCAGGCAGACGACGTCGTTGCTGAAGACCGCCGAGAGCGCTCCCACCGCCGCGATGACGAGCGCCAGGAGCTGCGCGGGCGCGACCGACAGCTCGCCCAGCATGGACGCGACGCGATCGTAGAAGCCGCCCAGGCGGAGCTGCGCCGACACCACCATCAGGCCGAACAGCAGCGCGAGGGTCGGGACGTCGACCGCACGGCCCGCATCGGCGAGGCTCGTCGCGCCGCTCGCGAGGAGCGCGATCGCGCCGAGCAGTGCGATCCCGGTACGGTCGAGCGCGAGGCGCGGGAAACGCCCGAGCACCATCCCGAGATAGACCGCGGCGAAGACGGCGGCAACGAGCCCTTCCATGGGCGTCACGGAGTAGCCGGTCGCCCGCAGCTCCGCGAGCCTCGCGGCGGCCGGCGCTCGGGATTGCACCTCGATTGCATCCCTCGCGCAGTGTCGGCCGGGTGCTCACGTAGCGTGCGCGGCGCTCCGATGAGAGGCCGTCCTCTCGCCGCTTCCCGCGGAGGTGCTGCCGTGCGGATCGCTCTCGGCCTCGCCATCGCCCTCCCGCTCGCGCTCACCGCCGCCCCGGCCGCGACGAGCGGCGTAGTCCCGGACTCGCCGTACCTCGAGCCGATCCCCGACCCCGGGCCGTGCGACCTCGTGATGAACGAGAACAACGCGCCCTCGGCGCTCCCGCTCCTGAACGACCCCTCGACGCGGGTCTTCTGTGTCGACCCGGGCGACTACCGCAGCGCGGGGCAGCTCTTCCTCAGTGCGTCGGGTACGCAGGCGAGCCGCCGCTACCTGCGCTTCAACGCCACCGACTCGCTGAAGGCCGTCCAGCGCACCCAGCAGGCGGTGTTCGAGATGCTCATCGTGAAGGGGAGCTGGTGGGTCGTGCAGGGCCTCACGATCCAGCCGCAGGCCCCGTCCACCTATTACTTCGTGTACGTCGAAGGCGGCGACCACGACGTCTTCGACGGGAACCTGATCGACGGCATCGACCATGTGAACACGCAGCTCGGAGAGGCGGGCGTCTACCTGGGCTCCTTCTCGAGCGATCCGGCGACCTACAACAGCGTCCAGGCCAACGTGGTGCGAAACGGCAACGCGAGCCACCGGCCCGTCGACTACACCGGGATCGCGGTCAGCGACGTGGGCGCCAACAACGACTACAACAAGGTCCTCGACAACGAGGTCTACGACTGGGGTGACGCCATCGCGCTCACCAGCTCGCGCGGCGACTGCAACTTCCCGACCCTGCCGCACGGGACGGTGATCGACGGAAACGAGATGTACATCACCGGGGCGAAGCGCATCGACTGCATGACCGGCGCCCCGGATCCCAATGGCGACTGCGCCTGTGCCGAGAACGGCGTCGACCTGAAGCCCGATCCCGGCGCGTCGGCGTGGACGCAGGTGACGAACAACCGCCTGTGGGGCTTCCGGCCGACGCAGGCCGTCGACACCTGCGGCGGCACCGGCTCGCTCGGGCAGGCGATCACCGCGGGCAACACGTGCCCCGGGCACGTGCTCGTGGCGAACAACATCGTCCTCGACTCGACCGTCGGCATCCAGCCGTCGGGGAGCTCCTGGATCATCGCCGGAAACCTCTTCTACGACCTCCGCACGCCCATGGCGGACCGCGAGGTGCTGAGCCAGGCGATCGACACCACGTCTACGGCAACCAACCTCTCGATCGAGTTCAACACGATCGTCGACGTCGACAACGCGTACGACGACATGTCGTCGAACACCGACACGCGCTGCAACGCCGTGATCGACAGCCTCGCGGTGAACGGCAACGGCGGCGCCCGGGGCACCAATCACGTGACGGCCTACGACTTCCTCTACGACACGCCCGCCAACAACTTCATCGGGGCCACCAACGAGAGCTTCGCGACCGACGCGCAGAGCCAGGACACGAGCTACTGCTTCTGGCGCAAGCGCTGGACCGCGCCCGAGCAGGTGTGCGTACCGTTCGGCACGACGACGGCGGCGAGCCCGCACGCGCAGGCGGCGGTGAACTGCCATCCGGACCTCGCCGCGTCGCTCGGGATGCCGACGATCGGCTACCCGGCGCCCGAGCCTGCCGGGGCGCCACTCGCGGGGGCGACCCTGCTCGCGCTGGCCGCGCGGGCGCGCCGGTCCAGCGGCTCGAGGGCCTGAGTCGCCCTACTCTCCGCTCGTGGCGGAGGCGTACGACGTCGCGATCGTCGGCTACGGGCCGGTCGGCGAGCTGCTCGCGATCCTGCTGGGCCAGCGCGGCTGGCGCGTGTGCGCCCTCGAGCGCTGGCCGAGCGCCTACCCGCTCCCGCGCGCCGTGCACTTCGATCACGAGATCGGCCGCGTGCTGCAGTCGGCGGGAGTCGCCGACGCGGTGGCAGCCTCGACCGAGCCCGCATCGCTCTACGAGTGGCGCAACGCAGCCGGGGATGTGCTGCTGCGGATCGGGCGCGATACGGACCGCAGCCTCTCGGGATGGCCGGAGTCGAGCATGTTCTGCCAGCCGGTGCTCGAGCGCATCCTGGACGAGCGCGCGCGCACCCTGCCGTCCGTGCGCGTGGACCGCGGCTGCGAGGTGGAGGCGGTGCGCGCGCAGGGCGACTGCGTCGAGCTCGACGCCCGGCGCGAGGACGGCACGCGCATCGGGGTGCGAGCGCGCTACGGCATCGGCTGCGACGGCGCCAACAGCGTCGTGCGGGGAGCGCTCGGCATTCCGTGGCTCGACCTCGGCTTCCACTTCGACTGGCTCGTCGTGGACGTGCTCCCCGCCGTGCCGCGGCGCTGGGATCCGCTCAACTGGCAGCTCTGCGACCCCGCGCGGCCCACCACGCTCGTCTCGGGCGGTCCGGGACGACGCCGCTTCGAGTTCATGCGGCTTCCGCACGAGTCGCTCGACCAGCTCGCCGACGAGGCCGCGGCCTGGCGGCTGCTCGAGCCGTGGGGCCTGCACTCCGGAAACGCCAAGCTGGAACGCCATGCGGTGTATACCTTCCGCGCACGCTGGGCCGAGGCGTGGCGCCGGGAGCGCTGGCTGCTGGCCGGCGACGCCGCGCACCTGATGCCGCCGTTCGCCGGGCAGGGGATGAACAGCGGCATGAAGGATGCCGCCAACCTCGCCTGGAAGCTTGCCGCCGTGATCGCGGAGACGGCCGACGCCGACATCCTCGACACTTACGAGATCGAGCGCGCGCAAAGCGTGCGCACCATGGTCAATCTGTCGCGCCGGCTGGGGGCAATGATCATGCCGACCAACCGCGCGGTCGCCGGCTTG
>DATJPY010000022.1:0-107877 GCA_035506135.1 Myxococcota bacterium | reverse complement strand
CGGCGATGCGTGCTGTCGTGGTCCCGAGTCCATCGCGCTGCAGATAGACGCCATCGTTGTAATCCGTGCCCGAGATGCGATTGGCAAACACGTCGACCGTGAGGTCGGCGTCCTGATCGCCGAGATCGATAGCGATCGCTTCTGCGCCGCGCTGCATCACGATCGAGTTCCGTTCGATCGTCCCCGTGGCCGCGGCTGCAGCGGCGAAAAGGCCGACCGCGATCCCCAGCTGCTGTTCCGAGGAGTTCTTGGCGACCTCGAGGGTGTTGTCGGACACCTGGAACGAGATCGGGCCGCTCGATCCAAAGATCTCGATGCCTCCTTCGGTGTTCTGGTCGGTCGCGACCGTGTTGCCGACGACCTCGACGGTCAGCGGGCTCGGGCTGCCCTGCACGACTTCGATCTCGCTGCCCTGCCCGCTGCCCTCGAAGGTCAGTCCCTCGATCCGGATGTAGTACCCCACACCGCTGGAGTCGGTCGGCGTTGCGGCTGTGAGCTTGGCAGTGAAGATCGGCTGATAGCCTGGATAGGCGCGCAGCGTGAGCCCCTTCTGAAAGCTGATCGCGTCGGTGATCGGCTCGTCGGTGGCGATCTCGACGGTGCCGCCGTCGCACGGCAGGGAGTCGAGGCAGGCCGGGAGCCCATTGAAGCAGTCGGGGCTCGGCCAGGTGTAGTCGGGGGGAGTGCCAAAGAGGATGCAATCGGATGCAGCTCGGAACGGTGAGCCGAGGATCAGCGCGAGGCAGACACCGAGGCGGATCATGTAGACCTCCCGCTAGGTCGCCATCGCCAGGCGGTTACACCACAGCCATCCTCCCACCCTCGAAGCGGCGAGGTCAAGCGGATGGGGCCGGAAGAGCCTGGGGTCGGGCTCGACAGCGCCGGTCGAGTTCATCTCCGACCCAGTACGCCACTAGCCACAGGCGCAGCGGTCCCCCGAGGGGAGCGACTCCCGCGACTCTCCCATTCGTCGAGCACCCTCGCTGGCACAGGCCCATGGCGTGTGGAGGGGACCGGGGGGTCTCGTCGGCGCCTAGGGCAAGGGCCACCGACACCGCCCGGTGGAGGGGCCGTCTGGGGCCGTGGGGCCGTCGTCGGCGCAGTCGAGTGCAGGCCGCTGCAGGCCGCTGCGACGCAGGAGACGCAAGCTCGCGTCGCTTCTCACCTCTTCACCGGTTTGTGGCCCTGGAGGTCGGGGGTTCGAGTCCCCTCGCTCACCCCACTGATTCGCGCGGCGGAGCGCTGACTTGCGCGGGGCGCCGCGCGTGCCGAACGGAGGGCTCAGCGACCCGTCATCGCAACGGTGACTCGCAGGAAGGTCGCAGGGATGGAGGTGGTATCCGGGCTCGGGCTCCTGTTCTGGCTATTGAACAGGTTCTCCAGCTTCACCAGCAGCTCGGCTGCGCGACCGTTCTTCTCTGCCGCTTCGAAGGCGTTCATGGTCGGCCCGTAGTATTTCCTGAATGCATCGACGAGCTCCGCAGGAGCGCCGGGATACTCGAACGTATAGGTCTCCTTCGCGAACGAGATCCGCTCCCGCGGCACCCCCGCACCGGCAAATCGCTCGACGACGTTGCTCTCGATCCCCCACGTCATGGGGCTGATGAAGCCCTCCGGCGGCGGCGGTGAGTAGGCGGAGCTGATCTTCAGGATCTGTGCCACCAGCGTCGGGTCATCCGGGATCCAGTTCCCCATGACGATCCGGCCTCCCGGCTTGGTCACGCGCGCCATCTCCCTGGCCACGTCGAAGGGCCTCGGCGCAAACATGGCTCCGAAGATGCTCACGACGAGGTCGAATGACTGGTCGTTCAGCCCGTCCAGATTGGAGGCATCGCCTTCCTGGAACTTGCAATTCGTCAGGCCGTACTCCCGCGCACGCTGGTTCCCGGCCTCGACGAGGTTCTTCGCGATGTCGACGCCCAGCACGTGGGCTCCGCGTCTTGCCAGCGGCACAGCGGTCGTGCCATCGCCGCAGCCGAGGTCCAGGACCTCGAGTCCCTTGGTGATCCCGAGCCCCTCGGCGAGCGCCTCTCCGCTTTCGCGCATGCTCTGCGCAATGCGCGTGAAGTCGCCCTTCTCCCAGAGTGCCTTGTTGGGATTCACGAGGGCCTCCGTCTCTTGGTTCGATCACCGCCCAGTCGATGCGCGCGCGTGGCTCGGCTGACTACGCTGTGCGAGCGATGCCAACACCATGAGGCTCGCCCCCGCGCTCAGCATCGTGGCCGGCTCGGGCGCCGTCTCGTAGGCACCGATGTCGACGTGCGCGCCCTGGATGCGCGGGCTGCCGTCGAGGTCGGTGATCGGGCTCCCGTCGAGGTCGGTGGCGGGGACGGCGCTGTCGTCGCCCGCGCCGATGGCGGGCGACCCGGCCTTCAGGTGATAGTCGTTGGAACTGGCGTAGAGCGGGTCTGCGAAGACGGATCCCGGCCCCGCTGCACCGCTCGCGAGGTCAGCCACGTTTCCGAAGAACAGGTTGTCGTGATCCGAGACGACAGGCGCGAGCGCGTCATCGACATCGAGCCCGTAGAAGTTGCCGGTCACTGCATTGTTGGCGATCGAACCCGCGACGGAGCCGCCCTCACGCCGCACGCGGATCGCCGTGTCGTTGCGAGCGACGGTATTGTTCGCGATCGCGAACTGGATTGCTCCGGTCGAGTCGCTCGCCGCGTCCGCGGTGATCGCGCCGTCTCCGCTGCTGCTGTGCTCGCCAGAGACGAGATTGTCGAGGATGCGCGCCGTCAGGGTCCCAGCACCCTCGCTGAACAGTTCGACGCCAGCGTCGTAGCCGATGCCCGAGATGCGATTTCGCAGCACGTCGACTGTCAGGTCGCCGTCCCCGCTCGAGAGGAAGATCGGTGCCCCGGTCGCCGACATGGCGATCGCGTTTCCCGCGACCAGGCCGGAGGAGGACGAGCCGTCGCTGAAGAAGTTGATCCCACCCGCGTAGCAAAGTTGACTCGGCGTGCATGAAGGCGGGGGTGAGAGATTCGCTGCATTGCCTGACACGACGAAGGAGATGGGACCCGTCTTGGTGCCGTTGGTGCTGAGCGCTTGGATTTCGATTGCCTGGAGCTGAAGGGCAGTAACACCGTTGCTGAACGGGATCGTCTCGCTCTCGATCGTGTTGTTCCTGATGGCGAGCGTCAACGAGCCAGAGCCCTCCTGCGAGACTTGGATGTAGCCGTCTTGCAGGGTGAGACCTTGGATGTCGATGACCGTGCTGCTCGCGTTCGCGGGCGTTGCCTGGATGAAGTTGCCAGCCGAGAACACGGGGGTGAAGCCCTGCGCCGCGCCGAGCGTGAGCGACTTCGCGAAGGAGATCGACTCCGAGATCGGTCCGTTGGTCGCGATCAGCACCGCGTCGCCGCGGTTCGCGCCGTCGACGCATTCCTGGAGGGTGAACGTGGCGTCGCAAGGGGGCGAATCGATGGGCCAGACGTGGGCCACCGGGCAAGGCACGCAATCGCACGGCTGGATGCAGACTGCTTGCGCCGCGGCGACCCAGAGCAGGGCGAAGCAAGTCAAGGCGAAGGGGAGCAGGCGGCTCAAGGCAGCACCTCAGAAGGTGCGTCGCCGGGGGAGCGGTGCCACGAGTCGCCTCCGGGCCCTCGCCAGCGCCGCAGCGTGCTCTCGATCTCCTCGCGCGCGCGATCGAGGACCTGCGCGGGATCGCTCTCGCTGCCGCGGGGGATCGGGTCGCCGAGCCGGACGCGGATCCGCGTGCCGCAGGGCACAGGCAGCAGGTTGTGGCAGAGCAACCGCCACGACTCGTCGATCGTCACCGGCACGACATCGAGCGCAGGCGCTGCCCGCAGCAGCGCGATTGCACCCGCCGGCTTGAAGGGCTTGAGCTCCCCCGCGCGTGAGCGCGTACCCTCGGGATAGATCACGACCGAGACGCCGCGCGCCTGTGCGCGCTCGCCGAGGGCGCGAATCGCCTCGACCGCCTGGTCGCGGTCGGCGCGATCGATGAGAGCATTGCCGCCGTGTCGCAAATTGTACGAGATGCTCGGGATCCAGCGGCCAAGCTCCCGCTTCGACACGTACTTCGGATAGTTCGTGAAGAGCAGTGCGCCGAGGATGGGGATGTCGAACATGCTCTGATGGTTGGCAATCAGCACGTAGGGCGTGCTCCGGCGCACGCCCGGCGAGCGCTCCACTTCGAGGCGCGTGCCGCAGAGATGGATGGCGCCGACGAGCGCGGCCTGGAGCCAGCCGACGACGATCTCGTGGGGCCTGGACCCGAAGAGCCGCGCCACGCGCTGGAGCGGATCGAAGACCACGAGGACCGTCCCGAATGCAATCAGGAACGGCAGCGTGAGCACCCAGTCGAGCGTTCGAGCGCGCGATCCGGCCTGCGGCCCGAGGCGCTCGGGGGTCATTTCGATCGTCGCGCCGGATGCTGCATTCAGGTAGACGCCCACATCGGTGTACGAGCGGTTCACTTCACCAGATCGCCGCCGACCAGGTAGATGTCCCAGACCTTCCAGACCCCTCCTTCCTGATGGAAGAGTGTGACGGTGTCGACGAGGTTGGGCTGGAAGCCTTCCGTTCCGGGCGATGTGACCTTCACCTTCACGCGCGCCAGGGCGAACTCGTCGTCGTGTCCGATGTACTGGAAGGAGACCAGCTCGGCCTGCGGGTTCGAGTCCTTGAACGCGGCGGTGATCTCGTCGCGGCCCTCGTCGTAGGTCGGCGACTTGGTGTGCGCGTACGACATCGTCGCGGCCACGTCCTTGCGATTGAACGCCGCGATCTGATCCTTCGAGACCTTCTCGAGCGTGTTGGCAAGTCCATCGTCGGCTCTCGTTGCGGGAGCCCACGCGAAGAGGGCCACGGCGAGAGCCACGCTCACCTTGATGAGAGCCGAGCGGGTGTTCATCGAAGGCCTCCTCGATCTGCCGGCATGGGTAGGCTCAGTTGAGGACGTTGTGGCCGCGTGCCCGGAGGCAGTTGCTGAAGGCCTGCCGGAACTGCGCCTCGGATGCATTGGCCTGCTGGGCGCCGCGGCCGATGCCGCCCGCGGCGGCGCCGATCGCGGCTCCTCGGCCGGCGTTGCCGAAGACCGCGCCCATGGCCGCGCCGCCGGCGGCGCCAACGGCTCCGCCGCGCAGGGCTCCGCCGACGGCGGATCCGGCCCGCGAGCCCGAGGTCTGACCGGCGAGCTGGCGGCACTCCCACATGTCCCGCGAGAGGTACTGGGACCGAGAGCTTCCGAAGCTATCCACCGTCGGCGTCCAGTTGCTCTGTGCGGAGCAGGGAACGTTGATCAAGAGCAGGAGAGAGAGAAGCGAAAGCGCTCTCCTCATGATCGGCCCTCCTGAATCGCGCCGATCATGCTCCACCTTCCGATCCGCAAGGTCAAGTTGCGACCCATCCAGTCTCCTCGATTTCGGCTCGAAGCGGCCGTTCCGCCCCGGCTACGAGCTCCCGCTCTAGACGACGACCTCGTCGACGTAGCACCAGCGCCAGTCCTCGCCCGGCTCGAACGATCGCGCGATCGGGTGGCTCGTCGACCAGAAGTGCGCCGTCGCGTGCCGGTTCTTCGACGAGTCGCAGCAGCCCACGTGTCCGCAGGAGAGGCAGAGCCGGAGATGCACCCAGCGATCGCCGAGCCGCAGACACTCCTCGCATCCGCGCGAGGACGCCGTCACCGGAGCGATCTGCGCCAGGTGCGTGCACGAGACCGCGGGCAGCTCCTCGCGCTGGCTCGCGCCCGCGGTCCGGACGAGCGCCGTCGCGAGCGCGGTGGCCAGCGCCACGCCCGCGCCGAGGCCCGCGACGGAGCGGAAGCTCGACACGAACGCCCCCGCGACGAGGTCCTCGAGCCGTGTCCGATCGGGGCCCTGCACGGATTCGGGAATGCTCACGTCGGCGAAGCCTCGTCGCTCTCCGCGGAGCGCCTGGCGGAGCGAGGGCGGCAGCGCAGCGAGCTCTGCCTGCCGGTCGATCGCCCGCGTGAAGAGAGCCAGCGCGAGGCCGCCGACGACGGCGACGCCGAGCAGTGCCGCGAATCGCGCGACGGTGCTGTTGACGCCGGAGGCGATGCCCGCCTCGGACGGAGCGACGGCATCCAGGACCAAGGTCGCGAGCGGCGTGGCGCTGAGCGCCATCCCGAGCCCGACCCCTGCGATCGGCGGGAAGAACGTCGATCCATACGAGCCGCCGATGCCCGGCAGCGCGAACAGGGCGAGCCCTGCGGCGGTGACGAGCGAGCCGAGGGCGAGCAGCCGCTTCGCGCCCCAGCGGTCGCCGAGGGCGCCCGCCCAGCGGGACGAGACGCCGACGATGACCGCGAACGGGAGGAAGGCTGCTCCCGTTCGAGTCGCAGAATAGTGTTGTACCAGGATCAGATCGAAGGGGAGCAGGAAGAAGACGGACGTCACGGCGAAGTAGAGCAGGAGCGTGAGGGCGTTCGCGCCGAGGAACGAGCCGGAGAACAGCAGTCGCGGGGGAACCATCGGAGCGGGATTTCGGCGCTCGAGCCAGCCGAAGCTCGCGAGCGCGAGCGCTCCGATCGCGAGGAGGGGGAGCGCCGCCGCGCCTCGAACGGGCGAGAGGATGATGGCGGAGATCATTGCGCCGATGCCGAGCGCGGAGAGGGCTGCGCCGATCCAGTCGACGGGGGGCGCGCGCCGGAGGGTCGGAGGCACCGGGACCCGAAATCTCGCGACCGCCACCGTGAGGAGGGCCAGGGGGACGACCAGGAAGAAGGCGGCGCGCCACGACGCGACGTCGACGAGGAAGCCTCCCAGGATGGGGCCGACGGCTCCGAAGAAGGCAGTCGCGCCCGTCCACGCGCCGATCGCGCGCCCGCGCTCGGCCTTGGGGAACGATGCGCTCAGGAGCGACAGGCTGTTCGGCACCAGCAGCGCGGCGGCGAGCCCCTGGAGCGCGCGGAACGCGATGAGCTGCGCCGCATCGCCGGCGAGCCCACATCCGAGCGATGCGGCCGCGAGGCCCACGGCGCCCCAGCTGAAGAGGCGCCGCTTCCCGAAGCGATCGCCCGCAGCGCCGCCGGCCAGTGCGAGCGCGGCGAGAGCGACGGTGTAGGCCGTGCCGATCCCCTGGAGCTGCGGCACGGACGCGGAGAGGGCGGTCTGGATCGCGGGCAGTGCGACGTTGATCACCGAGGCCTCGAGGAAGGCCATGCCCGAGCCGAGGATCGTCGCGGTGAGGACCCACTTCTTCGCGTGCGAGGCACATCCGGGTGTATCGGGCGCGGCGCGGACCGTAGCCTCGTCGCCCGGCGGGCGAACTACGCTCAGCATGGGCGATGTCGATCCCCCTCTGGCTCGTCGGCTCCGATCGAGCGCGCTCCTGTGCGGGGTCCTCTCGCCTTCAGGTCTCTCCGACGCGAATCGCCGCGCCGACGTAGACCGTGGCGAGCACTGCGAAGATGTAGGCCTGCAGCAGACCGATCAGGACGTCGAGAGCCATGAGCGGCATCGGCACCAGGAAGCCCGTGAGGGCCACGAGCAGGGCGACGACGAGGTGGCCCGACATCATGTTCCCGAACAGCCGAACGGAAAGGGCGAGGGTGCGCGAGAGCTCCGAGATGATGTGCAGAGGCGCGAGGAGAGGATTGGGGCGGAAGTAGTTCATCAGATAGTCGCGCACTCCGCGTGCACGGACGCCCGCAACAGGCACCGCGCAGAACACGACGATGGCCAGGGCAGAGGTGGTGGCGAGGCTCGCCGTCGGCGGCCGCACGCCCGGGAGCTGGCCGGAGAGGTTGCAGGCGGCGATGAAGAGGAAGAGTGTCCCCGCCAGCGTGAGGAGCCCCGGCTCGGATCGTCCGGCGACGTCGCGCACCAGTCGGTCCAGCTCCTCGACGGTGAGGAAGGCGAGAGCGGCGAGCGTTCCGCGCGGCCGCTCGCGAACGCACCAACGCAGGCCGAGCGCGGAGGAGACCAGCACCGCGGTGATCACGAAGGAGGTGAGGATCGTCCCCGTGAGCGGGACCGGGCCGAGATGAAGCCAGACCGACTCTCCGAAGACCTGCATTCCCGTCGTCACTCCTGATGGCTGCGGAGCACGCGCCAGACCACGACGCTTCCGATGATTACGCCCAGGGTGAGCAGGATCAGGGTGAAGTGCACTCCCGTCTCGAAGCGGACGTCGAGGCGATGTCCGAGCCACGCTCCGAGCACCGCGGGAATCGAGATCGACCAGCCGACCGTGCCGAGCAGGGAGAGCGAACGCCAAAACGTCGCCCCGGAGGGCTCGCGGCGCGCGTAGCGGCTCACGTCGCGCTCCAGGGAGCGACGTGCATCGGGACGCCCGTTGGGGGGCGAGGCCCCGCTCATCCCATGGTCTCCGGCGGCAGAGTGCTCGACCGGCGGCGAGGGTGGCGCAGCTCGCGGAGCAGGCCGGCCTCGAGCCGCTCGATGGCCCGGCGCAGATCCCCCGCAGTGCCCGGGGCTGCGAGACCCTCTTCGAGCCGAGTCCGCACGCTTTGCGCCTCGTCACCAGCCGCCGCGATGGGCGAGAGCAGTGTTGCGACGCGGCCGTCGCAGCGCAGGACGCCACCTGCGGTTGCGACGAAGCGCAGGCCCTCCCGCGTCCAGGCCAGAGCGAGGCCCGGCTCCACGGCGAGCACTGCCGGCTCGCATCCGGGGTGCAGCCCGACCTGCCCGCTGTCCGAGGCCACGCGCAGCGAGCGCACGGCGACGTCCAACGCGACCTCGCGCGGTGTTCGGATCACGAGGCGAAGCATCTCCTCAGCCACGCGTGCCCTCTTCCAGCTCGTCGAGTGTGCCGATCATGAAGAGCTTGCGTTCGTCGAACCGATCGCAGCGACCGTCGAGAATGGATTCGACGTCGGCGACGGTCCGCTCCACGGGAACCCGCCGGCCGGGGCGACCGGTGAAGGCCTCGGTGACGAACAACGGCTGCGTCAGATAGCTCCGCAGCTTGCGCGCCCGGGCGACGAGTCGGCGATCCTCCCCGGAGAGCTCCTCCATGCCGAGCATCGAGATGATGTCGCGGAGCTCCTGGTAGCGGCCCAGGATGCGTCGTGCCTCCTGCACGACCTGGTTGTGGCGCCGTCCGACCACCTCTGGATCCAGGGCCTTGGACCACGAGACGAGCGGGTCGACCGCCGGATACAGGCCTTCCGCGGCGATCTCTCGTGAGAGCATCAGCGCGCCGTCGAGGTACCAGAAGGCGTGGGTGATCGCGGGATCGGAGTAGTCGTCGGCCGGCACGTACACGGCCTGGAGGGAGATCATGTCGCCATGATGGGTGCCCGTGATCCGCTCCTCCAGCTCGGCCAGATCCGCGGCCAGCGTGGGCTGGTAGCCGACGCGCGAGGGCATGCGCCCCAAGAGCCCCGAGACCTCCATACCGGCCTGGACATGGCGGTAGACGTTGTCCACCACGAAGAGGACCTCGCTTCCAGCGGAGTCCCGGAAGTACTCCGCGACGCTGAGCGCGGCGAGTCCGACCAGGAAGCGTGCTCCCGGCGGCTCCTTCATCTGACCGAACACGAGGACCGAGCGGTCCAGCGCGCCGCGCCGCCGCAGCTCCTGCCACAGCTCCAGACCTTCGCGCGAGCGCTCGCCGATGCCGGCGAAGACGGCCACGCCGCGGAGCCCATCGACCGCATTGTGGATGAACTCGGTCAGGACGACCGTCTTGCCGACGCCCGCGCCTCCGAACACAGCCGTACGGCCGCCGCGAAGGACGGGACAGAAGAAGTCGACCACCTTGATCCCGGTGGCATAGACCTCTCCCATCCCGCGGCGTGCGGCCGCTGGCGGAGGGGGCCGGCGGAGCGGACTGCAACGCGATCGATCGAGCGACGGCCCTCCGTCGAGTGGATTCCCGTGAAGATCGATGACTCGTCCCAGGAGCTCCGGTCCGACCGGCACCTGCAGAGGAGCTCCGTCGGAGACGACTCGGTCGCCGCGCCGGAGACCACGCGTCGATTCGATCGCGATGGCACGCGCGCTCTGTGGATCGGTGTGTCCGTAGATCTCACCGGTGATGATTCGACCGCTCGCGCTGTGGCACGTGATGCCGGAGCCGATGCTCGGAGGGCGTCCCTCGAAGCGCGCCTCGAGCACCGTTCCCCGCACCGAGACCACCGTCCCGTTCACCGTACTCACATTCGCGCACCTAGATCGGCACGCGCCGCCCGCGCTCCGGTCGCGATCTCCACGACCTCCTGCGTCGATGTCTCTCGCTGCAGCGCCGCGACCATGCGCCGCGTTGCCTCCATGCGTTCGGCCAGCCACGAACGCGCCGATTCCGCCGTCACCAGGCGCTTGCCGTGCTCCGCGGCGAGCGCGTCCACGAGCGTCTCGTAGAGCGTCGCGTACACGTACTCGCGGACGACGACGGCTCGCAGGCGGGCCGCGTCCGAGTACGGCGACACGGAAAGGACGGGGGTCTCGGGTCGCGGCGCGACGGGCAGCACCGGGACTCGGGTTGGTCGAAAGCGGCCGGCTCCCTCGAACCGCGCCGCAACCAGCCACAGCGAGGCGAACTCGCGCGCGCGGCGAAGAACCAGGAGGTGCTCGACCAGCGGCAATAGCGGCTCCACCAGCCCCGCCACGCTCGTCGGTGCGGGGTCGACGCGGTCGGGGCGGACCGCGGCTCGCTCCAGGGGAGCGAGAGCGCGACGTCCCAGGCAGACCAGCGGGCCGGCGCCGCGTTCCGCGCGGAGGTCCAGCGCCTCTCGCACGAGGCGGGGCGTGTAGTCCCCGACCAGTCCGAAGTCGGCGGTCACGAGCACGATGGCCGTCGGTCCTCGCGCGGACCCCTCGGACGGGGGCTCCATCCGGTCGAGGACGCCGAGGAGCGAAGCGATCTCTTCGCGGTAGGCGCGTGCGGAGGGGAGCAGCCCGCGCGCGCTGCGGAATTGCTGCGCGGAGAGCGAGCGGAGCGCCCGCACGGCCTGCTCGAGCGTCCGCAGCGTGCCGAGGCGCCGCTGCAGGATCCGCTCTCGGCTCACGGCGGGGCCTCCGATATCCCGCGCATGCCCTCGCAGAGCCGCCGCAGTGGGGCGAGCGAGCTGTCGTCGGGAAGCGTTCCGCGCTCGAGACTTTCCATCAGATCCCGCTCTTCGGAGCGGCTCCGGGCGGCGAGACTCTCGACGAAGGCGGGGGCGTCCTCGGGCGCGAGCCCGTCGAGCCAGCCGGAGCTCACGGCCAGCACCGTCACGACCTGCTCGGCGATGCCGCGGGGCGAGAGCCGCCCCTGGCGGAGCAACGCCCGCAGCAGTCGGCCCCGCGCGATTTCGCGCTCGACCCCCTCCTCGAGCTCGAGGCCGACTCGCGAGAGGGACTCGAGCTCCTCGAAGCGGGCGTGGAGGACGCGCAGGTTGCGTGCGGCGAGGCGCATCGGCACGGGTTGCGCAGCGCCTCCGATCCGCGAGACGCTGCGCCCGATGTCCACGGCCGGACGCTCGTTGCGCGCGAAGCGGGCGGTGTCGAGGTAGATCTGGCCGTCGGTGATGGAAATGGCATTCGTGGGAATGTAAGCGGCGATGTCGCTCTCGGTCGTCTCGACGATCGGGAGCGCCGTGACGGATCCCCCGCCCGCGGCTGCGTCACGTGCCGCCGCGCGTTCGAGCAGCTCCGCATGGATGTAGAAGACGTCCCCCGGAAACGCTTCCCGCCCGGGAGGACGCCCGAGGAGCAGACTCAGCTCGCGGTAGGCATCGGCGTGCTTCGTCAGGTCGTCGTAGACGACGAGCGCGTCGCGTCCCTGGTCGCGGAACCATTCTGCGACCGAGGCTCCGGCATACGGTGCGAGATATCGCATTCCGGGGGGCATGGACGCGTCCGCCGCCACGATCGCAGTGTTCTCCAGGGCCCCGGCGCGGAGCAGCGTTTCGCGGAGAGCGAGGACGCGCGATCGGGCCTGACCGATGAGGACATACACGCAGGAGACGTCCCCCCGCTTCTGCGCCACGATCGCATCTTCGACGAGCGCCGTCTTGCCAACGTTGCGATCTCCCACGACGAGCTCGCGTTGTCCGCGCCCGATCGGGATCGCGGCGTCGATCGCGAGGACGCCGGTCCACAGTGGCTGATCGACGCCCTTTCGTTCGGCCAGCTCCGGCGCCGCGCGGAAGAGCGGAAGCCGCGGTTCTTCCGGCAGCGGTCCCGCATCGTCGAGGGGGGATCCGAGCGGGTCGAAGACTCGACCCAGTGAGGCGGGTCCTACAGGCAGCTCGGGCAGCCGTCCGAGTCCGACGACCCCCTCGCCGGCGTGAACCCGCTCGGCGCCGGAGAGGAGCAGGATCCCCGTCCCGTCGATGCGGAGGTCGAAGGCGATGCCGAGCGCACCGGAGTCGAAGCAGACGAGTTCCTCGTGGGCCACGCGCTCCAGACCCGCGACGAACGCCACGCCGTCCCCGGCGCTCCGGACGACGCCGCGGGGTCGCAGCGCCGCATCGAGATCGATCCGGCGGGCGGCCCGAGCCAACCGATTCGCGGCCGACTCTTCAGCCATGCTCCGATTCCTCCGTCTCGAGCTCGATGACGAGCGCGCGCTCGGCTTGGGCAGCGAGGCCGACGGCAGACGCATCGACGAGACCTCGCGTCGTCAGGACGCGGAGCCCGGCTACGAGGCTGGGGACGAATCGCTGAGTCACCTCGGCGGCGGAAACCTTCGCGGCGTCGGCGAGGGCGGCGAGGGCTTCGGGAGCGAGCCCCGCCGCCGCCTCCACGATCAGGGGGCCGAGCGGGCCGCCTGCAGCCAGCTCGGTGATCTGGCGGCGCACGGTCGCGAGGAGCGCATCCTCCAGTCCAGGCGCGTCGATCCGTTCGAGCAGGCCCACGACGATCTCGCGCGCGGCAGCTGCGGCGTCCAGGGCGATCGCGTGCGCCTGATCCAGCCGGAGGGCCACCAGCTCCGCCTTGAAGGTCTCGCGCTCTCGTTGCGCCTGCTCCCGCGCCGCCGCGATCAACCGCGCTCGCTCGTCCTCCGCTTCACGGAGAGCGCGCTCCCGCAGGTCGGCGAGCGAGGTCTCGAGCGCTCGGCGCCGCGCCGTCGCCTCGGCCAACGTGCGCTCCGCCTCAGAGCGCTTCTCGGCCGCTTCACGCTCCTCCGTCTCCAGGGCAGCCCGACGCCGCTCGAGCGCATCCCGCACCGGCCGGAAGAAGAGCCAGCCGAGCAGCGCCGCAAGGAGAAGGAAGTTCGCGGCTTCGAACAAGAATGTGGCCCAGCTCGGCGACACCGCCGCGCACTAGCCCGTGGCCGCGGTCGTGAACGGGTTGGCGAAGAGCAGGATCAGCGCCACGACGAGACAGAAGATCGCCGTCGACTCCACCATGGCGAGGCTCACGAAGAGCGTCCGCGTGATGGAAGACGAAGCATCGGGCTGGCGAGCGAGCGCGTCCAGGGCGGCCGCTCCGATGCGACTCTCCCCGATTGCGGCTCCTACCGCACCCGCGGCCATGGTGATCCCCGCCGCCGCCACCGAGATGACGATCAGCCAGTCGTGCCCGGTCATCGACCCTTCCTCTCGCGAACGCGCAACCTCTCCACGACCCAGACCTCCGTTCGACGATGCGCGGGAGAGCCCATCGCTCACCCAACGTCTCAGGCGCCCGCGACTTCTATGGATGGGTCGCGAATGCCTCCGCGGAGCGTTCTTGCGGAAACCGACGGCGGACCGCATCGGCGACCAGATCCGCGGCGACGTCTACGGAAAGACCACCCGTGTTGACCACGAGGTCGTAGAGCATGGGATCGTCTTGGCGATCGATCCCGAAGTGATGGCGCAGGAACTCGCGCCGATTGCTCTCATCCTGCTCGAGCCTCTTCGCCGCGGGCACGAGATCCAAGCTCAGCTTCTGCGCCAGCCGATCGATGCGCTGGGGAGTCGGCGCCACGACGAGCACGCGCAGCGCCTGCCTCCCGGAGAGAACGAAGGGAGCTCCGCGCCCGAGCACGACGGCGGCGCCCTCGTGTCCGAGCGCCTGGAGCACGCGGATCACGCTCTTCAGGTAGTCACTCTCCGTGAAGTTGCCCCCGCGAAACGCGTCGAGGAGGTATCGGTCGATGGCGCTGCGGACGTGTTCGTCGAGCTCCCTGACGAGTCGCTGCTGGACGCCCTCATCCCGCACGATCTGATCGATGATCTCGCGGTCGAAGAAGCCGTAGCCGAGGAGATCTGCCACACGGCGGCCCACTGCGTGCCCCCCGGAGCTCGGGAAGTGCGAGATCGCGACGCACGGACGACGCATACCCCGAGGCCGCCCCAGTTCCCAGCGCCGAACCTGCTCGGCGACCATCGACTCGACGGATCGTGATCGCACCACGCCCCTTCCTCGTTCCTGCCCAACCGAAGTAGGCCAGCAAAGAGCGTGCCGGGAGTCCTTCGCGAGCAAGACCGCTCGCGTCGGGCTCAGCCGGGAACGGGAGGTTCGTCAGCCTCGCGAAGAGATCGATCCGATGTCTCGCCGCTGGCAGTCTCGGTTCGGAGATGTGGCATTATGCCTCGGCGCGTGCCCTTGCGTCGCAGAGCGCCGAGCCGCGAGCGCGTCAGCGGCGCTGCGCGTCGCCCCAGCCGCCAGGCATCGCGGCGTCCATCGTGATCTTGCGGCGCTGGAAGAGCCAGCGGCCGTCGAGCCGGCGGTACTCGTCGAGGTACAGGCCCCAGTGGTCGAGCCCGCGCTCGGTGAGGACGGCGTAGTAGCAGCGGCCGCGCGCCTCCCGCTCGGAGAGCACGTCGATCTGGTGGGTGGCGGTGAAGTGCCGGACGAAGGCGGCGGCGCGCCCCGCGCCGGTCCGCTCCGCCACGCGCTCGAAGAAGGCGCGGATGGCGGGCCGGCCGTGGAGCCTCTCTCCTTCGACCTCGAGCGTCGCATCCTCGGCGAAGAGCGCGAGCATCGCATCGAAGCGGCCCGAGTCGCCGGTCGCGTTGTAGCGCGCGACGAGGTCGCGGATGCTCTCGCGGGCGGCGACCTCGATGGGCTCCACGCTCCTCACCCGCCCGCAGCGAACTCGAAGTCTGCGAGCATCGCCTGGAAGCGGGCCTCGACGAGCGGCCGCGCACGCGGGTGCGTCAGCACGTGGAAGCGGTTCGCCCGGATCGCGCGGATCACGATCGGGCCCACGTCCTCGGCGGCCATCGCCTTCGGCGGAGGCGATGGAGCACTGGCGCCGCCGGCTGCAGCGAGCTGCGGGGTCGCCTGCTCGCCGAACGCGCCGGGTCGGTTCTCGGCGGACGTCTCCATCAGGTTCGAGGCGACGACGCCCGGGCAGAGCACCGAGACGCCGATGCCTTCGCCCTCGAGCTCCGCGCGGAGCATCTCGCTGTAGCCCACGCACGCGTACTTCGATGCGACGTAGGCGCCGATCGGTGCGCGCACGTCCGACAGCAGACCCCCGAGCGAGGCCGTGGTCACGATGTGCGCGTCCGGCGCGCTCCGGCGCAAGGCGGGCAGGAAGGCGGCGACCGTCTTCACGATGCCCAGCACGTTGACCGAGAGCGTGTACTCCCAATCGTCGATCGTGTGCTTGGCGAGCGGTCCGATGCGCGCGAGCACGCCCGCGTTCGCGCACAGCAGGTTCACGCCGCCGGCCCGCGCCAGGGTCTCGTCGGCCGCCGCGGCGAGCGATGCGACGGACGTCACGTCGACTTCGCTCCCGAATCCGCGACCGCCCCGGCCTTCGATCTCCGCGGCCACCGCCTTGGCGTTCGCCCGCTGGATGTCGGCGACCGCGACGAGCATCCCCTCGGCAGCGAGCGCGAGCGCGATGCCGCGCCCGATCCCGCTTCCGCCGCCGGTCACCACGGCCACCCGCCCCTTCAGATCGTCCATTCGGATCTCATCCCTTCTTCCACAGATCGGGATCGTCCCAGGCGCGGTCGAGCGGCCGCATGCCTCCGCCGTAGGGGGTGAACTGCGTCATGCCCAGGATCTCCATCGTCTGCCCGTAGCCCAGGTCGTTGACGGCGGCTCGCTTGAACTCCTGGACGAAGGTGCGGCGCGTATGGCGCAGGACGATCGGCGAGAAGCGGAGGAGATACCGCGCGATCTCCCAGGCCCGATCCAGGAGCGCAGCCTTCGGCAGCACCTCGTTCACCGCGCCCCAGTCGTGCGCCATCTGCGCCGTGATCTTCTGGCCCATGAGCTGCGCGTAGCGGAAGCGATTTCGCCCGAGCACCAGCGGCCAGATGTTCTGGATCCCGTCGCCCGGAGAGAGATTGCGCGGGAAGTGCGCCAGGTCCTGGAAGTACGCGTCGTCCGCCGCGAGGACGATGTCGCACATCAGGGCCAGCTCGGAGTGGATGTTCGAGGGGCCGTTCACCGCCGCGATCATGATGGCGTCGATCTCCAGCATGTTGAGGTGCCGGTGCCTTCCGTACCATCCCATCTCCTCCGCCCATTCGGCCGGAGCCTTGAACGAGGGCCGCTTGCCCTCCTGCCCCCAGTTGGCGTTGAAGTTGTTCCCGGTCCCCGTGTAGATCACGACCCGGACGTCGCGATCGCCCGCGACGTCGTTGAAGAGGTTGGCCGTGTCGTGATGGGTCCGCTCGTCCCAGACCGCGGGACCGCCGTCGCGGTGCATCCTCATCAGCAGGATGCCGTCGTTCGTCTTCTCGAGGGCGAAGTCCGGGTACCGGTCGCGGTACTCCTCGAACCGGGTCAGGCGGGGCATGCTCGGCCTCCTTGGCGGCGACGACGTCAGGGACGGGGCTCCAGGACGCGATCGATGCGCGCGGACCCGGAGTGGATCACCTCGGGCTGCTTCCAGACCTCGACCGCATACGACACCAGGAGCAGCGAGTGCAGGAGCTGCAGCAGACGCTCGGCGTCCGCGGGCATCGCGTCGAGCGGGAAGCGGTCGCAATACGCGATCGCCTGCTCGGCCCGGGGAAAGAAGGCGTCGTAGAACGCCCGCAGCTCCTTCATGGAGCTCGCGAGGCGCTGCGACCAGCGCTCGGGCTCCGTCCGCAGACACCACGTGGCGGCCCACGGCTCGAGCTCGGCGAACTCCGACGGAAGCAGCTTGTGGCTCACCGGGGCGGACCCTCCGCCCGCTCGCGGGCGCGGGCGGCGTCGACCCAGTCGCCCACCGTCTTGTGGAAGTGGCGCACCAGGATCTCCTGGTCGTTCAGCGGGAACTCGCGGAACGCCCCCTGCTCGAGGCCCATCTGCGTGCCGTCGAGTGTGCCGCAGTCCTGCAGGCCGTACTCCTTGAACGTGATCGCGGCGTACTCGTGCGCCAGGCGCTCCCTCGGGCTCCGGGCGGGCACGAAGTGGAGATCGGCCTCGTACACGTGCGTGTTGTGGGACGTGGGCCAGTACCGATAGGTGACGTACCAGCCGCGCTCGTAGATCAGGATCTCGAGGTTCGGGAAGACCTGGAAGTTGTCGATGCCCCAGCGCGAGATCCGAGAGGGGTTGACGCCAGGAAGTGTCGCTCCGAGGAACGGCGCGTCCCAGGGTCCGGTGCTGCCGCTGCGCGTCAGCGCCTCGGTGGGATAGAGGTGCTTCGCCGGCCAGGTGTGCTTGTGGGTGCCGCTCGTGGTCACCATGCGGTGCGGCCCATCGATCTGGTAGTGCGCGGCCTCGAACTCGTATTCGGGGTTCTGTGCCTCTTGTGTGGGGCCGAGCTGATGCGTGTGGAGTGGCGGGACGTGGTAGTACTCCTGGAACGCGTCGCTGAACACCTTCCAGTTGCTGTTGTTCTCCGCGCGGAACGAGTAGCGCTCGGTCATCTTCTCGAAGGGATAGCCCTCCAGCGCCCCGACCATCGGCCCCAGGTACTCCCGCAGCGTCTGCCGGGGCTCGCGGGCGAGGTTCACGAAGACGAAGCCCGCCCAGGTGTCGCAGTGCAGCGGTGCCAGGCGGAGCTCCTCCTTGCGCAGGTCGAAGAACTCGCCCGCCTGATGCACGTAGGTGCACGCGCCGTCGAGGCCGTAGCGCCAGCCGTGATACTTGCAGACGAACTGCCGCGCGTTGCCTGAGGACTCGCCGCGAGGCGTGCCCTCCCACAGCAGCCGATTCCCGCGGTGTCTGCACACGTTGTGGAAGGCTCGCACGCGTCCCTCGAGGTCGCGCGACACGAGGATGGAGGTCCGGAGCCCGGTGAGATCCTTGGTGAAGTAGCTGCCGTTCCGGGGAAGCTGCTCGATCCGGCCGATGTTGAGCCAGGCGCGCTTGAAGATCGCCTCGCGCTCGAGCTCGTAGAAGGCGGGGGAGATCGAGTCCTCGAACGAGACGAGCCCCGTGCCGAGCTCCGGATGGTGCTCGGTCCAGGTCCCCTCCGGCGGCCTCTGGAAGCGACCCACGGGCGAGCCCTCTGCCTCTCAACCCTCGCGTCCTGCGAGGGGGAATCGCATTCTCCATTAGCGAGAGTGAGCTTGCAAGTGGTCCCGGGCCTGGTCCATACTGATTGCCGGTGAACCCGCGAGGGAGGACTGGCGATGCAGTCGGTATCGAGCGGAAAGGCCGCGGTCCTGGAGGTCCGGACCGAGTCGTGGGCCGCCCAGGCACAGTCCTCGGTCCAGCCCGTCCAGGCGTGGGCCCTCGCCGGAGGCGCGATCCTCGCCGTGCAGCTCTACGTCTGGGCCCGGTGGATCACCGGTCCGAACTTCGTGCGGGTACCTCCCGGACCGAGCGATCCGCCGACCTGGATGAAGATCGCCCTCGTCACCTGGACGAGCGTCATTATGCTCGGGTTCCCCGTCGCCATCTACTACTTCATCATCCGGCCGTGGCGTCGGGAGCGGCGCATCACGACCGACGGCATGCTGATCGGCGCGTTTGGACTGGTGTTCTTCCAGGACCCGCTGCTGAACTACTTCAACACCTGGTCCACCTACAACACCTGGATGTGGAACCGGGGCTCGTGGGTGTTGGACGTGCCGGGCTGGGTCTCGTGGGGCAAGCCCGGTCGGATGATGGCGGAGCCGCTCCTGATGAACGCCCCAGGCTACGCATGGGGCGTCCTCATCTGCACGATGCTCGGATGCTGGGTCATGCGGCGTGCCAAAGCGCGCTGGCCGGACATCGGTGTCCTCGGATTGCTCGGCGTCCTGGTGGTCTTCACCTTCTTCTTCGACATCGTGATCGAGGGGCTCTTCTTGATGCCGATGGGCCTCTTCACCTACCCCGGAGCGATCCGGTCGCTCTCACTCTTTCCCGGCACCTACTATCAGTACCCGGTCTACGAAGGAATATTGTGGGGTGGCGTCCAGGCCGGGTTCTGCTCTCTGCGCTACTTCACGGACGATCGAGGGCGGACCTTCGTCGAGCGCGGCTTGGAACGCGTCCACGGGGGCTTCGCGAAGCTGCAGTCGATGCGCTTCCTGGCCATCTTCGGGGCGGTCAGCATGTTCTTCTTCGTGTTCTACAACATTCCGGCCCAGTGGCTGGCGATGCACGCGGGCCCCTGGCCGGAGGACATCCAGAAGCGCTCGTACTTCACCATGGGCATCTGTGGTGAGGGCACGGGGCGACTCTGCCCCCATCCCTCCCTCCCCATCGATCGGGGCACGACCTCCGCCTACATCGGCCCGGATGGCACCGTGGTCCTTCCCGAAGGGACGGAGCTCCCGAAGATCGTTCCCTTCGACCGAGCGAACTGACCGTTGGCCACTGCACAAAGGCCCATTCGTCCTGCGGCGGAGGCGCCGTTCTACCGGGCCGTGGCGAACGAGGTCGAGGTGTTTCGCGCGGCGGCTCGCCGCGGTCTGCCCGTCTTGCTGAAGGGCCCGACGGGGTGCGGGAAGACTCGCTTCGTGGAGGCGATGGCCCATGAGCTGGGTCGGAGCCTGATCACCGTCGCGGGTCACGAGGACCTGACCTCGGCGGATCTGGTCGGGCGGTACCTGCTCACGGGTGGAGAGACGACGTGGGTCGATGGACCCCTGACTCGAGCGGTGCGCGAGGGCGCCATCTGTTATCTGGACGAGATCGTCGAGGCCCGCCAGGACACCACCGTGGTGATCCATCCCCTCGCCGACCATCGCCGCGAGCTTCCGGTCGACCGGCTCGGCATCACGCTGAAGGCAGCGCCCGGGTTCCAGCTCGTGATCTCCTACAACCCCGGCTACCAGAGCGTCCTCAAGAACATCAAGGAGTCGACCCGTCAGCGCTTCGTGGCCATCGAGCTCGACTTCCAACCCGCCGACGTCGAGACCGAGGTGGTCGCCCACGAGGCGGGCGTCGAGGTCGAGACCGCGCGAGCCCTGGTCAGGGTCGGCAACGCCATCCGAAAGCTGCAGGGTACGCCGCTTCAAGAGGTGGCTTCGACGCGGCTGCTGATCCTGGCCGGCGGGCTCGTCGCGGAAGGGCTCGGCCTGCGCAGCGCGGTCCAGTCGGCCGTCGTCCAGACGCTCTCGGACGACCCCGACGTGGTCCGCGCGCTCGGCGAGCTCGTCGACGCGGTCCTCCCCCGAGCGTGACGGCCTCGGACTCGGGGAGCCCCGATCGATTCCGGCTCCTCGCTGCCTTCCTCGCGGGTCGACCCCTCGGCGTCGTCGAGGCACCTGCCGGCGAAGCCGCCTACACGGACGGACGTCTCGTGTTCGTCTCCGCGGGCCGCTCCGTCGCGGAGCAACGCCGGGAGGTGCTCGTCCAAGGCGCTCTCCTCGGCGCCGGAAGCCTCGATCACCGCCGGATCCGGGCGCTGCGGAGACGTCCGAAGCTCGCACGGCGGTACCTGGCGCTCGAAGGTCGCCGGGTGCTCGCCGAGCTCGCCAGCCGGCTGCCGCTGGCGCAGGCGCTCGGTCCGATCGGTGAGCCGACCACGTCGACGGCCGACGAGTCGCTCGCGGTGGCCGGTGGTCGAAGCGCCGTCGCCGATCCGCCGGAGTGGTTCGGCGTCCTCCGCCCCTCCCGGCTGCTGGATGCGCCGGCGGTGGGGCCGGGCGCACAGCCCGGCGATCGCGATCGCCGCGTCGAGCGCGAGCAGACCGGTGTTCCCGACGCGCACGACGAGGGCGACGAGCGGGAGGGCGAGGAGAGCAGGATCCTCAAGCTGTTCGAGAACCCGCTCAGCTCGAGGGCTCTCGCGGACTTCTTGTACAAGCTCCTCGGCATGTCCCGCTCTCCGGGTGACGGCCCGGCCGGCGCCGAGATGCCGGCGCGGTCGATTCGGCGCGTCGACCGTGTGGGGCCGAACGCTCGCCCGCTCCCCACGCCTCTCCGCTTCACGACGGACGGCAAGCCGGTCGCTGCGGTCGGCGTGGGCGGCGCCCTCTATCCGGAGTGGGACATACACAGGAATCGGTATCGGCCGGAGTGGTGTCGGGTCATCGACTTCCCGCTGAGCTCGGCCCCCGACGTCCGCGCCGCCGGTGTTCAGCACGACGAGGTGCTGCGCAGGCGCTTGAGCCGCCTGGGCCTCGGCCCCAAGGTCTTCCGCCGCCGACCCGATGGCGACGACCTCGACATCGAGGCCCTCATCGACCTGTCGGTCGACCTGCGCGCCGGCTACTCCCCTCCCGAGCACATCTACCTGGAGCGACGCAAGCTCGCTCGCAACCTCGGCGTCCTCATCCTGCTCGACGCCTCCGGCTCGGCGACCGAGACCGATCCGGACGGCCTCTCCGTACACGAGCACCAGCGACGGGCCGCCGCGACGCTGGCGGTGACACTCGAGCAGCTCGGCGACCGCGTCGCCGTCTACGGCTTCCGCTCCCACGGCCGATCCGCCGTCCACCTCCTCGCCCTCAAGCCCTTCGCCCAGCGCTTCAGCGCGGGGGGACTCTCTCGACTCCACCGACTCGAGCCGGTCGGGTACACACGCCTCGGTGCCGGCGTCCGCCATGCCGGCGAGATCCTCAAGACCGAGGCCGGCACACCCAACCGGCTGCTGCTCGTCCTCTCCGACGGCGTCCTCTACGACGACGGCTATGAATCCAGGTACGCCGAGGCCGACGCCCGCAAGGCCCTCGAAGAGCTCCGCGCCGACGGCGTCGCCTGCCTCTGCCTCTCGATCGGCGCCTCCACCCCGAGCGACGCGCTGTACCGCGTCTTCGGCTCCGCCAGCCACGCCAACGCCCCGACGCTCGCGGACCTCAGTCCGAGAATTGACGAGCTCTTCCTCGCCGCTCTCCAGGAGCTCTCCGCCCCGAATCTGCGGGACCCTCGTCGCGCTCGATCGCGGGCCGTCGCGTCGTGAAGGTCCTGTTGACCGGTGCGTTCGGGAACATCGGCTCGAGCACGGTGGAGGCGCTGCTCGCAGAGGGTCACGACGTCGTCGCGTTCGACCTCGAGTCGCCGAAGGCGCGCAAGCTCGCCGCCCGGCTCGGCGAGCGCGTGCGCGTCGCGTGGGGGAACGTCACGGACCCTGCCTCGGTCCGCGCCGCGCTGGACGGCGTGGACGCGGTGGTACATCTGGCGGCCATCGTCAATGCGGAGCAGGCGCCCGAGCTCGCGCGGCGCGTCAACGTCGATGCCACGCGCGACCTGATCGCGCTGATGGAAGCCTCTCCGACGGCGCGGCGGCTGGTCTTCGCGTCGTCGATGGGCATCTTCGGCGAGGTCCAGGATCGCGAGCCGCCGCTTCGCGTCGACACGCCGGTCTCCCCGACCAACGAGTACGGCCGCCACAAGGTGGCGTGCGAGGAGGCGATCCGGCAGTCCCGACTCCGGTGGAGCATCCTGCGGCTGGCCGCGGTGCCTCCGATCCGCCTGATCGGCTACTCGTACGATCCCAAGATCCTCTTCGACTTCAGCGCCGACGCCCGATTCGAGTACATCCATCCCGCGGACGCGGCGGCGGCCCTCGCGCGTGCCGTGGCGTGTGAGGAGGCGATCGGGAAGATCCTGAACATCGGCGGCGGCGGGACGTGTCAGATGACCCACCGCGCGTTCTGCAACGAGCTGATGGGCGCGATGGGGATCGGGTCGCTTCCCGCCGAGGCGTTCGTGCGGACTGAGGTCCGGCGCTTCTTCGGCGACTGGCTGGACACCGAAGAGAGCCAGAAGCTCCTTCAGTACCAGAAACGCGGCCTGGCCGATCTGAAGGTCGACATGCGGAAGGACCTCGGCGCGCTCGTGCCTCTGATCCGCCTGCTGCGACCGGTCATCACCTGGTTCCTCGTCCGCAGCTCCCCCTACCTGAGGGAGAACCAGCGGAGGGAGAGCCGGCGCGCGGGCTCGCAGGGGCTGTAGAATCGCATTCTCCACCAGCGAGAGCGTGGTTGCAAGCGGTGCCGGGGCGGTCCATACTGGCTTCCGGGACGGAGGCGATCGTGACGACGGGAGCCAGGGATCGAGTCGCCGTGGTCACCGGGGCGGCGTCGGGCATGGGGCTGGCGATCGCCCGGCATCTCGCGGTCCGCGGCGACCGCGTCGCGCTGCTCGATCTCCAGGGCGAGGCGGCCGCGCGCGCCGCCGAGGGGCTCCGCGAGTCGGGAGCCCGCGTCATCGCCGCGGAGGTCGACGTCACCGACCGCGCGGCCGTCGACGCCGCGCTCGGCAAGGTGCGCGCGGAGCTCGGGCCCATCGGGATCCTGGTCACGAGCGCGGGCCTGGATGCATTCGACTCCCTTGCGGACATCACGGTCGAACGGTGGGAGCGCGTCCTCGCGGTGAACCTCACGGGGACGTTCCACTGCGTGCAGGCCGCGGTTCCCGACATGATCGCGGCCCGGTGGGGCCGGATCGTGACGATCGCGTCGTCGAGCGCGCAGTCCGGCGCCCCGCGCATGGCGCACTACGTCGCGTCGAAGGCCGGCGTGATCGGGCTCACCAAGGCGCTCGCGCTGGAGCTCGCTCCGCACGGGATCACGGTCAACACCATTCCGCCCGGCATGATCGACACGCCGATGCTACGCCGCGCCGAATCCGACGGCGACATCGGGAAGCTCGAGAAGGTCGTCCCCCGCGTGATCCCCGTTGGCCGGGCCGGAACGCCCGAAGACATCGCGGCCACGTGCGGGTTCCTCTGCTCCGACGAGGCGGGCTTCATCACCGGCCAGGTGGTCGGCGTCAATGGAGGCATGGTGCTGTGAGCGGCGAGGAGGCGCGGACGAGATGACGGAGTCCCTGAAGGTCCCGAAGCAATCCGCCCGGCAGCACCCCAAGCCTCCGGAGGGCAGCTGGACGGAGCACTATCCGGAGCTCGACACCGCGCCGGTGTCATACGAGAGCTCGATCTCGTCCGAGTTCTTCGAGCTCGAGCGCGAGGCGATCTTCAAGCGGGCCTGGCTGAACGTCGGGCGGGTCGAGCAGCTCCGGCGGAAGGGCGGCTTCTTCACCCGGGAGCTCGCGGTCGCGAAGACGTCGCTCATCATCGTCCGGGGCACGGACGACCGGATCCGCGCCTTCCACAACGTCTGCCGCCATCGCGGCAACAAGCTGGTGTGGACCGACCACCCCGGCGAGGAGACCAGCGGGACCTGCCGGAAGTTCGCCTGCAAGTACCACGGCTGGACGTACGAGCTCGACGGTCGCCTCTCGTTCATCCTGCAAGAGGGCGAGTTCTTCGGCATCGACAAGGCCGACTACGGCCTCGTGCCGGTACACTGCGAGGTGTGGCAGGGATTCATCTTCGTGAACCTCGCCAAGGAGCCGAGCCAGTCGCTCACCGAGTTCCTCGGCCCGATGATCACCGCGATCCAGTATCCGTTCGAGAAGCTGACGCAGCGCTACTACTACCGCGGCGACATCCGCAGCAACTGGAAGGTGTTCCTGGACGCATTCCAGGAGTTCTATCACCCGCCCATTCTCCACGGCCACCAGAACCCGGTGATGCGGCAGGCCGACTACCAGGACAAGGGCTTCTACACCAGCCACTTCCAGATCGACGGCCCGCATCGGGTGGGCTCCACGACCGGCGGCGCGGGCGGCAAGCTGGTGCCCTCGTTCTACAACCCGATCGAGCAACTGATGCGGAGCGGCCTCTTCGGGCCGTGGGACCCGTCCGAGATCGTGAGCGACGAGCTCCCGCCGGGTCTCAACCCGGGAAAGAAGAAGAACTGGGGCCTCGATTCGTTCCAGATCTTCCCGAACTTCGCGATCGTGTTCTGGGAGACGGGCTGGTACCTCACGTATCACTACTGGCCCGTCGCGCACAATCGCCTCCTCTTCGAGGCGAACGCGTACTTCACGCCGCCGCGCAACGTGCGCGAGCGCCTCGCCCAGCAGCTGGGCATCGCCACCATCAAGGAGTACGCCCTCGAGGACTGCGGCACGCTCGAGGCGACGCAGATGGGGCTCGAGTCGCGCGTCGTCTCGACCTTCCCGCTCGGCGACCAGGAGTTCATGTGCCGACACCTGAACCGCGTCGTCAACAACTGGGTCGACGACTACAAGCGAAAGCAAGCGGAGACGTGACCGATGGCCGAACGCCTGCTCCCCGCTGAGTTCTCGGATCTGGAGCGCTTCGTCCCGGACTGGTGCCTCGACAGCGAGCCCGAGCGCTACGCCAAGCGCCTCGCCAGCACGATGGACGAGATCCAGGCGTTCTACGACGCGCTCATGCCGCGCGCGGAGGCTGCCATCCGCTACCTGGAGCAGTTCCCGCTCGACGCGCTGCCCGAGGATGCGTGGCGGCTGCTCAAGCTCCTGTACTCGCTCATTCTGATGTCGTTCCCCGTCGAGATCTGGAGGCAGCCCTACATCCCGGACACCGGCACGGCCCAATTCGAGCTCAAGCTCGAACCGATCCCGTGAGCCGGGATCCGCAGCGCGCGGCCGACCTGGTCGAGATCCACGAGCTGTGCTCGCGCTACATGGCGTACGCGAGCCAGTTCGTCGTCGACAAGTGGCTCGAGGTCTTCACGCCGGACGCGGAGTACAGCGCGTTCGGCACCGCGTACACGGTCGAACGGATGCCGGCCCTGCTCGAGGCCGCGCCGCGCGGCCAGTTCATCGGCAACATGCCCGTCGTCGAGTTCGACGGCGACCGCGCGACGGGCATCCAGCACTTCGTGTTCATCGACCAGCAGACGCACGCGATGCGCCTCGCCTGGTATCGCGACGAGTACGTGCGCACGGCCGGCGGCTGGCGCATCCGGCGCCGCGCCACCACGTTCCTGCGCAAGCACGGCGGCTTCGACTCGGGGCGACAGCACGATCCGCTCGCAGCGCCGGAGGAGGCGTGAGCGACGAGCCAAGTCGTCGCCTCCCGCCGGTGAGGAAGGGGATCCGAACGATGAGACGAGCCGATGGCGAGGTGATCCTGCTCTGGACGTTGCCCGCGCTGGCCGCCGTCTGGCTCTCCGTCTTCCTGCTGTTCCCGGGCTTCCTCCCGCCGATGTCGCCGACCCTGTCGGCGGAGGAGGTCGCGGCCTTCTATCGCGACCCGGAGAACCTCCCGCGCATCCGCTACAGCATGATCATCTTCAACTGGTTCGCGGTGGGGCTGATCCCGATCCTCGCGCTGATCGTCCTCCAGATCCGCAGGATGGCGCATCGCACGCCGATCTTCTCGTACGCCCTCCTCGCGTGCGCCGCCGGTGGCCCCACCATCTTCCTCATGGCCGATCTCTTCTGGCTCCTCGCCGCCTTCCGCCCGATGCGGGATCCGCAGCTGACGCTCCTGTTCAACGATCTCGCGTGGGTGACCTTCTCGAGTCAGGTCGGATTCCTGATCGCGCAGAGCGTGATCCTCTCGCTGGCGATCTATCTCGATCGCCAGGAGCGGCCGGTCTTCCGGCCCTGGGTGGCACACTTCAATCTCGTCGTCGCCGCTCTGATGATCCCGGCTGCGTTCACGGGTGCAGCCATGACGGGCCCCATTGCCTGGGACGGCCTGCTGACGTTCTGGGTGCGAAACCTCGCCGTCGGCCTCTGGATCGTCGTCATGGCGGTCGTCCTCGGTCGGGCGATCCGGCGCCAGCGCGCCGAAGACGAGGCAGTGGCGTCGTGAGCGCGCCGTCGACGGGCGCCCTGCCCGAGCCGCCGTCGGGCTCGCTGCTTCGCAAGATCGCGTGGCACTGGCGCTGCGACGAGAAGCGTGAGCTGTGGATCGGCTGGTGGACGCTGGTCGTCTTCTACAACCTGTACGGCCTGCTGTTCTTCGTCATCACGCGGACCCAGCCTCCGCCGCAGCCGTCGTTGGATCCCTCCGGCATCGTGCGGTGGTTCGCCGATCGGCATCACGGCCTGATCTATGGGTTCGCCATCGTGTTCATCGTGGGCGGCGCAACGGCGATCATGAACGCGACGCTCGCCTATACGATGCGGCGCATGTCGGTGAGTCGCGCGTTCGCGTACTCGTACCTCGTGATCTACGCGCTCGCCGCGCTTCCTGGCATGTTGCTCATGGGCATCGCGTGCACGGTCGGCGCCATGCGCCCCGACCGCGATCCGGCGCTCCTCTGCTGGCTCTACGACTTCGCGTTCCTGTCGTTCGAAGGGACCATGGGCGTCTTCTTGATCGGCTCCCTGGTCTGGATGGCCGCGGTCCTGCTCGACGAGAACGGCGTCTTCCCGAAGTGGTTCGGCTACCTCAATCTCTGCAACGCGCTCACGGAGGTCGTCGTCGCACCGGCGTGGATCTTCAAGGAGGGTGCGTTCGCCTGGAACGGCGCGATCGCGTGGTGGATCAACATGGTCGTGTTCGTCGTCTACACGATCGCCTTCCTGACGCTGATCCGGAAGCTGATCCTCCGGGAGGACTTCGGCACCGGGCCGCTGCCGGAGCTCCAGACCGATCGAGCCCCGGCCGCACGCGGCCTGACGCAAGGGGCGCGATGACGAGCAGCGCAGACGCTGCCCGGCCGCAGGCAGGCGAAGGCCGAGCCCTCTCTCAAGAGACGCGCGAGGCCGGCCGGTTCGTACCCGGCCAGCCCGACATGTGGGCCTTCGTCCTATTCGAATCGATGGTCTTCGCCGGCTACTTCACCGTCTACGTCATCCGCCGGACCCGGAGCCCCGAGCTCTTCCTGCGATCGCAGGCGAAGCTCAGCCTGGCCGTCGGCGTGTTCAATACCGTCGTGCTGCTGGCGAGCTCCTGGTCGGCGGCGCGCTGCGTCCAGTTGGCCCGCGCGCGGTCGTACTCTTCTGCGCACACCCACGCACTCCTGACGATGTTCTTCGGCTCCGTGTTTCTCGTCTCGAAGGTGCTCGAGTGGTCGAGGGAGATCCACCAGGGGCTCGGGTTCACCGCCAGCGAGTTCTTCTCCTTCTACTACTTCCTGACCGGCATCCACTTCCTCCACCTCCTGATCGGCTTCGTCGCGCTGGGCATCGTCGTCCACCAGCTCCGGAGCCCCGAGCGGCGCTCCCAGGCGATCATCGAGACCGGCGCCACCTACTGGCACACGATCGACTACCTCTGGGTCCTGATCTTCGCACTGCTCTACGTCATGAGGTGAGCCGTGAGCTCTACGTCCGCGAGGAGACTGACGCTCGCCTGGCTGGCGCTCTCTGCGATCGCGATCGCCCAGCTCGGGGTCGTCTCGCTCGAGGGTCGGCGTGCACCCACTCCCGACGTCGCGATCACCTCGATGGCGATCGGGATCGCGCTCGTCAAGGTGCGCATCATCTTCCGGGAGTTCATGGAGGTAAGACACTCGCCCCGCTGGCTGCGCCGGCTCACCGATCTCTGGCTCGTCTTCACGGGCGCGATGCTGCTCGGCTGCTACTTCGTCGGCACGGCGTTCTCGACCGGATGAAGAGATGCCGTCCTCGCCGCGGACTCGAGCGTTCCTAGGCGACCGCGCGCGATCTCCAGGCCCGGCTCAGCCGCGAAGCCCGCGCAGGCAGAACTCCCAGGCGTCCTCGGCCGTGACGCGCATCCTGGCGCTCTGGACGAGGCGATTCATGAGCCAGCCGTACACCACCGACTGCTGGACGAGCACGGCGGCGCGCTGCGCGTCCTTCACCTGGATCGCGCCCGCCGCGGCGGCCGCCTCGATCAGCTCGACCAGCATGCGCGAGATCGGGGCCATCACCGCACTCACGCGCTCGGGATTCTTGAGCGCGATCTGGAGGGAGAACTCCGAGAGCGGAAGGCGGTTGTGGGCTCCGCGCTTCCGTCCCTTCCCGAGAGGCTCGCACCATTCGTAGAGGCGGATCGTGAACGCGCGAAGTCGCTCGAGCGGCTCGGAGGCGGATTCGACCGCGCCGACGATGTCGGCGAACGCCTCGCGGCTGCTCTCCTCCAGCAGCGCGAACAGGAGCTCGTCCTTGCCATCGAAGTACTGATAGAACCCTCGCAGCGACTGCTTCGAGCGCTCGACGACCTCCTGGATCGTGAACTCGGTCGTGCCCCGCTCGTCGATCAGATGGAACGCGGCGTCGAGGAAGCGCTGGACGCGCTGCTCCGCGCGCGAGCGCGCGGCGCTCAGGCTCTTCGAGACCGCTCGTTGGCGCCATCCCGGTCCGTCTGCGTGCTGCAAGTCGTCGGCTCTCGCCATGGGGAACCCGCCCGGAGCTGCATCGAAAGCATAATTCTCCCGAAACGAGAATCCAATTGCCAGGCCCTCCCGGCCCGGCTAGGGTGGCGTCGGACCCGGGTCGGGCGAGCGGTCGCGAGGAGGGCAGGGTGCGGATCGGCCTGATGATCGGCCCGGAGCGGAGGCGCTACCGCCACAAAGTGGCGCAGCTCACGGCCGACGCCGAGGCGGCCGAGCGGGACGGCTTCACCTCCGTCTGGGTGCCCCAGATCCCTGGCGACTTCGACGCGTTCACCGCGATCACGCTCATGGGGCGCGCGACCGAGCGGATCGAGCTCGGGACCGCGGTGCTGCCGATCCAGACCCGCCATCCGATCGCGATGGCGCAGGAGGTGCTCTCGAACCAGGCCGTGTGCGAGGGCCGCTTCACGCTGGGGCTCGGCGTGTCGCACCACTGGGTCATCGGGGGCATGCTCGGCCTCCCGTACGAGCGGCCGGCCCACGAGATGCGCGCGTACCTGGAGGTGCTGAACGCCGCGCTGCGCGGCCCGGGCTCGGTGGACGTCGAGAACGACGTGTACCGCGTGCACAGCCCGATGGACGTCACGGACCACGGCCCCAATCCCATCCTGCTCGCGGCGCTCGCGCCCGTGATGCTCCGCGTCGCCGGCGAGCACGCGTCGGGGACGATCCTGTGGCTCGCCGACGAGCGAGCCATCGGAGAGCACGTCGCGCCGCGCATCACGAAGGCTGCCGCCGAGGCCGGCCGCCCCGCTCCGCGGATCGTCGCCGGGGTCCCCGTGGCCCTCTGTCCGAAGGACGAGGTGGACGCCGCGCGGGACTGGGCCAATCGGACCTTGGGCCATGCCGAGTTCTGCCCGAACTACCAGCGCCTGCTCGATCGCGGGGACGCCACCGACGTGGGAGACATCCTCGCGGCCGGTGACGAATCGATGGTCGTCGAGCGGCTGCGCGCCTTCCGCGACGCGGGAACGACCGACCTGGCGGTCCGCGTCCTCGCGCTCGGGCCCGACCGCGCCGCGCGCATCGAGTCGAGGGCGCGGACGCTCGCGTTCCTGGCCTCGCTCTGCCCGGAGCTCTGAGCTCTCGGCGGAGCCGCCCGGATCACCGGTCGTAGTCGACGACGACCTCGCGGCTCGTCGGGACGGCCTGGCAGGTGAGCACCCACCCCGCCTCGACCTCGTCGTCCGACAGGGCGTTGTTGGCGCGCATCGCGACCCGCCCCGACTCGAGGAAGGCCATGCACGTGCCGCAGCTTCCCGCCTGGCATGCGAACGGCGGCGCGAGGCCCGCGCGACGCGCCGTGTCGAGGAGGGTGTCGCCCGGCTGGTAGCTGATCGCGTGCTTGCGCCGATCGAGTCGGATCACCACCGACTCCGTCTCCGACGGCGCCGTGGCTCCGGGAGTCTCCTCGGGCAGCTCGAACCGCTCGATGAAGACCTGGCTCGCGGCGACCCCGCTTCGATCCAGGCCGGCCCCGACCACCTCCATGTACGGGCCGGGACCGCACACGTAGAAGTCGGCGTGCGTGCGGCCGGCGACGAGCGCCGCGCACGCCGCGGCGTCGAGGAACCCGCGCCCCGCATCGAGGTGATGATGCACCGAGAGGCGTCCACCCGACGACGCGCGCAGGCGCTCGAGCTCGCGCGCGAAGATCACGCTCTCCGCGTCGCGGTTGGCGTACACGAGCGAGACCTCCCGGCGCGTGCGGACGAGCGCAGTCTTGACGATCGAGAGGATCGGGGTGATGCCGCTCCCGCCCGCGAAGGCGACGATCGGACTCTCGGCTGGACGCAGCACGAACCGGCCCGTCGGGGGCATCACCTCGATCGTGTCGCCCGGCGAGAGCGTGTCGTTCATCCAGTTCGACATCCTCCCGCCCGGGACCCGCTTCACCGTGACGGCGAAGCGGTCCCCCGCGTCGGGAGAGCTCGACATCGAGTAGCAGCGGGCGACGGGCTCGCCGCCGATGGCGGTGCGGAACGTGCAGAACTGCCCGGCGGCGTAGGCGAACGTCTGCTCGAGGGACGGAGGGACCTCGAGCACGAAGGAGCGCGCGTCGGCGGTCTCGTCGGCGACGTCGGCCACCGCCAGGGAGTGATACGCGGGGTCGCGCCGCATCGTCCTCTCGCAGCAGAGCCCGGATGGTAACGTGCCTCTCGAAAAATGCTAGTATGATTCTCGCGCATGGACACCCGCTACACGCCCGAACAGGCCGAGCTGGGCCGCACGGCCCGCCGGCTGGCGCGCGAGCTCGGGCCGCGGACCGTGGCCGACCTCGACGACCACAAGCGCGCCCGGCGCCTCGACGAGGCGGTGCGACAGGCCGGCTGGCTCGAGCTGCGCCACGACGACGGCGGCGGGCGCCCGCTCGCCAGCGGGGTCGAGGCGGCCATCCTCGCCGAGGCGCTCGGCGAAGCCGTCGCCGACGTCCCGTTCGCGGGTCCGCTCCTGGCCGCGGACCTCGCCCGGCGCGCCGGCGCGACTCCCATCGAAGGCGCGGTGGTCGCGTTCGGGCCCGACCTGATCGACGTCGCGGCGGTGTCGGGTCCGGCCACGGCGGCACCGCTCTACGCCGTCGACGGTCCCGCGCGCGGTCCAGTCGCGGCGTACGTCCTGGCTCCCGAGGGCGATGACTACTGGCTCGCACACGTGCAGGCCGATGGCGCGGCGAGCGAGGGCACCGATCTCACGCGCGCGGTCCGCGAGATTCCGGCCAGCGCCCTCCGGATCCCCGTTCCCGACCAGGCCCGGCTCCTCACCCGCGCGGATCTCGACGCCTGGTCGACCCTGGGCCTCGCACTCACCAGCGCCGATCTCGTCGGGCTGATGCGCGGCGTGCTCGAGGTCACGGTCGCCTACGCGCGCGAGCGCCGCCAGTACGGCGTCCCGATCGGATCGTTCCAGGCGATGCAGCACCTCCTCGCCGAGGCGCGGTGCCTGATCGAGGGCGCGTTCAGCGTCGCGGTCTACCCGGCGTGGGCCGTCGACGAGCTCGCGCCCGAAGACGCCCGCGGCGCCGGACGCGTCGCCAAGGCCTACTGCGCGCGCGCCGCGCGCACCGTCTGCGAGACCGCCGTGCAGGTGCACGGCGGGATGGGGAACACGTGGGACTGCATTGCGCACGTCTATCTGCGCCGTGCCCTGCTCTCGTCGCGATGGTTCGGCGACGACGGCGAGCAGCTGCGGAAGCTGCAGGGAGCTCGCCTGGGGGTCCTCAATGGACTTTCGTGACGCGAAGGAGGAGGCGGAGTTCAGGGCGCGCCTGCGCGCGTGGATCGCGGAGAACAACCCGGGTCTGCCCGTGTCGTCGACCGACGACGAGTACTGGGCCCGGCAGGCGGAGTGGCACACCGCGCTCTACGACGCGGGCTTCTTCGGCTTGAGCTGGCCCACGCGCTTCGGCGGCCACGGCCTTCCGCCGGTCTTCGACGTCATCCTCGACGAGGAGCTCGCCGCGGCGGGCGCGCCCCCGCGCCCGAGCCTCGGGTACCTCGTCCAGGGGATCGCGACGCACGGCAGTGACGCGATCCAGGATCGCCTCCTTCCCGGACTGATCAGCGGCCGCGAGCGCTGGTGCCAGGGCTTCAGCGAGCCCGACGCCGGATCCGACCTCGCCTCGCTCCGCACGACCGCGACGCTCGACGGCGACGAGTACGTGATCCGGGGTCACAAGATCTGGACCAGCTACTCCGACGTCGCCGACTGGTGCTTCCTGCTCGCGCGCACCGACGCCAGCGTGCCGAAGCACAAGGGCCTCTCCGCCTTCGCGGTGCCGATGCGCCAGCCCGGGATCGAGCAGCGCCCGCTCCGGATGATCAACGGCATCACCAAGGAGTTCGGTCAGGTGCTGTTCGACGGCGCGCGCGTGCGCGCCGAGAACAGGATCGGCGGGCCCGGCGAGGGCTGGCGCATCGCGATGACCATCGTCAGCCACGAGCGCGAGCCCGGCGAGGTCGGCTACGTCGCGCGGTACGCGAAGGCGGTCCGGGATCTCGAGAAGGCGGTGCGCGCGGATCCGGGCGCGTTCCGGGGCGACCAGCGGGAGGGCGTCGCCTGGGCCTACGTGCAGGCGGAGATGCTGCGGCTCCACGTCCGCCGCCGGCTCTCCGAGCGCCTCGACGGGCTCGACCACGGCCCCGGCGGCTCGATCGACAAGCTCCTGATGACCTGGGTCGAGCAGACCGTGGGCGCTGCGGCACTCTCCGTGGCGGGATCGCGCGCGGTGCTCGACGCGGACGACGTCGGCCTGAAGATCTACCTGTACAGCCGCGCCCAGAGCGTGATGGGCGGAACCTCGCAGATCCAGAAGAACATCATCGCCACGCGGATCCTCGGCCTGCCGTCGGCCTGATCGCCCGCGTGCTGGAGAGGAGACCGATGGACTATCCCCTTCCCGGCGCGGTGCGCGTGGAGGCCGACGGCCCCGTGCGCGTGGTGAGGCTCTCCCGTCCCGACCAGCTCAACGCGGTGAACGAGGAGCTGCACCTCGGATTGACCCGCGTCTTCCCGCTCCTCAGCGCCGATCCCGACGCGCGCGTCGCCGTCATCACCGGCGAAGGGCGCGCGTTCTCGGCGGGGGGCGACTTCGACCTGCTCGAGCGGATGGTGAAGGACCGCACGCTGCGGCGCGACGTGATCGCGGAGGGACGGGAGCTGGTGCTCAACATGATCCGCTGCCGCGTCCCGGTGGTGGCTGCGGTCAACGGACCGGCCGTGGGCCTCGGCTGCAGCGTGGTCGCGCTCTCGGACGTCGTCTACATGGCGCAATCCGCCTATCTGGCGGACCCGCACGTGGCGGTGGGCCTGGTGGCGGCCGACGGCGGCCCGCTCACCTGGCCGCTGCACACGAGCCTCCTGCTCGCGAAGGAGTACGCCTTCACGGGGGAGCGGATCACGGCGGCTCGCGCGGCGGAGATCGGGCTCGCCAATCACGTGTGCCCGGACGGCGAGGTGCTGTCCGCGGCACTTGCGGCCGCCCACAAGATCGCCAAGCTGCCGCGACAGGCCGTCGAAGCGACCAAGCGGGTCCTGAACCTGCACGTGGAGCGATCGGTGCTGGCCACCATCGACTTCGCGCTGTCGGCCGAGACCGAGTCCTTCGAGACGCCCGAGCTCCGCAAGAACGTCGAGCGCTTCCTGGGACGATCGCCGACGGCGGACTGAGTCGCCTGCTCCTCGGCGTCGGCCCGCCCAGCGGCGCGCGGCGCTTCGACCCTACGACCCGAGCAGGACGCGGGCGCCGGCGAAGAACATCTCGACCGCGATGGCGCCGAGGATGATCCCCATGATGCGGGTGATGACGTTCATGCCGGCCGCGCCGAGCACGCGCGAGGCGGGCACCGCGAGCCGCATGCCGAGGAACAGGAGCACGGCCATCAGCAGGACCACGCCGACCAGTCCGGCATCCGCGGTGGCACCGCTCGCGCCGTGCGCGAACACGATCACCGTCGCGATGGCGCCCGGGCCGGCGAGGAGCGGCATGGCGAGCGGATAGACCGCGGGGTCGTCCTTCGCGTCGGCGTCGCTCGGCTCATGGTGCATGCCGCTCGGCCTGGCGTGGAGCAGCGAGAACGCGATCGAGAGGATGATGAGCCCGCCGGCGGCGCGCAGGCCGGCCACCGAGATCCCGAAGGCGCGCAGGAGCGCGTTCCCGATCAGCACGCACGCGATCAGGATCACGGCCACGGCGCCGGCCGCCACGCTGGCGATCCTCGCCCGCTCGGCATCGGAGCGCCCGTCCGTGATGGAGAGGAAGATCGGGATGTTTCCGATCGGATTCATGATCGCGAAGAGCGCCGCAAAGGCCTTGACGAGCTCGCCCCAGTCCACTCGCTGGCCTCCCCCAGTGCGTCAGAGCTCGATCAGTGTCGGCACGCGGCGCGCGGCGAGGAGCTGCCGTCCGACGTCGAGGGCGATGTCGTCGGCCGATCCGAAGAGCCCCTCGAGCGCGAGGGTCCGCTTGAGGAAGCGGTGGAACGGATGCTCGGAGGTGAAGCCGATGCCGGCGAGCACCTGCTGGCACTGCGTCGCCACCGTGCGCGCCGTGCGTCCGGCGAGGGCCTTCGCGAGCGCCGCGGTCTCCGGGCTCGGCGTCTCGCGGGCCGCAGTCAGCGCCGCGTCGAGCGCCTCGACGGCGACGAGCGCCTCCGCGAGCCGGTGGCGCACGGCCTGGAACCGCGCGATCGGGCGGCCGAACTGCACGCGCTCCTTCGCGTGTGCGCACGCGAGGTCGAGCATCGCGCGGCAGGCTCCGGCGATCTGATGCGCGATCGCGCGCCGGCCGAGCGCGACCGCCGCCCGCCACGCCGCGGGATCGACGCGGACGGCGCGCGCCGCGCTGCCCTGCACGCGGACACTTCGGAAGCCCGCCCCCGGATCGATGCCGCGCAGCGGATGGATCTCCGCGCTCGCTGCCGGGATCGCGACGCTCCACGGCTCCGACGGCGCGCCGCACACCACGAGCACCTCGCCGGCGCCGGCGCGGGCGGTGGCGAGGCTCTGCGCGCGCACCTCGCCCCCGTCGATCCGCCCCGGCGGATCCCAGGCGGCGAAGCGCGGGAGGAGGACGGCGAGGTCGGCGCGCGGCTCCCGAGCGAGCGCCGAGACGAGCACGTCGTCGAGCGCCGTCGCCGTGGCGTTCGTCGCGCCGAGCGCGCGGAACACGATGTCGATGGCATCGCCCGGCTCGTCGCGGAGCAGCTCGCGCCATCCGAGCTGCGCCAGGACGGCGTCGACATCTGCGCCCTCGTCGGCCTCGCGAGCGTCCGCGATGGCGGCGTGCACCGACTTCTCCATGAGGGCGCGATCGTCGGCGTCGATCAATCGTCGCTCCCGAGCCCGAGGAGACGGCGGGCGATGATGTTGCGCTGCACCTCGGCGGTGCCGCCGTAGATGGTCGCGGCGCGCGAGTACAGGTACTCGGCGCGCCACACCTCGGCGGCCGCGCCGTCGTCCATCTCGATCGTCCCGGAGAGGAGCCGGCGGACCGCGTCGTAGGTCGCCTGCTCCGCGGTCGCGACGAGCACCTTGTCGATCGACGTCTCGGCGCCGAGCGTGCCGGTCTCCGCGAGCCGGTGCTGCGTCGCGCGCGAGCGGGCGCGCAGCGCGTGGAGCTGCAGGTACGCGTTGCCCACGACCTCGGCCGCGCGGTCGTCGCCGGGCGCGAGCTCGACGAGACGTCCGAGCCGCTGGTAGAGGAAAGCGACCTTCTGCCAGAAGCACGAGGAGCGCTCGTACGGGAGGATGCTCATGGCGACGGCCCAGCCGCCGTTCAGCTCGCCGAGCATCCGATCGGCCGGGACGACGACGCCGTCGAAGAACACCTCGGCGAACTCGCGCTCCCCGTTGATCATCTCGAGCGGCCGCACGGTGATGCCCGGCGCATCCATGTCGACGAAGAACGCCGTGATGCCCCGATGCCGCGAGTCGGCCGGCCCCGTGCGCGTGAGCAGCACGCATCGGTCGGAGTACTGGGCGAGGCTCGTCCACACCTTCTGGCCGTCGATCACCCACGCCGAGGCGGTGCGCGCGTTGTCAGGGACGGCGCGGCAGCGCAGCGACGCGAGGTCGCTCCCCGCGTCGGGCTCGGAGAAGCCCTGGCACCAGAGCTCGGTGCCCGAGAGCAGATGGGGGACGACCTCGGCGGCGAGCTCCGGCCGCGCGAAGTCGATCAGCGTCGGCGCGAGCACCTCGATCAGCGAGAAGAGGCCGGGATCCGCGAGGTCGCGGGCCGCGAGGGCGGCCCCGAGCTCCGTCCGCAGCATGGGGGAGCCGCCTCGACCGCCGACCCGCTCGGGCCATCCGAACTGCATCCACCCCGCTTCGAACAGGATCGACTTCACCCGCTGCATCTGCGCGACCCGCTCGTCGAGCGTCCAGGGCGGGCCGTGGCGGGGCGCCAGCTCTGCGCGGTTCGCGTCGAGCCAGGCGTGCAGCGCCGCGCGGAAGTCGGCGACGTCGGCCGCGCGAGAATCGGGCAATCCCGTCTTTGAGAATGCCATTATCAGATGGTATGGTCCGGCGGCCCGGCCGGCCAGCCGGCCGGGAATCCGCCGCAGCGCGGCCCGTCGCGAAGGGGCAGAGATGAGCGAGGTTCTGTCTCCCGAGGCCTTCATCCAGGATCTGGTCGCGCGCATCGAGGCGCGCCGGACGTTCGGCCGTCATCCGCTCTGGCTCGAGATCGCCGACGGCAAGCTCGACCGCGAGGCGCTGAAGCGCTTCGCCGTCCAGTTCTTCCTGCAGGTGCGGGAGTTCCCTCGCGCGGTGAGCGCCATGCACGCCAACTGTCCCTTCTCCGACGAGCGCATGAAGCTGGCGGAGAGCGTCTACGAGGAGGAGACGGGCCGGGTGTCGGGCTGCAACCTGCCGCACCCGGAGCTCTTCATCCGGTTCGGCGAGGCGGTCGGCCTCGAGCGTGCGGACATGGTGGAAGGGCGGCCCCTTCCCGCCACCCGCGCGCTGATCGACTGGTTCGAGCTCTCGACCAAGCAGCGCTCGTTCATCGAGGCGGCAGCGGCCATCAACCTGGCGGCGGAGGGACAGGTCCCGGGCGCCTTCGGGCCGATGGCGCGCCGGCTGCAGGAGAACTACGGCCTGAGCCGCGATGCGGTTGCGTTCTGGGACGTCCACGAGACGGCCGACGCGGAGCACAGCGACGTCGGCGACCACATCGTCGGCCGCCATGCGACCGACGCGGTGACACAGGCGCGCGTCCGCGACGCGCTCCAGCACTCGCTGGACGCGTGGTGGCAGTTCTTCGATGGCATCCAGGCGGCGCTCTAGAGGCGCAGGAGAGGACAGCGATGGCCGCGTACTTCATCGCACAGTACGTCGTGAACGACCCGAAGCTCTATCGCGAGTACCAGACCGGCGCGGGCGCAACCATCCGCGCCTCCGGCGGCGAGCTCGTGGCATTCGACGTCGCGTCGGAGACCATCGAGGGGACGCCGCCCGGACCGCAGACGGTGATCGTCAAGTTCGAGTCCAAGGAGGCCGCGAAGGCCTGGTACGAGTCGCCCGAGTACCAGGCGGTCGTGGGCAAGCGCCTCGCCGCGACCAGGGGGTTCGCGATCATCTCCCAGTCGATGAACCTGGGGCGCTGACCCTGCCAGCCGCGGCGCGGCTCGCTTCCGAGCGGAGCCACGCGCGCAGATCGACCTTGCGAACCTTGCCGGAGGCCGTCCGCGGAAGCGCGTCCACGACGCGCACCTCCTCGGGCCACTTCTGGCGGGCGAGACCGGCGCCGGAGAGGTGCGCGGTCACGTCGGTGAGGGTCACGGGCGCCGCACCGGGCCGCATCCGCACGATCGCGCAGGCGCGCTCGCCGAGGCGGCGGTCGGGAGCGGCGACCACCGCGATCTCGGCGACACCGGGCAATGTCTGGAGCGCCTCCTCGACCTCGGTCGCCGAGATGTTCTCCCCGCCCCGGATGATCACGTCCTTCGCCCGATCGGTGATCGTGAGGAAGCCGTCCTCGTCGAGGACGCCGATGTCGCCGGTGCGATACCAGCCCTCGCCGTCGAACGACGCGGCCGTGAGCGTCGGATCGGTGTAGCCGAGACACAGATCGGGGCCGCGGGAGAGGATCTCGCCCGGCGAGCCGGGGGGAACGTCGGCGCCCGCGTCGTCGACGAGGCGCAGCTCGACGCCCGGACACGCGCGGCCGTCCGTGCGGTGCCTGCGGTCGGCGGGGTCGTCGTAGCGGCAGCCCGTCGTCGACGGGTGCTCGGTCGAGCCGTAGGCGCGGATGATGGCGATGCCGTGCGAGGCCGCGCGCTCGGCGAGCGCGATCGGAACGGGTGCGCCGCCGAGCCCCACCCGGTGCATGCGCGCGGCGTGGTCCGGCGTGAACCCGGGGTGATCGAGGAGGCTCGCGAGGAACACCGACGCGCCGTGACCGGCGCCGACCCTAGCCTCGAGCATGACCTCGAGCGCATGCGCCGGGTCCCAGCGGTCGATCAGGTGGATATCCTGTCCGATCGCGAGCGGGCCGAGCACGGCGCCGATCATCCCGGTCGCGTGCGCGACGGGCGAGCCCATCAGGTTGGGCGTGCCCGGCGTGAGCCACTCCTTCATGTGGAGGAGCTCGCTGAGCATCGTCCGGTGATCGTGGATCACGCCCTTGGGGTCGCTGGTCGTCCCGGAGGTGTACGCGAGCACGGCGACATCGTTCGGCTTCACCGGCGGCAGATCGATCGCGGGCAGGAGCCCGGCGCACGCCGCCCAGGCGATGCGCGCGACGCGGCCTGCGCGCGGCGGGCTCTCGTCGTCGCCGACGATGACGTGCGCGCGAAGCGAGGCCGGAGCCGCCGTCTCGACGATCGCGTCGTAGCGGACGTGGCCGTACGCGAGCGGCGAGATGTAGGCGGCCGCGCCGCTCTGCTCGAGGATGAAGGCCACCTCCTTGCGGCCATAGATGTGGACGATCGGTACGAGCACATACCCGCCGAGCGCCAGGGCGGCGAACGAGACGACGGCCTCGCGCCAGTTGGGGATCTGGAAGGCGACGGACTCGCCGGGCTGCACGCCCAGGTCTCGCAGCAGCGTGACGAGGCGCCGAGCCTCGTCGTCGACGTCGGCATAGCGGCCCCGCCAGGGGCGCGATCGCGACCAGATCGCGACGGCCGACCCGGCGTGGTCCGCGAGCTGGCGAGCCACCATCGCGCCGAGCGTGTCGTCGGTCCACCAGCCGCCGTCGACGTACGCCCGCTCGAGGTGTGGCGGCACGCGGCGCAGGCACCACTGCCCGCCTGAGCCGGGGTCTCCCGTCACGACAGGTCTGCCGCGGCGCGGGCGCGGAGCTCGTCCTTCACGACCTTGCCCGTGGCGTTGGTCGGCAGGGACCCGGTGGCGACGACGAACCGCGGCACCTTGTAGTTGGCGAGGCGCTCGCGGGCCCAGGCGATGATCGCAGCCGGGTCGATGGATCGCCCCGGTGCGGGAACCACGTACGCCAGGGCGACCTCGCCCATGCGCGAATCGGGAACGCCGATGACCGCGACCTGGCCGATTGCGTCGTGCGCCAGCAGGGCATTCTCGACCTCGGCCGGATACACGTTGAACCCGCCGACGATGAGCATGTCCTTCGACCGCCCGACGATGCGCACGTAGCCGCGGTCGTCCATCGTCGCCAGATCGCCGGTGTGCAGGAAGCCCCGCTCGTCGATTGCCGCGGCGGTCGCCGCCAGGTCGTCGAGATAGCCCTGCATCACGCCATAGCCGCGGACCAGCAGCTCGCCGGTGGTGCCGCGCTCGACCTCCCTCCCGTCGGCGCCGGCGACGATGACGTCGAGGCCGTCCATCGCGCGCCCCGCCGTCGTGGCGATCGTCTCGGCGTCGTCGTCGGCCCGCGAGCCCGTGCACGTCCCGGCCTCGGTGAGCCCGTAGCCGGTGAGGATCGAGCGGAAGGGCAGCTCGGCGCGCATCTCGCGGATCAGCTCGACGGGGACGTCGGCGGCTCCGGTCACGGCGACGCGAAGCGTGCCGAGATCGAACGTGCGGCGCTCGGGGTGATCGAGGATGGAGCGATAGATCGTGGGGGGACCGGGAAGCACCGTGATCCGCTCCGTCTCCACCAGCGACAGCACCTTCGGGACGTCGAAGACGGGGACCGGGACGATCGTGGCGCCCTGGAGCAGGCTCGCGAGCCATCCTGCCTTGTACCCGAACATGTGGAAGAACGGGTTGACGATCAGATAGCGGTCGCCGGCTCCGAGCCCGGCGAACGCACACCACGCGCGGAACTGCGCCACCGTCTGGCCGTGATTCATGATCACGCCCTTCGGGCGCCCCGTCGTTCCGGACGTGAAGAGGATGTCGCTCGGGTCCACGGGTCGCACGCCCTGCCGGCGCTGCGCCGCCGCCTCGGCGGGGATCGCCTCGGCGCGCGCGAGGAACGCCTGCCAGCGCTCCACCTCGGTGTCGCCGGGTCCCTCCACGGCGGGTGCCGACCCTTCGAGCAGCACGATCCGCTCGAGGTGGGGCAGCGGTGTCCCCGACGCGCGCAGCATGCCGACGGTGTCGGTCCCGAGGAAGCCGACAGTGGTGACGAGGACCGCCGCCTTCGAGGCGGAGAGGAGGTGGGCGGCCTCCTGGCCCTTGAAGCGCGTGTTGATGGGCACGAGGGCTGCGCCCGCGGACTGCGCGCCGAGGGCGGCGACGATCCATCCGAGGCCGTTCGGCGCCCAGACGGCGACGCGATCGCCCGGCCCCACGCCCGCCGCCATCATGGCTCGGGTCGACGCGTCGACGAGCTGGCCGAGCTCGCGGTACGTGATCCGCCGCTCGGGCTCCACGACGGCCTCGGCGTCGGGCCACGCGGCGATGCTCGCGGCGACGGCGCCGGGGATCGTCTCGTTCAGGGTGCGCTGCGCCTCGGTCGGGGGAGACACGTCTCGGATGTTGCCCCGGCTGCCCTCGCGTGGCGATCCGTATCGCCTCAGATGGGGAAGCCGTAGAGGCGCGCGGCGTTGTCGCAGGTCACCTTGCGCAGGACCTCGGGTCCGTGCCGCGCGAGCGACGACTCGGCCAGCGCCTTGCGCGAGTGGGGCCAGGTGCTGTCGCCGTGCGGGTAGTCCGAGGCCCACATCACGTTGTCGGCGCCGATGCGCGGGATCAGCTCGACGCCGAGCTGCTCGTCCTCGTAGGTGGTGAACACCTGCCTCGCGAAGATCTCGCTCGGCAGCATCGCGATCTTGTGGTCGCGGATCTTCGATCCGTACTTGTGCGCCTCGTGGTCGAGCCGCTCGATCACGTACGGGATCCAGCCGAGGCCCGCCTCGCCCATCACGAACTGGACGCGGGGACGCTGCTCGAGGGTGCCCGAGAAGATCATGCCGGCCAGGGTCTCGTCGAGCTGCATCGGGACGACCGCGACGGCCGCCGGCATGCGCCACGAGCCGGGCGTCATCCGGAGGCTGTGCAGGCCTCCCGAGAGGTGCACGTGGATCGGCACGCCGATCTCCTGCGCGGCGTCCCAGAACACCTTCCACTCGTCGGCGAAGAGCGGCTCGCCCCTGCCCACCGTGCTGCTGACGATCGCGCCCTTGTGGCCGAGTCCGGCGCAGCGCTGCAGCTCGCGCGCGGCGGCCTTCGGCTCGTACGAGGGGATGTCGGGAAGCAGCACCAGGCGGTCCGGCGCCTCGCGCTGGAACTCGGCCGCCCAGTCGTTGTAGACCCTGGACACCTGCTCGTGTAGGCCCGCGTCGGTGATCTGCAGGTGCGTACACGTCGGGCCGTAGATCACCTGCGCGCGGACGCCGTCGCGGTCCATGTCCTCGAGCCGCGTCTGCGGCTGGCCGGGCCGGAAGCCGTGGTCGTTGGCCGACAGGTAGCCGGCCTCCTTGCGGCCGCTCGGCGCGATGCGGCGGCCGTCGCAGATCCAGTACGGCCCGTCGGGAGTCTCCTCGACGTGCGGGCCGCGCTCGCGCCAGGCCGCGGGCAGGCGCGACGACCACACGTCGGGCGCCATGGCGTGGATGTCGAGGTGGTCGTCGGCCGAGATCACGATCTGGTCGGCGGGAAGGGTCATCGGCTGCCTCCAGGGCTGTTGCCTAGCTTACTGGCGCGCCAGTATAATCGTCAACCGCGATGTCCAGCCGAGCCGCCCCCGCTCCCGTCGCCCGCCGTGACCGCGGCCTCCAGACCCGCGCCGAGATCGTGGCCGCTGCCGAGCGCCTCTTCGCCGAGCGCGGCTTCGAGGCCACGCGCCTCGACGACATCGCCGCCGACGTCGGCATCCGGCGCGCCGCCATCTTCTACCACTTCGGCGACAAGCAGGAGCTCTACGCGGAGGTGCTCGACGAGGTCTTCCGCGGCGCGAGCGCGACGCTCCCGAGCCACGGCAGCGTCGCGGAGCGGCTGGAGGCGTCCCTGATCGGCTGGATCGACTACGTCACGCGACGTCCGAGCGTCGCGCGCCTGATCCTGCGCGAGGCGGCGAACGCGCACCCGGGCATGGAGTCGCCCATCGTGCGCGCGGGCCGGGCGCCCATCGAGACGTTCCGCGCGTTGATCCAGGAAGGTGTCGCGTCGGGTGAGCTCAAGCCGCGGGTCGATCCGCATCGGTTCATCAGCCTGATGGGCGCGACCACGGTGTTCCACTTCGCGGCGATGCCCTGGCTCACCGTCGACGTCTCGTTCGACGTCTGGAGCGAGTCCGCGCTCGAGGAGCACAAGCGCGAGATCCTGCTCGTGGCGCGGAGCATGCTCGGCATCGAAGAGCGGCGAGCCGGCACGGCCCGGAGGCGTCGATGAACTTCGAGGTCACGCCGGAGCAGCAGGAGCTGGTCGACTCGGTGCGGTCCGTGCTCGCGAAGGAGTGTCCGACCTCGTTGGTGCGCGACATCGTCGAGAACGGCAGCGCGCCCGAGCAGCCCTGGCGAAGCGCGCGCGAGCTCGGGTGGACCTCGATCGATCTGCCCGAGGATCTGGGCGGTCTCGCGCTCGGCTTCACGTCCGTCGGCCTGGTCGTCGAGCAGCACGGCGGCTGCATCGCGCCCGGGCCGTTCCTGGCCACGGTGACCCAGTTCTTGCCGCTCCTGTGCGAGGCCGGAGCTCCCGACCAGCTCGAGCGGCTCGCGAGGCCGGCGGGAGAGGGCGCGCTGCGCGGCGCGCTCGCCATCGATCACGGCCGCGCAGCGGAGCACGAGCCCGGCGAGAGCCTGCACGCGCGACGCGCGGGGAGCGACTGGGTCCTGGAGGGAGAGCGCTCCTACGTGCTCGATGGCGACGCGGCCGACGAGATCGCGGTGGCCGCTCGCGTCGACGCGGGCGACGGCGTGGCGCTGTTCGTGGTGCCGCAGGGAGCCGCGAAGGCGCGCCGGGTGGTCGCGCTCGACCCGAGCCGCCCGCTCGCCCATCTGTCCTTCGACGGCGTGCGCGTCGGCCCCGACCGCGTGCTCGGCACACCGGGCCGCTGCGCGCCCGCCCTCGGGCGCGCGCTCGAGCGCGCCACGGTCGCCGCGGCGCTCGAGTGCGTGGGCACCTGCCAGAGCCTGCTCGACCGGACCCTCGAGCACGCCGGGAGCCGGCGCCAGTTCGACCAGCCGATCGGAGCCTTCCAGGCCGTCCAGCACAAGTGCGCCGACATGTTCGTGCAGATCGAGAAGGCCCGGGCCACTGGCTACTTCGCGATGATGGCCGTGGCCGAGGACGATCCCCGCCGCGCGCTCGCCGCGTCGATGGCGAAGGCGGCCGCGAGCGACTGCCAGCGGCTCGTCTGCAAGGAGGCGATCCAGATCCACGGGGGCATGGGCTACACGTGGGAGAGCGACGTCCATCTCTTCGTCAAGCGCGCCAAGACCCTCGAGGCGCTGTTCGGCACGGGCCGCTCGCACCGCCAGCGCATCGCGGCGCTGCTGGAGCTCTGACGTGCAGCTCCACTACGACGCCGAGACGGAGAGATTCCGCGCAGAGCTCCGCGCGTGGCTCGAGGTGAGCCAGCCGACGCAGGAGGAGATGCGCGCCGAGCCCCTGACCAGCTCCGGCCACCTGCCCGGCTGGTCCCGGCGCTGGCAGCGGCGGCTCTTCGACGCGGGGCTGCTCGTTCCCGGATGGCCGCCCGCGCTCGGGGGGCGGAACCTGCCCCCCGTACAGCAGCTCGTGTACCACGAGGAGATGGCGAGGGTCCCGGTCGAGCGCAGCACCAACCCGCAGGGGCTCGGGATCATCGCGCCGTCGATCCACGACTACGGCAGCGACTTCCTGAAGAGCCGGTATCTGCTGCCGACGCTGCGCGCCGAGATCTCCTGGTGCCTGGGGATGAGCGAGCCCGGAGCGGGCAGCGATCTCGCCGGTCTCTCGACCCGAGCCGAGGTGCGCGACGACCACTTCGTGGTGACCGGGCAGAAGATCTGGACCTCGGGAGCGCACCACGCGGACCACTGCTTCTGCTTCGTGCGCACCGATCCGGCGGCGCCCAAGCACCGCGGCATCAGCGTCGTCATCATCGACATGAAGGCGCCGGGGGTCCGGGTGCGGCCGCTGCCCGAGCTCACCGACCGGGACTACGTGGACTTCAACGAGGTGTTCTTCGACGAGGTGGTCGTCCCGCGCGATCACCTCGTCGGGCCGCTCAACCAGGGCTGGGCGATCTCGGCGGGCTCGCTGGCCCACGAGCGCGGTATGATGTGGCTGGCGGCCGCCCGGCGCCTCGACGATCTGCTCGATCGCCTGCGCGGGCTCGCGCGCCAGCCCGGGCCCGACGGCCGGCGGATCGGCGAGAGCCCGAAGCTCCGCGACGACCTCGCGAGCCTGTACGTCGACGCGCAGGCGATGTGGTTCATGGGCTACCGGGGCTTCGCGAAGTTCGCCCGCGGCCAGGCCTCGCCCGAGCACTCGGTGCTCAAGCTCTTCGGCTCCGAGATCGCCCAGCGCGCCGCGCGCCTGGCGACCGAGGCCCTCGGCGTCGACGCGCTCGACGTGGAGTTCGAGGGCTGGAGCTTCGACGAGAGCCGCGGACCGAAGCCGTGGATGAAGCAGTACCTGGTGAGCTACGCAGCCACGATCTCGGCGGGCACCTCCGAGATCCAACGCAACATCATCGCGCAGCGCGTGCTCGGCCTGCCCCGGCGCTGAGCCGCATTCGAGGAGGACGGTCATGAAGATGGACGACATGATCCTGGTGAGCGTCGACGACCACGTCTGCGAGCCCCCCGACATGTGGGAGCGACACCTCGACGCGAAGTGGAAGTCGCGCGCGCCCCGCCTGCTCCACAAGCAGGACGGGAGCGACGTCTGGGTGTTCGAGGGGCAGCAGATCCCCAACGTCGGCCTGAACGCCGTGGCGGGCCGCCGTCCCGAGGAGTACGGGATGGAGCCGACGGCGCTCTCGCAGTTGCGGCGCGGCTGCTGGAACGTCGACGCGCGGGTCGAGGACATGAACGCCAACGGCGTGCTCGGCTCGCTCTGCTTCCCGACGGTGCCGGGCTTCGTCGGCGAGCTGTTCGGCCGCCAGGCCGACGCGGGCAACGGCGAGCTCGCCATCACCATGCTGCGCGCCTACAACGACTGGCACATCGATGAATGGTGCGGGAAGCATCCGGGCCGCTTCATCCCGCTCGCGATCCCGCCCATCTGGGATCCCGCGGAGATGGGGCGCGAGGTGCACCGCGTCGCGCGCAAGGGCTGCCACGCCGTCACGTTCGCCGACAACCCGGGCGGGCTCGGCCGTCCGAGCCTGCACAGCGAGCACTGGGATCCGTTCTGGAAGGCGTGCGCCGACGAGGGGACGGTCGTCTGCATCCACATCGGCTCGGGCACGCGCATGAATCTCCAGGATCCGGGCGCCCCGATCGAGGTGATGATCGCGGGCACGCCGATCACGCTCTTCAACTGCGCCACCGAGCTCGTGTTCTCGGAGATCTTCAACAAGTTCCCGGCGCTCAAGATCGCGCTCTCGGAGGGCGGGATCGGCTGGATCCCGTACTTCCTCGAGCGCATCGACTACGTGCACGACCACCACCATCGCTGGACGCTGCACGGCTTCCCGAACGGCAAGAAGCCGAGCGACGTCTTCCGCGAGCACATCATCACCTGCTTCATCGACGACGCCGCCGGCGTGCGCAACCGCGAGCTGATCGGAATCGACAACATCACCTGGGAGTGCGACTACCCGCACTCCGACTCGACGTGGCCGAAGGCTCCGGAGACGCTCTTTGCCTCGCTCGCGGGCGTGCCCGACGCCGACGTCCACAAGATGACCTGGCAGAACACCACGCGGCACTTCCAGTACGACCCCTTCAAGCACATCCCGAAGGAGAAGTGCACGGTCGCCGCGCTGCGCGCCCAGGCGAAGCACGTCGACCTCGCGCCGATCGTCGGCGCCGGCGGCAAGGCGCCGTCCGACTACGCCAAGGGCTACGCGACGGTCGGCGACATCATCAAGCAGATGGCCGGCGCGTTCTCGACCCCGTTCGAGAGCAAGCCCGGGGGCGCGGGATGAACGTCCTCGAGCGGGACTTCTTCACCGACCCCGGGATCCTCCAGGATCCGCTCCCCTACTACGCCGCGCTGCGGGAGCGCGGGCCGGTCTGGCGCGAGCCGCACCGCGGCGTCTTCATGCTGTCGAGCATCGACGAGATCCTCGAGGTCTACGCGGACCACGATCGCTTCTCGGCGATCGTGGGCCCCCTCGGTCCGCTCGTGAAGCTCCCTCCGCGCTCGGAAGGCGAGAGCCTCACCGACATGATCGAGCGCCGCCGCGGCGAGATCCCGATGGGAGACCAGCTCACCTCGCTCGATCCGCCCAAGCACACCCGGCATCGCGCGCTGGTCGGCAAGCTCTTCACGCCGAACCGCCTCAAGGAGAACGAGGAGTTCATGTGGACCCTCGCCGAGGGGCTGATCGACGAGTTCGCCGGACGCGGCGAGGTGGAGTTCTCCGCGGGCTACGCGCGGCCCTTCACGCTGCTCGTGATCGCCGACCTGCTCGGGGTCCCGCGCGAGCACCACGAGACGTTCCGCGGCTGGCTCGGCGGCCAGGCGGGCAACGTCGGCGACCCCAAGGGCCGGCACGCCGGCGACTCCGTGTTCGCGAACCTGCATCCCTACTTCACCCGCTACATCGAGGAGCGTCGCGCGGAGCCGCGCGAGGACGTGCTGAGCAAGCTGGCCAACGTCCGCTTCCCGAACGGCGAGCTGCCCGCCGTGATGGACGTGGTGCGCATCGCCGCCATCGTCTTCGCGGCCGGACAGGAGACCACCGCGCGGCTGCTCTGCGCGGCGATGCGGGTCCTCGCCGAGCAGCCCCCCCTCGCCGACCAGCTCCGGAGGGATCCCGAGGCGATCCCGACCTTCATCGAGGAGTGCCTGCGCCTCGAGGGTCCGATCAAGGGCTCCTTCCGCCTGGCGCTGCGCGACACGAGGCTCGCCGGCGTCGACATTCCCGAGGGCTCGATGGTGATGGCGGTGATCGGCGCCGCCAACCGCGACCCGCGCGTCTTCGAGGATCCGGACCGCTTCGATCCGAAGCGCTCGAACGCGCGGCGCAACATCGCCTTCGGCCACGCCGAGCACTTCTGTCCCGGCGCCAGCCTCGCGCGCGCGGAGTCGCGGATCAGCGTGGAGCGCCTGCTCGCACGGCTCGACGACCTCCGGCTCGTGGATCCGAGCGCGCTGTCCTACACGCCGACCTTCATCATCCGCGGCCTGAACGATCTGCCGCTGCGCTTCCGGCGCCGCGCCTAGGACGAGCATGATCGAGTTCGATCGCCCTCTCTACTACGACCCGTACGACGCCGCGATCGACGACGATCCCTATCCCGTCTGGAAGCGCATGCGGGACGAGGCGCCCCTCTACTTCAACGCGAAGCACGAGTTCTACGCGCTCTCCCGCTGGGACGACGTCGAGCAGGCGCTGGCCGACTGGGACACCTATCGGTCGGGCCGCGGGACGACCCTCGACATCATCCGGGCGAACGTCGAGCTGCCTCCCGGCATCATCCTGTTCGAGGATCCCCCGATCCACGATCTGCACCGCAGCCTGCTGACCCGCGTCTTCACGCCGAGGCGGATGAACGCCATCGAGCCGCTGGTCCGGGAGTTCTGCGCCCGCGCGCTCGATCCGCTGATGGGCGCGGACCGGTTCGACGTCATCGCCGACTTCGCCGCGCTCGTGCCCATGCGCACGATCGGCTACCTGCTCGGAATCCCCGAGCAGGACCAGGAGGCGATTCGCAGGCAGACGGACGAGCAGCTCCTCCTCCGGGACGGCAAGCCGGCCGAGTTCGACCCGAACGCGGTCGACCACCCCAGCCAGCTCATCGCCGACTACATCGACTGGCGGGCGCAGCACCCGTCGAACGATCTGATGACGGAGCTGCTGCACGCGGAGGTCGAGGCGGACGGGGAGCGCCGCCGCCTGACGCGCAGCGAGGTGATCCTCTACACGAACATGATCGCCGGGGCCGGGAACGAGACGGCGACCCGGCTCATCGGCTTCGCGGCCCAGCTCCTCTCGGACCACCCCGAGCAGCGCCGGGCCCTCGTCGCCGATCGATCGCTGATCCCGCGCGCGATCGAAGAGGTGCTGCGCTACGAGGCGCCGTCTCCCGTCCAGTGCCGCTACGTCGCCGCCGACGTGGAGGTCCACGGCCGAACGGTGCCGAAGGACGCGATCATGCTGCTGCTGAACGGCTCGGCCAACCGCGACGAGCGCCACTTCCCGGACGCCGACCGCTTCGACATCCGCCGCGACGACGGCGCGCACCTGAGCTTCGGCTACGGCCTGCACTACTGCCTCGGCGCCGCGCTCGCCCGACTCGAGGGCCGCGTCGCGCTCGACGAGCTCCTCACTCGCTGGCCCTCGTGGGAGGTCGACTACGACGGCGCCGCCAAGGCGCACACGGCGAGCGTGCGAGGGTGGGCGAGGCTGCAGATTCGAACCGGCGGAGCGCGATGACCTGCGTCGGCGCGGGTGCCATCGCCAGATCCGCCAAAGGAGCGACCCGATGACTGGAACCGACCTCTTCCGATACGACGGCAAGCGCGCGCTCGTGGTGGGCGGTGCCACGGGCATGGGGGCCGCCGCCGCGAAGCGAGCGGCCGCGCTGGGCGCCGAGGTCGTCGTCATGGACCACGCCGCGGTCGAGTATCCCGTCGCCGACGCGATCAAGGTGGATCTGAAGGATCGCGCCGCCGTGGACGCCGCCATCGACCAGGTCGGCAGGCCCATCGACGCGATCTTCTCCGCGGCCGGCATCGCCGACGGGCCCGGAGTGATGCGGGTCAACTTCATCGCGCATCGCCATCTGATCGAGCGGATGCTCGCCGAGGGTACGCTGCGCCGCGGCTCCGCTGTGTGCTTCATCTCCTCGGTCGCCGGCCTCGGGTGGGAGGGGAACCTGCCGACCCTGCTCGAGTTCCTGGCGACACCCGACTACGAGTCGGCCGCCGCCTGGATCGATGCGCACGAGGGCACGAACAACTATCTCTTCAGCAAGCAGGCGATCAACGCCTACGTCGCGCGCCAGGCGTACCCGTTCATCGCCAGGGGTGTGCGCATCAACGCCATCTGTCCGGGCCCCACCGTCACCCCGCTCGCCCAGGCCAACGCCGCCGTGTGGCTCTCCTTCGGGCAGGACTACCGAGACGCCACCGGCCTCCCGCACCTGACGGCCGAGCAGATGGGCGACGTCATGCTGTTCCTCAACGGCGACGCGGCGAGCGGAATCAGCGGCGTGAACCTGCTCGTCGACGCAGGCCACGTGATGTCGTCCTCCACGGGATCCTGGGCGGCCGGCAAGGCGCTCGTCGACCTGCTGATGGGCCGCACGCAGTGGAAGCCTTGAGGGTCGGACGACACGGAGAGGTGACATGACGTCCTACGAGAGCGCCGCGCAGCCCATCAAGCTCGGCTACCTCTTCGACTTCAAGCTCCCCGCGTTCTACCCGCAGGAGATGAGGGCCGACCTGACCCGCTCGTTCGAGCTCGTGTTCGAGGAGGGCTTGAAGCGGAAGATCATCGACCGCCGCGTGGAGATCGTGTTCCGCGAGGTCGAGGGTCTCCCGAAGGGAACCGTCAAGGCCGTGATCGACGCCTACGGCGAGCTGGTCGACGAGGGCTGCCTCGTCGTCTTCGGCCCGAGCATCACCGACAACGCGGTCCCGACGCGCGAGGCCATCGAGCAGCGCTTCCGCGTTCCGGCGGTCAGCGTGACCGGCTCCGAGGACTGGCTGGGCGAGTGGACGTTCGCGTTTCCGATGGGCTCGCTGACGGAGGAGCCGATCTTCTGGGTCGACCTCCTGGCGAAGGACGGCCACGAGCAGGTCGGCGTCCTGATCGAGCAGTCGCTGATCGGCGAGACCTACCTGCGGAGCTTCCAGCACGCGTGTCGCGGCTCGGACATCCGCATCGTGGCCGAGGAGCGCATCGCGCAGACGGCGCAGGACGTCCGCGCGGCGGTCGAGCGGGTGCGCGAGGCAAAGCCGAGCGCGCTCGTCCACTGCGGCTTCGGCTTCGGGATCCTGCACGTCAACTCGGTGCTGGAGGCGCTCGGCTGGGATCCGCCCCGCTACACGAGCACCGCGTTCGAGAACGCATGGATCAATCCGGTGCTCTGGAAGGCGTTCCTCGGATGGACCGGGATCGACCAGTACGACGAGGACAATCCCGTCGGCCAGGGCTTCCTCGACCAGTACGAGGCCGCGTACGGGCGGCGCCCGCAGTACTGCGCGCCGGTGGTGAACCGCGACATCGCCACGGTGCTCCTCCGCGCCTTCGCCGATTCGCATCCGCTCTGTCCGCGCGGCGTGAAGGAGGCGCTCGAGCGGGTGAAGATGCTCCCTGCGGCGACGGGCGCGCCGGGAACCCGCGTGTCGTTCGGGAAGTGGACGCGCCGCGCCTGGATGGGCGCCGGCTACCTCGTGGCGCGGCGACTCGATCCAGACGGTATCCACACGCATCGCGTCGCTCGCTTCGGGGAGGTCTGACCGATGACCGTACAGACGATCCCGTCCGAGGCACCGAAGCGGTCGCTCGCGGCTGCGGCGTGGATCGTCCTCGCCGTCGCGGTCATCGGGTTCGTCGCCCATCACGCGCGCATGGGCGCCGTCTCGCCGCGCATCGCCAATCCGGAGGTCACGGGAGTCCCGCGTCCCGTCGAGTTCCTGCGGGCACCGGTCGACTGGCTCACCATCCATCAGGTCGGGACCGTGATCATGATGTCGATCCTCGTCGTGGCGTGCGTGCGCGCGTGGCGGAGGCAGCCCGGCCATCCCTACGTCCTCATGGTCCTCGCGTCGACGGCGATCGTCTGGCAGGACCCGATCATGAACTGGGCGCCCTACGCGGTCTATAACCCGCAGCTCTGGCACTTCCCCGAGGACTGGCCGCTGGTGCGGCTCTCGCCGACGGTCGAGCCTTTCATCGTGGTCGGGTACTCGACCTTCTACTTCCTCGCCCCGTTCTTCGCGAGCACCTGGCTCCTGCGCCGCCTCCGGGCGCGCGCGTCCGCCGACTCGTTCCTGTGGCGCCGGCCGCTCCTGAGTCTCGCGGCGCTGATCCTCGTCACCGGATTCGTCATCGACGCGGCCCTGGAGATCTTCCTCGTTCGCACGGGGCTCTACATCTACTCGCAGGTGATGCCGTGGGGCTCGGTCTTCGCGGGGACCACCTTCCAGTTCCCGCTGATCTGGGAGTCCGCGCTCGTCACCGTCGTGATGATTCCCGCCGGCGTCCTCTGCTATCGGGACGACACCGGACGCACGCAGGCCGAGAAGCTGGCCAGGCGGCTGCCCTGGCTCCGCACGCGCCCGGCACTCGCCACGTTCCTGGTGATGGCCGGCATCCTGAACGTCGCGTACTTCTTCTACGGCGCGGGCTTCGGCGCCATCCGCGCGGCGAGGCTCGCGACCGCCGTCGCCTGCCCGTATCCGTTCCCCGAGGCCAAGGTCTACGACCCGCAGGGCTTCTACGAGAGCGAGGGGCAGCCCGGGCCCTACTTCGGTGGGCACTGGAACGGCTGGATGACCGCGCAGCCGAACGGGCGTCCGACCGAGAACCCGGCGAAGCCGGATGCGCGTTGCAGACCCCATGACGCGTGAGCCGAGAAGCGTCGTCATCACCGGGGCGTCGCGCGGACTCGGCCTCGCATCCGCCGTCCACCTGTACGAGCGCGGATGGCGCGTCGTTGGAGCGATGCGCTCGCCCGACGTGGGACTCGAACGCCTGCGGGCGGGCACCGGTGCTGCCGTCGGGGATCCACGCCTGATCGGAGTGCGACTCGACCTCGACGATCCGACGTCGATCACCGCGGCCGCGAAGGCGATCGAGGGCGCGGTCGGTGCGCCCGATGCGCTCGTGCACAATGCCGGGATCGCCGCGGTGGGATGCGTCGAGGAGATGCCGTTCGAGGTGTGGGAGCGGATCTTTCGCACGAACCTCTTCGGTCCGGTGCGACTCACGAAGGCACTGCTCCCCTCCATGCGGGCGGCCGGGTGCGGGCGGATCGTCGTCATCTCGAGCCAGGGCGGCGTGCGCGGCATGCCGTCGATCAGCGCCTACTCGGCCTCGAAGGCGGCTCTCGAGCGATGGGCCGAGGCGCTGGCCGAGGAGGTCGCGCCCTTCGGCCTGGGCGTCACGATCCTGGTGTCCGGAGCCTTCCAGACGGACATCCTCACCGAGCAGACCCCGCATCACGGCGATCTGAACGGACCCTACGCCGGGCACTACGCGGGGATCGAACGCACGGGCCGCTCGATGATCCGCCTGCTCGCGAACCCGCCGGAGCGCTTCGCTCCGGCGCTCGCCCGGGCGCTCGACGAGCGGGCTCCGTTCGCCCGACACGCGGTGGGCGTCGACGCCCGCATGCTGCTGGCCGGCAGCCGTGTCCTGCCTGCCGGTCTCCTTCACCACCTGGTGGCGCGGGCGATGAGCCTCCCGCGTCACGGCGCACTCGGGAGTGATCCGCATGGCTGACGTCCGCTTCGAGTCGCGGATGCTGATCGACGGCAAGCTCGTCGGCGGCGAGGCCGGCACCTTCGCGAACCTGAACCCGGCCACCGAGGAGGTGCTGGGGGAGGTCGCGGACGCGTCGAAGGCGGACATGCACCGCGCGATCGACGCCGCGCGCCGCGCCTTCGACGAGACCGGCTGGTCGACCGACCGCAGCCTCCGCAAGCGCTGCCTCGAGCAGCTCCAGGAGGCGCTCGAGGCGGAGAAGGAGGCGCTCCGCGAGGAGCTGATCCTCGAGGCCGGCTGTCCCCGCATGGTGACGCACGGGCCGCAGCTCGACGCGCCGCTCAAGAGCGCGCTCCGCTACCCCGCCCGGCTGATCGACGAGTATCCCTGGGAGACGAATCTCGGCGACGCCATGGTCGAGCTCACCGGGCAGGTCACCACCCGGAAGGTCTGGCGCGAGCCGGTGGGCGTGGTCGGCGCGATCGTGCCGTGGAACTTTCCCTTCGAGGTCACGATCCACAAGCTGGGCCAGGCGCTCGCCACCGGGAACACGGTGGTCTTGAAGCCCGCCCCCGACACGCCCTTCAACGCGACGCGCCTCGGGCGCCTCGTCGCCGAGCGCACCGACATCCCGTCCGGCGTGGTCAACGTCGTCACCGCGTCCGACCACCTCGTCGGGGAGGAGCTCACGCTCTCGCCGAAGGTCGACATGATCTCCTTCACCGGCTCGACCGCCGTCGGGAGGCGGATCATGGAGAAGGGCGCGGCGACGATGAAGCGCCTGTTCCTCGAGCTCGGCGGGAAGTCGGCCACCATCGTGCTGGAGGACGCCGAGCTGGCGCGATCCTGCGCGATCGGCGTCGCACCCTGCATGCACGCGGGTCAGGGCTGCGCCGTTCCGACGCGGCTGCTCCTCCCGCGGTCGCGCTACGACGAGGGCGTGCAGATCCTGAAGGCGATGTACGCATCCATCCAGCCCGGCGATCCGCAGGAGCCCGGCACGCTGTGCGGCCCGGTGATCTCGGCCAGGCAGCGCGCGCGCGTGCTCGGCTACGTCCAGAAGGGAATCGACGAGGGCGCCAAGCTGCTCGTCGGTGGCACCGATCCGCCGGCCGGGCGCGACAAGGGCTTCTGGGTCCGGCCGACGCTGTTCGTCGACGTCGACAACCGCATGACGATCGCGCAGGAGGAGATCTTCGGTCCGGTCCTCGCCGTCATTCCGTTCGAGAACGAGGAGGACGCGATCCGGATCGCCAACGACAGCGTCTACGGGCTAGCGGGCAACGTGATGTCGGGCTCGCTCGATCGCGCCCTCGCCGTTGCGCGCCGCCTGCGCGCGGGCTTCATCGGCGTCAACGCCACGGCACCGTACGGGGCCGACGTGCCGTTCGGCGGCTACAAGGCGAGCGGCGTCGGTCGCCAGAACGGCTACGCCGGATTCGACCAGTACACCGAGGTCAAGTCCGTCGGGCATCCCGCCGGCTGAAGAGGACGCACGCGATGCAGCTGTTCGACGATCTCGAGGAGTTCGGGAGCTTCGACGACGCCGTCTCCGGCGACGTGCGGGACCCGTACACCGGCCTGGCCCAGATGCGGCGCTCGAACCCCGTGCAGCGCCTCGACATGTCGGGCATGCCGCACGAGGCGTCCAAGCCCGTCTTCATGGTGTACCGCTACGACCAGATCGCGCAGGTGCTGCGCGACCACGAGACGTTCTCGTCCGGGATCATCGTCGCCGTCTTCGGCGACGTCTTCGGCAAGCACGTCATGCTCGGGATGGACGAGCCCGGCCACCGCCGATACCGCTCCCTGGTCTCGAAGGCCTTCTCTCAGAAGACGCTGGCGCGCCGGCAGGACGAGCTGGTCGAGCGGGTGGGGAGCGAGCTGATCGACCGCTTCGCCGGGCGCGGGCGCGCCGAGCTCGTCCGCGAGTTCACCTTCCCGTACCCGACACAGATCATCGCCGGCCTCCTGGGCCTGCCGCGCGCCGACTACCCGCAGTTCCAGCGCTGGTCGATCTCGCTGCTCAGCTTCACCGTGAACCGGGAGCGCGGCATCGCGGCGTCCGCGGCCCTGAAGGAGTACTTCACTCCGATCCTCGCGGCGCGCCGGCAGGAGCCGCGCGACGATCTCATCAGCACGCTCGCGCACGCCGAGATCGACGGGGAGCACCTCTCGGACGAGGAGATCTTCTCGTTCCTGCGCCTGCTGCTCCCGGCCGGCGTCGAGACCACGTACCGCTCGACCGGGAACCTCCTGTTCGGGCTGCTCTCCAACTCCGACCAGCTCGACGCCGTCCGCTCCGACCGATCCCTGATCCCGCAGGCGATCGAGGAGGCGGTCCGGTGGGAGGCGCCGCTGCTGATCATCACGCGCGTGGCCACGCGGGACACGGAGCTCGCGGGTGTCTCGATCCCGGCGGGCTCCGCGGTGATGCCGATGCTCGGGGCGGCCAACCGGGACGAGAGCCGGTACCCGGATCCGGACCGCTTCGACATCTTCCGGCCGCAGGTGCCCCACATCGGGTTCGGTCATGGGACCCACGTCTGCCTCGGGATGCACCTCGCCCGGCTCGAGATGCGGGTCGCGCTCGAGCTCCTGCTCGACCGCCTGCCCGATCTGCGTCTCGATCCCGAGGGCAAGGACCCGCACATCCGCGGGCAGGTCTTCCGGTCCCCCACATCGCTGCCGGTGCTGTTCGAAGCATCCCCGGCGGCCTGAACGACCCTACCGGTCAGCGAGGCAGAACGTGCGAACGGTCGTCGTCGGAGCATCGAGCGGTCTCGGCCGCTGCATCGGGATCGGGCTCGCCCAGCGCGGCGCCCGCGTGGCGCTCCTGGCACGGCGGCTCGAGCGGCTCGAGCGCGCGGCCCGCGAGGCCGGGGACGGCGCGCGCGCGATCGCGTGCGACGTCACGGACGCGGCTTCCTGCCGCGCGGCGATCGGCGCGGCGGCCAGCGCGCTCGGCGGGATCGACGCCCTCGTGTACGCACCGGCGATCGGACCCCTGGCGCGCCTGGTCGACATCGACACCGAAACGTGGCGCCGCACGTTCGACACCAACGTGATCGGCGCGGCGATGATCACGGCGGCGGCGATTCCGCATCTCTCCGCCACCACGGGCCGCGCCGTGTATCTCTCATCCGTGAGCGCCTCGCTCACGCCGCCGTGGCCCGGGCTCGGCGCCTACACGGTGAGCAAGGCGGCGCTCGACAAGCTCGTCGAGGCGTGGCGCGCCGAGCACACGGACGTCGCCTTCACGCGCCTGGTCGTGGGCGACTGTGGCGGCGGCACCGGCGAGTCGCAGACCGGCTTCATGGCGGGATGGGATCCGAAGCTCGGTGCCGAGCTGGGACCCATCTGGATGCAGCGCGGCCTCTTGAGCGGGTCCCTGATCGACGCCGACGATCTCGTCGACGTGGTCCACGCCGTCCTGCGAGCCGGCGCGACGGCCTCCCTGCCGGCCGTCGTCGTCACTCCACGCGCCCGCAAGGCACAGAGCTGAGGAGAGGAATCCCATGAAGATCGCTGGAAGAGCCGCCGTCGTCGTCGGCGGAGCGTCGGGCATGGCGCGGGCCACCGCCGAGATGCTGGTTCGAGAAGGTGCACGGGTGTCGATCCTCGACCTCCCCGCATCCAGGGGCGCAGAGGTCGCGAAGGAGCTCGGCGGCAGCTTCCACCCCTGCGACGTCACCGACTTCGCCGGCACCGAGGCCGCGCTGTCGGCGGCCTGCGACGAGCTGGGCGCGCTCCACTTCGTCTGCAATACGGCGGGCGGCGGGATCGCGATGCGCACGCTGACCAAGGACGGTCCCCATCCGCTCGACGCGTTCCGGCGCGTCGTCGACCTCAACCTGATCTCCACTTTCAACATCGCGCGCCTGGCGGCGGCGCGAATGAGCCGCAACGAGCCCGACGAGAACGGCGAGCGCGGGGTCATCCTCAACACCGCGTCGATCGCGGCCTTCGAGGGACAGATCGGCCAGGTGGCCTACACGGCGGCCAAGGGCGGCATCGTCGCGATGAGCCTCACGATGGCGCGCGACCTCGGCAGCCTCGGCATCCGCGTGATGGCGATCGCGCCGAGCCTGTTCGAGACCGGCCTGACCCGCGGGATCCCGGAGGCGATGGCGGCGACGCTGACCCGGGACGCCGCATTCCCCAAGCGCATGGGGAAGCCGGAGGAGTACGCGCGCCTGGCGCAGGCGATCTTCGAGACGCCGATGCTGAACGGCGGCACGATCCGGCTCGACGGCGGCCAGCACTTCGCTCCCAAGTAGATGGGGATCGGAGGCGACAGCGGATGAGGCTTCTCCCCGAGCTCACGCCGGCGAACCACTGGTTCTGGGCGTCGGGCGCCGACGGGACGCTGCGCATCCAGGGCTGCGCGGACTGCGCCACCCTCGTGCATCCGCCCGTGCCGATCTGCCCGCGCTGCCGCAGCCGGCGCTGGGAGCCCACGCCGGTCTCCGGGCGCGCCGTCGTCGTGGGCTACACGGTCAACGCGCATCCGTGGCTCCCGGGCTTCGATCCGCCGTACGTCGTCGCCGTCGTCGCCCTCGAGGAGGATGCCGACGTCCGGCTCACCACCAACGTCGTCGGCTGCGAGCCCGCCGAGGTGCACATCGGCCAGGAGGTCGCGGTTCGCTTCGAGCCACACGAGGACGTGTGGCTCCCGCTCTTCGAGCCGACCGGCGCGACGAAGCCCAATCCGGTCGGCGAGCCGTCGATCCCGGCGCCGCGACCGCCGCTGCGCGCGGATCGCTTCGAGCACCGGGCGGTGCTGTCCGGGATCGGTCGCTCGGCGATGGGCCGGCGGCTCTTGGTGGATCCGCTCTCGCTCACGGTCGACGCGTGTCTGCGAGCGGTCGAGGACGCCGGCCTCGCGCTCGACGACATCGACGGCCTGTCGACCTACCCGGGAATGGTCGGCATGGGGATGAGCGAGGGCGGCGCCACGGCCGTCGAGGAGGCGCTCCGCCTGCACCCCACCTGGATCAACGGCGGCGGGGATCTGCCCGGGCCGGGTGGAGCGGTGGTCGCGGCCATGCTCGCGGTCGCGGGCGGGCTCTGCCGCCACGTGCTCTGCTTCCGCACCGTCTGGGAGTCGACCTTCGCCAAGCTCGGGCTGCGGGGCGCCTTCGGCGCGCGGACCTCGGACTGGATGCAGTGGCGGATCCCGTTCGGCGCCATGTCGGCGGCGCACTGGATCGGGATGAACGCCAACCAGTATTTCCACCGCTACGGAGCGACCCGTGAGCTGCTCGGCTACATCGCGCTCAACGGGAGGGCGAACGCGGCGCGGAACCCGGTTGCGATCTACCGCGAGCCGATGACGATGGACGACTATCTGTCGGCTCGTCCGATCACCAGCCCGTTCGGCCTCTACGACTGCGACGTACCCTGCGACGCGTCGATCGCAGTCGTCGTATCGGATGCGGCGGTCGCGCGCGACCTCCGCAAGCCCGCGGTGCGCATCGAGGCCGTGGGAACCCAGATCCTCGAGAGGGTCTCCTGGGACCAGGGGACGATCACCCACGAGCCACAGGTGCTCGGACAGGCGGCGCATCTGTGGAGCCGCACCAGCCTGCGGCCCGACGACGTCGACGTCGCCCTCGTGTACGACGGGTTCACCTTCAACGCGATCTCGTGGCTCGAGGCACTCGGCTTCTGCGGGCTCGGCGAGGCGAAGGACTGGATCGACGGCGGCCGGCGGATCGCCCCGGGCGGCGACGTTCCCGTGAACCCGCACGGAGGCCAGCTCTCGGAGGGCCGGACGCACGGCTTCGGCTTCCTCTACGAGGCGGTTGCGCAGCTACGCCACGAGGCCGGCGAGCGGCAGGTCGCCGGAGCGACCACGGCCGTCGTCACGTCCGGAGGTGGTACGCCCTCCGGTGTCCTGCTGCTCCAGCGGAACGGCGCCTGACGAGATCGAGGGGTCGGCGCCCCTCGCTCAGCCGACGAATTCGAGAGCGCGCGCTTCTGGCAGAGGCTCCGGCCGGGAGTCCGCCGGGAAGAGCGCCCGGACGGCCGCGACGGCGCGCGCGAGCGGGTCGGGCGGCGGAGCAGGGCGGGTCCCGAACGGCTGGCCCAGGAAGGCCGCGTGTCCGCCCCGCACGAGCTCGTCGTGGAGCCGGCGGATGTCGCGCCCGAGCCGCGGGATCCCGAGGCTCAGCACGCGCCCGCGGATCGCAGCCTCGGGATCGCCGAGCGCGCCGCTCGCTTCGCGGCCGGGGTCGAAGATGTAGACCGGCTTTCCGGTGGCGCACGCCTCGGCCAGCATCGACACGCTGTCGCCGGTGACGACGAAGGCATCGGCCAACGCGAGGTAGCCCCAGTACGGGTTGTCGGATGCGCCGGGGACCCAGCGGAAGACGTGCGCCGGGACGTCGAGTGCGTCGCGAAGAGCGGACGCGGCGCGCACCGACGTGCGCGCGCTCGTCGTGACGAGGAGCGCGCCGCCTCGGTCGCGCACCAGATCGCCCGCCTCGCGCGCGAGCCGCGCGGCCGTCCGGGTGCCGAGCGTGAAGAGCTCGCTGCTCCCGCCCACCAGCACGGCGACCCGCGGACGGGGGAGGGCGGCGAGCTTCGGCTCCCATGCCGCGGCGGCGGCGGCGAGACGCTCCGCGTTGGCACCATGCAGCGGGAGCGGGTTCCACATCACGCCCGGTCCGTGCGCGATCCGGTATTGCGGCGTCACGATCACGAGGTCGAAGCGCCCGGGCTCGCGCCACGGCCGCCCGACGTGCACCAGCTTCGGCGGCCGCTCGGCGCGCGATCGGATCCAGCGCGCCACGGGCTCGCTGCGGCGTCCAGCCGAGAGCACGAGGTCGGGCCACGGCGGCTCGAGCCGAGTCGACGCGTCGCCCGCGCGGCCGAGCAGGGTCGCGTCGAAGAGGAGGTTGGTGACCAGCTCGGTCGGCCGATAGGCGAGCCGCTTCGCCTCGTAGCGCCAGCCGAGACCTTCGGCGAGTGCGAGGAGCTGGGCGTTGTCACCCGCCTTCTGCCCCATCAAGACCCACACCCGCGGCTCGGGGGGCGCGGTCACGGACGGGTGGGCCTCATGGGACGGCATGAACGCGCGGCGTCAGCCGTGGTAGGTCGCGTGCCACTGCCGGAACACGAGCACGTTCCAGAGGAGCTGCCAGTGGTCGCTGGCAGCGGCGAGATGCTCGTTCCAGTAGGCGCGCACCGCGGTGGGCTCGAACAACCCTTCCTCCTTGAGGCTTCGCTCGTCGAGCAGCGCGTCCGCCCATTCCCGCAACGGGCCGCGCAGCCAGAGCGGGAGCGGGCTGGAGAATCCCTTCTTCGGACGATCGACGAGCTCGCGCGGCACGTGGCGGTACAGGAGGCTCCGCAGCAGGTGCTTGCTGCTCGCCCGCCTGCGGTACTTGAGCGACGGCGGCAGGCGCCAAGCGTATTCGACGACGCGATGGTCGAGGAACGGGACCCGCACCTCCAGGCTGTGCGCCATGCTGGCCCGGTCCCACTTGGCGAGCGTCCCATCCACCAGCGTGCCCAGCAGGGCGAAATAGCCCATGCGATCGATCGGATCGGCGACGACGTCGCGGTGCTGCGGAGCCTGCCAGCGCATCGGATGCTCGTCCGCGGCGCCGATCAGCGGAGGCGGCCCCGCCGTCGCGCTGTAGAGCTGGGCATAGAGCTCGCTGATGCCGCCGCCGCTGCGCATGACGCCGGTGATCTGCTTCACCTTGTTCGCGAGCAGCTCGGGCCGGCGCCCGGCCGGGATCACTCCGTGCAGCGCCGTGAGGCCGGCGACCACGCCATCCAGTCCGTCCGCCACCATGCGGCGCTGCCTCGGCGACAGCCGGTCGCTCACGCGATTCACCGCGCGCACGATGAAGTAGCCGGGGTAGCCGCCGAACAGCTCATCGCCGCCGTCGCCCGACAGCGCCACGGTCACGTCGCGGCGGGCCAGTCGGGAGAGCACCATCGCCGGAATCTGGGAGCGGATGGCGAGAGGCTCATCGAACCAGCGCGGGAGCTCCGGGACGAGCGTGCGCGCGTCCTCGGAGGTGACCATCAGCTCGGAGTGGGAGGTGCCCAGGTGCTTCGCCACCGCGCGCGCGTGCGCGGCCTCGTCGTAGCGCTTCTCGTCGAAGGCGATGGTGAAGGTGTTCATCGCCCGGCTGCTGTGCGCCTGCATGATCGCGACGATCAGGGACGAGTCGATTCCGCCCGAGAGGAACGCGCCCAGCGGTACGTCCGCGATCATGCGGCGCGACACGGCGTCGTGGAGAAGCGCGTCGAGCCCTTCGAGCGCCTCCGCCTCGCCGATCTGCAGCCGGTTCGACTGCGCGGCCGCGGCGACCAGTGCGGGATCCCAGTAGCTGGAGACCTTGGGCTCGCCGCCGGGAGACAGGACCAGGAACTCGCCCGGTAACAGCTTGTGGACGCCGCGATAGATGCAGTGCGGAGCCGGCACGTGTCCCCACCGCATGTACGCGCAGAGGCTCTCGCGGTCGATCTCGGGCTCCCAGCCCGGATGGGCGAGCAGCCCCTTGAGCTCGGATGCGAACAGGAACAGCGGACCGAAGCGACCCCAGAAGAGTGGCTTCAGCCCGATGCGGTCGCGGGCCAGCGTGAGGGTCCGGGCCGCGCGGTCCCACACGGCGAATGCGAACATGCCGATGAGCTTGCGCAGCGTCGCCTCGACACCCCACTCCGCGCAGGCCTCGACCAGCACCTCGGTATCGGAGTGGCCGCGGAAGCTCCGCCCCGACGCGGAGAGCTCCTCGCGCAGCTCGGCGTGGTTGTAGATCTCGCCGTTGTAGGTCAGCACCAGACGCCCGCACGAGGACGTCATGGGCTGATGGCCCGCGGGCGAGAGATCGAGGACGGCGAGGCGCCGGTGCGCCAGCGCCACTCCGGCGGCAGGATCGGCCCAGACCCCGTCGCCGTCAGGACCGCGGTGCCGCAGTGGCTCTGCCATGCGGGCGGCGATGCGCTCCCAGTCCTCGGCCGGGTAGGCACATCGGGTGTTAGCGAATCCTGCGATTCCGCACATCGCTCGGCTCCTCGGCGCGCTGTCCGGACGGCGGGCCTTCCCTCTGACGGAGGATTAGGTCGTTTTCCTCGATGGGTCGCCCCCTCCGAGCCCTTCTTGCAGAAAAATAAGCGCCAGACTGCAGGCACCGTGCCACCGGGCCCCGACCCGGGTATCAAGCCATCCAGGATGGACGTGCAGCCAAGAGCGCGGTCGGGGGTTTCCCGCGCTCAAAGGTCGAGCACTTCCTCATAGAGCTGTCTGTGGCGCCGCGCCACAGTCTCCCAGGCGAAGTGCCTCGTCGCCCGCTCCCGGCAGGCCTGCCCGAGCTGGACCCGGAGCCGATCGCTCCGCAGGAGCTCCGGCCAGGCCCGAGGACCGCGGCGCTCCGATTGAGCTCGCGCAGCGCCTCGTCGTCGAGACCGGTGCAGAGGCGCACGAGCTGGATCACGACCTCGGCGGAAGGAGCGACTGTAGAGCGTGACCCGCGGGCCGATGGCGACTAGCGGTCGGCGAAGCCGGATCGGGCGGCGGGCGGCGCCAGCCCAGGCACAGGAGGGCGCCGACGGCCGCGCTCGTGAGCCGCCCGTCGCCCGGCTCGGGCACGTAGATGCCGACTCCGTCGCTCGGCGTGATGGTGTAGCCGGCGGCGACGAATCCGGGTGCGTAGGAGATGACGGAGTCGACCACCGCATCGAAGTCGGCCGTGAACGTCTCCTGGTTGTTGGTCGCGACATTCATCGAGAGCGCGCGGATCCGACGCGTCATGGGAATGCGCCTGCCATCGGTTGGATCGATCCGCAGCAAGATCCTCGCCTCAAGTGGAAGCTACGGACGGCGAAGGCGCGGGGTGTCCTGCGCGGCGAGGATTGCGAGGCGCGTTGCCGGCGGCTCCTCTTCAAGCACCAGCACTGGGTCGGAGTGCTGGCCGAGGTGCGCCGAGGCGAGCCGCCAGCGCCGCGACGTCCGCGAGCGACCGCAGGGTGTCGTTGAGATGGGTGCAGGTCGAAGGACCCGTGAGCTCCGCCCGCACCATCGGCCGCAGCTCCTGCACCGAGCGGCCCACGATCCGGCCCGCGCTCGGAACCGCGGCCTCGCACTCGAACCACGGCAGCACGTGCGCCTCCGCGTCGACGCGCGCGACGCGGAGCCCGGCCGGATCGATCTCGGCGCGCACGGTGTACTCGTGCACGATCGTCTCGACGCCGTCGGCCGCGACGTGGCTGTCGCGGAAGAGCACGTCGGCGACGAGCAAGGACGTCGGGCGCAGATACTGGAGGTCGAGGCGGCGGTGGCGCCGCATTCCGTGCGCCGGGAGCGGAGCCATCTCGTGCCACGCGATCGGATCGTCGGCGCGCGCGAGGCTCGGCGCCGGAGGTCCGGTCGAGAGGGGGACCTGCCCCGAGCGCTCGATCTCGGTCTGCATCGTGCCGCCGGTCCGCCAGCCCGCGCAGAGATCGGCGGGGAACGAAGGGCGGTGCCCGGGCGGATGGCGCACGCCGGCGGCTCCGAACGCGTAGCCGGAGACGAGCGTTGCGACCGGGAGATCGTCGAGGAGGAGATAGAGCAGCGAGCGCGCCTCGCGGTGCTCCGGCAGCGCGCGGTCGAGCTCCGCGCGGAGCCCGCCCGACGCCTTCGTACCCACCAGGGCCTCGGCGCCCCGCTCGGTGGGCCGCGTGCAGAGGCCGACGATCTTGCGCTCCGGAAGGAACGCCACGCGACCGAGGAAGCCCGCCTCGCCGGCGACCCGAAAGGCTCCGCTCTCCGACGTCACGAGATCTCGCGCCCGGCCGACGAGGACGACGTCGCCGAAGAGCCCGTCCGGCCGCAGCATGTCGATCGTGCTGGTGCGGCGGATCGATTCCGGCGCGCGCGGTGGCGTCGAGCGCGTCGGATCGTGGACTCCGTGCGCCGGATGGAGCGCGTCGGTCAAGGATTCCATCCGGACGGCTGTCGCCCGTGCCGCGCGAGCGCGCAGATCTCCGCGGCGTCGACGTCGAGCAGGAATCCCGCGCGGAGCGCAGCGGCCAGCGATCCCTCGAACCGCTTCACGTGCTCCTCCGCACCGCCCGGGTAGAGGCGAGCCAGGGTCTCCGCGTCGAACGGGATCGTCCTTCCGAACAGGAACAGGAAGCCGTCGCCGCCGGGCGGATCTCCGGAGAGGGCCGCCGTCGGCGCGTCCACCCACGGCGTCCGGATGCCGCCGCGCGCGATGCCGAGCGGGTCGCGCGCGAGCCGGCTCGCCGCCGCGTCGAGCGACTCGAGCCGCGCGGCCTCCGGGGGCGGCGTCCCGTCGCGCACCCAGCGCACCAGGTGCGCGAGCGCGGCGTTGAGCACGTAGTGCTGCTGGGGGCCCGAGTTCACCGCGGTCCCCGCGGTCATCCCCAGCAGCTGCGCGGTGGGCGCGAGGCGCGCCGCGAGCTCTTCGACGCCGATTCCCTCGCGATCCACGTGCGAGGCCATCAGGCCGTACGTGTCGAAGTGTGCGGCGCCGGCCAGCTCCCAGAGCCGGAAGCGCGGGCCGTCGGGCTGCCGCGCGCGTCCGCCGCCGAGCGTCACCACGTCGGTCTCGCTCTGGAAGGTGAGCACCGGAACGCGCACGTCCTCGCGGATCCGATGTCCTTCGCTGATCAGCGCGCCGACCTTCGAGACGTCGCCGTCGGCGGCCGCTCGAAGATAGGAGCCGTCGAGCGCGGCGGCGGTGCCCGGGCGCCCGTGGATCAGGAAGGCGTCGAAGCAGCGCTCGATGGGATCGACGGCGTTGACGTAGGTGACGAGGAAGCCGGCCGACTGCGATTCGCCGATCGCGATCAGGTGTCGGGTCGCGAGAGGTCCGAGCGGGCCGGATCCGGGGGTCCGCAGCGCGCGTCCGACCTCGCTGTAGATGTCGAAGGCGAAGGCGTCGCCCGGGTGCTCGAGCGACCCGTAGCGCGCGGCGTTCGCCTGCTTGAGCGGCATGCCGGGCACGAGGCCGCCGCCGTCGATGCCGGCCTTCTGCGCGGAGACGCCGACCCAGGCCGAGCCCTGGCGCATCAGGTGGCGTCGCAGGAAGAACCAGTCGGGGGCCGCGTCGATCCCGCCGCTCACGTTCATCCACTCGACGAGCGTGGTGCCGTCGAAGCGGGCCGGATCCGCGGGCCGGAGCACCACGATGCGCGTCCGGAACGGGGCGCGCCCGGCGGGCTCTGCCTCCCAGCGCCCGTCCGTGCTGCGCTCGCCCCGGAGCGCGTAGCTCGTGGCGGTGCCCGTCACGAGCCACTCCTCGCGCACGTAGCCGGCGCCCGCCGGCTCGACGACGCCGACGAGGAAGGGCTCGCCGGAAACGGGGCCCTCGAAGCGCGCGGTCGGGGATCTCATCGACGCATCTCCAGAGGTTCGATCGGTCGCGACGCTAGACACAAGGGGCCTGCGCGAGCGGTCGCACGCCGAAGCCCTCGAAGGCCGCCCGCGCCGCCCTCCGCTCCGCGGTCGTGCGCGCCCCGTCGCCGGGCCCACCGCGCGCTGCCAGCAAAGACGCCAGATCGGCGCGCGCGCGCGCCGCATAGAGCGAGGCGCCGATGCGCTCGTTCGCGGCGATCGCTTGCTCGAAGTGGCGCTCCGCCTCGTCGAGCCGGCCCGCCGCGTGCGCCAGGATGCCGAGGTAGCGGGCGAAGGAGCCGCGCGCCACGATCGCGAAGTTGAAGATCACGAACTGATCGCCGAAGGCGCTGAGCCGCTCGTAGATCCGCTCGGCACGCTCGGCGTCGCCGAGCTGGAGGACCATGCACGCGAGCCAGCTGCACGTCACCAGCGGCTCGGGGTCGCCGTCGAGGAACTGGTCGGAGACGAGGAGCTCGTAGTCGGCGAGCGCGCGCTCGCGCCGGCCCCGCAGCAGGTCGTAGCGGGCGATGACGGCGCGCACCGCGGGCGCCAGCGTGCGATACGGCTCGAGCCAGGTGGCGGAGGCGGTCAGCATCGCGTCGAGGTCGTCCCAGCGTCCCTGCTCGAAGCGCACCATGCCGAGCTGCATGGTCAGGTTGGGGAACGCGTTGGGATCGTCGGCCTGCTGGGTGAGCTCGAACGCGGTGCGCGCCGCGCTCTCGGCCTCGAAGAAGCGGCCCGCGCCGTTGGCGCGCAGCGAGCGCCAGCGCGGCAGGAAGCTCAGCATGCTGCGGACGGGGATCTCGCGCGCGATTTGCTCGATGTCCTCCGCGTCGCGCTCGGCGCCCTCGAGGTCGCCGGCCGCGTAGCGATCCACCACCCGCTCCCCGCGCGCGAGGCATCGCTGCGCCGAGCGCGGCATCCGGTCGGCCCACTCGACCCGCTCGGAGCCGAACTGCAGGCGCGCGGCGAGCGCCTCCGGAGCACAGAGCGCGTTGCGCATCGCCATCAGCGAGAGCGCGATGAACTCGGGGTTCGCCGCCTCCTTGGCGGCGTCCACGCTCAGCTCCGCCAGCACGATCCTGCGCTTGGGCTCGCGCATGTAGTGCAGGTGGGCCGCGATCGACGACGCCACCGCCGCGCGCAGCGCGGGTACCTCCGCAGGCAGCGCGGGCAGCGCCTCCTCGAGCAGTGCGAGCGGCTCGGCGAAGCCGATCCGGAAGTGTGCGCTCAGCACGAGGCCCGCGCGCGCCAGGTGGACGGGGCTCGCGATCTCGCGCGCGAGCTCCGCGGCCGACCGCGCGCTCTCCCACGCGCCCTGCACGTCGCGGGCCGCGAGACGGGCCTGCGCCAGGCCGAGCAGCAGCTCGCAGCGCTCGAGCGGATCGCCGGCCGGGGCTCGCGCGCGCAGCTCGAGCGCGGTCTCGTAGAAGCTGGCGGCGTCGGCGAAGGCGAGGCTCCGCTCGGCGAGCTGCGCCGCGCGCATCGCCGCCTCGGCCGCCTGGTGCGCGACGCGCTCCGCCGCGCGCGAGAGATGATGCGCCACCTCCATGGCCCGGGCCGCGTCGTCGCGCGCGTCGGCGCGCAGCACCTGGCCGATGCGCTCGTGAAGTCGCAGCCGCAGCATCGGCGTCACGTCCTCCGCGATCGACTCCAGGATGAGTGCGTGGACGAAGCGCCAGCGATCGCCGTCGCCCGGCTCGACGAGGCCGGCGCGATGCGCTTCCGCGAGCGTCTCGAGCACGGCCGGCGCGGGGAGATCCGCCACGCTCGCCGCCAGCTCGAGCGCGAACTCGCGGCCGAGCAGCGCCGCGCCCGCCAGCACGTGCTGCGCCGTCTCCGAGAGCGCGAGCACGCGCGCGCGGATCGCCTCTCGCAGGCTCGGCGGCAGCTCGCCCGCGCGAGCGCCGGCGACCTCGACGCCGGGCCCGCCCGCGCGCCCGAGCTCGTGACGCACCAGCTCGCGCAGGAAGAACGGGTTGCCGCCGCTGCGCTCGTGCAGCTCGATGCACGCCTGCGCCGAGGGCTCGACGCCGGCGCAGCGCCGCAGGTACTCGCCGACCTCGTCCCGGGTCAGCGCCTCGAGCTGGTAGCGCTCGCACGGCGCGAGGCGGCCGATCTCCGCGATCGTGCGAACCAGCGCTGCGTCGCCGCCGAGCGCGGCCGGGCGATAGGTGGCGACGACGAAGAGCGGCACCTCCGCGACCCAGCTCGCCATGAACTCGAGCACCTCGAGCGACGAGCGCGCGGCGCGATCGAAGTCGTCGAGCACGAACAGGATCGGCGTCGCGCGCGCGAGCCGGCGCACGAAGGTCGCCACCCGGTCGAACAGCCGGTAGCGCGCCTCGAAGTCGCCGTCCGGGCCGGGGACGATGGCGGCGTCGGGGATGCGGTCCGCGATGGCGGGGACGATGCGGGCCAGCTCGGCGGCCACGCCCTCGAGCGCGGCGTCGCTCTCGGCGGAGCGTTGCTCGACCAGACCGGTGAGGATCTGCACCCAGGCCCCATACGGCGGATCGAGCACGGAATCGCCGCAGCGTCCGACCTGCACCGTGAGGCCGCGCGCGCGTGCCTGCTCCGACACCTCGCGCCCGAGCCGGCTCTTGCCCATGCCCGCCTGTCCCGCCACGAGCGCGATGTGGCCGCGTCCATCCTTCGCGCCGTCGAACATCGAACAGAGCTGCGCCGCCAGGCGCTCGCGACTCCCGAACAGGCGATCCGGATCCGGCCGCACGGGGCCGTCGAGCGGATCGAGCGTGCCGAGGAAGCGGAGCCCCTGGCCGCGCGCCGTCGCGACGATGTGCGGGTGGTAGCCGTCGTCCCCCGTCGCGCGGCGCAGGTCTCGCAGCGTCGACGAGAGCGTGGCGTTGCTCACGTGCACGTCCGGCCAGATCCGCGCCATCACCTCCTCGAAGGGCACGAGGCGATGGCGCTCCTCGACGAGCAGCAAGAGCAGGGCGTAGAGCTTCGGCGCGAGCGGGATCGGCGCGCCGTCTCGCGAGAGCTCGCGCCGGCCCGTGTCGAGTTCGAACTCACCGAAGCGCACGCGCATCGAGTCCCGCCCCGCGCTCCACCCGCGCCCGGAGGATAGCGGGCGGCGTCCGGCGAAGCCGTCGCCCCGCAGATCAGCGCTGGGCGTCGCCCGGCGCGAAGCGGCACTCCCGGATGAAGCGCTCACCGTCGCTGCCCTCGCGGGTCTGCAGGCGGGCTTGCAGGATGCTGCCGAGCTCCACGACGTCGATCTGCACGAAGGCGGACTGCCCGAGCCACAGCGAGACGCGAGCAGGCTCGGCCGCGGCCCGGTTGCCGAAGGAGGCCAGGTAGCGCGTCGGCGGAACGCTGATCTCGTAGATGCCCGGCTGGCGATCGACGAAGAAGAACTTCCCCGGGCTCGACGTGCCGATCACCTCGCCGTCGAGCGTGACCTGGGGATGCACGTTCAGGGCCTCGGCCCGCAGGGGCGTGTACACGAAGATGCGTGCGAAGCCGGGGCGCGGGCCCGCGACCTGCCTGTGGAACTCGTCCCAGGTCGGACCGTGCGAGCAGGCGGCGGCGAGGGCGAGCCCGGCGCCGAGCCGGAGCACGCGCGCGGCGGGCGAGCGCATGGCCGCGATCGTATCATGCCGGCATGCTGAAGCTCGGATCGCTGGAGCTGGGCGCGCTGCCGCGCCTCGCGGTCCCGTTCTCGGACCGCGCGGACCGCGCGGAGGTGCAGGCGCTGCGGCGCCGCGGGCTCGACGTGGCCGAGCTGCGCGTGGACCACTTCAGCTCGCCGGACCCGGAGCGCGCGCTCGCCGAGCTCGACAAGTTCTCGGGCCTGCCGCTCCTCGCGACGATCCGGCTGCGCGCCGAGGGCGGCGGCTGGACGCGCGGCGAGGAGGAGCGGCTCGAGCTCTTCCGCGCGCTCGCGCCACGGGTCGACGCCGTCGACGTCGAGCTGGCCGCCGTCGAGATCCGGGACCCGGTGATCGACGCCGCCCACCGCGCCGGCGCGCTCGCCATCGTCTCGCACCACGACTTCGAGAAGACGCCGGACCCGAGCGCCCTCGCCGCGCTGGTGGCGCGCGGGCAGCAGACCGGCGCCGACGTCGTGAAGATCGCGACCACCGTGCGGGGGCCCGCCGACGTGCGCGCGCTGGCGGGAGCGCTGCTGGCGAGCCCCAACCTGATTGCCGTCGGGATGGGCGAGGCGGGCGTGGCGACGCGCCTCGTCTTCGCCGCGCTCGGCTCGCTCCTCACCTACGCCTTCGCAGGCGCGCCGACGGCGCCGGGTCAGCTCCCCTTCGACGAGGCGCTGGCCCTCCTGCGCAGGCTCTTCCCGGATTACGACGCGGCGAAGGCGCGGGAGCTGGCTCGACTCGAATCGGCGTAGGAGGGCGGCCCGGCGTCTAGGCCGAGCTGCGCTCCGGCTCGCTCGCGATCGGGAGCCGCACCGTGAAGGTCGAGCCGTACCCCGGCTCGCTCTCGAGCTCGATCGTGCCGCCGTGCGCGCGCGCGATCTCGCGCGCGAGCGCGAGGCCGAGACCGAGGCCCGAGCTCGAGTCGGCGCTCGCCGCGCTGCCGCGCTGGTAACGCGAGAAGGCGATCGAGCGGTCCGCCTCGCTCATGCCGCGGCCGTTGTCGCGCACCGCGATCGCGACCTCGGTGCCCTCGCGCTGCGCCCCCACCTCGACGCGTCCGCCCTCCGGCGTGTACTGGAGCGCGTTGTGGATCAGGTTCGCGAAGAGCTGGTGGAGCCAGACGGCGTCGCCGTCGACCGCGCACTTCGACTCGCTGGTGAGGGTGATCTCGAGGCCGCGCTCCTCACCGAGCGCGCCGAAGAAGTCGACGACCTCGGCTAGCAGCGGATCGATCTCGACGCGCACGCGGTGCGCTGCCTCGAGCCCGCCCTCCGACTGCGCCAGGCGCAGCATGCCGTTCACCGTGTCGGAGAGCGTGCCCACCTGATAGAGCAGGTCGCCGAGCACGGCGCGGTACTCCTCGGCGGAGCGCGGATTGGCGAGCGTGACGTCGATCTGGTTCTGCAGCGCCGCCAGCGGCGTGCGGAGCTGGTGGGCGGCGTCGACCGAGAAGCGCTGCATCCGCTCCACGCCCTCGCGGATGCGGCCGATCATGTCGTTCAGCGTCTGGGCGAGCTCGTCGAGCTCGTCGCCCGAGCCGGTGGTCGGAATGCGGCCGTCGAGCTGCCTCGTCGAGATGCGGCGAGCGGTGCGGTTCATCGCCGCGATTGGGCGCAGGCTCCCGCGCGTGAGCCCCCAGCCGAGCGCCGCCGTCACCACCAGCAGCACCGGCAGCGCCGACAGGAACGCGGCCCGCAGGCGGGCCAGGCTGCGCGCGAACAGCCTCGAGTACACCAGCACCTGCGCGGTCGTGCCGTCGTAGTTGCGGCCGGCGAGGGCGAGGAAGGGATACCCGTGGCCGGTGACGTCGACCTCGCGCAGGTCCTTGGAGTGGCTGCCGCGCGCGACGTTCGGCGGCAGCGCGAGCCCGCTCCCCTGCGCGCTACCCGCCGCCACCAGCTCGCGCCCCTCGGCGTCGAAGATCTGGATGCCGAGCCGCAGGTCGGGATCGGCCGCAACGACCTGCCGCCCCGACTGGACACGCCACATCTCGACGTCGCCCGGGTGCGCGTCGACGAACTCGAGCAGCTGGTCGAGCTGCAGATCGATCAGGACCTTGGCGTCGTTGTCGAAGCGGGATTCGGCGCGCTCGTAGACGTAGACCGAGAAGCCGCTCACCGTGAGCAGCATCACGGCGGTGTAGCGCAGCGTCCATTTGGCCCCGATCGACAGGGCCCTTCTACGCAACGCTGGTCTCGACCCGTGTCGCCGGCTCGCTGCGCTCCTCCAGGATGTAGCCGGCTCCCTTCACCGTGTGCACCAGCTTGGTGGGGAACCCCTGATCGATCTTCTTCCGCAGCCGGTTGATGTGGACGTCGATCAGGTTGGAGAAGCTCTCGAAGCCCCAGCCCCACACGTTCTCGGTGATCATCGTGCGCGACACCACCTGGCCGCGATGGCGCAGCAGGTACTCGAGCAGCGCGAACTGCTTGGGCGAGAGCTCGACGCGTCGGCCGGCGCGCTCCACCGTGCGGCGGTGCAGATCGACCACCAGATCGGCGGTGCCGAGGCGCCCGTCGTCGGGCTCGCCCAGCCGCCGCCGCGCGATGGCGCGGATGCGCGCGAGCAGCTCGGCGAAGGCGAACGGCTTGGGGAGATAGTCGTCGGCCCCGAGCTCGAGCCCCTGCACGCGGTCGCGCACCGCCCCGCGCGCCGACAGGAACAGCACCGGCGTGTCGATGTTCGCCTCGCGCAGCCGGCGCAGCACCTCGTAGCCCTCCATGTCGGGCAGCATGACATCGAGGATCACGAGGTCGTAGGACCCGTGGCTGGCCCGCTCGAAGCCCGAGGCGCCGTCCGAGACGACCTCGACCACGAAACCGTGTTCGCCGAGCCCCTTGAAGATGTACTGCTGGGCGGCGGGGTCGTCTTCGACGTAGAGCAGCTTCACGACGCGGTCCTCCATCCTCCATGGCCGGCTGGAGCCGCGGGGAAACCTAGCCGCGTCCAGTGACCTCGGCATGAAGACGAGCGAATCGCTCCAGGCTTCATTGCAGATTGGGGAGCCCCGCGGGGCCGGCGGGCCGGATTCGATCTGGAGCGATGGCGCGCGCCCCGCAAGCGGTCAATCTTCTCGCCGCGATGTCTCCTGGGGCCGCGCGCTCGTCGCCCGCGCGATGGTTCGCGATCGCGTTGGCGGTTGCCGCGGTGGCGGTCGCCGCTGGATCGCACTGGGCCGCGAGCCGGCCGCCCGGTCCTTCCGTCACGCCGGATCCGGACGGGCGCGTGCTGCTCTCCCTCCTGGCGCTCGGCGACACCGGCGAGCCACCGCGCCGCTTCGGGCGCGACGGGCAGCAGCAGATCCGCGTGGCGCGCGCGCTGGCTGCGGAGACGCAGCGCCGGCCCGCCGACGCGCTCCTCCTGCTCGGCGACAACTTCTACCCGGACGGACTCCACGAGAGCGAGATCGAGCCACGCGTGCGCGCGAACCTGACCGAGCCCTACTGCGCCTTCGTCGACCTGTCGGCCCCGCTCTCGTCGCACGTGGCGGTGCCGTGCCGGGATCCCGTGCACCCGATCCCGCTCTACGCCGTGCTCGGCAATCACGACGTCGAGACCGAGGACAGCCCGCGCCTCCAGGAGGAGGTCGTCCCCCAGTACGTCGCGAACTGGCATCTCCAGCGCGAGCCCCAGGTCGTCGAGCTGCCGGAGGGGGTGAGCCTCGTGCTCTACGATCCGCGGACGCTCCTCGCGAAGCGGGGCGACTTCGAGCCCTTCGTGCAAGCGGTGCGTGCCGCGCGCGGACCGTGGCGGATCCTGGTCAGCCACTATCCCTTCACCGACCGGACGCCGGCGGTGGCGGCCCTGCGCGCGCTCGAGTCCGCCGGCGTGCCCGCGCAGCTCCAGCTCTCCGGCCACGAGCACAACCTGGAGATCGGCGTGGTCGAGGGGCCGCATCCGCTGCTGCAGGTGGTGTCGGGCGCCGGCTCGGACCTCCGCGTCCCGCACCAGCGCCTGGTGGGCCTGCGCTTCGCTGCCCGGCTGCCCGGCTTCGCGCGCGTCGATCTGGTCGAGGGCCCGGACGGGCGCCGCCTCGTGGTTTCGCTCGTCGCGATCCGCGAGTTCGGCTGGCAGCTCTGGGTGCCGACCCGGGTGGTCGCGCGCTGGTCGGTCGACGAGGAGGGGCGCGCGCGCGAGGAGCCGCTTCCCGGGGCCGCCGCGCCGGCCGCGAACTAAGCTCGCGCGAGGAGGTCTTCGATGCTTCCCGATCCGCTGCATCCCGCGGTCGTCCATCTGCCGATCGCGCTCTCCGTGCTGATTCCGCTGCTCACGGCAGGCATCGCCCTCGCGATCCGGCAGGGCTGGCTGGAGCGGCGGACCTGGGCGCTCGTCGTGATCGCGAACCTGCTGCTCGTGGGCCTGGTTCTGCTGGCGCGCGAGACCGGCGAGGACACGGCGGACCGCGTCGAGAAGGTCGTCGACAAGAGGTACATCGGCGAGCATGCGGAGGCGGCCGAGTGGCTGCTCTGGGCGTCGATGGGCTCGGTGGTGGTGGCGGGTGCCGGGCTCGTCGGGCGCGGCGGCGCGGCGCGGGCCGCCGCCGTCGTCGCGTCGCTCGTGGTGCTCGCGATCGCCGTGCGCGTGGGAGCCCTCGGCGGCGAGCTCGTCTACAAGCACGGCGCGGCCAACGCCTACGTCCCACGTGACGTGGCGCCGCATCCGTGAGCCGGGTGGAGCCCGACGCGGCCTCGCACATCGAGGCGATCCGGCGCCTGCTCCACCTCTACGCCGAGCGCATCGACGCGGCCGACTTCTCCGGCGTGGGGGAGCTCTTCGCGCACGGCGAGATCCGCGCGGCGGGGCTCGAGCGGCCGGTGCGCGGCGCGGACGCGGTGCGCCGGCTCTACGAGTCCGCGAACCGCGTGCATCCGGACGGTACGCTGCGCACGCGTCACGTCGTCTCGAACGAGATCGTCGACGTCGACGCCGCCCGCCGCGCGGCGACCGCGCGCTCCTACTACGTGGTGTACCAGGCGACGCCGCGCCTCCCGCTCCAGCCGATCGTGGCCGGGCGCTACCGCGATCGCTTCGAGCGCGCGGAAGGGGCGTGGCGCTTCGCGGAGCGCGTGATCGAAGTCGATCTCGTCGGCGACGTCTCCGAGCACCTGCGCATCGAGCTTCCGCCTCGCGATCGAGCCTGAGCCGGGTATCCTCCCGCGCCGTGGCGGTGACACGCGGGCGTTTCGATGGTCCTCGCCTCGTCGGCTGGGCGAGCCTCGCCCTGGCGGCGATGACGCTCGCCGTGCTCGCCGCGGCCGGCACCGGCGTGGACGGCGTGCGGATGCTGATCCGCGCCACCGCGCGCAGCTCGCTCGTGCTCTTCAGCCTGGCCTTCACGGCGTCGAGCCTGCGCCAGCTCGCGCGGACGCCGGCGACGGCGTGGCTGCTGCGCAACCGGCGCTACCTCGGCCTCTCCTTCGCGGTCTCCCACGCGCTCCACCTGGTCGGGATCGTCGCGCTCGCCGTGCGCTGGCCCGAGGAGATGGCGCGCACCTCCGCCACCACGGTGATCGGAGGCGGCATCGGCTACGTCTTCGTGGCCGCGATGGCCGCCACGTCGAACGACCGCGCCGTCGCCGCGCTCGGGCGCGAGCGCTGGCGGCTCCTGCACCTCGCCGGGAGCTGGCTCCTGTGGGGCATCTTCGCGTCGAGCTACCTGCCGCGGGCCGTGCGCTCTCCCGCGTACCTGCCGCTCGCGCTGCTCGCGCTCGCCGCGGTGGGGGTGCGCGCCGCGGCCTGGCTTCAGGGCTCGGCGATGCGCAGGCGATCGCCGACGAGCTCGAGCGTCGGGCAGTAGGGCCCGATCTCCTCGCGCTCCCACCAGCGACCGGTCTCGCGCCGCTGGGCCGCGTCCGCGAAGCGGTATCGATAGAGCGTGCTGCGCACGTAGCGCGGCGCCTCTCCTCCGAACGGGTCGCGCGCGAGGAGCTCGAGCACCGGCGGCGAGGCCTGCAGCAGGCGGCGCTGGAAGGCCAGGAACCACGGCGCGTCGGCGCAGCTCGCCAGCGCCGCGAACCACATCTGCCAGTCGAGGCGCGGCATGTGCAGGCCGGTGAAGGGCGGGCGGTGCTCGAGGCGGTCGGGCTTGTAGCGGAACTCGTACGGGAGCCACTCGTGGCCGTCGCGGCTCCCCTCGACCTCGATCTCGAGGCGGTCCTTGGTCATCGTCGCGAAGAGGCCGTAGGAGCTGAAGGAGCGCAGCGGCTCGACGGCGTCGACCAGGGCGGCGATCGGGCGGGGGATCCGGATCATGTACGCGACACGGTGTAGGGCGTGCGCGGTGGTGACGAGGAGGACGAAGCCGAGCGCCGCGGTGGCCACGGCGCGCCGCCAGGGCGCTCGCGGCGAGGGCGCCGGCGGCTCCGCCGGCACGAAGGCGCGGAGCCCGGGCACCCGGCGCCACACGCCGTCGTCGACCAGCGAGGTGCAGAGGACGACGGTGAGGGGGCCGAAGAAGCCGTAGTTGCCCGTGGCGTTGATCAGGAGCTGGAGCGCCGTGAAGCCGGCGGCCGCCGCGAGCCGGAGCGGACGCGGCCCGAAGACGCACCACGGCAGGCCGAGCTCGATCGCGAGCGCGCCACCGGTCTCGAGCGTGTGGAGGGCGGGCGGCGCCGCGTGCGCGAACGCGCTCGTCCAGGTCGGTATCGGCTGCGTCCAGTAGTGGTACTGGAGCGCCGAGAGGTCCCTCCAGGACGGGTCGCCGGACAGGAGCTTCACCAGGCCCGAGAGCAGGAAGAGGCGGAACACCAGCCAGCGCATCAGGAAGAGCGGCTCGGGCGACGGCTCGGCGCGGCTCGGGATCGGCGATCGCAGCCCGCCCGGAGCCAGCCAGATCGCGAGAAGACCGGCCTCGAGCAGGAGCTGGTCCCACTGGTAGCCGAGGAAGATCTGCCCGATCTGGGTGATCGAGAGATAGAGCGCCCAGAGGCCGAAGGCGGCGAGCCGCGGCGCGACGCCGAGCACGAGGGCGGCGGCGAGCCCGAGGCCGAGCGCGCAGGCCGCGTGGAGCGCGAGGTCGTCGCTGCGCAGCCAGAACAAGGTGGGAAGCTGGCGCCAGGCCTCGCCGCCGAGCTCCTCGCGGACCGCGTCCAGGAAGCCGCCGGCCGGTAGGATTCCCCGCTCGCCCACCAGCCCCGAGGCCTGCACCCAGAACGAGGCGAAGGCCCCGGCGTAGACGAGGCCGAGCCCGCGGAGCAGGACCTCGCGAGCACCGGAATAGCTGCCCCGAAAATCCCTCGGATCCCCTGAGGGAGGCTTCCCGTTTAACAGGTGGTCGGATACGATGCGCTCCGAAATTCTCACCCACCTCGTGCGCGCCCGGGCACTCTTCGGGTTGGGAACGTCTGGCCTCGCCGCTTCGCCCGGGCGGGAGGACGCCGATCATGAGCCACCGCCCCTCGCCGCGGAAGGGCCTTCCCGCGCGGCTGCTCATGCTGCTGCTGCCGCTCGGCGCGATGCCGCTGCTCGCCATGCAGTGCGTCGACCTCCCGCGCTCCGGTGCCCAGCTCTTCCTGAGCCCGGAGTCGAACCCGATGGTGCTCTCCGAGGACGGCACGCGCCTGTACGTGGCCAACACCACGTCCGGAACGCTCTCGGTGCTCGACGTCACCAACCCGCTCCACCCGAGCGAGCTCGCGGAGATCAAGGTCGGCATGGACCCGACCGGCCTCGCGATCCTGCCCGGCGGCGTCAACGGCGACGAGCTCGTCTTCGTCGCCAATCACATCTCGGACACGGTGAGCGTCGTGAGCCGAAAGCGGCTCGCCGTGGTGCAGACGATCCAGCAGCTCGACGCCAACGGCGTCACCCAGACCAACGAGCCGACGGCCATCGCGTTCACCAGCCCCTCGCGCGCGTTCGTCACGCTCGACGAGCCGAACCAGGTGCTGGTCCTCGACGTCGACGCGAACGGCCACGCGACGATCGACGCGAACCGGGTCGCGATCACGGCGCAGGCGCCGCGCGCGATCGGCGCCGCCGGCGGCAAGGTCTACGTGCTGTCCTTCGAGTCCGGCAACCAGACCGAGTTCCCGACCTGCTGGCCCAACGTCACCGCACCGACACCGGATGGCTGTCAGTTCACGCTCAACCTGATCGACAACCTGAGCCTCGATCAGGGGATCCAGCTCGGGACCATCTTCCAGTTCGCCGCGCGCAACCCCAACATCGGCGGCAAGATCATCAAGGACACCGACATCCCGGACCGCGATCTGTTCGTGATCGACGGCGACGCGGCCGTGCCGGCCGTGCAGCAGACGCTCCCGTCGATCGGCACCCTGCTCTCGGGGATCGCCATCAACCCGTGGTCGGGAGGCACGCGGCTCTGGATCGCCCACACCGAGGCGCGCAACCAGTTCCAGGGGCTTCGCGATCTCGACAACCGCATGTTCGAGAACCGCGTCGCGATCGTGGACTGCCCGCTCGGGCCGACCAGCGCCTGTGCGCTCAGCACCACGGTCGACCTCGACCAGTCGGCGGGGCCGCTCGGCCAGACCGTGCCCACGCCCTGGGGCATCCAGGCGAGCGGCGACGGCCAGACCGTCGTGGTGACCGCAGCGGGCGCCGACGGCGATCCCGGCGACGGGCGCCCGCCGATGCACGGGCTCTTCACCCTCGACCGCGACGGCAACGTGCTCGGCTCGGCGCTGGTCGGCGCGCTCCCCGAGGGCGTGGCGCTGCGCTCCGGGCCGGACGGCGCCGCGCAGGTCGCCTACGTCCTCAACACCGCACAGAGCACCGTGTCGGCCGTCGACGTCTCCGACCCGCGGCATCCGGTGGTGGCCGGGAGCCCGCTGGTCGTCGGCCACGATCCCACGCCGCCCGAGATCCGGACCGGCCGGATCGCCTTCAACGGCGCGCGCGACTCGACCAGCAAGACCTTCTCCTGCGGCTCCTGCCACCCGAACGGCAACATCGACCAGCTGCAGTGGGTGATCAACACGGACATCGCCCCGGGCGAGGGCACGGACGCGAACAACCAGGTTCCCGAGCCCCGCACCACGATGCCGATCCGACAGCTCAGCGGCACGCTTCCGCTGCACTGGGAGGGCGTGCTCGCCGATCCCTTCCCCGGCGTCAATCCGAACGCGGCCGCGTTCGACATCCGCGGCCCCAGCGGGACCGACTGCGACATCGCGGTCGTCGGCGAGAAGGGCTGCGTGCGCCACCTGGTGAACGCCGCCCTCGCCGGGCAGAACTGCCAGCACAACCCCAGCGGCTGCGTTCCCGGCGAGGGACAGACCGGCCCCGACGGCGCCAACCTGCCGGGCCCGCTCACCGAGACCGAGCGGAACGCGATGTCCGCCTTCCTGCTCGCGGTCGCCTTCCCGCCGGCCCCGGCGCGCCGCGCGGACGACCACCTGAGCGCGATGGCCAACCAGGGCGTCAGCGACTTCTTCACCAACGAGGACGGCCAGGGCATCAACACGGGGGGCACCGGCCAGGCCGTCGGCTTCGGCGTCTCCACCTGCGCCGACAACCCGATCGGCTGCCACTCCCTTCCCCTCACGGTCGGCACCAACTCGTCGATCGTCGGCGGCTTCGACGCGCCGTCGGCGCGCGGCATGTGGGACCGCTTCACGCTCTTCTCCAACGGCATCATGTCGTCGGTGGAGGGGCTGCGCGGCGCGCAGGACTGCGCCAACGGCATCGAGCCGCCCGACAAGACCCTCGAGGTGCAGCTCCAGCCGGGCTCGCCGCCGATCAAGGTCAAGATCAAGGGCGACCCGTGCGACCTGAACTCGCCCCTGCTCACCTCGCTGCTCGGGTTCTCGTTCGCGTCGCTCCCGTTCCCGAGCCACGCGGTGATCTACGACCCGGCGGTCGGGATGACCGAGCGCGGCAGCTTCATGGCCACGTTCGAGGGGATCTTCGCGCTCGCGTACGGCGTGCGCGGCGACAACATCTGGCAGTTCCAGACCGAGATCGGCACGGGTCTCCCCGGTCTGACCGGCCGCCAGGTCTCGATCGATCCGAGCGACCCGAACAACGCCGACACCGTCTCGATGATGGACCTGATCGAGAAGTACGCCGGCGAGGGCCGCATCACCGCCGTGGCCCAGGGCCAGAAGCTCGGGGAGATGCGCTTCGATCCGAAGAGCGGCGAGTGGTCGTACCGCCTGGGCTTCGAGCGCACCGGCGCCGAGCTGCGCGATCTCGCGGCCTTCCTCGGCGAGACGGTCACGATCACCGCGGACCTGCCGGAGAACGTCTCGATCGGCGGCACCGACCACCAGCCGCTGCTCGACGTCGATCCGGACGCGCGCGCCGCGGAGAAGGGCGGCGATCCGCCGACGCTGCCGCGCCCGTTCGAGAACGAGTCGGCGTCGTTCCGCCTCGGGGCGCAGTACGTCGACCCTGCCGCCTCGGTCCTGATCGACGGCGACCGCTGCACCGACTGCAGCTTCTCGACGGCGACGGCGGACACCGGCCAGGGCGCGATCGACGTCACGATCGACCACGGCCTCGTGCATGGCGTCCACGTGATGCAGGTGCTGAATCCGAGCGGCTGGGCGAGCAACGAGATGCCGCTGTGCGTGACGAACATCGAAGAGGGCCATCCGCTGCCGGCCGCCGGGACGGAGGCCTGCAGGCCGTACCACTCGAGCGAGATCACCAAGAACGCCGACTGCCACTCGCTCGCCGTGGTCGACTGCCAGTGCGACCCGGGCGCGCAGGGAGCGCTCCGGAGTTGTGGCCCCGCCGCGAACGACGTGCTCTGCCAGATGCAGCTCTTCTGCTTCGGGCCGGGCGACTGCTCGGACGCCACCGTCACGGCGACCTGCCCGTCGAGCTAGGCGGACCGGGAGGCTCCCGACGGGGCGGGCGCGGCTCGAATCGCCGGCGCCCGCTCCGGTGTCTATCCTGCATCCAAGGGGGCCTTCGGGGGCGTCGGATCCGATGCGGAGGTGGATCCCGACCGGCGGCGGGGTGCCGCCTGCAGCCAGGACGTCGAGCGGGCTCGGGGCGCGCCCGGCCTCGGACGACGCCGACGTCGACCCCCGCTTCCGACCGGGCGACGCGGCCGCGCTCGGCGAGCTGAACCTCCGCTATCGCAGGCGCCTCGAGGCAGTCGCGTTCCGCGTGCTCCACGACCGCGCCGACGCCGAAGACGTCGTGCAGCGCGTCTTCCTCGCGCTGCCGCGCGGCGAGTACCGGGGCGCGGCGAGCCTCGCGACCTATCTCTATCGCGCCGCAGTGAACGGCGCCGTCAACGTCCTGCGCAGCCGGCGCCGGCAGGAGGTCGCCCGGGCCGAGCTCCGCAGCCGCGACCTCTTCGCCGGCCCGCGCGGCAGCGAGGGCGCGGATCCCGAGGCGCGCGTGCTCGAGGGCGAGATCCTCTCGGCCGTCGCCTCTGCCCTCCTCGAGGTGAAGCCGCAGCACCGCCGGGCGCTGGTGCTGCGCATCGTGTGGGGCCTCAGCAATACGGAGATCGCCGAGCGCGAGGGCGTACCTCTCGCGACGGTGGGGACGTGGCTCCGCCGCGGCCGCGAGGAGCTGCGCCAGCATCTCGGCCCGCTGATCCGGGACCTCGGGCCGGGGCGACCGCGATGAGGCACCGGCGCGCGCGGCGGCTCGTGACCGGCCTCCTCGACGGCGGCATCGATGCGGCGACGAGGCGCTCGCTCGAGTCCCACGTGCGCGAGTGCCGGGCGTGCCAGCGCTCCCTCGACGAGCACGGCGCCGTCGAGTCGCTGCTGCGGCTCCTGCCGTCGGCGCTCGTCCCCTACGAGGCGAGCCCCTCGGCGCAGCGGCGCTTGTGGGGTTTGGCCCGCTGGTCGGAGCGGCCGGGCGCCACCTGGCGCGAGCGCTTCGGGCTCGGCGCCCTCGCCGTGGGCGCCGCCGCCATGGCGGCCGCGCTCTGGATCTCGAGCGGGACCTGGAGCGAGTCGAGCGGGGCCTCGGCGGCCGCGCTCGTCCTGGCGCAGGCCGCCCCCGACGCCTCGTCGTCGCTCCCGCTGGGCTGGCGCTGACACGGGCTGAGTGAGGCGCTTCTCCGACGGTGGAGCGTCCCGGACCTCCGGCTACCATCCCTGGGTTCCGACGGAGGGAGGGGGGCCACGGGGGCTCGAGATGAACCGGATCCGCGCTGCGCGTCAGGCCTTCGGCTGGACCCAGAACGAGCTCGCGACCAAGGCAGGTGTCTCCGCCCGGACCATCCACGCGGTCGAGAAGGGCCGCTCCTGCAGGCAGGCCACGAAGCGACGCATCCTGGCGGCGCTCGGCGTGCCGTGGGATCTGCGGACCGAGTACTTCCCGCGCGCGCGGCCGGTGCGACACATCGCGGAGCCGGGCATCCGCACGGCTTAGTCTGTTGACTTCGCTCGGCTTCGCGGACTTCGCCTCGCTGCGCGCTCGCTTTGCTCGCTTGCGGGATACTCCAGACGGTCGCGTTGCACCGGAGGCGACGGACCTTCTAGCCCGAGATCGCCCGCGCCAGCTCGCGCGCCTGCGCGATCGCCTCGCGCCACGAGCGCGCCATGAACTCGCTCACGAGGCGCGTGGCCTCGTAGGGCGAGTTGCCGCGGCGCGCGCGGGCGGCCGCCGCCTCGACCTGGAGGCGCTCCGCCTCGACGCGCGCCTCGAGCCCCTTCCACGCCTCGCGCAGCCGAGGCGTGTGCTGCGGGAAGTCGCTCGCCGCGGCGTCCTGGAGCACCTTGAAGGCCCACCACGCCGAGCTCGCGTCGGGCTCCGCGCCGCCGCGCGCCAGCTCGGGCGGCAGCACGCCGTCGAGATACACCGGAAGGAAGACGCCGGTGCAGGGCGCAGCGAACGAGATCCACACCGGCCACGGCGAGCGGCGCTCGGCGGCGAGCGGCGCGACCAGGCTCGCCGTCGTCGTGCCGACCGGCTCGCTGTGCATGCACAGCGTGTAGTACGCCTCGTCCTCGACGGTCGATCCCGGCAGCCGCACCGGGCCGCCGTCGCCGTGATCGCGCAGGATCGACTGCATGGTCGCGACGTCGAGCTGGCCGGCACCGCGCTCGAGCAGCGCGCGCGATCGGCGCAGCCGGCCCTCCGAGATGCGGCCCGGCACGTGCGGATTGCGATACGCCGCGGCGACGTCGAGCCGCTTCGCCTGGCTCCACCAGCCCATCGAGCGCGCGTACGCCTCGAGGTCGCGCGATCCGATCTCCCAGTCGGCGGCGAGCGAGATGTGGTTCGAGAGGCCGTCGCGCCGCACGCGCCGCGCCGCCCAGCGGCGGTTCGAGGTGTGCAGAACCCACGCCTCGTCGGGATCGGCGATCAGGAACGCGTTGTGATAGCCCGCGCCGCCGGGCGCGAAGGCCGGCCCGCCCTGGCCGTGCGTCTCGAGCAGCGTCGCCATCACCTCGAGCGCCTCGCGCGCGCTGCGGCCGCGCTCGAGCCCGAGGCGCACGAGGTCCATCCCGATGAGCCCCGGCCGCTCCTCCAGCGCCTCGCGCGAGAAGACCGTCTCGTTGCCGATCGCGACCGCGTGCTCGTTGACGCCCTGCTCGAAGCCCCACACCCACCAGGGCGAGTGCCCCATGACGGTGTAGGTCTCGGCGACCTGCGGGATCTCGACGTGCGTGCAGGCGACGGTCGAGCCCGGCGCGTGGTGCGCGCCGGGAACCTGCACGAAGGGTTGGCACTCGCGCTCGTGCCGGTCGCTGTTCTTCCCGAACAGCGCGGTGCCGTCGCGGGTCTCGGGCGCGGTGGCGACGACGCAGTCGCACATACCGGAGAGGAAGCTAACAGATGGCGGCCGGCTGCGTTACCGTGAGCCCGGCCCACCGAGGGAGGCGATGGCGGCCGAGACTCGAGAGCAGAGGAAGCCGGGCCCGGAGCGCGACCTCGGATTCGACCCGGACGCGCTGCGCGAGCGCTATCGGCGAGAGCGGGACAAGCGGCTCCGCGCCGACGGCAACGACCAGTACGTCGAGGCGAAGGGCAAGTTCGCGCACTTCCGCGACGATCCCTACGTCGCGCCCGGATACACGCGGAAGCCGCTCTCCGACGAGGTCGACGTCGCCGTGATCGGCGGCGGCTTCGGCGGGCTCCTCGCCGGCGCGCGCCTGCGCGAGGCGGGGATCGACGGCGTCCGCGTGATCGAGAAGGGCGGCGACTTCGGCGGCACCTGGTACTGGAACCGCTACCCGGGTGCGATGTGCGACGTCGAGTCCTACATCTATCTGCCGCTGCTCGAAGAGCTCGCCTACGTGCCGACGGAGAAGTACGCGCGGGCGCCCGAGATCCTGGCCCACGCCCAGGCGATCGGGCGCAAGTACGACCTCTACCGCGGCGCCTGCTTCCAGACGGAAGTGACCGAGATGCGGTGGGACGAGGGCGGCGCGCGCTGGATCCTCGAGACGGACCGCGGCGACCGCATCCGCGCCCGCTTCGTGTGCATGCCGACCGGGCCGCTGAACCGCCCCAAGCTGCCCGGCATCCCCGGCATCGAGTCCTTCCGGGGCCACTCCTTCCACACCAGCCGCTGGGACTACGGCTACACGGGCGGTGACTCCAACGGCAACCTGACGGGGCTTCGCGGCAAGCGCGTCGGGGTGATCGGCACGGGGGCAACGGCCGTGCAGTGCGTCCCGCACCTCGGCGAGGCGGCCGGGCACCTCTACGTGTTCCAGCGCACGCCGTCGTCGATCGACGTGCGCGGCAACCGCGCGACCGACCCGGCCTGGGCGACGTCGCTCGCGCCCGGCTGGCACCAGCACCGGATGGACAACTTCAACATCCTGGTGTCGGGCGGGTTCCAGGCGGAGGATCTCGTCAGCGACGGCTGGACCGACATCATCCGCAAGCTCCTGGTCATGGTGCAGCAGGAGCCCGGCGCGATCGGCTCGCCCGAGAGCATCGCCAGGACGCTCGAGCTCGCGGACTTCCAGAAGATGGAGCAGATCCGCGCGCGGGTGGACTCGATCGTGAGCGATGCGGCCACCGCGGAGGTGCTGAAGCCGTACTACCGGCAGTTCTGCAAGCGCCCGTGCTTCCACGACGAGTACCTGCAGACCTTCAACCGGCCGAACGTCACGCTGATCGACACGGACGGGAAGGGCGTCGAGCGGGTGACCGAGAAGGGCGTCGTGGTCGGCGGCGTCGAGTACCAGCTCGACTGCCTGATCTACGCCACCGGCTTCGAGGTGGGGACGGACTACACGCGGCGCGCAGGATACGAGGTCCACGGGCGCGACGGCGCGACGCTGACGCAGCGCTGGCAGGACGGCGTGCGCACGCTCCACGGCATGCACAGCCGCGGCTTCCCCAACTGCTTCATCATGGGCCCGCAGCAGGCCGGCTTCACCGTCAACTTCCCGCACATGCTGAACGAGCAGAGCCGGCACATCGCGTACATCGTCCGGCACGCGCTCGACCACGGCGTGCGCACGGTCGAGACCTCCGAGGCGGCCGAGACGGAGTGGGTCGACACGGTGATCCGGCTCGCAGGCCTGGGCCGCGAGTTCCTCGAGTCCTGCACGCCCGGCTACTACAACAACGAGGGCAAGCTCTCCGAGCGCGCCGCCCAGAACGGCTTCTACGGCGGCGGTTCCGTGCAGTTCTTCCAGATCCTGCGCGACTGGCGCGCCGAGGGCAGCCTGCGCGGCCTCGAGCTCCGCTAGCGGCGACGAGTCTCCGCGCCTCGCCTTTGCGAGAGTCGGGAGCGTCGGGTATCCACTCGCGAACGCGCCGGTAGCTCAGCTGGATAGAGCACCAGGCTTCGAACCTGGGGGTCGGGGGTTCGACTCCCTCCCGGCGCGCCAACACTCCTTCCAGTTGCGCCCGCTTCCGCACCTCCGATTTCATGCGCCGCACGCCCACCTCGCATCGGCGTCCGGGCCGCTCAAGTCCTACCTCGAGTACCGCTGGGTCAAGACGTCGAACGACGACCCGAACGTCATCTACTCTCCACTGTAGCGACCTGCCGATCTTCGAGTCCGCGAAGCCGGGGCGTGCCGCTCGGTGCCGCGGCGACGGCGCGCCCAGGGTCGGCAGGCTGGGCGCCCGGGATGTCATCGGTGCCATGCTCCCGTTGGTAGAAGCCGATGATGTCGCGGTACTGCACATGGCCGAGGAGGTACTTGCTGCCGTTGCGGATCTCGACGATCGGAATCTTGTCGAACTCGCGGTCGGCGAAGAACTCCAGCGCGCGGATCAGGTTGTCGTCGGGTGTGAGGTAGGTGGTCCGCCGGTTCACCAGGTCGTGCGCGAGCACCAGGGTGCCGAGGTGCTCGAGGTCCTCGCGCTCGCCCAGGTCGTTGAGCGCGACCAGGCCCGAGAGCTCTCCGCGGTCGTTCTGCAGCACGAGGTCGGTCTGGCCGGTGTCGCGCGCCACCGCCTCCATCTGCAGTAGCGGCAGGTCGTTCGGGATGATCGCGTTGCGCTCGTAGACGCCCCGGGTCGCGTCGCGGATCGTCACGCGCTTCAGGACGCTCGGGTTCATCTCCCAGACGTGGGCCCGCGAGAAGAACTTGTTGTCCACCTGCGTGGTGTAGATCGACCAACGCCGGGACGTGACGAGGGCGACCGTCGCCACGACCATCAGCGGCGGCAGCAGCTCGTAGGCTCCCGTCAGCTCGCACACCATCATCAGCGAGGCGACCGGCGCGTTCGCCACGCCGGCGAAGAAGGCGCCCATCCCGACCACCACGTAGGGCGTCGCGCTCGGCACCAGGTCCGGGAAGTAGTGGTGGCTCAGGCTGCCGACGAAGCCGCCGAGCATGGCGCCGATGAAGAGGCTCGGGGCGAACACGCCACCCGAGCCCCCGGACGCGATGGTGAACGAGGTCGTTCCGATCTTCGCGATCGCGAGTATCAGCAGGATCCCAGCCGTGGCGTGCAGTCCGTCGATCGAGTGGCCGGAGATCACCTCCTGCACGTAGCCGAAGCCCTGGCCCATGACCTGCGGGAAGAAGAAGCCGATGAGGCCCACCATCAGGCCGCCGATCGGCGGCACGGCGTACTTGTTGACCGGCAGGCGATCGAAGAAGTGCTTCTTCGAGCCATGCATCAGCCGCACGTAGAGGTAGCCGGTAGCCGAGCAGAAGAGCCCCAGCACCAGGTAGAAGACGAGCTGCACCGGCGACTGGAAGCCTTCGCCCCGGTAGCCGAAGACGGGAGCGAAGCCCTTGACGGAGCAGAAGACCGTGTAGGCGGTGACCGCTGAGAGGATGGCGGGGGTGAGGGCGTCGGTCTCGATGTCTTCCTTGTAGAGCACCTCGGTCGCCGTCAGCGCGCCGCCCAAGGGCGCGCGGAAGATCGCGCCGAGGCCGCCCGCGGCGCCCGCCACCATCAACGCGCGGCGGGCCCGCGCCCCCATCTTGAGGTACTGGCCGAGCGCCGAGCCGATGCCGGCTCCGATCTGCGCGATCGGGCCCTCCTTGCCGGCGCTGCCGCCGGACGCCAGGGTCGAGATGGTCGCGATCGATTTGATGAAGGGCACCCGCCGCCGCATGGTGCCGCCCTTGTTGTGGAAGGCGTCGATGTAGCTGTCCGTACCGGTGCCCTCGGCCTCGGGCGCGAAGGTGCGCACGAGCAGCCCCGAGAAGAGGCCGCCGATGATGGGCAGCACCAGCAGGAGCCAGCGGCGCGTCGGACCGGCCGGGGGCGCCAGCACCGCGTTCTCCCCGTCGGGCAGCGGGACCGCCATGCGGACCCACGAGTGCATGGTGACCCCGACGGCCATGTGCAGCAGCTCGTTGAACGCGAGGGCACCCAGCCCCGCCAGCGCCCCGATCACGGTGGAGTAGAGGTAGATCGTGCGGGTGTTGACGTCGGTGAAGAGGCCCCGCAGATCGAGCACCTTTCTCAAGAACTCGTCTCCCGCAATCCGCAGCCGCGCGACGAAACATTCCCCGGGACGGGGGGCCGCGTTCGGAGCAGGTCTTGCCGGGGTCGCACCGAGGAGTCGCAACGTTACCGGACGGCGTGCGCGAGGGACAGATCTGCCGCGGAGTCGGGGCGCAGGAGCGCCGGAAGGCCCTGGGTAGACCGTCCCGCCACTCGGATGGATCGTCCCGAGGGGAGTTGCGCGTCGACGACGAGCTGCATCCCGCTGCGCCCATCGTCACCTTTGCGCTCGGGCCGCGCATGGTGATCCTCCAGCAGCCGAAGGAGATGCGCGAAGCGAGCGCTTCGGCCTGGCCGGAGCCACTCACGAGGCGACGGAGCTGACCGCTGGAGCCAGGCTCACGCCGAGCGCTCCGCGGCGACGACCGGCTGCAAGTGGAGAGGGGATCCGCTTCCTCGTCCCAGTGCGCAGTCGAGGCGCGCGTCGGGCTATGTTCTTGCGCCGGGGGTGGAGATCATGCGAGCAGCAAGGTCGGAGTGGACTCGTCGCAGCGTGGCGTGCAGGGTGTCGCTCGGCGCGCGGCTCGCGACAGCCGTCGCCATGGCGGTGATCGCTGCGCTCGCGTCTCCAGAACCGGCAGAATCCTTCAAGACCGGCGATCTCCTCGCGCTTCTCTCCAGCGGGTCGGGCAACCGGATCGTGTCGGTCGACCCCGGCACGGGGACCGTATCGGATTTCTCGCCCCGAACCGGATCCGGCGCGAATCTCATCGACGACGGACTCCACCTCCCGGTCGGCATCGCGTCCGATCCCGAAGGCGAGGTCTTCGTCACCTTCGACGGGAAGCTGATCGAGGTCGATGCCGCGACGGGTGTGCAGCACGAGGTCCGCGGCTTCATCCCGGAGATCCTGGGCGACTTCCCGCTCGACCTGGGAACCGATCCGGAGGGGGTCGCGGTGAGCCCCGTGGCGCCGAGCGGGCGCGACGGACGCAGCGTGTTCGTCGCCTCGGACAGCGCGATCTACGAGGTCGACCGGAGCTTCTTCAACGGCACCGGGGCATCGGTGTTCGCGAGCTACCCGGGCGGGTTCAGCTATGGGAACTCGCTCTCGGCGGACGACCTCGGCGGCGGAACCGTGGCGGTCTGGACCAACAACTTCACCTCCATCGTCAGCGGCGAGCAGGGCTCGCTGCAGCCGTTCTACAGCGAGCCGACCGCGAGCCCGCAGCCGGAGCTCAGCCACACGCTCGAGCTCGGCGGGGTGATCTACCTGACGCGCGTCTTCGGCCTCTACTGCTCCGACAATCCGAGCGACAACGGCCTGTACGCCCTCAGCTACAACACGTTCATTTCGGCGTACCTCTTGACCTCCTTCGCGACGGGCGGCGATCTCTCCTGTCCGGGGGTGATCGCTGCGGTGGCCAACCCCTTCACGCTCTACGTCGGGAGCAACGTCAGCGTTCTTCCAGCGCGGATCATCACGGTGAGCGGCGCACAGAACCCGCAGACCGCGATCCTAGCCACCTTTGCCGACTCGAATCTCCAGGGTCTCGCCGTCTATGCGCCCGAGCCGGCAATGGCTCTCGGGGGAGACGCAGCGCTCTTCGCGCTCCTCGGCTTGAGCGGGGTGCGCGTCCCTCGCCTCCTTCGAAGCGCGCTGCGCGACGTCCCGCCAGTCCGGCAGACGGGGCTCCGACGCCACGTGGTGTAGATCATCCGGGAGCCGGCTCAGCCCGGCGCCGACCCGAGCAGCTCCGCCGCGTTGTCGCGCAGGATGCGGCGCTGCTCGGCCTCGCTGAACATCGAGAGCTCCTTGGCGAAGTCGAGCGGGTGCGCGACGCCCTCGCCGTGGGGCCAGTCGGACCCGAAGAGGCGGAACGAAGAACGCGCGCCGCGCCACGATCGCCCTCGAGCTCGGCCGCGAGGGAGCGGTCGCGTGGTCGTCCGAGGAGGAGCTCTTCGCGCAGATCGGGCTCGGGTACCTGATGCGCCAGGTGTCCTGCATCGGTGGCGGGACGACCGAGATGGCTCGCAACGTGATCAGCGAGCGGCTGCTTGGGATGCCGCGCGAGCAGCGCGCCGACACGGGTCCCTTCCGGGACGTCCCGCGCGGGCCGCGGCCCGCTTGAGTCCACCCGACGCCTACCGCCGGTCCCTCTTCGAACGATCCGCCCGCGAGCCCAATTCCTTCGCGGCCCCGCGCAGCGCCTTCGCGAGCAGCGCGAAGGCGTCGTCGAGATCCACGCGCGCGGGCTCCACCTGGTGGGCGATGAAGAGCCCGTCCGCGGCCGCCATCGTCAGCATCGCGAGCGCGCGCACGTCGGCGGCGTCGAGCGCTCCCTCGAAGAAGGCCTCGTAGGAGGCGACGATGCCCTCGTAGGCCTGCTCGCGGACCTGGAGGAACATCCGGCGCGCGGTCGCCTCCTCGGGCCTGCGCTCGAGGACGAGCATCAGCCCGAGCCGGAGGAACTCCGGCGCCTCGGTGAGCGCGGCCGCTGCGCGCCGGATCGCGGCATCGAACTGCTCGTCCCCGTCCGCGCCCCTCCGCGGCGGGAGCCACGCGCGCATGCGCTCGAGCCAGCGATGGAAGCTGCGCTCGATCACGGCGGCGAGGAGCCGGTCCTTGCTCTCGAAGTGCCAGTAGATCGAGCTGGCCGGCAGCCCGGAGCGCTCGCTGACGAGCGCGACGCTGGTGCCGTCGTAGCCGCGCTCTCCCGCGATCTGCGTCGCCGCGTCGAGGATGCGCTGCCGGGACTCCTCGCCGTGCGCCCGGATCTTCCGCGGCGCCCGGCGCGATCGCGCCTTCCCGGTCGCCCTCGCTGCCGCCACGACCTCTCCCTTGACCCCGCTCGGGCGGCAGCGTACTGTAGCGATCACTACAGAACAAGAGAGCGCGCCGACCCGCGCGTGACGGAAGGGCAGGAGGTCGAACCGTGATCGAATCGCTCGGCTACATCGGCCTCGCGTCTCCGAAGGCGGAGGAGTGGCTCACGTTCGCTCCCGAGGTGCTCGGCCTCGAGCTCGCCGGGCGCGGGCCCGACGGCGCGGTGCGGCTGCGCATCGACGACGCCGCGCACCGCATCGCCGTCCACCCGGGCGAGCGCGATGACCTCGCGTACCTGGGCTGGACGGTGGCGGGCCCCGTCGCTCTCGACGCCGCTGCCGCCGCGCTCGAGAAGGAGGGGCTCACGGTGGAGCGTGGCGGACCGGAGCTCGCCGCGGAGCGCGCCGTCGCCGACCTCGCGTGGTTCGTCGACCCGTTCGGGTTCCGACACGAGCTAGCGTGGGGTCAGCTCGCGCGCCCCTCGTCCTTCCGGCCGGGCCGGGCGATGTCGGGCTTCGTGACGGGCCGCGGCGGGCTCGGACACGCCGTGCTGATCGTGCCGGACCTCGAGCGCGCGCAGGCGTTCTACACGCGCGTCCTCGGCTTCCGGCTCTCCGACCGGGTCGACGCCGGCATCCACGTGCGCTTCCTGCACTGCAACCCGCGACATCACTCGGTCGCGCTCGCCGGAGTGCCCGGCGTCGTCGGCCTGCACCACGTGATGCTCGAGGTCGGCTCGATCGACGACGTGGGCACGGCCCTCGACCTGTGCCAGCGGCGCGGGATCCCCATCACGATGTCGCTCGGGCGCCACTCGAACGACCACATGACGTCGTTCTACCTGCGCACTCCGTCGGGCTTCGAGATCGAGTACGGCTGGGGCGGCCGTCTCATCGAGGACGAGGCGAGCTGGGTGGCGGGCTCGTACGACTCGACGAGCATCTGGGGTCACCATCCGCCGGCGACGCCGCTGCCGCCGGGCGTCGCGCGTCCGTTCGAGGCCGCTGCGAAGCGATGAGCTCGCCCGCGCCCGGCCCGAGGCGCATCGACGTGCACCACCACATGGTGCCGGCCTCCTACGCGAGCTGGCTCCGCGCTCGCGGCCTCGCGGCGGGCGGCCTGCCCATCCCGGACTGGAGCGCCGAGGCGTCGCTCGAGGTGATGGACGCGCGCGGCGTGGAGACGGCGATCCTGTCGGTCTCGACGCCGGGCGTGCACCTCGGCGAGGAGGGCGAGGCGCGCACCCGCGCGCGCGAGGTCAACGAGATCGCCGCGAAGATCGTCCACGACCATCCGTCCCGGTTCGGATTCTTCGCCACGCTCACGCTGCCCGACGTGGACGGCGCGCTCAACGAGCTGGCCTACGCGTTCGACACGCTGCGCGCCGACGGCGTCGTCCTGCTGGCGAATAGCCGCGGCGTCTATCTCGGCGACCCGCGCTTCGACCCTCTCTTCGACGAGCTGAACCGCCGGCGGGCCGTCGTCTTCGTGCATCCCTCGATCCTCCCGGGGATCGAGCCGCTCCCGGGTGTACCCGCATTCGTGGCCGACTTCCTGCTCGACACGACGCGCGCCGCGATCAACCTCTGCCGCTCGGGCACGCTCGACCGCTGTCCCGACCTGAAGGTGATCCTGTCGCACGCAGGCGGCTTCGTGCCCTACGCGGCGTATCGCATCGCGATCGCAGGCTCGGCGTCCGGGAATCCGCTCGAAGGCATGGCGCGCCTCAAGCGCTTCCACTTCGACGTCGCGCTCTCGAGCAGCCCGGCTGCCCTCCCGAGCCTGCTCGCGTTCGCGGAGCCCGACCACGTACACTACGGGAGCGACTTCCCCTACGCGCCGGCCGCTGCCGTCGCGGCATTCGCGGGGCTCTACGAGAGCTTCCCACTCTCGGGTGCGCAGCGCGCGTCGATCGACCGGGGTGCGGCGGAGCCCCTCTTCCCGCGGCTCCGGAGGAGCGCATGAGCCGCTTCGCCAACGCCTTCGGCCCGCATCGTCCCGAGGCGACCTACGTCCCCCACGCCTTCCCCGAGCGGACCTTCGACACCGGCGAGGTGTCGATGAACTACGCGGTCGCGGGCGCGCCGGACAAGCCGGCCCTGCTCCTGATCCCCGGACAGACGGAGTCGTGGTGGGGGTACGAGCAGGCGATGCCGCTGCTCGCGGAGCACTTCCAGGCCTTCGCGGTCGATCTGCGCGGACAGGGCCGCTCCTCGAGGACGCCCGGCCGCTACACGCTCGACAACATGGGCAACGACCTCGTGCGCTTCCTCGACGGAGCGGTGAGCCGGCCCGCGATCGTGAGCGGCCTCTCCTCCGGTGGCGTGCTCGCCGCGTGGCTCTCGGCGTACGCGAGGCCGGGGCAGGTCCGCGGCGCGCTCTACGAGGACCCGCCGCTCTTCGCCTCGGAGGTGAATCCCGCGTGCGGCCCGTCGGTGCGCCAGAGCATCGGCCCGATGTTCGCGCTCTGGAGCAAGCACCTCGGCGATCAGTGGAGCCTCGGCGACTGGGACGGCATGTTGGCCGCCGCTCCGCGCGAGCTGCCTGCGTGGCTCGCAGCGCTCTTCTCCGCCATCGCGAAGCCCGAGCCGCCCCAGAACCTGAAGGAGTACGACCCCGAGTGGGCCCGCGCGTTCTGGACCGGCACGGTGGCCGCGAGCTGCGACCACGCGCGGATGCTCGCGAGCGTGAAGGTGCCCGTTCTCCTGACGCATCACTTCCGCCGGGTGGACGAGGCGACGGGTGAGCTCATGGGAGCGCTCTCCGACGTGCAGGCTGTGCGGGTGCGCGAGCTGCTCGGCGCCGCGGGCGGCGCCGTCGACTACCAGTCGTTCCCGACCGTGGGCCATTCGATGCACGGCCAGGACCCGCGGCTCTTCGCGGACACGCTCGCGCGCTGGGCGGCGACGCTGCCCAGGGTTTGAGATCGTCCGTCGGCGCCATGAGCCCGCCCGGAGCGCTCCGTTCGCGAGGGATCGACACGATGGACGACTTCTCGGCTCCCTTCCTGCCGATCAGCGCCTACCTGGAGTCGCCGCCGGAACGCGAGCCGACGCTCGCCGGCGACGCGCGCGCCGACGTCGCGATCGTGGGCGGCGGGCTCACCGGTCTTTCCACGGCGCTCGCACTGAAGCGTTCGGGCGTCGATGCCGTGGTGCTCGAGCGCGAGTTCTGCGGCTTCGGCGCCAGCGGTCGCAACGCGGGGCACCTGACCCCGACGATCGGCAAGGACCTGCCGACGCTCCTCATGCTCTACGGCCGGGAGCGGACCGCGGCGATCGTGCGCTTCGCCGACCACTGCGTGCACCGTACCGAGGAGCTCATCGCCGAGCTCGGCATCGCGTGCGACTACGCGCCGAGCGGCAACGTGATGGCCGTCGTGCACCCGAAGCAGGAGAAGCGCCTTCGCCGCGCGGCGGAGCTGGCGGGCACGGTCGGCTCGAACGTGCGCTTCCTGGAGCGCGAGGAGATGCGCGCGCGCGGCCTTCCGCCGGCCTTCCTCTCCGGGGCGCTCGAAGGTGCGGGCGGAACACTCGACCCAGGCAAGCTCGTGCTCGGCCTGCGCCGCGCCGCCCTCGCCGCGGGCGTTCGGATCCACGAGGGAACGCGCGTGACGCGAATCGACGAGGGCTCCGCGCCGGTCGTGCGCACTGCCCAGGGCGACGTGCGCGCCGAGCGCGTCGTGATGGCGACCAATGCCTGGACGCGCGAGATCGGGTCGCCCGGCGCCAAGCTCGTTCCGCTCTACGTGACGCTCTTCGAGACCGAGCCGCTCGACGACGTGCAGCTCGCGGCGATCGGCGGCTGGCCTCGACGCGAGGGCGTGTACACCGCACACGAGATCCTCGAGAGCTATCGCCTGACCGCCCGCCGCACGATCATCGGCGGCTCGAAGGGGCCTCGCTACCACTGGGGCGCACGCCCCGCCGGATACGGAGGACCGGATGCGCCCTGTCAGGACGTGATCGTGCGCGGCTTCCGCGATCGCTTCCCCGCGCTCGCGAAGCTACCGATCGCGCGCTTCTGGGGCGGCTGGATCGCGATGACGCTGAGCTTCCTGCCGTCGATCGGCGCGCACGCGAGCGATGGGCGACAGTGGCACGCGCTCGGCTACAACGGGCACGGGGTGGCGCAGGCGACCGCGGTAGGTGAAATCCTCGCCGACTCGATCACCGGCCGCGACAATGAGTGGGCGCGCGTCTTCCCGAAGCCGGCGCCGACGCTTCCCCCCGAGCCCTTGCTCTGGCTTGCGGCGCGAGGCCTGCTCGCGCTCTTCGCCGCGATCGATCGACGGACAGACCGGCAGATCCGAACGCGCTCATAGCCCCTCGCCGGCGAGCGCACCGCCGAGCGTCGGGTTGGCTCCGTCGTCAATGCTCCGGTTGCGCAGGCGTGCGGCGACGCGCCACGGGTCGCCTTCCGGCGGGAGGATCCAGAAGCGGTCCTCGCGAATCGCCGCGAGCGTCCGCTCGGCGAGGACGCGAGGGTCCACGCCCAGCGAGGCGAAGCTGCCGACCGTGGTCTCGAGCTGCTTCGTCTCCTCCGGAAGATCCTCCGCAGCGTCGCGCTTCAGGTGCGGCGGGCGGTTGCGCTCGGCCTCGAAGATTCGCGTCCGGACGAGCTCCGGACACAGGACGGAGACGCCGACCGGACAGCCCGGGCGCATCGCGAGCTCGTGAAAGAGGCTCTCCGAGAGCGCCACCGCTGCGTGCTTGCTCATGAAGTAGGCGGCGGTCAGCGGGCCGGTCGTGAGCCCCGCCATCGAGGCCGTGTTGACCACGTGCGCCGGCTCGTTCTGCTCGAGCAGGATCGGGACGAAGGTTCGAAGGCCGTGGATCACGCCCCAGACGTTGACCCGGAGGATCCACTCGTAGTCGTTGACCGACGTCCCCCAGGTGGTGCCGCCGCAGAAGACGCCCGCGTTGTTGCAGACGACGTGGATCCTGCCGAAGGCCGACAATGCATCCTCGGCGAGCTTGCGCACCGCGTCGGCCTGCGAGACGTCGCACGCGAACGCGGCGGCCTCGACTCCGTCGGCCGCGATCTCCGCGCGCGCCTCCCGGAGCGCGCCCGCCTCGACGTCGGCGAGCGCGACCCTCATGCCCGCAGCGCCGAACACCCGCGCCATCGCGCGGCCGATTCCGCTGGCCGCGCCCGTGATCACGGCGACCTTGCCCTCGACCTCCTGCATTCGAATCCTCCTCGCGGGGCGGCTTCGGCGTCGCCGTGGAGAGGCTCGGAGCCGCTCCGCTAGTATCCAACCCCGGACCCCCGGTCAAGCAGGAGAGCCCCCGATGAGCCACGCCGCCGGCCCCCTCGGCTTCCGCGCCTTCGACGCCGACAACCACTACTACGAGGCCGAGGACGCCTTCACCCGGCACATCGACCCGCGCATGGCACGGCGCGCGATGCAGTGGGCGGACGTGAACGGTCGCCGCACGCTGCTGGTCGGCGGCAAGGTGAACCGCTTCATCCCGAACCCGACCTTCGATCCGGTCGCAAAGCCCGGCTGCCTCGACGAGTACTTCCGCGGCAGGAACCCCGAGGCCAAGAGCATCCGCGAGATCTTCGGCGAGCTCGAGCCGATCAACCCGGCCTATCGCAACCGCGACGCGCGCCTCGCGCTGATGGACGCGCAGGAGCTCGAGGCCTGCTTCCTCTTCCCGACGCTCGGCGTGGGCATGGAGGAGTCGCTGATCGACGATCCCGAGGCGCTGGTTGCCGCCTTCCGGGCCTTCAACCGATGGCTCGACGAGGACTGGGGCTTCGCCTATCGAGGGCGCCTGTTCGCGGCACCCTACATCACGCTGGTGGACGTGGACGCCGCGGTGGCGGAGCTCGAGTGGGCGCTCTCCCGCGACGCCCGCACGGTGGTGATGCGGGCTGCACCGGTGATGACGCGCGCCGGCGGCTTCTCGCCGGCGCACCCGCGCTTCGACCCCTTCTGGTCGCGCGTCAACGAGGCGGGCATCACCGTCGCCTACCACTCCGGCGACTCGGGCTACTTCAAGTTCCTCGAGGCCTGGGGTATCGGCGGCGACTTCAAGTCCTTCGACTTCCACCCGCTGCGCCTGTGCATGTCCGCCCAGCCGATCTCGGACCTGCTCGCGGCGCTGCTGTGCGGCAACCTCTTCGACCGCTTCCCCAGCCTGCGCGTCGCCACCATCGAGACGGGCAGCTCCTGGGTGCCGGGCCTCCTCGCGAAGCTGAGGAAGGCCTACGGACAGATGCCGTTCGCCTTCCAGTCGGATCCGGTCGAGGCCTTCTGCCGTCACGTCTGGGTGTCGCCGTACTACGAAGACCCCTTGCCGGCCCTGCGGGACGAGATCGGCGCCGACCACATGCTCTTCGGCTCGGACTTCCCGCACGGCGAGGGCCTCGCCGAGCCGGTGACCTTCGTGAACGACCTCGACGGCTTCTCGCGCGACGAGGTCCGCCTCGTGATGCGAGAGAACGGCATGAGGCTGGTGAAGCCGTCGCGCGTCTGATCCGAGCGGGCGCGGCTCCTAGCGGATCAGGCCGAGCCCGCGCTGGCAGTGCGGGCCGCCCCAGTGCTCGACGATCTGGCCGTCGCGGATGCGGAGGATCGCGGTCCCGTTGATCTCGACGGGTCGGCCCGACGGCTCCACGTCGTAGAACGCCGCGCCGGTGTGCGTTCCCCTGAGCGTCCAGTTCGAGACGACCAGATCGCCCTTCTCGATGAGGAGGTTCACGTGGAACGTCATGTCGGGGAACGCGGACTTGGCCTCCCGCCACCAGCGCTGCTCGTCGCTGCGCACGTCCTGCCCGACGCGATCCGGTGACACGCGCTCCGTCACGTGGCTGTGGAACTCGGGCGCCCAGAACGCGTAGACCGCCGCGCCGTCGCCCGACTGCATCGCCGCGCTGTACCTTCCGAGGAGCTTCAAGTTCTCCGACATGCGTCCACTCTCGCACGGAACGAGGCCTCTCGCGAGGCCGTGGAGCGCAGCGTATCGTCAGAAGCGGATCGAGAGGCCGCCCCGGACCGCGGGCCGCTCGACGAGCCCGGGGCCGGGCTCCCCCTGGTCCACGGGGTTGCGCATCGAGAGCATGTCGTACTCGCCGAAGAGTTCGACGCGAGGCTCGAGCTTCCAGCGGAGGCCGGTCCCCACGTCGATGCTCCCGGAGTCGAGCTCGCTGGTGGTGAAGCGGTGCGGCACCGCGCTCCACGCGATCTCGGCAGGCTGCCGGCCGACGCCGAGGTAGGGCTGGAGTCGGGCGGATGGAGCCAGCGGAAGGCGGAGCGCCCACTCGGGCTCGCGCGCGGTGACGCCGCCGTCGATCGCCGGGGCGCCCGATTCGAGAGACGCCTCGGCGCGCGCGAGCGCCGGCTGCGCTGCCACCGCGAAGAGCACGCCGAGCACCGTCGAGATCGCCGCCTTCCGACGCATCGTGGCCTGGGACGGCGAGCCTCGGCTTCTATTCGTCGGGTCGCGTGCCACCCCACGGGGCCCTGCCCCTGGGGCTGCGCTCTGGAGCCGTGATCAAGGCTTGCTGCTGGTCTCGTTCGCGACCGCGGCCTCCACCTCGGCGAGCGACGGCATCTGCTGGAAGATCGCCTTCACGCGGCCATCCTTGCCGATCAGCACGATCATCGGCTGGTTGCCCGCGTCGGTCGCGCCGAACGCCTCGCAGGTCTTCGCGTCGAAGTCCGGAATGATGTGGATGCGCGCATCGAGATCGTCGGGCGCCTCTCGCCCCGCCGCGGCGAAGGCCGCCTGCGTCGCCTTCACCGCGCCCTCCTGGCGGGCCGCCATCCGCTCCCTCGCGATCGCGTGCATGAAACCGGGAAGGCCCGAGAGATCGATGAACGACAGGATCTCCAGCCCCGGATAGTCCACGCGGATCGCTCGGGTGATCTCTCCCGTCGCCTCCGCGGTAGACCGGGAGGCGAACGACAGCAACATCACGTGGCCCGGAGACGGGACGGCGAGCGCGCGGCCCTTGACGTCCTCGAGCGCGAGCGGCGGCGAGGCATCCCCTGGCCGGAGCTCGGCGGCCGAGGCGGCGGAGTGGAGCAGCAGCAGGACGACCGAAGCGAGCAACGCAGCGCGGCACATCATGGCACCGTTCCGAGGAGAGGGACCCGCGAGCCGATGGCGGCCATCCTCCCACCGATCGAGCCGCGAAGTCAAGCCGCGGCCCTAGGCCGCGCAGGCCGAGGATTTTCGGCGGCTTGCGGCCGGCGTTGCGCGAGGAGAGGGGAGCCGCCGCCTCCGATCACTGCGCAGCCGGTGTCGTCGCCTCGGAGGCCGGAGCTGAGCTCCTCGTTCCAGTCGAGGCCGCTGCTCATCGTGAGGAGGTGCGCCACGGTGATCGCCTCGCGCTCGGGAGAGCGGAGGTCTTCGTACTCCGGGAAGAAGCCGAGCACGGGTGCATCGACGCTCGCGATCCGCCCGTCCTGCACCGCGATGCCGACGAGCAGCCCCACGACGCTCTTGCTCACCGAGCGAAGGTCGTGGAGATCGTTCGGGCCGAACGCCGTCTCGTGCGCCGTCACGCTCCAGATGGAGCGATCGAGGCCCGTGCGGTAGAGCTCCGCGACCAGCCAGCCGTGTCGCACCACGATCACGCTGTGGACGTTGGCGTCGCCGGTCGCGACCGCCGCGAGCGCGGCGCACAGCGCCGTCGCATCGAAGCCGATGTTGCCGGGGGCGGCGATCGGCCAGCCGTCTCCGATCGATGCCGGAGCGAAGCACGGCTCGGCGCGGCCGGGAGCCGGCGCGAGCAGGACGGCGATGGCGAGTAGCAGTCGGCGCGACATGGTGGCGCGAGCGCAGCGATGGTAGCCCGGACTAGAATTCGGGGTCACTTCCGCGGGAGAGGGCTCCATGGTCTCGCTGCTCGTCCACGCCGGGCTCGGCGCGCTCACGGTCGCCGTGTTCTTCTACGCGAACGCCCATCTCTACCGCCGCGACTGGAAGGGATCCGAGCCGACGATCCTCGAGCGGATCTACTACGCGGTGGCCGCGGTGTCCGTGTGCGTCGGCTGGTACTTCAACTCGAAGTACGTCTTCGCGTACCCGGCGGAGGCGAGCTGGGTGCACTTCACCGGGATGCTCTTCACCAATCCGGCGGCCGGGTCGATCGGGCAGGACATGATCCTCACGAATGTCGTCCTCTTTCCGCTCTGGACGATCATCGACGGGCCGCGGCGCGGCCTCCGCCACACCTGGATCTACTTCGTGATGAGCCTCTTCACGAGCTTCACCTTCGCGATGGGCCTGTACCTCGCCGCGCAGGAGCGCCAGGTGCGCTGGCTCGCGAGGCCGCAGTGAGCGCGGCGGTCGACTACGACGCGATCGTGGTCGGCGCGGGCCACAACGGGCTCGCGGCGACCGCCCTGCTCGCCAAGCGCAGGCTTCGCGTCGTCTGCCTCGAGAAGAACGCGTACGCCGGCGGGATGGCCGGAACCCGCGAGATCCTCTCCGGCTGCCGCAACGACGTCGGCGCGAGCCTGCTCTTCCCGCTCGCGAAGGGCCTCGAGGAGGAGCTCGAGCTGCGGCGCTACGGCGTCGAGTTCATCGACCTGCCGATCATGGCCTGCAACGTCAACTCGAAGACGTCGCCGCCCGCCGTCTTCTACTCGAATCCGCTGCGGATGGCGCTCTACGTGCTGCGACACTTCGGCGCGAGCGCGATGGTCGGCTTCGTCCGCCTGATGGCGTTCTGCAAGTACCCGGCGAGCCTGATGGACCGCTTCACGCCGCGCAGCGTGCCGCCGACGCTCGAGGAGCTGCTCGACCGCGCGCCGAACGAGCGCAAGCGCGAGCAGATCCAGCTCGCCTTCACGGGCTCGGCGATGGATCTGGTCGATCGCTTCCTGCCCGACCGCGAGCGGCACCGCACGCTGCGCGCGCTGGCTGCCTTCGCGGCGGTGCAGTCGACCTACAAGGGGCCGTTCACGCCGGGCAGTGCGCTGTGCCTCGTCTACACCTTCGCGCAGAACGAGGGCGGTGGGCTGATGCGGCGCGTGAAGGGCGGAATGGGCTCGCTGTCGGAGGCGCTGTGTCGCTCGATCGCCGACAAAGGCGGCGAGGTGCGCTTCCGGACCCCCGTGCGGCGCATCCTCATCGAGGACGGCCGCGCGATCGGCGTCGAGCTGCGCGACGGGAAGAAGATCACGGCGCGCGCCGTGGTCTCGAACCTCGACAAGCCCGCGACCTTCTTCGGGCTGGTCGGCCGCGACCACCTCGACGAGGCGCCGGCCAAGCAGATCGAGTCGATCGAGCAGCGCGGCGCCTTCATGCACCTGCTCTTCAAGCTGCGGCGCCTGCCCACCTACGCTCCGCCCTTCGAGCACCTCAACGCCGATCCGCGCACGCGCTTCAACACGACCCTCGTGCCCGACCCGGAGCTCCAGCAGGCGAGCTACGAGGCGTGCCGGCGCGGCGAGGTGCCCGAGCATCCTCCCGTCGGCATGCAGATCCCGACCGTGATGGACCCGAGCCTGGCGCCCGACGGCTACCACGTCGCCACGACGTACGGCTTCTTCTTCCCGTGCGAGGCGCCGCGCGAGGATCGCGGCCGGCTGCGGGACGAGATGGCGGAGCGCATCCTCGACCGCCTCTCCGAGTTCATGCCCGATCTGCGCGACTGCATCGTCGAGCGGGCCGTCTTCTCGTCCGACCACTTCGCCGCCATGCAGGGCGCGACCAACGGCGACTTCACGCACGGCCTCATCCATCCCGAGCAGATGATCGGCGGGCGCCTGCTGGTTCCGGGCTCGGCGCACGCGACGCCGATCCCGAGCCTCTATCTGTGCGGCGCGTCGTGTCACCCGGGTCCCGGCGTGACGTTCCTGCCCGGCTACGGCGCCGCGCACGAGGTGGCGGAGGCGCTCGCGGCGGCCGGGGCGCGGGCGGCGCTCGCCTAGCGAGCGCGCCTGCCGGGCGCCTCCGTCAGACGAACGTCCAGAGCGCGCCCAGCGTGAGGGCGCCGTCGAGGATCAGCAGGCCGTACCGCTCGCCCGGACGGAATCCGACGAGCGCGGCGGCCGTCGCGATGGCGACCGCCGCGAGCGCGCGCTGCGGACGAGGCGCGACCAGGCCGGCGCCGGCTCCTGCGAGAGCGCAGGCGAGCGCCAGCCGGAGCGCCCGCTCGCGGCCGATCACCGCCGCCCCCGCCTCCGCGTCGCGCGCGCTCGATGCGATGGCGTTCGCGACGAGCGCGAGGCCGACCGTCGTCGCCGACCAGCCGAAGGCCGCTGCCGACGGAGGCGGGCGCGCGACCGCCGCCGGCAGCGCCACCGTGACCGCCAGCCACGCCGCTGCCACGTAGAGCGACTTCGCGAAGGGCACGTGCTTGAGGCGGCGGTGGAGCGCGCCGAGCCCGCCCGCCGCGGCCGCCGCGGCGATGGCGGCGGGTCCGAGCACCACGGCGCAGACGCCGGCGGCGAGCGCGGCGATCGCCGCGGTGCCGGCGATCGCATTCCAGTGTCGCTCGACCCAGGTGCTCCGCGACGGCGCCGTCATCCGATCGCGCGCGACGTCGCGCAGCCGGTCGAGCGAGTACACCGCGAGCGTTCCCGCGAAGGCGAGCGCGAGCAGCTCCGGGCTCTGCGGGGCGCCGAACGAGCGCGAGGCCGCCGCCGCCAGGGCCGTGGCCGCGGCCGCGACCCAGACGCTCGAGAAGGCGAGCGCGTCGAGGATCAACCGTCCGACTGCGCCTCGCGGATCGCCTCCTCGACCTCGCGCAGGCGGTCCTTGCCGAAGAAGATCTCGTCGCCGACGAAGAAGGTCGGGGCGCCGAAGCTGCCGCGCTCGACGGAGCGCTCGGTGTTCTCGATGAGCTGCTGCTTGATCGGCGGAGTCTGCGCCCGCTCGAGCAGGCGCGCCGCGTCGAACCCAGAGGCCTCGAGCGCGGCGCGCAGCACGGCCGGGTCGTCGAGCTTCTTCGGCTCCGCCCACATGTGCGCGAAGACCTCGTCGACGTAGCGCTCGAAGACGCCGAGCTCCCGGGCGGCGAGGGCGCCGCGCATCAGCACGAGGGTGTTCACCGGGAAGTGCGGGTTCATCCGGAACCGGGTGATGCCGTGGCGGCGCAGGAAGCGCTGCATCTCGAGCTGCTCGTAGCTCGGCTTGTTGCGGATCCCCGCCAGGCTCTCCGCCGGCGAGCGGTTGTTCGTGAGCTTGAAGATGCCGCCGAGCAGGACCGGGACGTACTCGAAGCGGACTCCCGTCCGCGCCTCGATCCCGGGCAGCACGAGGTGGGCGAGGTAGGCGTTCGGGCTCCCGAAGTCGAAGTGGAACTCCGGCTTCACCATGCCTCACCACCGCTCGCCGAAGGGCCGGATCACGAGCTCGAAGGTCCAGGCGTCGCGCGGCTGCTGGTGGAGCTGCCAGTAGGCTTCGGCGACCGACTCGGGTCGCATCAGCGTGTCGGGCGCGAGCTGGTCGAGGGCCGCCTTGCCGCCGCGCTCCTCGATGCGCTCGCGCACCCACGCGGTGTCGACGCCCGCGTCGATCACCAGGTGGGCGACGTGGAGGTTGCGCGGGCCGAGCTCGCGGGCCGCGCTCTCGGCGACCATGCGCAGGCCCGCCTTGGCGGCTGCGAAGGCCGCGTAGCCGATGCCGCCGCGCAGGCTCGCGGTCGCGCCCGTGAAGAAGAGCGAGCCGCGCCCGTGCGGCAGCATGCGGCGCGCGGCCTCGCGCCCGGTGAGGAAGCCCGCGTAGCACGCCATCTCCCAGACCTTGCGGAAGACGCGCTCCGTCGTCTCGACGAACGGGACGCTCACGTTCGCGCCGACGTTGAAGATGCAGACCTCGAGGGGCGCCGCCGCGTCGGCGTCCGCGAGGAAGGCCGCGACCTCCTCCTCCTTTCGCGCGTCGAGCGAGCGCGCGACCATGCGTCCGCCCTTCGCCTCGACGTCGGCCACGAGTGGTGCGAGCTTCTCGCCGTTGCGGCGCCCTGCGAAGACCGTGAAGCCCTCGGCGGCGAACCTGCGGGCGATGGCGGCGCCGATCCAGTCGCCGGCGCCTACGATGGCGGCGGTCGCGTTTCGCTCCACGCTCGGACCTCTCGCTAGGCGATCCGTCTCCTTAGCTCGTCGGGCGCCGCGCGTCGAGCCAGTCGGTGACGAGCGGGTAGATCTCGTCCGGCGCATGGCGCCCGAGCACCAGATCGACGTGGCTGTACTCGTGCGCAAGGCCGGAGGCGTGCCCGGCGACGACGAAGGTCTTGTCGGACGAGCCGAGCCGCTCGAACAGGCGCTCGAGGTCGGCGGCCGGCGTCAGCCGGTCGCGGCTCCCCGCGATCACCAGCATCGGGACGCGGATGCGCTCCAGGTGATCCGCGAAGCCGAAGAGCTCGTAGCGATCGGTCATGCGGCGTGCCTCGTACCAGCGCGCGAACTCGATCAGCAGCGAGCGCGGGAGGTCCTCGACACCGCGGCGCATCATGAAGCGGACGATCTCGACGTCGAAGTTGTCCGGATGCCAGAACCAGTCGCGGAGCAGGCTCGGGGCCGTCGCGGCGATGAAGGGCGCCAGCGGTGCCGCCGCGCACGCGAGCGAGCGCACGCGGATGCGCGCCGGCGCGAGCCGGAGCAGCCGCCGCAGCGCGAGCCAGCGGTCGATCGCCTCGTCGCCGATCTCCGACATTCCCGGCGAGGCGAGCGTGACGGCGCCCGCGAACGCGCTGGCGGCGGGCGTCATCAGGCTCGCATACGCCACCATGCCTCCGAGCGAGTGGCCCACCCAGAGGATGCGCTCGCGACCCGTCAGCTCGCGCACCCGGTGGAGCGCCGCAGGCACGTCGTGCTGCACGTAGTCCTCGAAGGTCCACGACCAGGAGGCGCGCGGGACGCGCAGCAGCGGGCGGTGCGAGCGGCCGGCTCCGCGCAGCTCGAGGATCCAGACGTCGTAGCCGGCCCGTACGAGGTGGCGCGCGAGGCTGGCGCGCGCGGGTCCGTCCATGTTGAAGCGGTTCGAGCCCATGCCGTGGCAGAGCAGCACGGGCGTGCGATGTCCCCCGCCGCGCGGCGGGCGGTGATGCAGCGCGACGCGCCAGCCGTCGCTCGTCGATGCGAAGTGCAGCGTGGGCTCCGACGCCGGCACGCGAGGTCCCGCCGCGGCTCGCGCTCGAGCGCCGCCTCAGCGCTTCTTCAGCTCGATCAGGATCTCGTGGTAGGTCTTCTTCCCGACGTTCAGGGCCCACTCGACGCCGCCCTTCGGCACGGCCACCGTGTTGCCCTGCGCCGGGACCTTGCCGACGAAGGCGTCCATCCCGCTCGACTTCGGCGGGATCCCGGCCACCAGGTCGCCCGAGTCGATCACCAGGTAGTAGTCGTGATCGTGGCGGTGCAGGTCGGAGTGCTCGCCCGGCGCGAGCTTCATCTCCCAGATCCGCACGTTCTCGTCCTCGAACAGCACGTGGTTGGCCACCTTGCCGATCGGGTCGCCCTCGTGCTCGGCGCGGAACTTCTCGATCCGCTCGCGCAGCTCGGGGGTGATCTCGACGAACTCGGGCGGCGTATGGCGCATGGCGGCTCCTCGCGGTTCGGATCCGGGGACGGGAGGCTACCGCCCCGGGCGGGCGGCCGGCCAGTGCCCGGGCGGGGGCGCCTCGCCGAGGGGCCGATCGCCGGTCTAGACTCCGTGGGTCGCCCTGGACGCCGGAGGACGCATCGATGCCGCGAGCGCGCGCCAATCGGATCGAGATCGAGTACGAGAGCATCGGGGATCCGGAGGATCCGCCGCTTCTGCTCGTGATGGGGCTCGGCGCGCAGATGATCCTCTGGCCCGACGAGTTCTGCGAGGCGCTCGCCGACCGCGGACACCACGTCGTCCGCTTCGACAATCGCGACGCCGGCCTCTCGACGAGGCTCGACCCGGCGGGTCTGCCCGACGTGATGGGCGCGCTCGGGGCCGTGGCGCAGGGACGTCCGGTCGACGCGCCCTACCGGCTCTCCGACATGGCGGCCGACGCCGCCGGGCTGCTCGACGCGCTCGATCTCCCGTCCGCACACGTCGTCGGCGCGTCGATGGGCGGCATGATCGCGCAGACGCTCGCGATCGAGCATCCGGCGCGCGTGCGCACGCTGACCTCGATCATGTCCACGACGGGGGATCCGAGCCTGCCGCAGGCGCGGCCGGAGGCGATGGCGATGCTGCTCACGCCGCCGCCCACGGAGCGCGCGGCGGCGATCGAGCACGGCGTCCGGCTGTGGCGGACGATCGGCAGCCCCGGCTTCGCGTTCGACGAGGCCGAGGTCCGCGCGATGGCCGGACGCACCTTCGACCGCGGGCCGAGCCCGGCCGGCACGGCGCGCCAGCTCGTGGCGATCCTCGCGTCGGGGAGCCGCCGCGACGCGCTCGCCGCGGTGCGCGCGCCGACGCTGGTGATCCACGGCGCGGCCGATCCGCTGATCCCGGTCGACGCCGGACGCGCGACCGCCGCCGCGGTGCCGGGCGCCGAGCTGCTCGAGATCGAGGGCATGGGCCACGACCTGCCACGGGCGCTCTGGCCCACGCTGGTCGACGCGATCGCGAAGCACGCCGCCCGGGTCTAGCCGCTCGCGCCCGATCCTCAGACGTGCTCGCGCAGGAAGGCGACGGCGCGGGCGATGGCGGGCCGCGTCGGCGCCAGGAACTCCATCTGGAAGTAGCCGTGGGGCATTCCCGCGTCGACGAAGTGCTCGTGGCTCACGCCCGCCGCGCCGAGCGCCTTGACGAGCGCCTCGGCCTGCGCGGCGAGCGGATCCGCGCCTCCGACCACGACGTGCGTAGGCGGGAGCCGGTGCGCGACGTGCAGCGGGCTCACGCGGGGATCGGCGGTGCGGGGGCCGGCATCGTCGCCGAGGTACGAGCGCACCATCAGCTCGATCATCCGCCGGCCCAGGTCTGCGAGCGGGCCGTCTTCGGGGATGCCGGGCATCGCGCCCTGGCCGATCGTCGCGAAGTCGAAGACCCCGTAGATCAGCACGGCGGCCTTCGGGCGCGCGGGGTCGTCCGCGAGCGCTGCCGACGTCGCGGCGGCGAGGTTGCCTCCCGCGCTGTCGCCGGCGACGGCGATCCGGGCGGGATCGCCGCCCCAGCGCGCCCCCTCGCGGCGCGCGAAGCGCAGCGCCGCCAGGCAGTCCTCGAAGGGCGTCGGGAACGGGTGCTCGGGAGCGAGACGATAGTCGACGTTCAGCACCAGGAAGCCGGCCTCGGCGAGGCGGAAGGCGAGCTTGCGGTGCGTGCGCGCGCTCCCGCAGATCCAGCCGCCGCCGTGCAGGTAGACGACCACCGGATGGGGGCCGGCGCTCCTCGGCACCACGACGTCGGCGCTGACGCCATCGCAGATCGACACCGCCTCGTGGAAGGCGCCGACCTCGGGCAGATCCGCATTCATGAACGCCGCGAAGCCGTCGATCAGGCGGCGCATGTCGGCGGCGGTCTGGGGCGGATTCTGCAGCACGAGCTGCGTGAGCACGTCGGGGATCGGAAGCGCATCGGCCATCGGGATCTCCTCTCCGTCGCGGCGGGCGGGACTATAGCTCCATCGGTGCAGCGCGGGATTGCCATCGAGCCGCCGCGCCGGGCGGTGTCAGCCCCGCAGCGCGCTGCGCAGCGACTCGACCAGGCCGCGCGCGCCGTCGAGCGCCGGCGCGGTGCCGAAGACGTAGAAGTCCGGACGCTGCAGCGCCACCGCGGCTCCGTGGGCGGCGAACCAGCGGGCGTAGCCGCCGTTCGCATCGACGATCGGCCCGTCGGCCGACACGTGCGCCGTGACGCCTCCGAGCGCCGCGAAGAACGCCGCCGACTCGCGGTCGAGCGCCGCCGCCGGGTCCCCGATCGGGCTCACGAGCGCGAAGCCGCGCCCCACGACGTCGTCGAAGCGCCCCTCGGCGTCGCCCCGCCGCACGCGGTCCTGCACGAACAGGCGGCCGGCGCCGGCGCTCCCCTCCGCGAAGAGTCCGGGGCCGAGCGACGGGAGAGGGGCCGCGATCGGCGCGCTCCGGGCGTGCGCCTCCGAGGTCATCCGCTCGTCGCGCGCCGCCGCCGCGGCCGGGTCGGCCACGCAGATCACCTTGCCGAGCTCGATCGACAGCTCGATGAGCGCCCGCACGTGCGGGATGCGCTCGCTCGCGTAGCTGTCGAGCAGCCGGTCGGGCGCCCTGCCGGCGAGCACGAGATCGAGCTTCCAGGCCAGGTTCGCCGCGTCGCGCAGGCCCGAGCACATGCCCTGGCCGGCGAACGGCGGCATCTGATGCGCCGCGTCGCCGGCGAGCAGCAGCCGCCCGTTCCGCCACGTGTCGACCCAGCGCGCCTGGAAGCGATACACCGTGTGGCGTTCGAGCGTCGCGTTCTGCGGTGTGAAGCCCCACGGCGCGAGCAGGCGCCACGCGGTGGGCTCGCTGTTCAGCTCCTCGATGCTCTCGCCCGGGAGCCGCATGAACTCCCAGCGGCGCCGCCCGGGGCCGCCGGACACCAGCGTCGTGGGACGCGCGGGGTCGCAGATCTGGATGTTGAGCGGGTCCCACACGCGCGGCTCGCGGGGTATGACGTCGACGATGAGCCAGTCGAAGAAGAAGCCGAGGTCGGTCACGGTCGCGCCCAGATGCTGGCGGACGAAGCTGTTGGCGCCGTCGCAGCCGACGACGAA